>JBFMAZ010000062.1:0-28259 GCA_040755415.1 Thermodesulfobacteriota bacterium | reverse complement strand
AGAGACGTTTCCCCCTTTGAAAAAGGGGATCCCCCTACATTCCCCCTTTGAAAAAGGGGGATTAAGGGGGATTTTTGAGGCGCCGCTTTCTGGACGACCAGCTTTTTTCAAGCAGCTAAAGTGTTACCAATATGTCAAATTTGAGCTTTCAGCTTTGAACTTTGGGCTTTGGCATTTATTTGAACTTTAGACTTTGAACCTTGAACTTAATTAATACCTTATTGTTTCTCTGTGTCCTCTGTGGTTAATCTTTTGACAATAGTTGAGAACGGGAAGGGAGAAACGAATGTTTGGCGGCAAGAAAAAGGCAAAAATGGTTCAGCAGGACAAGGAGGAGATATTAAAAAAGAAGTTTGATATATTGGAAAAAGAAGTCCCTATCTACGTCTTCACCCGGGAAGGAGAAAACGACCCCTTCAATCGCTTTACCGTGGCGCTGATCAAAGAACTGGGGAAATTAACCCCCAAGATTATCCCTGAATTTCATGAAGTAGGCGATGCGGTCTCAAAAAAATACAATGTCAGCCGGTCACCAACCATCCTTATAGATCCTGCCGCCTATCATATCCGCTACACCGGTTCCCCTGCCGGAGAAGAGATGCGCTCCTTTCTGGACACCATCGTCATGACCTCTGTGGGTAAGACGCTCCTTTCTTCCTCCGCCCGGGAGCGGCTGGCTGTACTCAAAGACAGCCGCCATATACAGGTCTTCGTCACCCCTACCTGACCGTACTGCCCGCAGCAGGTGGCTGTGGCGGTTGCCTCTGCCCTGGAAAGGCCGGATTTAATAATGGCAGAGATAGTCGAGGCCTCAGAAAGTGAAGATCTGGCCACCCATTACCAGGTTTCCTCCGTCCCCCATACGGTGATCAACGGAAAGACGGTTTCCGTCTCCGTGGACACCCAGGAGGCCTTCATCGAGAAGGTCTTGACCTTGCAGGAACCGGCAACCGAAGCGCCTCCGCTTGTCCGGGAGGGAGAAGAGGTACATGTGGACATAGTTATCGTGGGAGCTGGCCCTGGAGGGCTGACTGCCGCGATATATGGGGAAAGAAGCGGCCTGAAGTGCGTAGTCCTGGAGAAAGGGGTCGTGGGCGGACAGGTGGCCCTGACGCCAGTCGTCGAAAATTATCCCGGGCTTACACGTGTGGCCGGTAAGTCCCTGGTAGATTTAATGGCTCAACATGCCACCCAATATGCCCATATCCATCAGGGGGAAGAGGTTCTGGAGATAGAACCGAATGAACAGATTAAAGTCAGCACAAACAGAGGCAAATATTTATGCCGGGCGGTCATCCTGGCCACCGGGGCCAAACACCGTAAGCTGGGTGTACCCGGTGAGGAACGCCTTTATGGCCGGGGAGTGAGTTACTGCGCTACCTGCGACGGCTATTTTTATAAGGGGAAGAAGGTTATCATGGTTGGCGGTGGAAACAGTGCTATAACCGAGGCCCTTTATCTGGATAGTCTGGGGGTCAGTGTGACACTCGTCCATCGGAGGGATAAACTTCGTGCTGAATCGCGCCTCCAGGAAAGTCTTTTCAGCCGGAAGATTCCGGTACTCTGGAACTCAGGAGTGCGCGAGATACTGGGTGATGAGATAGTCACCGGCGTACGTATTGAGAATACAAAAACTGGAAAGGCGGAAGAGATGCCGGTGGATGGCGTCTTTATATCCATAGGTTACGAACCGGTAAATGAATTAGCCAAAAAAACGGGTGTGGAACTGGACGAGGCCGGTTACATAGAGGTTGACCGCCAGCAGAGAACCAATGTGCCGCGCATCTACGCCGCGGGTGACATTACCGGTGGATTTAAACAGATTGTGACTGCCGTCGGCCAGGGGGCGGTAGCGGCGATGGCTGCTTTTGAAGACCTGGCCAATCCGTACTGGAAAGAAAAAGAGGCTGTTTAATTTTGACGGCTTCGTAAAAAGTAGATTTTTACCGCAGAGACCGCTGAGAACGCCGAGATAACATTCAATAGTCAATAGTCAATAGTCAGTAGTCAGTAGTCGATAGCTGAAAGCTGAAAGCCTAAGGCCGAAAGCCTAAAACCAGATAAACCAGACAAACCAAACAAACCAGAAAAACAACGGACAACGGACTACGAACAACAGACAATACGTGCTCAGCGGTGAAAAGGCTTTTTTACGAACCGGTTTGTCAGGACTAGCCAAGGGACCCGATGGCAATACCGCGGACTTCTTTACGGAAGGTCTCGCTTTCCTGTACCAGTCTTTCCATATTTTTTTTGTTAATGACCTCCAGCCTCGGGAACCCGGTCCGGCCGGTTTCCTGTGGCGTCAGCAGATATTGAACCTCCTTGAGGTCTTTCAATCGCTCAATACTCCAATTATCAGCTACCTCTAAAACCAGATTCTTCCCGCCCTTTTTGAAGAGTGCAGCGAGGAGGAGAATAATTGAGGCCTGGCCGGACAGACAGCATATTTCAGCCGATCTGACCGCATATCCATTCCCGTTAAGGCTCACGCTCAGGCCACCGCCATCCCTGACCAGCTCCAGGGCCTCGACATCTGTGATACTGTCGCCCAGATATATGACCTGGGAGAGGTCATTATTCGTTATTTTCAGGCTGTCCAAAACGGCCCGGGCCTTGGCCCTTCCACCGATGGTTTTGGTCTCAGCCAGTAAGCGTCCGGCCTCCATAGAGCATATCTCCTCCCAGAAGATTACTGTGAGACGTTGGATAGTATCCTGGCTCCGGCCAGAGAGCCTATATGCCCCATCCGCACTGGTTTCCCATTCCAGCATAGACATATTTGCAATCTCGGCAGCGGTCTTCCTGAGATATTTTTGCTCGTCTTCAGGCAGGCTGTAGTGATCCATATTTATTTTAGTACAGTAAATCTGACTGAATGGAAAGCCGGTAACCTGGCAAAGGGCCTCCAGATATGGCTCATAACTGGTACTTATAATAAATGTGGGCATAATCTCCATGACCTGCCGCAGAGTCTCTTTGGCTCCGGGCAGGAGGATGAGGTGAGAGCGCGAATAGTCTATCATCTGCTGGTGGGTCAGGCCAAATGCCTTGAGAAAGGGCAGTATTAGCTTAAGGGTATCACCGGCCTGATAGCCCGGCTTTTTCTCGATGTCCGCCAGAAAGTCATCGTACTTGCTAATGAGGGTAAAAAATTTATCCCCCTTCGGGATAAAGGCCTGGCAGAGCTCAAAGGCGTTGTCGTTTTTGGTGATAGGACCTTCGCAATCAATGTTCAGTTGGACGGTTTTCATATTTGTTACCTGTGGATGCCTTCTTTTCTTATAGGCAGCGTCACCGGTCATTAGTCATTGGTCATTAGTTGACCGTGGAAGATTGACCACTTTTACCAGTGACAAATGACCATTGACTGATGACTTTCACTATAGATAGTCTTCGATCTCCTTATTTAGACAATACGGGGCAAAGACATTTTCCCTTCTTATTATTACTTTCCCTTCGGCCAGAGTCTTCAGAGTCAAGACAATTAGGGGGATCTCCCGCCTTACGCCCTCCTGCCGGATGCGTTGGAATAGATTATTGGATTCTCCCTCTGTGGCTACCAGCTTCTGGAAGGTATGAGTTCTAAGTTTGTTTTGTAGCTCAGCCCAGAGGGGATCGAACTCTTTCCCGCAAATCAGAAATGTACAATACGTTATGGGGGGGCCTTCGTCAAGGGTCTCGGTAACCACGTGTATCATTACCCCGGTCTCACTTGCTTTTTGCTCAATAAGCTTCCAGATAACCTCCTGCCAGGTGCCGGCCGGTCCTTTAGGGGCCGCAGGATGGAGGTTAATTATGGTATGTCTTTGGCACATTTCGGGGCTGACAATCAGCATATATCCGGCCAGCATGATAAGATTGTTCTGGAACTTGCTGATCTGTTCCATAACCGCCTGGTGATAAAGGGTGCGCCATCTTTCTATAGATTGCCTCTTTTCTTCAGGCAAAAAATCTCTGGATGAGAAGGTAATTGTCTTAAGACCAAGGCCGCGGGCGAGTCCCAGAAACTTATCGCTTTCCGCGCCTTCACCCATATTGCGGTTGCAAAAGACATACTCGATTGCCGCGGGGATAAATCCACTTTGCATATTAGCATGGGCCGTACTGAGCAAATCCCTGGCCGCCTTATCCCGTCCGGTAGAAAACCAGCCTATTAAGTAAGACACGAGGTATTCTCCTTTTAAGAAAGGTACAAGTTGCAAGTTGCAGGTTTGCAAGTTTTTGTAACTTGTAACTTTTGAAACTTGTAACTATTCTTGTGCTCTGTGCCCTGGTTTAATCTGAAAAAAATTTGTCAGGTCCTTGTCAGTAGGGTACCTGCTCCGCCCATAGCCGGTTACGCTCTTGGCCGCCATTCTGGTAGCGAAAAGGCCACACGGCCTCAAAGGCCGCCCCATAAGAAGTCCGGCCAGAAAACCGGCGTTATATACATCGCCTGCCCCGGTATTGTCCACCACCGGGACCTCTTCCGCCAGCACATGAAATTCCTCCTCGCGAGAAAGGACATACGCCCCCTGTCTTCCCCGCTTGCAGACCACAATAGAAGGCCCCATAGCCAAAAGCTCCCGGCAGCCTGCCCTGTAGCGTTTCCCGGTCAGCTTCTCTATCTCTCGATCCGTCAAAAAGAGGACAAAGCCTTTCTGGATGATAGGAAATATCTCTTTCAGCCCCTTACTGGCATAAATCTCTCCGGGATCGAAGCTCAATCGCACCTGTGAAGGGAGATTTTCAACCAATCTGATCTGGGAAGAGAGCGATTTTCCCCCTACAAAAGAGGATAAATGTAAAAATCTCGAGTTATTCACGGCAGTTATCTCTTTCTTTCCTATGGTCACCGTCTTATTTGTATTGGGAAAGGCCATTATAGATCGATCTTCACGCTTATCTATGACGATGAGACAGGCCCCGCTTTTACCCTGCCGCCGGATGTGACCGGTATCGACTCCACCAAGAGACTTTAGCAGCAGGTCTCCGGCCTCATCCCGGCCTACTTTCCCGATAAATCCAGTTTTAAAACGCATCCGGTCCAGGGCAAAAATGGTGTTGGCAGCCGAACCTCCGCCGGAGGTCTGCTTCAATTTGCCATGTTCTTCTATGAGGGCCTTGATCCTGGGAAAGAGACGCTCGCTAAAAAAAATCTCCTGCCCGGGCTGCAAAGGAAGTTTGTGTGAAAGGATACTCAGACTATCTACGGAGTAGATATAGTCAAGATTTAAGGCCCCAAAGCCGATCACGTCATACATAGGAGATGCCGGTGCTTGCAAGAGTACTATTAGGCAACGTCATCGATCATTGGCTAACTGTGGAAGGTTGATCAACTTTTGCCAGTGACAAATGACTATTGACTAATGACTTTCACTGTAAACCATAATGGATTGTCATCTGAATTATATCAAGCTCTTTTATTATTTTCCAATTAATTGACCACGAAAAAGCTAAAAATACCACATGGGGAGTAAATACTTGCACAATAACGCGGTCATCATTATAATCAGGACAATTTTTCCGATGGATTGAAAAATAAAATGAACCCTCCTTTAATTGAATTAAAGCATGTCTATAAGTCTTACGAGCAAGATCTCACCGTCCTTGAAGATATTAATCTCCGTATAGGCAAAGGGCAATTTGTCTTTGTCAACGGACCGAGCGGGGCGGGGAAGACGACTCTGCTCAAGGTTATGCTCTGCCTCGAGCGTTCCACCAAAGGTGAGGTCTGGGTAGATGGGATAAACCTGCGGCGCCTGTCCAATTCCAAAATCCCATATCTCAGGCGACGGATGGGAATGGTCTTTCAGGATTTTAAATTGATAGAAAATTTAACCGTCTTTGAAAATGTGGCCCTGGCTATGGAGGTATGTGGCGTAAAAAAATCGGTCATAGAGCAGAAGGTCGGCCAGGTATTGAAAAGCCTGGGATTGGAAATAAAAAAACGCATATATCCCCGACGTCTCTCTGGAGGTGAACAACAACGGGTAGCCATTGCCCGGGCCGTAGTAAATGACCCTTTAGTGCTTTTAGCAGATGAACCGACCGGGAACCTGGATGCTGGACGTGCTGCGGATATCATGTCACTTTTTAATGAAATCAGCGCCCGTGGTACCACGGTCATCTTTGCTACGCACAACCAGGAATTGATTCGTTCCACGGCCAAAAGAGTGATCATTCTGGACCAAGGCAGGATCGTAAATTGAGCGTCATTCCGTATATAATCCCCAGAACCTTCTCCAACATGCGGGGTAACTGGTTATCCCACTTAATGACCGCCTTAACTATTGCCTTTGTCGTCCTCATCTTTGGCCTATCAACCCTGATTTACTTCAACCTCCACCGCCTGGCGGAAAACTTCAGCCGCGAGATACGCATCGTGACCTATATCGATCCAGCCCTTCCTCCTGAGGACATCGAGAATCTCAAGGCAAAAGTCCTTAAACTGCGTGGCGTAGCCAATATACGATATATTACCAGTCAGGAAGGGTACCAAAGGCTTATGCAACAATTTCAAGATGAGAAAGATATTCTGGCTGGCCTGGGCGAAGATCTTCTCCCCCCCAGCCTGGAAATTGAGGTGACAGGGACCATGTATAACCTGGGACGCATCCGTCCGTTAGTTTCTGAGTTAACCTCCCTGCCTGGAATAACAGATGTATATTACGGGAAGGAATGGGTGGAAAGATTGCGCCAGGCAGCAGATTTTACCCAACTCATAACCCTTGTTATGGGGGGCTTATTCCTCCTCACCACTATATTTGTCGTCTCTAACACCATCAAACTGACCATCTATCTGCGGCGTAATGAACTGGAAACCATGAGACTGGTTGGCGCCACTAACTTCTTCATACGGGGGCCCTTTGTCTTGGAAGGTATGCTGCAGGGACTAGTGGGATCAGGGCTGGCCATGCTGGCTTTATTTGCACTCTTTGAGTTTTTAAAGACACAGGTCAACTTCCCCGGTCTTATCCGATTCTTTAGCCTGGTATTTTTACCTATACCCGTTGTCACTGGCATTATAGCAGGCAGTATAATTCTCTGCGCAGCGGTGAGTGCATTTTCCATGCGTCAGTTCTTAAGGGTATGAAAGCGATAACCTTTATAACCATAACCCTCTTTGTTTTCTGTGCACTAACTCCAGTCCTGGCCAAGGATAACCTGAAAATCAGGTATGAACAGGAACGCCAGAAAGCCGATAAGGTCTATACACAGATACAGGAGAAAAAAAAGGAGGCCTCCCGCCTCACAGAAAAGGAACAGGAGATTCTGTCTGAGCTGGGAAGACTGGAAGACTTTATAGACCGTCAAAATGCCTGCATGGAAGATCTGACCCGGAAGCTTAACCAAAAAAGGGGGTATCTCGTGCAGGCGGAACAGCACCTTAAGGAAACCGAAGAGGAAACCCTCCGTCTCAAAGAACAGGCCAGACACCGGGTAGTCTCTTATTATAAATTCGGCCCGGTAGGCCTTATGAACATGGTATTTAGTTCACACTCCCTCCCGGATCTCCTGGCCCGTCAGGAGGCTCTCAGGTTTATGTTACGCAAAGACGGAGGAGCCATCTCCGCATATCAGGCAAAGCTTAATGAACTGTCACAGGTAAGACAAGAGATGCTAGCTTCTAACCAGGCCCTACAACAAATGAAAGAAAAAGTACAAATTGAAGCCCTCCATCTTGAAAAATTGCGCCAGGAAAGGGCTGGTCTATTGGCTGCTGTCTGCCAGAAAAAAAGAGCGTGTCTCCAGGATATCACAGAGTTGCAAGAATCCGCAGAAAGACTCAATGCCACTATTCGGGAGCTACAGCGTAAAATGGAAGAGGAGGTCCGGCAAAGACCTGATACACAAGCACTGCGGGGCTTTGCTGCCCAGAAGGGTAAACTTGCTCCGCCGGTAAAGGGCAAGGTAATCGGCTTATTCGGTCGGGTAAGACGCAGCAAGTCCGGGGCTACCATCGTCCGCAATGGAATCGATATCCAGGCCCCTGCCGACACAGAAATACGATCAATTTACACCGGACGGGTCATCTATCTTGGCAACTTAAGAGGATATGGTAATATAATGATTTTAGATCACGGCGACAAATACTACAGCCTTTATGCGCATGCCTCTAAATTCTTTAAGGAGGTTGGGAGCCTGGTGAAAAAAGGCGAAACTATCGGGTTGGTGGGTGCCGTAGGATATTTACTTGGAGAATGTTTATACTTCGAAATAAGAAACGGTGGAAAGCCGGAAAACCCATTGTCGTGGATAGATGCAAGAAGGCTTGTTTTTGACTAGATGGTAAACAAAGTATAAATAAGTTCAAAGTTCACAGTTCAAGGTTCAGGGTTAAAAAACCGTGAACCTGGGACTCGGAACCGTGAACTTCTTTGGTTAATCTTTTGACAACACAGACTGTCCCATAAGGAAGGAGATATTATGTCAATCAAGCTATCGCGGAAAAAAATCTGGTTAGGAGTAAGCTTCGTCGTTATTATCGCGCTTTTTACCTGTTTATACAATGGGTTAGTGGCCTCAGCCGCTACCAGGGAAGCCTATGAAAAACTTAAGTTGTTTGCCGATGTACTGGATATCGTCGAAAAAAATTATGTAGAAGAGGTCAAAACAGGTGACCTGATCTATGGAGCCATCAAAGGCATGCTGGAAACCCTCGACCCCCACTCCTCCTTCATGTCCCCCGATGACTTTAAGGAATTACAGGTAGAAACCAAGGGAGTTTTTAGTGGAATTGGGATCGAGATAACATTAAAAGATGGCATACTGACTGTTGTATCTCCGATTGAAGGGACACCTGCATATAAGGCAGGCTTAAAGGCCGGAGATCGTATCCTGAAAATCGATGGCAAAACGACTAAAAACATGTCGCTGACAGAGGCGGTTAAAAAACTGCGCGGCCCCAAGGGGACAGAAGTAACCATATCTATTCTCAGGGAAGGATGGGCGGAGATTAAAGATTTTGCGCTCGTTCGTGATGTAATACCCATACACAGCGTCAAGCATAAGACCCTGGAAGAGGGGTACGGTTATGTGCGAATTATTAATTTCCAGGACAAAACCAGCCAGGACCTAAAGTCCGCTCTGGATGATCTTGAACAACAAAATAAGCCTCTTAAGGGATTGATCCTGGACTTAAGAAACAATCCGGGGGGACTCCTTGATCAGGCGGTAAAGGTGGCCGATGAATTTATAGACACGGGAATTATTGTCTATACCGACGGCCGGATTAAAAGTCAAAATGTACGGTTTACCGCCCATGAAGGAGAAAAACCCCATCCTTATCCTATAATCGTTCTCGTAAATGAGGGCAGCGCCAGCGCCTCGGAAATTGTAGCCGGGGCCCTTCAAGATCATAAAAAGGCTATTATATTAGGGGCACAGACCTTTGGTAAGGGCTCGGTCCAGACCGTTATCCCGTTGGATGATGGCTCCGGCCTCCGCCTGACCACAGCTCGCTATTACACCCCAGGCGGCCGCTCCATTCAGGCCAAGGGTATCACACCGGATATAATAGTAACCGGCCAACTTAATCTCTATGGAGAAAAAATGAAAAAAATAAAAATATTGCGTGAGAAGGACTTAGAACACCATATAAAAAATGACCGGGAAGAGGCAGAGCCTGAAACATCGCCGGATATCGGGGAAGAGGAGGAAAAGCCGGATACGGATAAGGACAAAGATGCCGGGGCAACTTCAGAAGAAGATATACAGCTCAACCGGGCATTACAAATCCTCAAGAGCTGGGAGATATTCTCTAAGATAAAGGTGAATTAAGGGCGCTGGTCAGATTTGGCTTCACGTTCCGGTAACAGAAGAAAACGGCCTTCGGGTAAGGCCCGGGAAAAACGGGCTTTGTCCGGGGGCCTTTTCCGTTTGCTGGGCATCCTTTTCATCCTGGCAGTGGCAGGAGGAATTGTATATTTAATTAAGTCTGAGGGACCTGAAACGTCTCCTGCTAGAAAGGCCATAGGAAAGCCGGGCATCATCTTTGAAGAGCCTGCCCCGCCGGAGAAAACCAAGGCAGAAGGTCGTGCCAGGCCCCTTTCCACGCCCTCGCTCCCACAGGTAGCCATCGTCATAGATGATCTGGGATATAATCCCCGTATAGACGCAGCTTTTATAAAACTGAATGCGCCTATTTCTTTTTCATTTTTGCCCTTCGGCCCGCACACCAAAGAAACAGCTATGCTTGCCCATAACTGCAGAAAAGACGTCCTGCTCCACCTCCCTATGGAGGCCGCTTCGTCTCCGGAATCCAAGCTCGGCCCGGGGGCGCTTTTTTTAAACATGGATGGCGGCGCTATAGCTGCGCAGATACAGGCTGATATGGAGGTCGTTCCTTATGTAAAGGGAATCAACAACCACATGGGTTCAAGGTTTACAGCGGATGCCGACAAGATGGAGATTGTCCTTAGAGAAATTCAGAAAAAGGGCTTATTTTATCTGGACAGCCGGACTACGCCACTCACCAAAGGTCTGTCCGTGGCCCGGTCAATGGGTGTCAGGAGCGCAGAACGGGATGTATTTCTGGATAACAAACAGGAGGCGAATGCTATTCGCGCACAGATCGCCCGCCTCATCTCTGAGGCCCGCATAAATGGATCAGCCATAGGCATCGGGCATCCGCACCCGGTAACCTATCAGGTCTTAAAAGAGGAGTTGCCGGCCTTAAGAAAGCAGGTGGAAATTGTCCCGGTCTCTGAGCTGGTAGAATAGGAGAAAACAGCCATGAAGATTACTGCAACTGCGCCTATGCGAGTCGATCTGGCCGGCGGCACCCTGGACATATGCCCGCTCTACGTCTTTGAAGGCGGCGCCTATACCATAAATGCAGCCATCGGCATCCGGAGCCGTGTGGTACTGGAGACGCGTAACGATCACAGGATTATTATTTACTCTCAAGACTTGGATATGGAGCTCTCTGCCCCGAATGTGGACAAACTTAGGCCCGAAGGGCCGTTAGACCTCATAGCTCGAGCCGTAAAATATTACCGACCCGCTGCAGGGCTGACTATTACTACAGAAAATAACATACCCAAAGGATCAGGTCTGGGGGCCTCCTCCACCCTCCTTATGGCCTTAAGCCACGCCCTCATCCATCTCTCTGGCCAAAGGCCGGATAAAGAAGAAGTGATCGATATTGGGGCAAATATCGAGGCTCAATCCATAAAGGTCCCCACCGGGAAACAGGATTACTATCCGGCATCTTACGGCGGGATAAACGCCATCTGGTTCGGCATTGACGGCGTAAGACGCTCACCGATAGATGTCCCCGGAGGTTTCATCCAGGAACTGGAAGAACGGACGGTACTTAGTTTCGTAGGTGAGCCGAGATTTTCCGGCGCCACGAACTGGAATATGATGAAGGCCTATATTGATAACCAAAGACAGACTGTAGCCAACATACGCCGCATAAAGCAAACCGCCCTCAAAATGAAAGAGGTCTTAGAACAGGGACGTTTCTCTGCCTTGGCGCGTCTCCTGCGCGAAGAATGGCAAAACCGTAAAAACTTGGCGTCAGGCGTGACCAACCCGCAGATAGACGGCATTATGGCTACTATTGAAAAAGAAGGGGCCCTGGCCAGCAAGCTCTGTGGCGCAGGCGGAGGCGGGTGTATGGTTACCTTCACCCGAAAGGGACTGAAAGCCAGGGTAGAACGTTATTTACAAAAGGCGAGCATACTGGTGCTGCCGTTTAAGATAGAAAAGCGTGGGGTAATCGTCTCCAGCCCCGCCAAACCGCAGTGAATCAGATTAACGTCAGCACCTTGCTGACTACTTCTTCTGGATTGCGACCAAGGATGCGGATCATAGGCTCTTTGCCTACATCCCCGCGGTCGTAAATTATGTCCGGGATCTTTTTAGCATCCTTCAGGACTATATCTATTCCCCATCCCAGGGAAGCTCCTTCCTTGCGCTTGACGCCGGGGGGTTCTTTCTGCCGGTCAAAGGAGGCCACATGCCAATTTAATTGACGGCATTTCTTTATGATGTCTTCCCCAAAACGAATATTTATGGCAGAACGATAGGCAGGGTCATAGCGCATGACAGCCAGGATTATACGGGCTATATGATGAGAAGCCCCGAACCCCGGAGCGGCTAGCGTATCCACAGAATCCCCGATCCTGATAATGCGACCCGGTATAGCGGCAACGTCGCTTTCATCCTCAGCAAAAGGCAGGGCATAGCCGAGGTTGGACTGAACTTCGGGTATGAGGCGCCTTACAGGCTGGCCTTTAAGCGTTGCCACTGCCCTTTCCAGGGCGGCGATAACCTGATAGCGGGACATCTCTCGATCCACGTATGCATAAGGATTAGTCGGCCAGGCGCCCCTACCGACCGGGAAAGAAGACCTTATGGCCAGCGTGACAAAGGATTTGGCCCTGGCTACAGCATCGACTACATCATGGCCCTGGGCCAAAAACGTAGCCAGGGCAGCAGAAAATATACAGCCGGTACCGTGTGTATTTTTGTCTGGAATCCTCTCTGCCCGGAAATGATAAATGCCTTCACCGTCAAAAAGGACATCAACCGCTTCGCCGGCAAGGTGCCCGCCCTTAATGAGGACATTGACCGGGCCCAATTTGGCTATGGCACGAGCGGCCTTATCCATGTCAGCGACTGTCTTCACCTTCAGGCCAGTCAGAGTCGCAGCCTCAGCCAGATTAGGCGTAACTACGTAGGCCAGAGGCAGAAGCTCTGCCTTGAGGACCGGGATGGCCGCAGATTCAGTGAGCGCCTCGCCGCTCCCGGCCAGAAGTACCGGGTCCACGACAATTTTTTTTGTTCGGCAGGATTTGAGCCGGGCGGAAACCGCCGAGACAATTCCGGCATTGGCCAGCATCCCGGTTTTTACGGCATCTGCGCCGATATCGGAGAGGATGGACTTCATCTGCGCGGCCACAAAGGCCGGAGGCACAGGATAGACCGCCTGGACTCCCCTGGTATTCTGAGCGGTCAGGGCGGTGACGACACCCAGGCCATATCCGCCAAGCACGGTGATCGTCTTCAGGTCGGCCTGGATGCCAGCGCCGCTGCCGGGATCGGATCCGGCTACGGTAAGAATTTTTGTCGCCTGAAAATCCCCCCAACCCCCCTTTACTAAAGGGGGGGGAGGGGGGATTACTTTCATCGTCCGTTGTCCGCCGGAGGCGGATGTATGTTTCATTTTTTTCCCTTGAGGGCTCGCTTATAGACCTTAATGGCACAGTACTCACCGCACATGGTACAAGTCGGGCCGTGATAGGCCCCGCCTTCCTCGCGGTAGGCCTTGGCTTTTCCTGGATCAATAGAAAGGCTTATCTGCTTTTGCCAATCAAGGGCGCTACGACTCCGGGCCATGCGCTCATCTGCCTCCAGTGCCCCCGGAATCTTTTTCACAATATCGGCGGCATGGGCCGCAATGCGCGAGGCTATCACACCTTCCTTAACGTCCTCCAGAGAGGGGAGTTTGAGGTGTTCGGCCGGTGTGACGTAACATAGGAAATCGGCCCCGGCCGCAGCCGCAATGGCGCCTCCGATGGCACTGGTGATATGGTCATAACCAGGGGCGATGTCCGTAACCAGAGGCCCTAAGACGTAAAACGGAGCGCCGAAACACAGCTTTTTTTGCAAGAGGACGTTTGCCGCAATCTGATCCATGGGCATGTGGCCAGGCCCTTCAATAATGACCTGTACCCCGGCATCCCAGGCCCGCCGGGTCAATTCACCCAGTATCACCAGTTCCTGTATCTGCCCGGGATCGGTAGCATCGGCCAGGCATCCGGGCCGCAGCCCGTCACCTAAACTGAGGGTGACATCATGCTCGCGGGCGATGGCCAGAAGTTCATCAAAGTGCTCATAAAGCGGATTCTCTTTTTGATTATATTCCATCCATTCCAGGGTAAAGGCCCCACCCCGGCTCACCACACCCAGGATGCGCTCGGCCTTTTTTAGCCGCGTCGCGGATTCCCGGGTTATCCCGCAGTGCACGGTCATGAAATCCACGCCTTCCTCGGCCTGCCGCTCGATCGTCTGCAAGATGTCTTTCACCTGCATGTCCACGATGGATTTCTTCCTCTTCTCCACTGTTTCTACCGCCGCCTGATAGATGGGCACCGTGCCCAGTGGCACCGGACAGTGCTCCAGTATCACCCGCCGGATTTCCTCTATCGGGCCACCGGTACTCAGATCCATCACTGCATCGGCCCCCATGGAAAGGGCCACTTCCAGCTTCTTCAGCTCATATTCGGTATCCACATGATCTTTGGAGGTGCCGATATTGGCGTTGATCTTGGTCTTAAGGCCCAGCCCGATACCCACAAACCGCTTCAACTTGCGGTTCTTGTTGGCCGGTATGGCTATACAGCCGGAAGCGACGCCCTTACAAAGTTCCTCCGGGGTAATCCCCTCCCCGCGGGCACAACTTCTCATGGCCGGGGTAATCTTTCCCTGAACTGCTGATTCTCTAGCGGTCATAGACATTTATGAACATGCTCCTATTAAAAATAAAGCTATGAGCGGTCAGCAAAATATCTGGGCTGAATGCTCACAGGTAAATGTGTATGATAACCGCCACGCCCTTTTCTTGTCAATGATAAATGAAGTAAATCCACCGCCTATTTTCGTACGAGTTAGCTCCTGACCGTAAACACACCATGGTTGCTGTGCAGCGTTATTTCAAATCCGAAATCCGAAGCACGAATCTCGAAACAATATCGAATCACCAAAATCTAAATCCAAAATAATCAGCGCTACCGTCGTTTGGAATATTGGGAATTTGGACATTTAAATTTGTTTCGGATTTCGATATTCGATATTCGGATTTGAACCCGGCTGCCTGGTAATCGGAGATCACCCATCGCTCTCTGTCAATAGTTTGATGGTGGATCAAGGAAGATGAGTAACTCAAATTACAAAAAAACAGCTAGCTGCCATTCAGAAAGATAAGCATATCCACGGGATTTTTAAACCGTCCATTTCAATATTTCCCTGGATAATCCTATCCTCAAGGCAAAATCTTCAAAGCTCTTTTGAACCCCGGGTTCTGGTCTTATGCACTCAGAACAAAAATCGAGAAAAAGATTCTGTGACCGCCAGAGGTTTAGAGAAATGTTGAACATCCCGGCCACCTTAAGAATCTCCCCGGCCGGGGCTAACACTTCTAAAGAACCAACATTCGACCGAAGCCTTTCGAGAGTTTCCTCAAGTTTCAGGGTTAGTATCCTGCCCAGTTTCTCTAAATGCGGCTGATACTTCCAGCTCTGGCCTTGCTCCCATACGACTCTTATCCCTTCAAACGCCTCAGATGCAGGTATGTTCCGCGCCGCCCTTAAGAGCTCCTGGTCTAGTTTATTGGCAATAGCAACCAACATCTGCCTGGGAATTGGATAGGCCAAAGAGGCCAGGAGCTTAATAGTGTTCTCATCCTGCCTGGCCAGTCGTTCAAAGGCCTCATTGTATTCTTCAAGGCGAGGTTTCAGGGCTATCTCGATCAATCTTCGCCGTTCCTCAACAAAGATATCTTTCAACCGGTAGGCATTTCCCGGAAACTCCCTGAGCATAATGCCATAAACATCCCCTATCGAGCCGTTCTCATAATTCTCGAAGAGGCGCTCCTTTAATTCCTCGTATTCCCCGAGAGATTTCGATGCCTTGAGGACGCAATGAAAATCGAGACCGCCAAAATGGAGGACGGCAAAGGCCACTTCCTCTTTCTCCAGGGTTACCCGGGAAGAGGCCGAAAGCCTCCCAAAAGCCAGATCAGAAGAATCATGCGAGCCTACCTTCAGGTCATCACAGGTTATGTCAAAACAGTAAACCCTGTCCCGCCCGGCGCGCTCGCGATAAATGGAACTTATGGCATAATGGGCCAGGACCCTTTCCAGATCGACCAGGGCCGGTTTTACTATTTTATCCCATACGCCCCGGCCATTACCGTACTCCCGGAGATTGCTCGAGGCCTTTTCCAGAGAAGCGATAAATTTACCCTCAAAATTTTCCCCAAAGGCGCCCGCCAGTTGAGTGGCGCGACAGGCGTACTTGAGAATCTGTGTTGTCTCCAGGCCGCTTATCTCATCGAAGAACCAGCCGCAACTGGTAAACATAAGCAGGCTGTGGCGCTGCATTTCGAGAAGTTTGAGGGCCTCCACTCTGGATTCATGGCCCCGCGCCCCTCTGCCCTGCTCCTTGAAAAACCTGTTTATGGATTCACGGCTGCGATCTAGGATGACGTCAACATAGGCATTGCGTGCGGCCCACGGATCAGCAAAATATGCTGTACCTTTTAATTCAAAAAGCCGGTCAAACCCCTCCTTAAGGCTATCCAATGCCAGGCGAAGGGGGGCCCGCCACCTCTGGTGCCATCCCGCATGTCCGGTATTACAGCCACAGTCCGCCCGCCAGCGCTCAACACCGTGGATGCAACTCCATGACGAGTCTTCATGAATCATGACTTCCCACTGTGGAGGATACTGTTCAAGGAAAGCGGCATAATTTGTTATTTCTACCCGGGAATCCTTGTATATCTGGTTCAGGGCATAGGCCAGGGCCATATCCCCAAAGCGATGGTGGTGTCCGTAAGACTCACCATCTGTAGCTATATGCACCAACTGGGCGCTGTCCCCTTTCCAATCAAAGGCGGAAAGGAGTCGGTTATAGAAATTATCACCGCTATTCAGTAACCCTTCAAAGGCCACAGAGTGGGCGATGGCAGGGTGATAGAAGAAAATGGCAATCTCTCTTCCCGATGGCAAACGGCAAAGATAGGGTATCCTTGTGTCAATGTTTCCGTCCAGAGAAATCCACATCTTTTTGCCAAGGGGGCGGCATTCTTTAGCCTGCCGCGGGGCCAGTATGGTAAAATGGATGCCTTCAGCCGCTAGTGCCTCAAGCGTCGCCGTGTCAACAGCCGTCTCGGCCAGCCACATCCCCTCAGGTTCCCGCCCAAAACGGCATTTAAAATCAGCTATACCCCATCTGACCTGTGTCTCCTTATCCCGGGGGCCAGCCAAAGGCATGATAATGTGATTATAGACCTGGGCTATGGCGTTCCCGTGGCCGTTATATTTTTCACAGCTGATCCGGTCGCCCTCTACGATCCATCTTAACGTGTCCGGAGCGTACTCAGCCATCCAGAAAAGGAGGGTGGGACCAAAATTAAAGCTTATAAACTCATAGTTGTTAACAATATTTATTATGTGGCCTTCATTATCAAGCATCCTGGATCGGCTGTTTGGGGCGTAGCACTCATGCGTCACGCGTTCATTCCAATCGTGGTAAGGGGAAGCTGAATCCTGGATTTCAATGGCTTCCAGCCACGGGTTTTCCCGCGGTGGCTGGTAAAAATGCCCATGTATGCAGATGAAACGTTTAGGAGAGCTCTTTTTTATTGATCCTGGGGTGCTCGTCACAGGCCTTGATGTTTGTTTTTGCTTTATACTCAACTCGCTACCTGAATGGGGCTTTTATAAAAGCATAGCACAGGCGATGACCTTCTGACAAGAAAAGCCTTACCCCGGGGAGATTATCCCTTGAATTCCTGCTGCAGAGGCCCTAAAATGAAACACACATCTTCAGGCGGACAAAGAACAATGAAAAATATTTTACATCTTGTTTAAACTTGGCCAAAAATGGGTGAAAGAAGGGTTCACCTTGAAAAAAGAACATGGGAACTATTCAAAGAGTTATTTCCATTCCGGCGGGCCAGTCTCCCTTCTCGGATGGACCATTCCGGAGCACTTTGCCCGGGTCGTCAAACAGTTTCCGGACCGGGAGGCGGTGGTCTCGGTCCCCCAGAAAAAGCGCTTGACCTATGCCGCTTTCTCAGAATCGGTGGACCCCCTGGCCAGGGGACTGGCGGCCTGCGGTTTCGGTAAGGGCGACCGTATCGGCATCTGGTCTACCAATAATCTGGAATGGCTCCTTCTCCAGATGGCCACCGCCCGGCTGGGGGCTATCCTGGTCACCATCAACCCTGCCTACCGTATGAAAGAACTGGCTTATGCCCTGCGTCGCTCCGAGGTGCAGGGACTCTTTGTCATCCCCGCGTTCCGCACCAGTGATTACGTCTCCATGTTGCTGACACTAATCCCGGAACTGAAAGACTCCAAAGGCAGCGAGATAAAAAACCAGGCCTTTCCTCTTTTAAGGCGGGTGGTTCTGTACGACCCCGCCGCACCCAGGGAAACGCCTCGTTTCTATCCGGGCTTCAGTACCTGGGCGGATGTCCTGGATCGGGCGCAATCTGTTTCCCGGGAAGAGCTGGACCGGCTTACCGCCTCTCTGGACATGGACGATCCCATTAATATCCAATACACCTCAGGGACCACCGGTTACCCTAAAGCGGTGGTGCTGACCCATCATAACATCCTCAACAATGCCTATTTCACCGGACTGGCCATGCACCTTACCGAAAAAGACAGGCTCTGCGTAACGGTTCCTTTTTATCACTGTTTTGGCCTGGTACTGGCTAATCTGGTCTGTCTCTCCCACGGGGCCTGTGTAGTCATTGCCTGTGAGCATTTTGATGCCCTGGAGGCATTGCAGGCCATCGAAGCGGAGAAGTGTACGGCCATTCACGGCGTACCTACCATGTTTATTGCCGAACTGGAGCACCCGGAACTCAAGAACATCGACATCTCCACGCTGCGCACGGGGATCATGGCCGGTGCCCCTTGCCCTCCCGCCCTGGTACGGCGGGTGGTGGAAGAAATGCATTGTCCGGAGGTCCTCATCGGCTACGGTGAGACCGAGGCCTCACCCTTAACCCACCTGACGTCACGGGACGACACCCTGGACCGCCGCATGCTGACCGTAGGCAAGAATCTACCCCACCAGGAAGTAAAAATCATAGATGTTGCCACCGGCGCAACTCTACCCATCGGGCAGACCGGGGAGATCTGTTTTCGAGGCTACCACGTTATGAAAGGATACTATGAGGATTCTAAGGCTACAAGAGGCGCCATCGATGAAAATGGCTGGCTCCGCTCCGGCGACCTGGGAACGATGGACGCCGATGGATACGTGCGTATTACGGGAAGGTTGAAGGAGATGATCATCCGGGGTGGAGAAAATATCTATCCCCGCGAGATCGAGGAATTTATCTACAATCATCCCAAGGTCGCCGGGGTGGCCGTCTTTGGCGTGCCAGACGAGTACTACGGCGAGGAGGTCATGGCCTGGATCAGGCTGCATGCCGGTGAGACCGCCACCGGGCAGGAGATCCGGGACTTCTGCCGGGGCAACCTGGCCCATTTCAAGATCCCCCGGTATATCTGGTTTGTGGAAGACTTCCCCATGACGGTGACCGGCAAGCTACAGAAATTCCGTATGCGGGAAATAGCCATGGAAAAGATGCAAAATATGTAAATTCAATCGACCACATTTCCCTTTACTACTCAGGCTCGAGATTGTAATTTACAGGCACGAAAATCCTAAACTTTGGACTGGAGAAGGACGCCATGGGAAAGATGTTGATGGTTCTGGCCACACGCAACAAGGGGAAGGTCGCTGAATTCCGGGAGATGTTCAGGGACTTCCCGGTGGAGATAAAAAGTCTGAACGATTTTGGCTCTATCCCTGAGGTAGAAGAAGATGGGGAAACCTTCGACGATAACGCCTACAAGAAGTCTTCCTTCACGGCCAGGGTGCTTGGTATTCCGGCGATCGCCGAGGATTCTGGACTCATGGTCGAGGCCCTGGATGGGGCTCCGGGCGTTTATTCCGCCCGCTATGCCGGCGAACAGGCCACGGACGAAGAAAATATTGCCAAACTCTTAGAAAAAATGAAAGGAAAAATAAACCGGGCCGCATCTTTTATATCTGTCATCTCCATTGCTGTACCCTCAGGTCCGGCCCTTACCTACGAAGGGCGCTGTGACGGCCTTATCACTGAGGCCCCTTGTGGGAAAAATGGTTTTGGATACGACCCTGTATTCTATTACCCACCCCTGAAAAAGACCTTTGCCGAGATGTCTATCGCAGAAAAAAACGCGGTAAGTCACCGGGGCAAGGCCCTGGCCGAACTCAAACGGGAATTTGACAAGGCCCTTACCTGGATCAAACAAAGGCTGGCTGAGGTAAAACCGCCCTGTGCACATGACGATCATGACCGATGAGTTAATTTTTTCAGACGCTGCGCGGCTGTCAGACCTACGGCCTGACTATGGCAGGAGATGTTCCTTTTTTCTCCTTGCCCCGAAGGAATAATTTGCCGTAAAATAGTAACTATAAAAGTTGTATCAGTTTAGCTGTTTGAAAAAGTATTTTAAAATCCCTCCCAACCTCCCTTTTCCAAAGGGAGGAGAAACATTTCCCCCTTTGAAAAAGGGGATCCCCCTACATTCCCCCTTTGAAAAAGGGGGATTAAGGGGGATTTTCGAGGCGCCGTTTTCTGGACGACTAGCTCTTTTCAAACAGCTAAAGTGTTACTAAAAGTTATAAATGGGAGGTTCGCGTGATCGACACCACCACCATCATTTTAGGAATTCTGGCCCTGGTAATCACTATATGGACCGTTTTTTTTGTGCTGATGTTCCGGCAAGTCAAGCGTATGGCCACAGCCCTGGAAAACTTTCTTGATAATATACAAAGAGACCTGGCGCCACTCATTACGGACTTGAGTAATGCCTCGCAGAAGATCTCGCAACTGTCGGAGAATGTGGATCAAAAGCTGACCCAGACCAATGATCTTTTTACAGCCGTAAAAGACATAAGCCAGACCATTGCCCTCGTCTCTCGCCTGGTCAAAGAAGGGGTAACCACTACAACCACTTATGCTAGAAGTGCGGCTACCGGCTTTAAGGCCGCCTTTGAGTTCTTATCCAAACACATAGGCAAAGGAGGTGGCAAACATGGCGAGTGATGACAGAGGTTACAGTGCAGGGGCAGTAGTCCTCTCGTTCTTTATTGGCAGCCTGGTCGGTGCGGGCCTGGCGGTTCTCCTGGCCCCCGCTTCAGGGAGAGAAACGCGGGAAAAGATCAAGGGATGGGCTGACACTACTAAAGACCGCATCGCCGGCCTCGGCGGAGAGCTAAAAGAGAAGGCTGCACATGTGGTTGAACATGGCAAAGAATATTACGAACAAAAGAAACAGATATTGTCCTCGGCCATTGAAGCTGGCAGGGAGGCCATGGAGAAGGAAAAGACGAGACTTTCTGTAAAAGAATCGGAGACTACTACCACAACAGATTAGACAAACGGCCCCGGCCTGGACTCCATAAAGGCGAAGATGAGGGGGAACTAAATCTCCTGTTCCCCCCACTTCAGTTTGTTGCGTAATATAGAGAAGTAACCCCGCGCCGGTGATTTTACTATGTGCAGCAGCCCCTTTGCCCGGCAGACGTTCACAGTTATGGATTCACCCCGACCCAACTCATAGTTGACCTGCCCATCTAAGATCAGGTGTACGTCCGGAGACTTGGCAGTAACTTTTACTCTTATATTTGCCGAATCAGGAAGTATGATCGGACGGCTGCTCAACATAAAGGGGCAGATAGGCGTCATTATAATTAGCTTTAGTTCCGGATGGACGATAGGCCCTCCGGCCGAAAGGTTGTAAGCCGTCGAACCGGTAGGCGTGGAGATGATCAGGCCATCACCCTCGTAGCTGGTGATAAGCTCAGCATCTTCCCAGACGGAGATTTTAATCATGTTGGAAAGGGCCCCTTTACTGACGACTATCTCATTCAGGGCGCTACCGGTCCAGCGCCCGGAAGTCTCTGAAAGTACCGTGGCCTGGAGCATCATCCTTTTCCCCACGGTAAAATCACCAGCCAGAAACCGCTCCAGCATCGCGTAAAGGCGGTTATCATAGCTGACTTCGGTCAGAAAACCGAGGCCACCCAGATTGACTCCTAACACCGGAATTTTCTTGTCCCCAAGTACCCGGGCCGCTCTAAGCAGGGTCCCATCGCCTCCGAGGACGATTACGGCGTCCAGGTCAGGCTTGGAAATATCAGTAAAAACCTCGATACCGTGTTGCTTAAGCCATTTTTTCAGGCTGCGGGCTACCTGCTTTGGTTTTCTATCCTCTTTTATCACCAGACCTATCTTCCGCATGTTTCACCTCAATATAACTGCTCAACTAATTTCTACCTATAACAAATGGCCTTGTCCTCAGGCAAGCTAAAAATAGATGGACTTTCCCCAAAATTTTATGGAAGCCGTGGTTCCTGAGCGTAACTTGCTGGAGCAGTGGGGCACTCTTCGAGGGCGAGCAGGAAGGGGAAAGCCAGCCCTTTAGAGGCTGGAAGGGGTAAACCTTCCCCACCTGCGAGTCCCGAAAGGGTCACTGCGCAAGCCGTGAAGCGAAGGAATGACGGCTTCCATTTCTAGAATACAAAAATAGCACCCCCAGCTCCGTCAGAAAGTCGTTATCTGAAGGCTGTCATCAAAAATAATATTCCAATATGCCTGGTTTTTAAGGTATAAGATATAACGTCACTGGTCACCGGTCATTAGTCATTGGTCATAGGATAGTTACAAGTTACAGAAATTACAAATTTGTAACTTGCAACTTTTGCAACTTGCAACTTCTGTAAGTGACAAATGACTATTGACTAATGACATTATCGTTGTTTGGATTTGGGATTTTGGCATTTGAAATTCCGGCAAGCTTCTTTGTAGCTTGTCCGGGGTAGGATCACCATGTACTCTCTGACCCGTTATTTTTTGTCGGCCTTTGTAGCTTTGATAGCCCTGGCTTCCTGTTCCGAGCCGCCCCAAAAAGAGATAGCGGCGGCGGACAAGACCTATAAGGCGGCCCTCAATGCCCAGGCTGAGGTTTATGCCAAGGAGAAGCTTGAATCGGCGCGAGAGGCCATCGAGCGTGCCCAAACGGAGATAAGAGAGGGAAGGTATAAAGAGGCGAGAGAGGCTGCACTCCTGGCCAGGGCCCGGGCTGAAACAGCACTAAAGGCAGCCGAAGAGGATAAGGCTAAAGTGAAGGTTCAGGCTGAAAAGGGACTGACTGAATTAAAAATGAATTTGGACAAAGTAAAAAAGACACTGGCCGGGGTTTCTAATCTCCAGGACGAGTGCAGAGACAGGTTTAATTACCGGCTGGAGGATATAGAGCTGGACCTGTCTGAGTCTGACTTTCAGATTAAAAGGGGTGAATACCGGCTGGTCCTGGAAGAGAGCCAGAGGTTAAAATCCGCCCTTTTCGGATTGGAGAAAGAAATTGAACTGGCTATAAAAAAGACCGCCATCCCGGACATCAAGGCCAAGAAGAAAAAAAAATTAAAAAAGTAGCTAATTTTGATGGTCTCGTAAAAAGTAAAATTTTACCGCAGAGGTCGCCGAGAACGCTGAGATACAGGAGTTGGTAGTCCGTGGTCCGTAGTCCGTTGCAACTGACCACTGACAACTGACAACGGACAATGAGTGCTCAGCGGTGAAAAGGCTTTTTTACGAATTAATCTATTTTACGAAGGTAATTTTGGCTGTGACCGGCGTTTTTTACGACTGCGCCACGGTTGCTTCTTTACGCTGCGTGCAGGCTTATAAAGGAGTCTTATGGTAGATGGTGAAACTAATTTCTCTTCGGCCTCTGCCGCCAGCAAGAAGAGCCTTATAGCCTCAAAGGGATATCGACGCGGCCTGAGGCGCCGGGGAATCTGTCCGCTGGCCGCTATTTCTGAAAGAACAGGTTGCGCCGCAAGAAGGTGGGATGCGTTTTCCCGATCAGATCGTTTAATATCAAATATCCCTAAGGCAGCGTGTACGGCCTGACGTATATCTTCTGTAAACCAGGGGTTGGGCGGAGGAGCTGATGGTGACCAGGCCAGGCCGGATGAACGGAACCAGGGAAGTAGAAAAAGGGCAAACATAAATGCCTGACTAACCGGTGTACCTTCAGAGCGAAGCCTGTCCAGCCTGCGAAGGAGTGCCAGGAGGAAAGGCGCCAAATCCTCCGCTTCTTTCTTAAGTACCGGTTCGTAAAAGGGAAAGAGGGAGAAAAAGAAGCTGGTTTTTATCATTAAGTCCACACATGCAGCGGCACTGCCGCCGGTGAGATCTCTGAGCCATTCATCACGGATTCTCGATACCGGACAGAGCCATATCCTGTCCCTGTTTTTCTCAATGGCCTGACGGGTATTTTCCTCTATGGTAAAGCCGGTGCGTGCTGCATGCCGTATGGCGCGCATCATGCGGACCGGGTCCCTGAAAAAACGGGTCTCTGGATCACCAATAACCCGGATAATCCCGTGTTTGAGGTCTTCTACACCGCCCACATAGTCCAGCACTGAAAAATCAGCGATGTTATAGAAAAGGGCATTTATAGTTAAATCGCGGCGTAAGGCATCTTCCTCCGGCGTTCCGTAAGTATTATTATCCTGTAAGAGGGTTTCATCGGCAGTGTCAAATTCTGAACGGCATCGAAAGGTCGAAACCTCTACCACCTTACCCCCTTTAAAGAATACCTGTATCAGCCGGAATCGGCGTCCGATAAGGCGACTGTTACGGAATAGTTCCTTAATCTCGCTGGGCCGGGCATTAGTAACCACGTCAAAGTCCTTGGGCTTTCGGCCCAGAAAAAGGTCCCGAATGCTTCCTCCCACCAGATAGGCTTGATAGCTGTGATTTTTTAGCTTATAAAGCACCCTTAAGGCATCCGGGTCAATGTCTTTGCGCGAAATGGGGTGCTCTGACCTGGGGATGACTGTGACCGGGCGTTGTTGTGTTGTATTTCTGCCCCGGTCAATCACTACCTAGCCTTTCTTTCGTTGTATAAATCAGCCTTTGTTTCTTTCAAATGCCGCAGGTGCCGATGAACATACCATATGACGGCGGCTATGCCCACCAGGCCGATTACCACATCGAATTTATGGAAGTAGTGCCGCAGGGAGGGCCAGTTGTGGCCAAGCTGCAATCCTATATAGGCCAATCCCAGGCACCAGGGGAGTGAGCCCAAAAAGGTGTATATAATGAAACGCCAGAAAGGCATGCGGGCTATCCCGGCGGGCAGGGAAATAAAGGTGCGTATTACAGGCAAAAGACGGCTGAAAAAGATAGCTGCTTCTCCATAACGGCTGAACCAGTGATCGGCCATTTTGATGTCCCGGTGTGAGATAAGAATATAACGGCCATATTTTTCTAACCAGGGCCGGCCGCCATAAATACCTGCCGTGTAGGCTACAACCGAACCCGCTACACAGCCCAAAGCTCCCATAAAGCCTGTGAGCCAGAGATTAAATCTACCCGTCAAAACCAGATAGCCGGAGAAAGGCATAATGATTTCCGAGGGCAGAGGTATGCAGGCGCTCTCAATAGCCATAAGCCAGATAATACCCCAATAGCCTAAGACATTGATTGTATCGATAATAAACCGGCTTAAGATTTCAATTAGCCCAGCGATCATGCTTATTTTCTTCCCATCCGCATTCTCCGATGAGGCTTACAAAACGTACTCCGCCCAGATCTTCTTCTCTAATCTTATCGCCCTCTTTTACAAGTCTTATAAGTGACTGGGACCAGCGGTCTCCCACCGGGATGACCAGCCTTCCCGGACTGGCCAGTTGCTCGACTAGAGGGGGAGGGATGGCAGGAGCGCCCGCGGTGACGATAATAGCATCAAAGGGGGCCTCTTCTTTCCAGCCCAGGGTCCCATCTGAAAATTTGATAATGACATTTCGATATCCCAGTGCATCAAGGGTCCGGCGGGCCCGGATGACCAGATTATTTATGCGTTCTATGGAGTAAACTTTATGGGCCAACTCGGCCAGGATAGCAGTCTGGTAGCCTGATCCGGTGCCAATCTCCAGTACCCGTTCAGTGCCTTTTAGTTCCAGGGCTTCAGTCATTAAGGCCACTATATAAGGTTGAGAGATCGTCTGTTTTTCACCAATGGGTAGGGGATAATCACTGTACGCCTGGCTGTACAGGGCTTCTTCAATGAAGCGGTGCCGCGGCACCTTACGCATGGCCTCGATAACCCGCGAATCTTTTATACCCCGGGCTATAATCTGGGTTTCCACCATCCTCTGGCGGGCCTTATCATAATCTATGGGGATATCAAGGAGCATGTTTCACGCCTGGCTTTAATCTGCGCTTGCATCAAAAAAAACCGGGGATAGACCACGTCACCGCACTTCTTCTTTCATCGTGTAGTAACAATTAGAGGCTACCTCACCCGTAAATTCGATTTTGATTGTCTCTATCTCTTTCTTTGATAATTTTTCTCCCAGATAGGGTATCTTACTTACGATATCCTCTTTGACATTATAGTAATACCAGCATTCAGAACCGTCTGGCCTGTTTTCCACGCTGTTCGGCCGGCCAAATAGCGCCAGGATGTCCTTTTTGGTCGTTTCCCCCTTTTTAACCAAACAGGCGTCTGAGGCATAGTATTTTACCGGCGTACCGCTACACGCCGATAAAAGGAAAAGTACAATCATCAACAGATAGAAGCCAAAATGCCTTCTCATATAACCCCTTATACAGAAAGTATTTTTAAACATTAAAAATATATAGAAGTTGCAAAAAATGCAATTAGTTTCTGGACGCTTGGATCCACCATCAAAATCCTAATAGGGTGATCCAGCGGAGCCCCGACTACCGAGCGGAACAGGGGCAAATCCGAAACTCGAATTTCGAAATCCGAAACAAATTCGAATTCTTAAATCCCCAATTTCCAAAACTGCAGCGGAGTCTGGTCCGTTTTGAATTTTAGATTTTGGTCATTTGGTATTGTTTCGGGTTTCGTGCTACGGCTTCGGATTTCTTACTTGAGATTAGCCTGGATAGGAAATGTAACGTATTTTAGTTAAAAATCCAAGCTGCTAATAAAACAGATGGTGGATTTTGGGGACAGGGATTCCCTTAAGAGTGGGTAGAGACCGGCTGATTTTACGCAGTCTGCAAAAAAAGGTGGCATTGGCAGTATTTGTGATGTAAAAACACCTTAAAAAAAGAATTACCCGGGAGGGCCAAGGTGTTAGCAGAAAGAATCGGGAGAGACCAATTCGGCATATTGTGGCGGCAGATCATGTCCAGCCTGTTAAAAGCGGTGCATTCCAAGGCCAAATTAAACGAGGTAATAAAGGCCGTGGAGGAGGACCCTGCTTACCAGGAGATTTATAAAAAATGGGATAGCCTTACCCTGGAAGAGATGGCCGAGGCCTGGCAGAAGACGAATACCTTGATGACCAAGGCGATTTATGCCACCCGGCCTTATTGTGTACGCTGTGGCGATTGTTGCAAGGAGAGCAGTCCTACTCTCTACGAGGAGGATTCAGCTCTTTTAATGAACGGCATTTTGGATAAGAAAGATATCCTGACGCTCAGAAAAGGCGAGGTCGGCTATTCACCGAAGGAAGGACGTACGGTGATCCTGACCGAGGAACTGATAAAAGTAAAAGAGAAAGACGGCGAAGGTCCCTGTATATTTTACAAAGACAAGGGATGCAGTATTTATGAAAACCGCCCCCGGCAATGCCGGACGTTGGAATGCTGGAATCCGGAAAGCTTTGAGGTGTTTTCATCTCTTAAGCCCCTGGACAGAAGGGCCATCCTCACCGAAAACCACCCCCTATGGGAAGTGATCACGGCACATGAAAAGCGGTGCTCTCACGAAGTATTGAGTTCCATTCTGGAGAAAGGGCAGGAGATAGATCAGACATCTGAAGATAAGGCCCTGGATATAATTCTCTACGATCTGCACGTCCGCATGTTTATAGAGGAAAAAGTAGGCATGCAGAAGGAGGAGATGGATTTCTTTTTTGGACGCCCTGCCCTCCAGACGCTGTCTGCCTACGGTTACCAGATGGAGGGTGAAGAAGGTCAGCCCACGAAAATTGTTAAAATAAAGGTGAACGAGTCGGCTTCAGCCTGACCGGGCTGGCGATGACGTATTTTGCCTGGAGCTAATGGCAGATGAAGATGTGACCCTGGCTACCACCTCTATGCGGGGGAGTATCGATGAATGAGGGGAATGTTCCGGAAGAGCTGCGTATCCTCGACACCTTGAAAACCGTCTTCGGCTTTCAGTCCTTTCGTCCGAACCAGGAATCAATAATCAAGAGCATCATAAGGCGGCGGGACGTCTTTGCAGTAATGCCCACCGGCGGCGGGAAGTCGCTTTGCTATCAGTTGCCGGCAAAGATTATGCGGGGCACGGTCGTGGTGATCAGTCCTCTGATTTCGCTGATGAAAGACCAGGTGTCAGTGGCCCCTTGAAAATGTAGAAAAACAGGCAAATTGAAAATGCATGCTGTGCTGCCCTTTTTTGGACGGGGCCGGCAACAAGCGTGAGCCTGCTGCCGGCGAAAGTCAATAGGCAGGGGTC
>JBFMAZ010000061.1:0-57462 GCA_040755415.1 Thermodesulfobacteriota bacterium | reverse complement strand
CCTCCCAACCTCCCTTTTCCAAAGGGAGGAGAAACACTTCCCCCTTTGGAAAAGGGGGATTGAGGGGGATTTTGGCCCTTATAGCGCCTTGCTTAGGTATACTTTTCAAAAACCTAAAGTGTTACCGATATTCGAATTTCGAATTTAGCTCCGATCCCGAAGTAATCGCAATTTCCGGGCTTAATAACCGTTTCAAAGATATAATAATGATACATAGGAGTCATGTTAATGAAAGTACTGGTCAGCGATAATCTATCCCCTAAAGGCATCGAGATACTGAAACAGGCCGGCCTTAAGGTGGTCTTCAAGACTGGACTCAAGCCGGAAGAACTCAAGAAAGAGATAAAAGACTGTGATGGCCTGGTCATCCGGAGCGCCACTAAAGTGATCCCGGACATTATCGAGGCCGCCAAGAAGCTCAAGGTCATTGGACGGGCGGGCATCGGACTGGACAATGTGGATATAGCGGCGGCCAGCAAAAAGGGCATTATTGTAATGAATACGCCGGGCGGTAATGTGGTTACCACTGCCGAGCACACTATAGCCATGCTCCTGGCCCTCTCCCGCAATATTCCCCAGGCTACCACTTCCATGAAGGCCGGCAAATGGGAAAAGAAAAAATTTACCGGTCGGGAGGTATTCAATAAGACCTTAGGCATTATCGGTATCGGACGGATCGGCAGTATCGTCGCCGACCGTGCCCGCGGTCTGAAAATGCACGTCATAGCCTATGATCCATACATCAGGCCGGAAACTGCTGAGAAGCTGGGGGTAGGGCTGGTATCTCTGGACGATCTTTACAGGCGTTCCGACTATATCTCCATCCATGTCCCCCTGACTAAGGATACGAAAGAATTGATCAACAGAGAATCATTCGCCAAAATGAAGGACGGGGTCATGTTGATTAACTGTTCACGCGGGGGTATCGTGGACGAAGGGGCCCTTTATGAGGCCATGCAGAGTGGCAAAGTAGCCGGCGCGGCCCTGGATGTCTTTGCCCAGGAACCACCCCCGGAGTCCCTCCCTTTACTTGCTATGGATAAATTTATATGTACACCGCACCTCGGCGCTGCTACTGAGGAGGCCCAGGAAAATGTGGCCGTAGCCATAGCCAGTCAACTGGTTGATTTTCTCAAAAACGGTAATATCTCTAATGCGGTCAACTTTCCCTCTGTAAGTTCTGATGTACTGGCCAGCATTCAACCTTACCTGACCCTAGTCGAGAAGATGGGTAGTTTCCAGATGCAGATAGCCAAGGGCGGCATCCAGGAAGTAACTATCGAATATATGGGCGATATCGCCAATATGGACACCCGCCCGATAACCATAGCTATGCTTAAAGGCCTTTTTGCCCCGATATTGAAACATGATGTCAACTTTGTTAATGCGCCGATCATTGCCAAGGAACGGGGTGTAAAAGTCACAGAGTTGAAGAGCACCACAACCGAGGACTTTACCAACCTTATCACCCTGCGCGTCAAAACGCCGCAGGAAGAAAATGGCCTCTCCGGAACGATATTCGGGAAAAAAGAACCCCGCCTGGTCAGGATAAATACCTTCCGTCTGGAAGCTGTCCTGGAAGGACATATGCTCTTTATTTATAACATAGATGAGCCGGGAGTCATCGGGGCTATCGGTACGACCATGGGCAGGGCTGGTTTAAATATTGCCCGTATGCACGTTGGCCAGGAGACAGGACCAGGCAGAAATGTCATCTTGTTAAATACAAATGCCCCGGTATCGGCCAGGGTACTCAAAGAAATCCTTAAGATACCGCAGGTAGTGTCAGCACAACCACTTGAATTCTAATCAGTATCGTGGCAATATTATTATTTAAGGATAATCGGCCATGAACGAGGACAAAGAAAAGGGATATACGGTAAGAGACAGGCGTATTTTCTCCCAGGAAAAGTCTGGACAGGAGGCGGAGAAGGTCGAGGAAAGGTCCGGCCAGGAGACTACCACTTTTAAAAAAGGGCCAGCAGAAGCTGAGGTTCAAAAGGAATCTAAACAACCCACGGTCTTGCCACCGGTTGATTTTTCCACATTCATCTTCTCTCTTAATACCTCTGCCCTGGTTCACCTGGGTGAGATAGCCGATCCGGTCACCGGGAAAAGGGAAAGAGACCTAGTTTTTGCCAAGCATACTATAGATACCATTGCCATGCTGCAGGAAAAAACAAGGGGTAACCTGACCAAAGACGAAGAAGCCTTGATCCAGCACATCCTGTATGACCTTCGCATGCGTTATGTCCGCGAGGTCTAAGGTTTGACAAAGAATTCAAGAGGCGTCCCCTATGGATAACAAGAAAAAACGCCAGCTTACCTTAATTGCCGTGGCATTAGCGTCCATAGTTTTTGGTCTGGCTCTGGCCTCACGTTTTGATTTTATGGGAAGGCCAGCGGCCTCAAATACAGTGAATCCCCAGACGTTGCCGGCATCCTTTGCAAGTTTAGTAAAGGCGGTGAGCCCGGCGGTCGTCAACATAAGCACCGTCCGCACTATCAAAGGTGGGGGACGGGTGTTTCGCCATTTTATGGGGCCATTTGATAAAAATGACCCCTTCCGGGATTTCTTCGAGAAATTCTTCGGCGATCAATCCCCTGAACGTGACCTAAAACAGCGTAGTTTAGGATCGGGCATTATTATCGATAAGGATGGGTATATCATAACCAACAACCATGTGATTGAGCACGCCGACCAGATAAAAGTGCGGCTGGCGGATGAGAGGGAATTTTCGGCAGAGATCATCGGCCGGGATCCCAAGACAGACCTGGCTCTGATTAAAATAGATTCCTTCCGCGACCTCCCGTCGGTAACCCTGGGTGATTCAGATGTCCTTTCCATCGGGGATTGGGTAATAACCATCGGTAATCCCTTTGGCTTAAACCACACCGTGACCGCCGGCATTGTCAGCGCCAAAGGAAGAGTTATCGGGGCCGGGCCGTATGATGACTTCATCCAGACAGATGCCTCTATTAACCCCGGAAATAGCGGGGGTCCGCTCTTGAATGTCAGAGGGGAAGTAGTCGGTATTAATACCGCTATAGTGGCTACCGGCCAGGGTATTGGTTTCGCCATCCCGATCAATATAGCCAAAGAAATTATTATCCAGCTAAAAGAAAAACGAAGGGTAGTCCGGGGGTGGCTGGGTGTGGCCATCCAGAAAATGACCCCTGAATTGGCCCGCTCTTTCGGCATCAAAGAAGGAAAAGGCGCCCTGGTGGGTGATGTCTTTGCCGGAAGTCCGGCCGATAAGGCCAACATTAAACGCGGTGATGTGATAATTGAATTCGACGGAAAGAAAATAGACGAAATGTCAGATTTACCGCGCCTCGTGGCAAACACCCCGGTCGGGAAGGCAGTCACTATAAAAATTATTCGCGACGGGCAGGAACAGATGCTAAGCGCTAAGATTGCTGAAATGAAAGAGGAAAAACCACCTGTTGCCAAAACCGATGTAGAGAAAAAAATCGGTCTAAGTATCCAGGAAATCACACCTGAGATAGCCGAAGAATTAGGACTTGAAGATGAAACCGGTGTTATCGTCACAGGCGTCACGCCAGGCAGCCCGGCAGAAGATGCTGATTTCAACCAGGGAGACATCATCAAAGAGCTTAATCGCAAAAGCATAAAAAACCTGAGGGACTACCGGATGGCTATGGACAAGGCGGCTAAAGAGGATACCATCCTATTCCTTGTACAACGCGAAGGGCAAACCCTCTATTTGACTATCGATTTAAGAGAGTAGCATAGCTTTTCAAAGGCTAAACTGGTACTAGCCGTCTTTATTTATGATTTATGAGCGACTGCCCTATTCTTTATGCGCCTGCCAAGATAAACCTTTTCTTAAAAGTGACCGGGGAAAGGCCTGACGGGTATCACTCGCTCTTTACCCTTTTTCAAAAGGTAACCTTGTTCGACCACATAATTATCAGAAAAGCGGAAAAGGGAATAAATCTGTCCTGTCCTGAGGGCACAGTGCCCGAAGATGAGACGAATATTGCTTATCAGGCTGCCTCTTTTTTTTACAAAATTACCGGCCTGTCACCAGGTGTTGATATCGAAATCCGGAAGAATATCCCTGTAGCGGCCGGTCTGGGCGGTGGAAGCAGCGACGCGGCCTGCGTGCTGAAGGGATTGCAGGAGCTGTACGGAAATCCCTGCACCAGGGATGAGGTTAGCTCCATAGGTAGCAAACTGGGGGCAGACGTACCGTTTTTTTTTGAACCCTGCACCATGGCTGTCGGGCGTGGAATCGGAGATCAACTAGAGCCTATTCCCTCACCCTCGCCGCTGTGGTTTGTGCTTATAAGTCCTTGTTTTCCTGTTAGTACTAAATGGGTTTACGAAAATTTAAAGTTGACAACCAGAGAAAATCTTTTTATCTTCTCGCCCGAAGACGTTGTCAATATAGAACGATTTCTACACAATGACCTGGAAGAGGTCACTGCCTCACAGTATCCAGTTATTCATATTATGAAGGAATATCTGCTTTCCTATGGAGCTGAGGGGGCATTGATGACAGGAAGCGGCCCCACAGTATTTGGACTTTTTAAGGATGAGGGAAAGGCCCGGCTCGCCCGTGAAAGGCTAGCGTCCAATACAGACTGGGCAGTTTACCTCGTAAGATCATTATAACAGTTGGGGTGTCGTCAAGCGGTAAGACACGGGTCTTTGGAACCCGCATTCGGAGGTTCGAATCCTCCCACCCCAGCCATTATTTCAGTCAGTAGTCAGGATGCTGATAGCTGATAGCTAATTTTCAAGGTGCAGAAGATGATTAATAGACTCAAAATATTCTCCGGCAACTCCAATCTACCCCTAGCACAGGCTATATGTCGCTACCTGGACATGGAATTGGGTAAGGCCACCGTTCGCACTTTCAGCGATGGCGAAACCATGGTCGAAATCGGAGAAAATGTACGCGGCAGCGATGTATTTGTGATTCAACCCACCTGTCCCCCTGTAAACCAAAATCTGATGGAATTGCTTATTATGATCGACGCCCTGCGCCGGGCCTCGGCCAGGCGGATTACCGCCGTCATCCCCTATTATGGCTATGGCCGTCAGGACAGGAAGGTGGCCCCGCGCACGCCGATCACCGCAAAGCTGGTGGCAGACCTCATAACAACGCCCGGCGCACGCCGGGTCCTGGCCATGGACCTCCATGCCGGACAAATCCAGGGTTTTTTCAATATACCCGTGGATAATCTTTTCGCTGCCCCCGTGCTCCTGAAATATATACGTGAGCATTTTCTTGAGAATCTGGTCATGGTATCTCCCGATGCCGGGGGCGTAGAGAGAACCAGGGCCTTTGCCAAACGACTGGATGCACAACTGGCTATTATTGATAAACGCCGGGAACGACCGAATGAATCACAGGTAATGAATATTATCGGCAACGTAAAAGATAAAAATGTGGTTATACTTGATGACATGGTAGATACAGCCGGGACACTCTGCCAGGCCGCCCTGGCCCTGCAGGAGCACGGGGCGAAGGTGATACATGCCTGTACCACACATCCAGTCTTATCCGGCCCGGCTATCGAACGCATTGAGGCCTCGCCTATAAACCAACTGGTAGTCACAGACACTATTCCCCTCAGGCCGGAAGCCCAAAAATGCCGGAAGATCGCGGTGTTATCTGTAGCAGAACTCCTGGGGGAAGCCATCCGGCGTATTCATAACGAAGATTCCGTAAGTTCTTTGTTTGTTTAGGAGGAATAAATGAAACAGATTGAATTAACCGCTGAAAGTAGAGAAAAGACGGGGAAGGGTGCGGCCCGCAGTCTGCGCCGTCTGGGTCTTATCCCGGCCATCTTCTATGGTAAAGGAATTCCACCTCAACCTCTGGCCCTAGATAGTCTGGACCTTAAACGTAAACTAAACAGGGCGGGAAGCGAAAATGCCATTTTTGTGCTGACCATTAAAGACAACGGACGCACAGTAAATAAAATGGCCATGCTGAAAGAAGTGCAAACCAATCCCCTAAGCCGGGAAATTATCCACACCGATTTGTATGAAGTCGCTATGGATAAGGAAATAGCGGTCAGGGTCCCCTTACACGTCAAAGGACGGGCCAGGGGAGTAGAACTGGGCGGCATCCTCCAGACAGTAACCCGCGAAATCGAACTGGAATGTCTGCCGGCAGATATCCCGGAGTTCGTTGAGGTTGATGTCACTTCCCTGGATATCGGGGAATCAATCCATATAAAAGACCTGAAGCTGCCGGAAAACCTCAATGTGCTGGATGATGTCAATACCACTTTAGTTACCGTGGTACCGCCGGTAGCTGAAGAAAAAGCGGTTGTCGCCGAGGAAGAGCCCTCTGCTGAACCGGAAGTGATTTCCGCCAAGGGCAAGGAAATCGAGACAAAAGAGTCGAAATAAAGATGCGCTGTATTGTCGGCCTTGGTAACCCGGGCATCAAGTATGCGGAAACCAGGCATAATATTGGCTTCATCCTTATTGATTACCTTGCCGAGATATTTCAGATCTCACTCACCACAAAGAAATGGGATAGCCTCATTGGTAAGGGGTATATTGGCGAAAGGCAAGTCCTCCTGGCCAAACCCCTTACCTATATGAACCGAAGCGGTTTAGCAGTAGCACAGATACTTAGCTTCCACAAGATACCCCCCCAGGGCCTCCTGGTAGTCCATGATGATATGGACATTCCCTTAGGGCGCATAAAGATAGTGCGAAGTGGAGGATCAGGCGGACATAATGGTGTGGATTCAATTATCGAGAACCTTGGCACCAAGGAATTCCCACGCCTTAAGATTGGGATTGGCAGGCCCTTACCTCAACAGAAACCAGAGCACTACGTTCTTGAACCATTTTCTTTTGAAGAGAGATCAACCCTGAAAGAGACTCTAAAAAAAGCAGAAAAGGCATCTGAAGTCATCGTCCGGCAGGGAATCGAGGAAGCCATGAATCTTTTTAACATCAAAGAAGTGAATGTCATTAGTCATTAGTCATAGGTTAAGTCGGGAAGCTGGATCGTCTTTATCATTGACAACTGACTATTGACTATTGACCAGTGACGTTTTGGGCTTTGAACTTTGACCTTCTAGAGGCCCGCCCATCTCCCAGGAAATAGCCCCAAATGCACAGGACTGGCGCAGACATACCAGACAGCGTATGCACCGACTGTCGTTGGGTGATTCATAAAATTTAATATCTACGGGGCAGTCCCGGTGACATAACTCACAGTGCGTGCATTTCGCCGGATGATATTTGAGCTGGAAGAGGCTTACCCGATTAAAGAAAGAATAAAAGGCCCCAAGAGGGCATACAGTACGACAGAAGGGGCGGCTGGCCAAGACACTCCAGGCAACAAAGAAAAACAGGATCGCGACCTTAATGTAAAAGAGATGTCCAACCATCGTACGCAGGGTTGGTTGCAGGACTAAAAGCGGCAGTCCGGCCTCCAGGGTCCCGGCCGGACAGATAAACTTACAAAACCACAGTAAACCATATCCAAAGGCATCAACCGCCCAGATGGGCAAGATGAAGACGGTCAGGGTCAGAAAGATATAAGGGCCATAGCTGAGGATATAGGGTATCCTGAATTTGCGCCCGGGGATATTAAACAAAAGGTCCTGGATAAGACCAAAGGGGCATATCCAGCCACAGGGCATGCGTCCCACCAGCCCTCCAATAATCCCCAGCCATCCTAGGACATAAAATCCAAAATGGTAGCGCGCCGCTTCCAGTGAGGCACGCATACCGGCCATGAAATTCTGGATAGCACCTAGCGGACATGCGGTTGTAGCTGCCGGGCAGGAATAACAGTTCAACCCTGGAGAGCAGATAGACTTAAGCTGACCCCGATAGATAGTCCGGCTTATAGGGAAGTACCAGTAACCATTCAGGAGTAAGGCCGAAAGGGACTGGATAATGCGTCGTAAGTACCGCCTCATCCAATACCTATGCAATCAAGACATATACTAACGGCCTTTTCAAGGACGTCCTGGACTTCGCCCGTTAGGACGCCGGCTGACAACAGGAGGACAAAAAAAGAAATAATGATGAACGGCATCTTCCGCATCTGTCTACCCTTCACCCGGACAGGCTGAAAAACAAAATGTAAAAATCCAAAGTTCAAAGGAAATCCACACGCCTTCGGCACATCTCCGAAATGACTGAATGTCAAACTTTCAGCCTTCGGCTTTGAGCTTTGAACTTCTTTACTATTTTAGCCTAGCCTGAACCGATTTTACCTTATCACCTAACCGGACTTTTTTATCTCTCCGGTCGTCAATGACCATCACAGTCTGCACACGTTTTATACCCTTGGCAAAAGGAAGTTCATGCAACCTTGCCGCTAAGGACAAGAGCTCTGGCACATTGCCCTCAATAATCGTTCCCATGTCCGTTAGTTTGTAAGGGAACCCTCCCTTGACCAGTTCCTTTTGGATGTCCGCGATATAATCCCCGACGCTGGGCGTCCCTAACCCGAGGGGCACCACATTTAATTCCATAAGTGCCATAATCCATCCCTCCTTAATTAAGTTATCGTAACATTTTAGCCTTTTGAAAATTGTCCCAAATACGGTGGATTTCGTGTCCGGTGGGATTTCAAATTCGAAATCCGAAGCACGAAACCCGAAACAATGTCGAATGACCAAAATCCAAAAATATCAAAATAGGTATCAGTTTAGCTGTTTGAAAAAGTATTTTAAAATCCCTCCCAACCTCCCTTTTCCAAAGGGAGGAGAAACATTTCCCCCTTTGAAAAAGGGGGATTAAGGGGGATTTTCGAGGCGCCGTTTTCTGGACGACTAGCTCTTTTCAAACAGCTAAAGTGTTACCAAAATAGATTCTTTCCGCTGCAGTTTGGAACATTTTGAGATTTGAGAATTTGAATTTGTTTCGAATTTCGAACTTAGCCTTCGTTCCTTTCAAAGCCATGAGTTTAGCCGATAATCGTTCTGAAAAAACCTAATGTGTTATAAATTATCGTATTCCTATGTTACGATGTAATTTCGGTATTTGTAAACTGCTTTTTTTGTCAAATCCAAGGCACCTGCCATATAAACAGCTTAAAAATTTTTGGATTTGTTGTATAGTATTTATTAAGAAAAGACATCCAAGGAGGAAGCAGAGATGACTACACCCCAGCACTGCCCGGGATTTGAATCCAATAAGAGTCTAAGTTCATTTATATGTAAGTGTCCAAATTGTGGAGCAGAAAAGGAGATATTCTCAGATGAATTTGATGTTAAGCACATCTGTCCGAAGTGTAAGAAGGAGATCGATTTCACCCGCTGTGCACTGTATGGTTCCGGGAAAGCCGGCTGATAGCTCATGGCTCAAAGCTGAAAGCCGACTTATCGGTCTTGTAAAAATCAATTTCTGTAACACTTTAGCTGCTTGAAAAAAGCTGGTCGTCCAGAAAGCGGCGCCTCAAAAATCCCCCTTAATCCCCCTTTTTCAAAGGGGGATTAAGGGGGATTTTGGCCCTTATAGCGCCTTGCTTAGGTATATTTTTCAAAAACCTAAAATGTTACAATTATCTTAATAACGGAAAGGGTTATACAGACAATGGACAAGGCCTTCATGGAACAGATGAAAAGAAAGGTTGAAAACGAACTCCGGGTGCGTGAAATACAGGCTACCGAATATTGGTTAAGTGAACTTATTAAGGTTTACGAAAAAAGACATCAACAAATGTCCGACCTCCAGGTGGACGTCCAAAATCTGATCACCAAGATGCGCACCCGCCTGAAGACCTTGAAAAAGGGCGCTGACTGATAACACTTTAAAGTGCAAGCTGGGAAGAAGGCCACAAAAATTCTTCCATGAACCTTTTAGCCCATTTTACTTTTAAATAGGCGTGTATTTCATCAGCCGTAGAAAATTGCAATATATCATTTACCACTTCATTAGCTTCTTCTATGGTGGACATGCGAATAATACGTTTAGCCTGAGGAACGGATAGGGGATTCATACTCAGTTCATCAAGCCCCAATCCCAGTAAAATGGGCATATAAGACGCCTCACCAGCCATCTCTCCACACATGGCCACTTCAATGCCCCCGCGGTGACCGGCTTCCACTACCTGCTTTATCATACGAAGAACGCCGGGATGCAGCGGCTCGTAAAGGTGGGCCACGTGCTCATTTATCCGGTCTATAGCCAGGGAATATTGAATAAGGTCATTTGTCCCAATACTAAAAAAATCCACTTCCTCGGCTAGAATATCGGCCATGGCTGCCGCCGTCGGCACTTCAATCATGGCACCAATCTTGACCGATTCCTTATACGGTATCCCCTCCCGATACAACTCTTCGCATGCCGCCTCCAAAATACGCTTGGCTTCTACTATCTCCTGTTTGCCGGAAATCATGGGGAACATGATACGTAAGTCGCCAAAATAACCGGCCCTTAACAAGGCACGCAATTGAACCTTGAAGATGTCTTTTTCCCTCAGGCAAAAACGAATGGCCCGAAGACCAAGTGCAGGGTTTGATTCACTTACCCACTTTATGGATGAGGCAAATTTATCTCCTCCAATATCCAGCGTACGTATAGTCACCGGATTAGGGGCGATGCGCTCCACCACCTCACTATAGGCATTAAAAAGGATCTCTTCGGTGGGCAATTCGCCACGATTCAGGTACAAAAACTCCGTGCGCAGTAGCCCTATGCCTTCGGCGCCATACTCGATAACAGAAGGCAGTTCTTCTAAAAATTCAACATTAGCCTTTATCTTGATTTGATAACCGTCGATCGTTTCCGCCCGGAGATGACTGTATTTGACTGTTTGTATCCGATAATCTTCGTATTGCCTCTGCTTTTTCTTATACTCCTGAATAGCTTCTTCTGCCGGATTAATAATGACCGTGCCGGTCACACCATCGACGATTATCTGATCCCCACTTGAAACCACGCTAGTTATCGTTTCCAGACCTACCACGGCCGGTATTCCCAGGGAACGGGCGATTATAGCCGTATGCGAAGTCCGCCCGCCTATATCCGTCAGAAAGGCCATAATCCGGTCCGGTTTCATCTGGGTCGTATCGGCCGGCGAAAGGTCATGCGCTACTATGATCACATTATCTTCGATATCCGCCAGGCTCTCCAGTGAATGGCCGGTCAAGACCCTTAATAACCTCTCTGTAACAAACTCCACATCATGGAAACGGCTGCGGATGTACTCATCCTGGATACGGTCGAAAATGGCCTGGCTTTTTTTCAGCGCCTTCTTAAGCGCCCATTCCGCATTAATCTTCTCTTCAGCAATGATCCGAATCGGCTGGTCGTAAAGCATCTTATCTTTCAGGATCAGAAGGTGGCTATCTATTATAGAACAGTGTTCTTTCAACTCCTCCGGGATTTCTTCTTTAATGGCCAGGAGATCCCGTTGTGCCTGCTCCACGGCCTCCTTGAAACGCACGATCTCCGCCACCACCTGTTCATCGCTCATGAGGTATTCATAAATCACCTTGATCTTGCGCCGGTCTATATGCAATGCCTTACCAATGGCTATACCTGGAAAAACCGGGATGCCTTTTAATATCTCGATCTTGTCCGCTTCGCGTTTCACTATTCTTCCCCAAACCTATCATTTATTAGTTTTTCAAGGGCGCTGACGGCCTCAAGCGCATCCTCGCCCACGGCTCTAATCTCAACTTTCGTACCCTTGAGGCAGGCCAGCGTCAATATATCCAGAATACTTTTACCATCTGTCTCTTCACCATTTCTGGACAGCCAGACATCGCATTTAAAACGGGAGGCCGTCTGTACAAATTTGGCCGCCGCCCGGGCATGGAGCCCAAGCTTATTCCTGATAGTACACACCTTGCTGATTTTTGGAGTAGTCATTATTCACCTATAGCTATCAGCTATCAGCCATGAGCTATGAGCTATGAGCTTTCCTAAGTTTTAACCCCAGCCGATATACCTCTGTCTTGGAAACACCTAACTCCTCAGCCACCTTACGGACAATACCGCTCAGTTTTAAGTCCGTATTCTCCTGATACCATCTGATAGTATTAAGTATGGTATCCTCATCAAACACTCCCTGCTCCCTTGAGCCCTCAAATACCAGTGTGATCTCACCCCGAATATCCTTTCCCTCCAGGTCAGCCAGGACTTCGCTCAGCATACCCCATTTCAGTTCTTCGAACTTCTTGGTCAATTCCCTCGCCAGGAGCATTTTCCGGTCTCCTGCCTCATCTAAAACATCCCGTAGAGTAACCAGTAGCCGCTTAGGCGCCTCATAAATGACAAAGGTCCTTTTCTCGTAACGAAGTTTCTGTAGGATAGCTTTACGCCTGGACGATTGCCGCGGCAAAAAACCCAGGAAGGAGAAAGAATCTGCAGGCAGCCCCGAGACACTCAAGGCGGCAATAACCGCCGAAACTCCGGGGACAGGGACAACCCTGACTCCATTTTCTATAGCCCCACGGACGATATAATAACCCGGATCCGAAATTCCAGGAGTCCCCGCATCCGTAACCAGAGCTGCTTTAATACCCGAACGCAGCTTCTCTAACAACTCCTCACTCTTTTCGGCCTGATTGTGCTCATGACAGCTTATAAGAGGGACGTGAATCCGGTAGTGGGAAAGGAGCTTGCGCGTCCAGCGGGTATCTTCGGCAGCGATTATATCCACTTCCTTTAATATCCTAAGGGCCCGTAGAGTAATATCCTCCAGATTACCGATGGGGGTGGAAACTATGTAGAGGACGCCTTTGTTATTAGCTGGTTCCACTTTCAAAAATCAACCTCAACGGATTCGCAAAAAGTTAAACTTACCGCAGAGGCCGCCGAGAACGCCGAGATACAGTAGTCGGTAGTCCGTGGTCCGTAGTCCGTTGCAACTGACCACTGACAACGGACAACGAGTACTCAGCGGTGAAAAGGCTTTTTTACGAGTTTATCAAAATTTACTTAGACCTAGGCGAAAAAGCAAGGAAAAAGGATTGAAGGGCGGGCTAATCCAGGGGCGCAAAAAACTCGGCCATCTTTGTCTTGTCTTCAGCAGTAATCGGCTTCAAATCGATTTCCAAGCCAAACGGCCGTAAGGTGGGTTGAATATCCCTCTGTACATCCTCGGCAATAGAGATGACATCTTCCGGTGTAACGGCCAGATGTTTAAAGATTCCCGGTGTTATTCGAGGGAGGTATCTATCACCACTAAACCCCAGCGAAAGAAATTTGGCCAAAAAATCAGCCAAAAAAATTATGGCTTCCAGATGTATACCGGTATCCCCATCTGGTATGGTAGTAAGAGGCTGATGATGATTCTGGATGGCAGTGGTCAGGGGTTCCGGCAACTTCCAATGTTGGGCCAGCCAAGATCCAATTGTAGCGTGGGAAATAGTTAACAATTCCTGTTCAATGTCCACGAGTGGCCGTTGTTGTTCCTCTGCCCTGTGCAGCGCCTGGTCAAACCTATCCGGAAATACATCATTTAACAGGGTTTTTCCAATATCGTGCAGCAGACCGGCTACAAAAGCCTCTTCGGGGACAGGATAGCGCACCTTCTCTCCTATCTTACGGCCACAGATACCCACGCCTACGGAGTGCACCCATAAGTCAGCCTGGCCAAGACCAAAAGACCTGTTTTTAGTAAAGAGGGTGTCATTGATGGGCAAACTCAAGGCCAGGTTCTTTACTTCATTTAATCCCAAAAGACTTACTGCATGCGAAACCGTTGATATTTTGCCGTTAAATCCATAGTAGGCAGAATTTATAACCTTCAATATCATGCTAGTCAGTGACGGGTCATTCAAAATAACCTTGGTTAGGTCCGCTAGGGAAGAGCGCGGATTCTCGACCACGCGCAAGACCTGCTCAATTACCATTGGAAACGGGGGTAATTGTTCAATCTGTTCGGAGATAAGCTTAAGGACGGCGGGATCGAGTTCATTGCTCTCTTCCGTAGCGCCTTCCAGGTCTATCTCCCACACATCATCCTTGCCGTCCAAAATCATCACCTCCTATGCCCTGGAAACCTTGCCGATTAGTAATGATGAGTTCCATCTCCCTTTAGACCCCTTTTAAAACCTTTCGGCAACTTTCAACTAAATCTTCAGACTTCAATGACTAAAGTTTTAGATTAATGCTGCCGATAACAAGAGACAACATGGAGGCATTTCAGAAATATAACTAACTAGCTTCCATCCGAAAAGCCCCCCAAAAACTCCTCCTCCCTCGACGGGAGGGGGTTAGGGGGAGGGTGAACAGTCTGAAATTACACAATCTTTTTCACCCCCACCCTAGCCCTCCCCCGTCAAAGGGGGAGGGGATATACAGGTTTCCGGATGGGAACTAATTTACACAATAACGGTCATTAGAATACATGGATATAGCAACCATTGTCGGTTTAATCTTAGGCGTAGGCGCCGTAGTCGGCGGGCAGATACTGGAAGGCGGTTCCCTGCACAGCATCACACAGTTCACTGCGGCCGCCATTGTTTTTGGGGGGACATTTGGGGCTGTATTTGTCAGCTTCCCTCTTAAGGATATCATCGGCGCTATAAAAAGTATCGGCACCGTCCTGAGCGAACCGAAAGAGGAGCCTTATCAAATTATCGCCCAGATAACCAGTTTTGCGAATAAGGCCCGCAAAGAAGGGATCCTATCCCTGGAAAAAGACGCCCAGGATATAGAGCACCCTTTCCTAAAAAAGGCCCTCATGCTGGCTATTGACGGTATCGAGCCAAAGTCTATTCGCGAGACCATGGAAACGGAATTAGAATATACAGAAGAATATGGCGCTATAGCCGGCAAGATATTTGAATCAGCCGGCGGGTATGCACCAACCATTGGTATCTTAGGGGCGGTCTTGGGGCTGATTCATGTCATGGAGAACCTCTCTGACCCGAGCAAGCTGGGGTCTGGTATTGCCTGTGCCTTCGTGGCTACTGTCTATGGGGTGGGTTCGGCCAATCTGATTTTTCTTCCCATCGGCAATAAATTAAAACTAAGAAACCGGGACGGTATAATTACCAAGGAAATGATGCTGGAAGGGGTGGTGGCCGTCTCCATCGGTGAGAATCCACGCATTATTGAAGAAAGGCTTAAATCCTTCCTGTCTGAGGCTGCTAAAGAAAAGCCGCTGCCCCAAGCCGTACGTGAGAAAGGATAGATAAGACTATGGGCAAAAAGAAAAAACACGAAGAACACGCCAACCATGAACGATGGCTGGTATCATACGCCGACTTCATCACGCTTTTATTTGCCTTTTTTGTCACCATGTATGCCTCGTCCCGCGTGGACGGGACAAAGATGGGCTATGTCGTAGACTCCATCCAGCGGGCCTTCGGTACTATCCCCCTGTCGGAGATAAGCGGAGGGGGCCGGAGTATAATGCCCGGAGCGAACGTCCCCGCTCAGCCCAGTTTCGTGAGCGATAAGGGTGCCGGCTACGAAGAGGCAGCCATGAAGGAGACGGCTGAAGAGATTAAAAAATCCCTCGAGGCCAAAGGGGATGGATCAGAACAGTCCGTCGGCATTTCCCTCAACGAACGGGGCATGGTTATCAGCATCGCTGACAAGGTATTTTTTGACATAGGCCAGGCCGCTATACGCGAGGATGTAAAACCGATTCTTGATGAGATAGCCCAAATCCTTTTAAAGACACCCAACCAGATTCGTATCGAAGGACACACGGACAACATACCAATCAATACGCCCCAATTCCCTTCGAACTGGGAATTGTCAACTGCCCGCGCCACATCGATTATCCGCCATTTCTTGACCCGTTATCCATTTGATCCCAGGAAACTCTCAGCGGCCGGCTACGGCGAATATCGCCCCATAGCCTTAAATGATAACGAGGACGGACGGTCTAAAAATAGACGGGTGGATATAGTGATACTACGTTCTAAAACGGGCCAAGAGGAGGAACCGCAATAAGTTCATTCTTCACCTCTGGCCAATGCCGCCTCTACGACCTCCATAAGCCGGGCAATCTTGAAGGGTTTAGTCAGATAGGGATTTTTTGTGCCCTCCAGAAAGGCGTGAACCTCAGCGTCAAATGTAACCCCTGTGGTAAAGACTATTTTCCTTTTATACAACGGCTTGTTCGTCTCAATCCATTTAAAAAATTCCATGCCGTCCATCCCGGGCATCTTAATATCCGATATAATTAAATCGAATTCCTTGTCCGCCATCACCTTCAATGCCTCGTGACCATTCGACACCCTCGCAACCTCATATTTACCTTCCAGCAGTTCACTCAAGAGAAGGGCAATGCTTTCCTCGTCATCGATAACCAGGATGGTCTTACGAGATTCTTTTCCCGTACTATCGTTAAGTGAATATCTATCTTGACCGTGGTTAACCTCGGGCCTATTTAAGGGTAATTTAACTTGAAAGGTCGTCTTGCCTGGCTCGCTGGTTACTGATATTTCGCCTCCATGTTCCTGCACGATGCCATGACAAAGACTTAATCCTAGACCTGTTCCCTTACCTTCAGCCTTGGTGGTAAAAAACGGATCAAAAATAATCGGCAGGATTTCCAGGGGGATGCCAATACCTGTGTCTGAAATTTCTACCGTAATATCCTTCTCATCACTCAGCGAACAAATGGTTAATTGTCCGCCTGTCCCATCCATGGCCTGAAAGGCATTTTTGATTATATTCAGAAAAACCTGCTCCATCTGATGAAAATCGGCGAAGATATCCGGCAGATCAGGTTTAAGATCCAGTCTCAGGGCAATCCTTTCATTCTTAAACTGATATTGTAACAAGTTGAGGGCGTTATGGATGACTTCATTGATGTCAATACGCTTCCTCTGCGGTTTTTCCTGACGGGCGAAGAGGAGAAGCGACTCTACGATCTTTTTAGCTCCTATGGCCGAATTAGCGATAATCTCAATCCGGCGGCGGTTCTGAGGATCCAGCGCAGAATCCCCCATCAGCTCAGCATAGGCCAGAACCGGGGTAAGCTTGTTATTCAATTCATGGGCAATCCCGGCGATAAGTCCCCCTAGTGAGGCCAGCTTCTCCGACCGTATTATCTTATCCCATAACGCCTTTCTTTCTCGTATGTCCCGGCATAGTCCTACCAGGGAAGGCTGGTCATCCGTATAAGTCCGCGTCACCCGAATCTCTACAGGGACATCTACCCCTTCCTTACTTTTTAAATAAAATTCCTCTTGAGCAGATGCCTCAGTATTAGTTAACAGCAACTGCTCAAACTTAGGATAAGCCTCTAACCCCAGCAGACGGGTAAAATCGCGCCCTATTATATCCTCTGGTTTATAACCCAGCATGCTGGCAAAGGTCTTGTTTGCATAGACCAACTTCTTATCCTGTAAGACAAAGTAGCCATCATTTATTTCTTCTACGAGCAATTTATATTTTTCTTCGGTTTTCCTGACCCGCTGGGAAAGGTTGACCCGGTCTATGGCCCGCTTCACCGTCAACTTCATGACGTCAAAATTGAAAGGTTTAACTATATAGTCATAGGCACCTCTGCGCATAGCCTCTACAGCCGAGTCCAGAGAAGCGTAACCGGTCATGGCAATAACCAAGGTTTCCGGACAATGTTCGGCCACATAGTCCATCACCTCAAAGCCGGTCAATCGGGGAGTAACCAAATCCGTAACCACCAAGGCATAAAGGCCTTTCTTTAGACACTCTATGCCGCTCTGACAACTATCGGCGGTTTCAACCTCATAACCTTCACCCGAAAGAAGTACCTTGAGGCTGTCACGCATCCTTTTTTCGTCATCAATAATCAAGATATTATGCATTGGGCCTGTCTACTCCTCCATGAGTAATAATCCCGTATGTGGTGCGATCAAAACCCATATATATCAACCCGCTGGCAGAAAAACAGTAAAGGTTGTGCCCCTCCCTAGGGTGCTCTCCACTGCAATATCCCCGCCTAAGGCCTTGATGATACCATAAGAAACTGAAAGACCGAGTCCAGAATTAGATAATTCTTTACTGCTGTAAAATGGTTCAAATATATGTTTTTTGACATCCTCAGGGATACCTACTCCTGTATCAGTCACCTCAACGGCCACTATATTCTTTCCGTCTTTTTCCCGCAGGCGCGTTGCCAATCTAAGCTCGCCGCCGTCCGGCATGGCCTCCACTGCATTCTTGATCAGGTTGATAAAGACCTGCTTGATCTTATCAGTATCTACATTAGCATAAGCCGGACTCTCTGACAAATCTAAAATCATAGTAATGCCCTGCTCTTGGTAAGCCTCCCGCATAATCTTGCCCAGGTCCTGAAGAAGATTATTGATATCTAGCCGCTGGAGGTTAACCATCTCCGCCCGGGAAAAATCTACTAACTGCTGAATTATAGAAGCGATCCGACTTATTTCTTCATCTATAATACGTACTGATTCCTTCTTCGGATCGTCTTCCGGCATCTTGAGGCTCATAATTTGTAAATAATTGCGTATTATACCCAGCGGATTATTTACTTCATGGGCCACTCTGCGGGCGAGGCGTCCGGTAGCCGCAAGCCGCTCGGCACGCAAGAGCTGGGCCTGACTTTCCTCCAGGGCCCGGCTCTTTGTTTTTACCCGCTCCTCCAAGGAAGCTGCATAATTCTGCATAGTCTCTTCGGCCCGGATGCGGTCGGTCACATCTTCCATTAAGATCAGAAAACCCCTAGGGCGGTCCCGATCTTCTATAGGCATCCCCTTGCCGCATAACCAGTAGGTTTTGCCGGATGGAGCACGATATTCAAAGGGCGGTATCTCCTGATAACGCCCGGAAAGGAGCAACGCAAACCTTTCTTTAAGAATATCTGCCTGCACATCGAAAACATCGCAGATATTAAGACCGGTCATGCTCTTGGCGGTCGGGATCTCAAAGACTTTTTTAGCCATCGGGTTAAAGCGCGTAATCCTCCCGTCCTTATCCAAGGAAATAAGGCCAATCGGAGCGTGGTAGACTATAGTTTTATTAAGGTGGTCGGCTTCAAATAACCGCTCTCGGAGATTATGAGTTTTTAAGGCACTGGCCACGTGAACGGACAACACCTGCAGTAAGCTCTCTTGTGATTTATCCCATGATTTTCCCGCACATAGAGCCAACACGCCGAAGATTTCTCCCGCGCGTACCAGCGGAACAACAATAAAATCTTTAGCCTTGAGGAGATTCCCGATCTGTTCGTCTATTATCGTGTATGAATGGTTGCGGAAAAATTCCTTGGAGTGGGCTATGCATTTTGAGGTCAAAGCCTCCTGCCAGATACTGCCATCTTTATCCAGTTGAATGGTTATCCTTTCAGCCAGGTCGTCCTGTTTGGTGCCGAAGGCCCTTTTGCCGGCCAACTTGTGTCCATTATTATCCACCAACATGAGAAGGGCTGATTCAAAGGAAAACAGGATAGAAAGGGCCTCAAAGATTATATCAATAGCCTCTTCCCGATCCTTGGCCTCGAGGAGCGCTCTTAACATCCCCAATAGAAGTGAGACATCCTTAATGGTCGCATATATCTCTTTCTGTTTCTTCTCTGAAAGATCATCCAACTGCCCGTAACTAATAGCCGGAGAGGGCAAAAGACTGGGAGCCTCAACCGTGATACCCATACACTCGGCAAGCTCTCCAATATCTTTGGCCAGTTTTTCGCTTAATTTATCTATATAACCTAGGGGAACCCCCAGTAATTTACTCACTAGTTCTGCTTCTTCCCCAAGCCTAGCCCCAGTAGCAGCCTCAAATATGGCATGAGATAACATATTGGCCAGATAAGTTATCTTGACTAAGGGCAATGCGGTTACTATCCTCTTAGAAGGCTGATGGTGATAACGGACCGCATCCGCCAGGAATGGCTGGAGATTCCACGAATCCAGAAGCCATCCGCCCAAGTCCGCATGATCGGTTCCAAAAAAGCTCTTTTCCGTTACAATCAGGTCCGCTCCTTCTTGATGTTTCTTGACTACTATTCCATAATCACTGCTAAAGTTCATATAGAAAACCAGCTTGCCGATATCATGCAGCAGTCCGGCCACAAAGGCCTCTTCGCTGTTGTCATAACCGATCTCTTCGGATAGATGCTTGTTGGTCAGGGCACAGGCCAGGGAATGCCACCAGAACCGTTCGACACTAAAGGCGCCTTTTGTTTTCACCCCATGAAATGTCTGGAAAACAGAAGCGGTCAGGCTGATATTCTGAATAGCCCTGAGCCCCAGGATCACGATGGCCTGAGAAGGTGTGGTAACCTTCCTGCTCAGACCATAGAAGGGAGAATTTACGACCTTTAGCACATAACCGGTAAGGGAGGGATCTTTCTGGATTATTTTGGCTATATCGCTTATAGAAGTCTTATCACTCAGGGTGGCCTGCATGAGTTCGGCCACAACCTGAGGAAGTGGTGGTAAGTATCCCGAGGATTTGATCTGACTGTAAATATCTCCGGTCAAGATTAAAATTCACCTAAAGACCCAGGTCAGCCAATAACTTATCTATATCCGCCTGGCTTGTCCCGTCTTGCGGTCCTTTTAAAGTGATATCCGTCCTGGCTTCGGCCTCAGAAATGATCTGCTCTGCATCCTTATCCGGATAGGCCTCTTTCTCCTTTATCTTCATCCCAGTTGAGATCAACAGGCGCAGCACTTCGTTTTCAATAAATGATAAAAACCCTACAAGCTTTTTGATGCGTTGCCCGGTAAGATCCTGGAAGCTTAAGGTGGTCATAATCTCTACATAGTCATTTTGTATCCCTCTAGTTATAGCCTTAAGCTCGTCAACAAAACCATTGTCGGAACCCTTTGCCCCTTCTTTTTCCAGGAGAGCCGACATCCTTTCCTGAACCCCCATATTCTTCTCTATAATGTCCAAAATCTTAGTGGCCGCTTCCTCTGTAGATTTAAAGATATAAGCCAACTGGGTGGAGGCCTCTGACAGCATCTGCTCAGCCTTTTCCTGGGTATCCGGGGGACAGGAAACTCCGGTTTGAACGGCTGCCTTCTTGAAGTCGGATATTTCCTTGAACAGTCCGGTTATCCCTTGTTGAAATTCCTCACTCATGTATTTGTAGAACCGGCCTTCATTTATAGCCCGGTCCAGCGCCTTACCTATCTCTGTCTCCAGTGTAGCGCGAAAGGTAGGCTCCAGGGTCTCGGCAACGTATTGACCAATCTGCCGTACCAACTCATCCATGGTTTTCTCATTTGCAAACTTCATTTACCGCTTCTCCTTCTTCTTGTAAGGGAAAAACACCGCCACACGGGTCATCCCCGGCTCACTTTCGACCTTAAACTCTGCTCTCAACGGTTCCAATATCTTCTTGGTCAGGAATAAACCGAGTCCGGGATGGGGATGGGGTTTAGTAGTATAAAACGGAGTAAAAAGCTTCTCTTTTACTGAAGGAGGTATCCCGCAACCTGTATCCTGTACAGAAACAAAGACACTGCTACCATTCAGACCGGTTTCAACGATGATTTCTCGTTCCTCTGCGTCAATAACTGCTTCTATTGCGTTTTGGAGAATATGATTCAAGGCCTGGCTCAGGTCCGGATACCGGGCGGAGATCAGCGGCAAGGATTCCTTTAACTTCAGCGTCTTCTCGACCTTATGCTTAAAAAAAAGGTCTGCATGCAGGAAAATGATCTCATCCTTTATTACCTCATTGAGGTCCACCATACTGGTATTGTTCTCTTCACCTGAGCTGCACCGGCTAACAATAAAGTCCGTCATGCTATGCAGCCGGTCCAACTCCCCTTCCAGTTGTCCGATCTTCCTGGCACATATTCCCTGCTTACTCTCAAGATCCTTCAGAAGTTTTCCACCCTCGCCGGGAAAGAAAGATAATGCGCCTAAGTCAGCTAAAATCTTCCCCTCTTCAGCCATTAGTTTTTTCAAGAGTTCAACTTGAATGGATAGAACCTGGAGGGGACCATTCATGTTGTGGGCCACACCCTTCATTAAACGACCGATACCGGACATATAATGCTGGCGGATCAATTCCTGTATCAATTTATCTTTCAAGGCCGTATACCTGCTCTGTTCTTTTACCCTATTTTATCACCTTGAGAGGTTAAAAACAAAATCATTTCCCTTCCCTCCTGCTCCGTAAAAGCTCCCTTTGTTTTTCAAACGTTAATTGAATCAATTTCTCTCTGACGCTATCTTCTATCTCGATAAATTCTACGGCCACTTCATAGGCCTTTTCAGGGGAATTCCCCTCCTGTACGGAGATTACCCGTTTGACCTGTCCATAAATGTCATCGATAAAATAGGGAAAAAAGGGCACTATAAGACAGACATCCAAATACATTCCCGGGGAAATCAGCCGGCAGGTCATAATCCTCAATCCTGCGCCGCTTAACTCCACCACCACATCCCTGTATTTATATTCCTTCTTTGGCACACCACCTATAATAAGACCTATCAAGTAATCCAATTTATTGTTGATGATCTCCAAACGCTCCCTTATATCATAATCGGTCTCTTCGCGGCGGGAAATTGGCGTAGGGGGGAATGTAACGGCCAAAAGATTGTGCCGGCAGACCCGGGGCTCAGCCTTTCTCTTTTCCTGTAACTTATTATATTCTTCTAGGTCAAAAATACTGTATTGAACAGGCAGACTGACCCTGGCGCGGGCGAATTCTCGCTTTTCTATATGCTCTCTTTCGTCCATCAGAGATTCACCCTCCCCATACGAGGCCTTTATTGCACTTATTATGCCAAATAATTGGTTTCGAATAAAAGCTCTCAGCGATCAGCTTTCAGCCGTCAGCAAAAAACAAGACAAACAACATCTTAAGCTGAACGCTGACAACTGACTGCTGACCGCTCCGTCCAGAAAACCGAGGTTTTCGGATGGACACTAATTAATACGTAACCACCGCTGGAGTTAACCCTTCAGGGTTTTATAAAAGGCTAAGGCCTTAAGTACAGCGATAATTTGGCATTTCCTTTGGTGGGCAAAGCCCACCCTACGGGACTCAAAGTTCACAGTTCAGGGTTAAAAAACCGTGAACGTGGAACTCGGAACCGTGAACTTCTTTGGTTACGGCTATGCCGCGCTATGAACTCTGTGGTAAAAATCAACATACCGTCAAGCCATTGACATGTGCTGGTGCTTAGATCCCTTTTTAATTTCTTTGGTCCTGCCCTCCTCCTCCAAAATCCCAACCAAGATATCCACACACTGGCCATCAAACTGGATAAAGCTGTTTTCTTGCAATATCCTGATAGCCTCGCCCCGGTTTTTGGCCTTACGGTAAGGACGATTGGAAGTCAAGGCGTCATAAGCATCCGCCACCGCCAGTATCCGGGAAAGCAACGGTATATCTTCTCCCTTAAGCCCGTCTGGATATCCCTTGCCATCCCATCGCTCATGGTGGTGCCGGATGATGGCCTTCTCCTTAGGCAGGAGACCGAGGTGTTTAACTATATTCTCGCCGATAACCGGGTGCTTTTTTATAATATCATATTCCCGCGCCAAAAGCTTACCCGGCTTTAAGAGGATATCATCCCGGATGCCTATTTTTCCTATATCGTGCAGATAGCCGGCAAAGGCTATAGAATCGATCTCTTCCTGCTTAAGTTCCATTGCCCTGGCTATTTTTATGGCATAAGCGGTTACCCGTCCCGAATGACTTCTGGTATAGGGATCTTTTGCCTCCAGCGTGCTGACCAGCGCCCTTAATGTGGCGTGGAGGTTCAACATCACACTCTCATACAGGATTAAATTTTCTACGGTCAAGGATGACTTTTCTGCCAGCAAAAAGAGGATGAAAAGGTCTTCCTCAGAAAAAACGCCACCCCTTTTCTTCCCGAGCACGGTTAAAGCACCAAAGGTTTCATTGCGGATTTTAAATGGAATAGTAATAAGCGCCCCCTTCATGTCCTGAGGCAAAAAATCCAGCCCCGGAACGCTATGTTTCTGGATGTCCTTTAAAATCAAGGGCACGCCGTCTAAGATAACCTGCCCAATCATATTGTCTTTTAATGGGGCCGCCCATCGACCGACATATTCCTCTTTATCAATATCCCGGGCAGCAATGAGCACCATATCTCCCTTCTCCATATCGGCCAACATAAAAAATGATCTTTCGGCGTCCACCAGTTGGCAGGCCATCTCAACTATTTTTTGATAAAGCTCCTCGGTGCGATGAACCTTGCTCAGGGTATCACCGATCATAAAGAGTATAGACTGCTCTCTGATCTTCTTCTCTAATCGTTTATTAAGCTCCTCCAGGGCCTTTTTCTCTTTGAGTTCCTCGCTTAAGAATATATTTTCTCTTAGGATGGACCGCTCTCGGGCCAGCCTCTCTAAGGCTATTCTTATCTCGTCTAATTTAAACGGCTTGGTTAAAAAGTCTGAGGCGCCTTTGCGCATAGCCTCAATGATGGTGTCATAGGAAGGATAGCCGGTCATAATTACGACCAGAATGGACTTGTCATGTGTCTTCACCTTCTCCAGGAACTGTAACCCGCTCATGCCCGGCATCATGAAATCAACAAAAATGCAGTCTATCTCTACTTTATTCAGTAAATCAAATGCCGCATAACCATCGTGAGCCGTAAATACCTCATAATCACCCAGGGCAAGAAAAAACTCTTGCAGCGTCTCGCAGATGATTGCATCGTCGTCGACTACCATCACATTTAAAGGTTTGTCCATAGTGTACCTTTCTAATCAGAGCTATTTATTGGTCACTGGTCAATAGTCATTAGTCATTGGCCAGAATTCAGAATGTTTTCTATCCCCCTGTATTCTGTCTCCTGAATTCTTCTTTACTCATCACTCATCACTTACTTGACCATCTCAAGCAGCAGTTTCTTACAAAGGCTAAACTCGTCTTCATCCAATAAGCCGGCATTCTTCAGGCGAACAATCCTCTCCAGATCGGTCAGAATCTTGTTGATCCCCTCCTCCCCCTCAAAATATGAAGGCGGAATAACATGCCGGGGGAATATGTCCAAAGAATTTGATCTTAGCTCAGATCTTCCGATATTCGCCCCGTCAGCCTTGGTCTGTCTCTCCTCGGCCTCGTTAAATCTTTTTAACTCGTCATACGCCTGTTTCAGGTTATGCATTAAAAGACTGTTCTCCCTCATAAGGCTTATCTTTTCGCAGGCATTGTTAACCGCTATCTTTATTTCGTCCAGACGAAATGGCTTGCGCAGGTAGTCGTAGGCCCCTTCCCTGACCGCTTCTATGGCCGTCTCCAGGGAGGCGTAGCCGGTAATGATAATGACTATGCTGTGAGGATAAAGGGTCTTGGCCTCGCGAAGAACATCTATTCCGCTCGCGCCGGGTAGCATAATATCCGTTATCACCAGGTCATACTTCTTCCGTTTAAGCTCGCGAATGGCCTCCGCCCCATTATATGAAACCTTTATGCCACGGTCGTCAGCCGCCAGGCTCTCCCTTAGCAGGTCACCGATGTTCTTTTCGTCCTCAACAATTAGGATATGGATAGTTCTGTCAGTATTTCCATTCATGTCCAGGTTCTTCCAAAATTGAAAAACTGAGGTATTTGTAGCTCTTTTAACTTCTGCACCTGTAACTACTCGGGTTGTCAGGTTCACGGTTCACGGTTAGAGAGCGATGAATGCAGAGTTTATCCGGTTCTTGCGATACGCAAATATAAAAAGTTCGTAACACTTTAGCTGCTTGAAAAAAGCTGGTCGTCCAGAAAGCGGCGCCTCAAAAATCCCCCTTAATCCCCCTTTTTCAAAGGGGGAAACGTCTCTCCTCCCTTTGGAAAAGGGAGGTTGGGAGGGATTTTAAAATGCTTTTTCAAACAGCTAAATTGATACAAAAAGTTCAAAGTATAGTGAACGTCTTTAGTAAGCTGTCATATGCCGGGCGTCATTGCGAGTGTTAGCGAAGCAATCTCAGGAGATTGCCACGTCGCTTCGCTCCTCGCAATGACTATTTTCTTTTGATGTTCACTATAGCCAACCTCGAACCGTGAACCTTGGAACTTTGAACCTGAGTAGTTATCTGCAACTCTGTAACTATTGGAACTCTCCGGTAAAAACACAGATTTTTTTTTGGCTTATCGTCAAAAAAGACAGGAAACTTAAATATGTTGAGGGAATATTTAGGTAACAGGGGAGACTTTTGCAAAACTCCAGAGGCTCTTGCAAAAGTCGTCACACCGGTGAAAACCGGTGTCCAGGAGTGTCTTAATCTGGTCGGAGTCGCTGGATTCCGGCACCTGCCCCGGACCCCGATCCGGGGTTCGTCGGAATGACGACAATCCGATCATAAGAATCTTGCAACAGGCTTTCCAATATTGTCATTATCGAGAGTTTTATCGGTAATCCAGTTTACCGTTCACCGAAAAAGACGTTTTCCTGCTTTTCACGGACGACAGTGAACTGATAACGGTGAACGGATACGAACATTACTCCGCCGTATCTATAAAGCGGGGGGATATTTTTTTTCGAGGCGCATAACCCCTAACCGCTTGTGTCTCACGTTTAAGGCACAAAATCTGCTGCTGAAGCTCCCGGGAACGCGCCTCAGCATAGGCCAGGCATTCCTCATGGATGATGAATATCTTTTTTAATGTAAGTTTCAATTTATCGATCCACTCTTGGACAAGGTTGTTCCTCTTTTCATCTGAAAATCCCCCCATCCCCCCTTTACTAAAGGGGGGGGCGGGGGGATTATTTTCTTTGTCGTTTGGGCCTCTCTGAGACATGGGTGTCTCACACTGACTGGATGCCGGGCGTAATCCGGCAAAGGAAAGTTGGCGGTCAAGGGCATCTATGGCCTTCATAAACTTGTCTCTCTGTCTGGTAATAGTTGCTAAGCGTCCCGCGTCTCCAGCCTGAAGGGCCTCTTTAAAGGCCTGCATATTCTCCTTTAACTCAAGGCAAAGAACCTGTTTCTCCTTTAGTAGTTCTTCTACGCTCGCCTCTATCTTCTGTCTTCTGTCTTCTGTATTCTGTATTCTGTTCATATCAGGCCCCCACACTAAATTCCCTGGCCTCACCGGTTACTTCCTCAGGCCGGGACCCAACCTGGGATCTCATATCGAGCTGCGCCCAGGCGGATCTCAGATCCGAGAGCATATTTATAATGCCATCAATAGCCTTCAAGTCCCGTTTGATGTCTGCCTCGAGAATATGTTTTAAGAAAAAATTGTATAATGCCCTAAGGTTCCCGGCTATCTCGCCACCCTCCTCCATATTTAAAGAACTCAGCAGTTCAGAGATAAAATCCTGGGCCCGGCTGAATTGACGGGCCTTTTCTTCAAACTCCCCCTTTAAATAACACTCCCTTCCTGATCGGAGTGACTTTATGGCCTCGTCATAACACATAAGGATCAATGCCTTCTGGTCAGCCGTCTCTACCTGCGTTCTTTTATAGCTGTTAATACCCCTTGCATATTGCATAAAGATTGTACCCCTCTCTTTTTATTTTCGCCTAATAAAGACTATTTAACTGACTCGACAGCCAATTGCTGATGGTCTTTAACGCCGCCAGAGAATTTTCCATGGCAATGAACTGGTTGGTCAGTGTTTCCCTCTCCTTCTCCAAACGCTTTTCCATGGCATCGATCTGGCTCTGAAGGTCGTCAATAACGTCCTGGATGCCATCTGTGCGGACGTCTATATAGCCGTCATAGGTATCGGTAAGGTAATCCAGCTTCTGGTACATCTGCTCGCTCACCCCGAGGGTAAGCTTGACGCTGCCCTGGGCGCTTCCCTGGGAAGCGAGCTGCGCCGCCGTGAGGGTGACTTTGATAGCCAGGCCGTCCGTATTGGCATTACCGGAATCGCCGGTAAGTATCTGACCATTACCGGTAGCGGCCTCGCCATTGATCGTACCCGCCACATTAACACCCGCATAACTGTCATCAGTGATGCCCGTATTATTTACTGTCTGCGAAACGGTAAAGCCGTAGGCGCTGCCATACGAACCATGCGTAAGCTTTAGATAATTACTGCTGTTAGAGGCAGTAATAGACATGGCATAACGGCCGACCACCCCGCCCGAATTGGCGGTAGAAAGAGTGCCGAAATTCAGATTCCGGGTGGCTGGTTCGGTAATAGTTAAAGAGAGTTGGCTGTCACCGGCTGAAGTGTCCGTCACTGTTATATAACCATTGGTATTTATTGTGGCATCCACTTCATTCCCAAAGGCATTTTCAATGGCGGAGAGGAGTCCCTGCACGGTATCCGTGGAGACATCAGAAATCGTATAGCTGCCGGAGACCGTAAGGCCGTTCTTCTTGGTACCGCTGAAGCTGATGACATCGTTATTTTGCAGATTGGCCGCCACACCCCCGCTGTAAATCTGATTCCAGGTAGTAGAGCTGGTAATAGGAGTGGTTCCCCCCGCATCAGTGGTATTCTTAACATCCCCAGCGATGATCTGTGTATATTCCGTAGTCAGTTCTGAATTGATGGCATTGACAATGGTATCCGTAGTCCAGCCGGAGCTAAGTGATACAGTGGCCACCCGTCCCGTATAGGTATCGGTTATGGTCATAACCTCGGCCCCGGCTAAACCACCGCTCAGGTCTGTGGCGCCGGTCACCGTGGCCTGGGCGGCCGCCGTAGTAATATTTATATCGTAGGTCCCGGCCTTGGTATTTTCAGTCGAGGCCATATAGACCACGTCGCCGTCGGTAGTCGTCCCTTCGCTGATAAAGATGCGTTTTACAGCATTAAAGTCGTCGGCCAAGTTCTCTTCCCAGGTCGTGGAATCAAGGGACAGGGTGCCCGTCTTGTCCGAGGTTATGCCGATGTTGGAAAGGGCATCTATGTCTGCCGGCAGACCGAGTATCTCGCCGGCAATAATAGCCTTGACAGAGGCCTGGATGGTAGAGAGCGAGGCATCGCCCATCAAGACGCCGGCCTCCTCCGTCTCCGTATTATAGGTGAACTGCTCGTTAATAAAAGTATTTACGTCGTTGTACTTGGCAATAAAATCCTCTACATTAGAGGTAATGGTCTCCGTATCCCGACTGATGTTTAAGGTGAGGGTCGTCCCGGATTCCATCTTGAGCAGATCAAGGGTGACGCCAGGGATAACATCATCAATCGTATTTGAACTCCGGGTTACGATTACGCCATCTATCTTTATCCAGGCATCCTGCCCGGCCACGGTCTGCATACTATAGCCCTGGGTAGTAGCAGTGATGGTACCTAAATTAAGGGTGCCATTGCCTTGGTTGTTGCAAATCAGGCTAAGGGTTAACTGGCTGTCACCAGATGTATTGTCTGTAACCTTTATCTTGCCGTCAGCGGTCACGGTTGCAGAGCCGGCGCTCAGCCCTAAAGCGGTTTCAATGGCCGTAAGGAGACCTTGTACCGTGTCCACTGTCTTGTCGGTTATAGTGTAAGTGCCCGAGGCCGCCGTACCGTCACGCTTGGTACCGGTAATAGTAATCGTATCCCCGTTCACAATATTATTGGCGTCACTGCCGGTGTTGATCTCTCCCCATTTTGTGGCCGCGGCGATGTAACCTCCTCCAGCCGCAGTAGTCTTGGTGTTTGAGGTATCGGAAGTCAGCACCTCTGCCACACTGGATTGGCCCCCCACCAGGATACCCAAGGTCTCAAGGACATTATTCGCGTCGGTGTAATTTGCACTCAGAGTTTCATTTACCTTGAGTTGATATTTCGTGACCCCGTCTTCGGTAGTTGTGACGATAGAGGCCGTAAGGCCGGCCGTGTTCATGGCATCACGTATATCAGTCAGAGACTGGGTAGCCAGGTTAATAGTCACGCCTGTACCGCTTATGGTCACCGCCCCGGTCTGGGCACTGGTCAGCCCCAACAGCGAACCCACTGCCGTGGTACTGCTGCTGAATTTGTCGCTCAGGGCACCGTTGCTGACTACATGCTTTACGGAGACAGTGCTATCGGTAATCCCCAGGCTCTGCAGAATATTCGAAGTGCTGCTGCTGGCATCGGCGATATTAAAGACATCCGCCCCGGTGGCATCACTGGTCAAAACCAGCCGGTTATCCGTGCTGGATACAGAAAGGATAGTAGCGGTGACACCGGTGGCGCTGGTGCCGGAGTTGGCATTATTGACCTTGTCACGCAAGGTCTCCAGGGTATCTGTATCGGCCACATTGATAGCGCGTCCGTTAATGACGAATTCTCCAGAATAGCCCAGGGCCGTAGTCTTGGAGGTAAAACTTTTTGAGGAAAGCTGCCGGGCCTGGGCCTTGGTAGAAGTAGATGTCATCTCGATAGTATGTGTACCCGGAGTGGCCGTGGCGGTAGTGGAGACGCTTAATAGCGAACTGGCGCTTGTAGTTGAAGAAGAGGTGAGTGACGTAGTAAAGACATTAAAGGAATCGTTCTCTCTCAGCGTATCGGAAGCGGTTTTAAGAGAGAGGAGCTTTGTGTTCAGCGACTGCCAGGCCGAAAGCTTATCCTGATAATCAGTCTGTCTTGCGGTTAATGTATCAACCCGTTTGTGGGAAACCTGCATCAACTGATCGACTATAGTCCCCCAGTCCAGGTTGGAGACCAACCCGCTTATAAAATTACTGCTTGCCATTTGCCTGCAACCCCTTACCCTTACTTAAGCCGTCAGTCTCAGCTTTTCGACAGGTCGTGCCTCCGGCAGATTCGCCGGGGCGAACGAGACGCCTGTCCTACGGGACTATCAGCCACCGGCTTTCAGCTTTGAGCCTTGAGTTTTCAGCTCTCTTGCTTCTCTTCTTCCCGCACAAGCTCTTCTCTCAGCTCCCGCATCTTTACTGCCAGATTGAGCATCTCCTCAGGTGGTATCTTCTTTAATACCTTCTTCGTCTCGTTATCCACGATTTGAGTAACTACCTGCCCCGTCTCCTTATGTACCGAGAAGTTTAAGCCCCAATTCTGGGTCTTAAGAAAAGATTCTATCGACTTACTGATCGCATCTTGTGCACCCAGAGGCTCCATAGACTGTCTGGCCTGGAGCTTATTTTTTTGCCTTCCTTCCTCAGAGATATTAACTATATCAGCGGCTTGGACGTCTCCTGCTCTGGTCTTTTCCTCGGCACCCGGGACATTTTTTTTGAGCGGAGATGGGATGGTCTCCTCTTTCAGGGTAAAGACTTGACTATTTATGCCGCTTATTTCCACAGCTATCACATCCCTTTTGCCAGAGAGGGGGGAGAAGAAATCCATCTCTTCTCCCCACCTTACCTCACATTACGGACGGGTTGTCATAAATCTTAACCCCCCATCAGGCTCAAAACAGACTGTGGCGACATATTGGCCTGAGCCAGCATGGCCGTAGATGACTGCACCAGGATTTGGTTCTTGGTGAAGCTCGTCATCTCTGCCGCCATATCCACGTCGCGGATGACCGATTCGGCCGCTGTCATATTCTCAATGGTGATGGACAGGTTGGCCACGGCAAATCCCAGGCGGTTCTGGTAGGCGCCGAGGTTGCCCCTCTTCTCCGCCACGTAGCTGATGGCCGTCTCAATGTTATCGAGGGCGCTTCTGGCACCATCCACAGAAGTCAGGTCAACGGTCAGTGTGGTACCATTGTTCAGTTTTATGGTCTGCATATTATCCATGGCGACGGCTATACGGTCATTGGCATTGTTTGCCGTCCCGATCTGGAAGCTCTGCGTAGTGTTCTGGACTGTGAAGTACGCTGCGTTCAGTTCAATACTGCTGCTATAGGTACTATCCAGGGTTATCTTGACCCCAAAGTTTGAGAAATTGAGCGTCTGGGCCCCGGTTCCAGAGGCATAAATAATCTGCGTGTTAGTCCCGTCATACATACTTATGGCTGTGCCGGTAGCATCATAAATCGTATAGGTCTTTGAGGTATCCACGATCCCGGAGACGTCGATCTTGGATGCACTGGCAATACCGTAGGTCGAAAGGTCCTGGGAACCTATACTAGCTGCGGCCCCGAAATTACCATTTATCAGGGTTGTCGTGCCATACTTGGTCGAATTGGCAATACGGTCAATTTCCGCCATAAGTGCATCGGATTCGTTATCCAGCTTGGTACGGTCGGTCGAGCTGGTGTTGGCTGAAGAGGCCTGTGTAGCCAGTTCTTTGAGACGGGTCAAGATGTTGTTGACCTCATTCATAGCCCCTTCCGCCACCTGCACCATGGCATTGGCCTGGGAGGCATTCTCTGAGGCCTTGCGGTAACTGGTTATATGGGCCCGCAAAGTAGAAGAAATGGCGAGACCGGCTGCGTCATCGGCAGCACGGTTGATGCGATAGCCGGAAGACAGCCTCTCCAGCGATTTGGCCATGCCGGTATCGGCTATCCCCAACCAGCGGTGCGCATTAAGCGCAGCAATGTTGTTGACAATTCTAAGTCCCATGGTTTAATCCTCCTTGATTTTTTGGTCATTAGTCACTGGTCATTGGTCATTAGTGACTAACGCATGTTTTGCCTTCAGCTTTGAGCTTCCGGCTGCTTTGGCATCCTTGCCATTTTGGGTCGAATATAAAGGCCTCAACCCGTCAGCCCATGGTATTTGTACCCATCACCTCCTTCTCACCGTATATTTATATTGCCTGTTTGGTTACTTTATCGGGATGATAGGCCAGAGACTTTAATTTTTTTGCCGTCTTTCTGGTCAAATCGGCCTCAGCCATTCGTTTCTTTCTCCTAAACTCTGCTGAAATCGCATCGAATAACCCGCCGAGATCCTGCAAGTCATTCAACACTATCTCGCCGGAAAATCCCAGCCACCCTGAAAGCCATACTGCCTCAGCCAGACACGCCTCTATCTTATTCTGCCTGGCGCAGACAAATCCGAGGGCGGCATGGATATCGACTAAGTCACCTTTTTCATATAAAAATCCCCCTGTATCCCCCTTTTTCAAAGGGGGAATTGATGGGACCCCGTCTTTCCCCAGAGGGGGATTTAACGGATATCCCCCTTTTTGCAAAGAGGGACTTAATGGACCACCCTTTAGCGAGGGGCAGCTTAATGAATTCCCCCCCTTAATAAAGGGGGGTAAGGGGGGATTTGCTTCTGACCCATCTATGGCCCGTCTAAATACATGTTCCGCCTTTTCCAGTTCACCTTGCCGCAAATAAAGATGTCCGAGGTTGACCAGGGCCGGCACAAGGTCAGGATTTCGGCTTAAGGCCTGAAGGTATAGTTTCTCTGCTGCCTCCACTCCACCCTGCCGGTTCTTAACCAGTGCCAAGTTACAGATAAAAGACTCATCGTACGGGTAGAGCTCAACCGCCCTCTCCAGTACCAAACCGGCTTCCTCAATATTGCATCCCTTCAATAAGTCTCTACTTAATTCATTAAATATCTGACCGAGCATTTCGTCAGCTACCTTATCTTCCCATCTACTAAACGCCTGCTGGAGTCCATCTCGCACAAACCTATTAAAAATCTCTATCACCCGTCCCATCCGATGTATATAGGTGTGTTCCCTTATCACACGCTCATACCCGGCCTGGGCGATCCTTTCCCGTTCCTCCGAATGATCAAGATAATATTGAATTAGGCCCGAAAGTTCATCCGGCTGCCGGTAGCAGATGACTTCCTTACCTATCTCGAAATAGTCACCGAGCTCCTCCCGGTAATCGGTAATGAGAAAGGCCTGACAGACCGGGACGTCAAAAACGCGCTGGTTGACCGATGACTTAAGCTGGATGCGGGAGATATTAAGGTTGATTGCAGATGCATTATATATTTTGGCCAGTTCAGGCCCGTAAGGCACAACACCGCGAAGATGGATGAAGTCAAGAGCCTCCCGCCAGTCATCTTCGCCGTAAACAGCCACATCATAAGCCTTAAGCCTGCCTATCAGGCTGGCTCTGTAATGGATCGAGGCCTCAAATTCCACAATTATCCCGGCCAACCGCTCAGTTTCATCATCGGGGAAGGGGATACCATGCCCTGTCCTGAACGTACTTTCACCTAAAAATCCCCCTGTATCCCCCTTTTCCAAAGGGGGATTTAATGGGACCCCGTCTTTCCACGGAGGGGGATTTAACGGGTATCCCCCTTTTTGCAAAGGGGGGCTTAATGGACCACCCTTTAGCGAGGGGCAGCTTAATGAATTCCCCCCTTTCTCAAAGGGGGGTAAGGGGGGATTTTCAAGATAGAAGGGGAGGTTTTCAGAGGATTTGTAAGAATTTAGCGCCTTATTTAACGCCTCCCTTGCATTAATCTTCGGATTATCGGCCTGGATACGGATGGCCTCTTCTATGATCTCCATCACTCCTGGCGGCATAGCAGGCCACCTTTCCCGTAGTCCCTGGCGTAGGAGCCTCGCCTTCTCACTGTCTAACTTCCCCACAAAACATACTTCGGCGCTATACTTGGCCCGTTCTTCCGGCGACAAATCCAGCCTCTGAAAATACCGTGTGTCAGTCCCTAATGGAAGATGATAAACGTGAGGAATGCCGTTTTCCTTAAGTCTATCGGCATAGTAACAGTCAAATATCAGCTTTACAAAACGATCAGTAAAACGGTATTTGTCCCAATCTGTGAGAGCAAAGGGATTATCTACAAACCAGACCAGGACAGGGATAGAAAGGCGATGAAATATGTACAGGAGACGGCCATCTACGTCAAAACCGCGGAAATTGAGGGTAAGAACGAAATCGGGGGCAAAAATCAGGATTTCCCTTGTCAGGTTCTTTAAGTCATATTGCAATTGGTAGTGCGACTTCTTATCGACTTCAAAAGTAACCCTCTTTGTTGTATGTCCGAGTGATTCAAATCCCCATGCACAGCTCTGCCCCAGCATACCATTTTCGACTTCAAAGATGAGAATTTTACAATTCATCACTCAGTACTCATTTTTGTCAGGACCAGCACGACCTTAAAGGCCAACAGCGCCGTTTGAAGTTTGCCATGCCGCTTTAACTCTAAGCCGATCTCATTATAGAGCCGCGCAAGGTCCGCCAAGGCGGAGGGGCGGGAGGGGATTAAGGGGAGGGGGCCACCCCCACCCTGACCCTCCCCCATCAAAGGGGGAGGGGGAATTAGGTTTCCAGTCGAAAATGAACAAGCATTCAGCGACATGTGAAGCAGCCTGAGCGCTTGTTCGCATTGAGATGCGCATTTCTCCATCTTTGAAGTAGCGGCATAAATAAAACCCAACTTCAAATATACATCTATCACCTCCGGGTTAATAACCAGACACTCCATAAGGTGGGATACTGCGGTATCAAAATGGCGGGCTTGCAGATAACATTCACCCAAATAAAAATGGATAAGAAAATTGATTTTTTGTACAGGCAGGGGATAAACAGCCACCTGGATACCTCTTTTATGTGCTACTTCCAAGTGTCTTAAAGCCTCAACCAGTCGGCCCTGTTCAAATAAAAATTCGCCGTAAAAAAATCTCCCCACTCCCAGGTTCGGATAAGACTCGGCTAAATCTTTATATATTTCTTCAGCCTCCTTAAATCTCCCCTCCTCCTTACAGTATTGGGCAAGCTTGACAAAGGCATAAGGATACCACGGCGTATTTCTTACTTCCGGAGACGTATTTTTAACAACCCTTGACAGACTGTTTATGGCCTTGTCCAGTTCACCCAGACCGTGATAGGTATTAGCCGCATAAAAACAGGAAAGCATATCTTCCGGATCAGCTTCCAGTCGTGACTCCAGGATCTCAATATTCCTTCTTAATTTTTTGCGGTTGAGTTCTTCGGTGCGGTATCCCTCATGCCATATAGTAACTTCAGTATATACCTGTCTTATACCTAAACGTCCCAGGCTAAAACTGACATCCTCGTGTATTTCCCTCTCAAAATACACACCAGGTAAGTTGGGGAAAATGCGCAGCCGGTACTGAATCTCGTCGTCGAAACAGCCGTCGATCGGACAGTAATATTTAAGAATATAAGCCTCATCTTTCTTTGCGGAAAATCTCCTTTTTAAGTTTTTTAATTGTAGGAGGGTTTCTTCGGTAATTTTCTCATCCGCATCCAAATACAAGATGTAATCACCAGTAGCATGGCGGATAGATTCATTACGGGCGGCGGAAAAATCACCGTTCCACGGGAAATGATACACCCCTGCCCCAAAACTTCTTGCCACCTCCACCGTCCGGTCTTTTGAACCGGTATCGACAATAATAATCTCGTCCACGACATCCCTTACCGATTCAAGACAGGAAGGCAGGTTCTTTTCCTCGTCCTTGACAATCATGCAAAGAGAAAGAGTAGGAGAATTTGAGATTTGAGATTTGAGATTTGAGATTGCGAGCGAAGCTCGCTGGGCCTCTTTCATAGAGGGATTCAGTTCTAATGCCTTCTTAAACGCCTCCCTGGCCGCAGCCAAATCGCCCAAATGGACACGGGCCATACCGAGGTTTTTATAAGCCGCCGCGTAGCCAGGATTTAACCGGATCGCTTGTTCAAAATGTCTCGCCGCATTACCCCAGTTCCCTAACTCGTAGTAAGCCGACCCTAAATTGTTATGGGCGCCGGCATTTTTGGGTTCTTTTGCTACAGCCTTTTTCAGGACATCTACAGCCTCACCATAGCGACCCAATCGGACTAGGCTGGCCCCCATGAGCCCGTGTACTAAAGGAAATCCAGGGTCAAGCTCGAGGGCCTTTTTAAAAGCCATTACAGCCTCGGCGTGTTTACCGGCCTCCATGCATTGCACGCCGTACTCATAATGGGCCTTTGGATTTATCTCTCCTTCAACGGCGACCTTTTTCTTCCCCCAGGCCAGATAACTCGCCGTTTTTTTATTTCGATCAGCGCTTCCGTAATGATGTATCGGCACATCGCTCTTGCCAATAGCCAGTCCCAGTCTCTTAATACAGGGATCAACCAGTTCATGAACCACCCCTTCAAACCTTATCCGCTTGTCATTCTTAAAAAGACGCACCTTGTCCGAGGGAAACCAACCGGCAAATCCCTTGGACTCCGTATAAGAACCATCATCAGGCACCCAGATGGCCCCGCTGCTGTCGTTGGTATAATTTCGCGTGGTAAAACTAAAGGCGGCAAACTCTTTGCTTTGGCAGAGCTCCCACACCTTGGGCAAATCCATCTCCGCGATAACCTCGTCCGCATCCAGAACTAATATCCAATCTCCGGTGGCATGATCAAGGGAAACATTCCTGGCCTCGCTAAAGTCATCATTCCAGGGATGTTCGATCACTTTAGCGCCATAATTTCTGGCTATCTCGATAGTTCTATCAGTTGAGCCGGTATCAACTATGACGATTTCGTCAACCACCGATCTAACGCTATTCAGGCACTTGGACAGATAAGCCCCTTCGTTTTTAACAATCATGCAAAGAGAAAGGGCTAACTTCATGACATCATCTTAATCCTTAAAACGGATACTTAGATATTCTGGTTGGGGGAAACGCACTAATTTGAGGTGAATGGCATCATAAACTGCTCTCCGGCACAACGCTTCAAGCCCCGCATCCCACTCCGATAACTGTTCGTTTACAGAAACCATTAATACATCGAGAGCACCAGCCTTAAAATTTTTTACGATCACACCCGATAAAGAAGCCATTTCTCCGCCGTTTTTTTTGTATTCAACGTCCACGCTATAATTTAAAGGACCATCTTTCTTAATGCGCAAGCCAGCAATAGAATACTTTCCATCCTTATAGCAACACAATTTATCAGTTACGTTGAGGTCAATAGTTTGAAAGGCGTTAAGCCGCTTTTTTTCGTTAAAATAGACCTGGTTTCTGTCGGAAATAGGATGTATGTCTATCTTGTTTGCATCGAAACTGCCGAACAGCCGGTGATGAACAAATGCATCCTCTGCCAATATCAGGCGATAACCGGCAAGCCTGGCCCGCCAGCAGTAATCGGTGTCTTCGAAAGTACCGATGCCATAATTTTCATCGAGCAAGCCCACGGCGTCGATAACCGGCCGTTTGATGAGCATACAAAAACCGGTCAGATGTTCCATCTCACGGATGCGGCCCGCATTCTTTTTTTTAAGCTCTTCCGCAAAGTTGTACATGCCGTCGATGTCGGTATAATTGCACTGTACCATTTGCGTGGGGAGCGTATTATTAGTCAATGGGCCGACAATTCCTATATCCGGGGCCGATTCCGCCGTCCTTACCAGTGCCGAGAGCCAGCCCGGAGGGACGATGGTGTCACTGTTCAAAAGTAAGATATATTCCCCATCCGCCGCCAGGATGCCTTGGTTACAGCCTGCGGCAAAGCCACGGTTTTCTTTGTTACAGATCAACTTGTGTTTAACGCCCGGCACACCCGGTGCGGATTGAGTAATGACCGTCTTTAAAAACTCCACTGACCCATCTGTGGAGGCATTATCGACGAAGACAAACTGGTAGGGATAGTCTGTGTTGGCGATAATGCTCGCCACACACAGCTTCGTAAGATCAAGGGCGTTGAAGGTGAGGATGACTATGCTTACCATGATAAAAGCGGCTTAACCGACTCCTTTCCCGCCTCAGATTCTACCGGCCTGGCCACAATCAAGTACTGGAAAACGAAAAAATCGGCCACCCTTTCCACAGGCAAACCATTCACCGCAACCCTTCCGAAGGTGAGATTGTTGGGAAGGCCGGCCGCAAGCCATGTATAATGGTTTGGATCATATTTGGGAGCCATCTTCTCTATAAAGAATCCGGCGCCGGCAAAGAGTTTCTCTATCTCCCGGCGCGTAAAAAAACGCAAATGGGTGCGATCCAGTATCCCCATATCCTGGTACGCCCAGTTGCCCTCTATAAGTCCGGCAACTACGGCATAATTTTGTACATTTGGGATACTGGCAATAATACAGGCCCCCTCCCCCAACAAGGGCTTTATTTTCCTGAGTAAGTCCTCCGGTGTCCGTAAATGTTCAAGGATATCGGCAAGAATAACACAATCAAAACGGGTACCATTGAAAATGGAGCTAAAATCTAGTTGTTCACAATCACCGCTTACAACTCGATCTATTTTTTGCCGCGCCATTTCTGCGATAGATGGATTTACCTCGACACCTACCACCTCGGCGCCATGCTCGCGTTTGATGCCGGCCCCTAATTCACCGGCCGCGCAGCCAATATCGAGCACCTTCCGTACTCCTTCGGGAACGAGTTCCAGCAACTCAGGACGGGCAAACTGAAAATAGGATGTACCCCTTTCGGCCTGTGAGCAACGGCCCTTGTCTATAATTTCTTTCATCCGGTCAAGAACCGATATCATTCTATGCTCATAGGTATGCCCTGAAAGTGCGGTTTCACGACCATGACCGGCGATTTTTTCTCTTTCGCCCTCATGTTCAAGATAGTAAGCTACCTTTCCCACGAGTTCTTCCGGGGAATAATAGGCGACATAGTCTTCGCCTTCCTGTAGAAGTTCCTCAAGGCCATTATCTTTCAGATCATTGGTAACGAGCAGGCTACCGGTCGAAAGGGCCTCAAAGACCCGCATATTGACGTCATTTTTGATGCTCCGGTTAAATACAATCCTGGAGGCTGAAAATATCCCGGCCATTTCCTTTCCAAAAGCCTGGCCAACAAAACAATTCGGGAACCTTTTCTTAAGTAGCTCTATAAGCTCTACACGCTCCTTGCAATTTATATGTCCGACAAAACACCAGTCGAATTTCTTTGGAATGTCTATTTTCGCATGAATCTCCGGGTCACAGGCCAGCGGAAGCCAGAAGACATTCTTTACCCCTGCTCTTCTGAGTTTTTCGGCGCCGTCCTTCTGGGCGGCAAAGACCATGTCAAAATAATAGGCCTTCTCCCTGTCCCAGTCGAATTGCATATGGGTATCTATCACCCACCAGGCTGACGGTTTTAGATGTTGGGGCAGTACGTATTTAGTACCATCGTCGATGCTCAGATATAGGTCAAAAGAATCCTTTGGTATGTCATTTAGTTGTGAGGGCAGATAATGGACTACGTCACAGATATTCTGAAGGGCCCTGAGACAATACGTTCCAGTGGTATAAGATTGTCTTGTGTCATCATAAATAATGACGACCTTCTTGTTTTCCTTCTGCTCCATTGCTGCGCCTCACTTAATAAAATATATCATATCGCACGATCAGATATGCGACTCAAAGACAGCTACACCATTCCACCACATCGCATGATCGCCATTATATCGAGCCGGCAGATCATATAGCAATTGCCAGCGGCGCTTCGACTCAGAAATCGCCTTTTCAGTTGCTACTTTTGCGTATGATTGCGAGTCTCTGGCGAAACGCCAATCATCAATAATTACAAGGGCAGTGTCTGCAAGCAAAGGTTCAACCAACTTAACAGCCATATATTGATTTTCCAAGTCATGTGCTCCATCGTAGAAGTACAACCCTACTGGATCTTTGATTTTGGTTTTCGACAATATCAATCTGAAGTCAGAATTGAAAAATATAACTTTATCCCGTATGCCATGTTGCGCCAGGTTGTTTGTAAGGATTTCTAAAGAATTTGAATCGGTAAATTGTGAAAAGTTGTCACAGGCATAGCACTTGCGATCAACGTTGTCTTTTAGTGTCGATATAAGACTCTTACCTGTATATGTTCCTATCTCCAAGTAACATTCGTCCTCGAAAAGGCATGAAAAAGCGATTTTCAACAGCATTTGTTTCTTAATCGAAGTCATGCCTTCGATGGCAAAGCACGGATCAAAAAAACTCCTCGTAAACTTGTCCTCAAAATGGGTTGAAACCTTGCCAATTTCATGCTTTGGGAAATACGTCTCGAATGTTGTAATAAAGCGATCCGTGTTCATATGTCCTCGCTAAAATTTGTCCGTGGTTTCTACGATTGCGAATCTACTCGCGCTTCAGTTGTTCCAGCAGTCTTTTAGCCTCGTCGAACTCAGGCTGGATTTGCAAACATCTCCCTAATAATTCCCGCGCCCTTTTTTTCTGATCCATTCTTAAATAGCAACTACCCAGGATAAATAAGAGATCGGCGTTTTCGGGATGGAAAGAAAGAGAATGTTCTACAGCCCCGATTATTGTTGCCCACAGGCCCAATTCGCTCCCGCAGGTAACCAGGTTACTCAATATGTTCAGATCGGCAGGATCAAATTCGTTGGCCTTAAGAAAATATCGGAAGGCATCGTCAAGATTATGCTCATGTAACGAAATAATCCCTAAGTTGTTAAGCGCTATAGATAATTTACTGTCTATAGCCGCTGCCTTTTCAAAAGCCCCTTTGGCCCCTTCTATATCGCCTGCATTGTACCGCTCTTCTCCTAAGCGGTTATAATCTTGCGCTGTAAATTCCATGATGCCCCCCCTCATTTTATAATTAACCACAGAATGCACCGAGAAGATTATGATGTCAGAGAATAAAGTAGTCTTCTCTCCGTGCCCTCTGTGGTTTCATTGCTTTCTCCTGTTTTCCATGCAGTTTGAATCTCTCTGAGATAATGAATGAGACCTTGCGCCCGCCTTTCTGCCTGCTCATAGATAGAGGCCGTAGCCCCGGCTAGTTGGTAGATATTAGTCCCCTCCAGATTCTGCTTATCCAGGCTGAAGGCCATGGCAAGGGGCCGAAGAAAAGGATTTGCCCCCTTATCCTCTATGGCCGCATCAACCTTGTCCAGAGAGACCATAGTTTCAGAAAGCCTGGCCTGATCTACAGGCTGACTGACAATCACTTCTTGCAATTTTCTCGTAGCCTCCCATCCATCCTTAAATAGACCTTGTAATGTTGTAATGGCGCTTACACAACCATCTATCTCCTTGCTTAGGCCATCCAGGGAGTTGGCCAGATCATAATAACTGAGATGCGCCCTTACATAATCAAGTTTGCCGGCTTCGGAAGAAGTCCCCAAAGCCCCCCTCTCCCTTGATGGGAGAGGGCTTGGGTGAGGGCGCCCCCCCTCCCCTTTATCCCCTCCCGCCCGGCGAGGGGATAAATGACTTTTGGGGGGATCGAGCATGACCCACTTGCCTGGTTCACCGTCAAAGGTCGAAATCCACATGAGCTTATAAGCGATACGCAGGATATCATCGATGCCGGCCGGGCGTTTGATGACCGGGAAGTAGGTCAGGAAATCGAAAACATCGAAAAACGCTCGGTAGATATTTACCTTCGCCAAATCTTCAGAATCATCAAGCTGGAGCAGAGTTCCACCCGAAAATCCCCCTGTGTCCCCCTTTTCCAAAGGGGGAATTGATGGGTCCCCCCCTTTATCAAAGGGGGATTTGGGGGGATTATTTTCATTGTCTTTTGTCCGCCGCAGGCGGATGTGTGTTTCGTCACTTCCCAACCATTTTTCCATCACTCCAAAGACGACCTCCGGGGTTACATAATGCAGGCAGGGGTTCCCCTCCGGGCAGTCCGACTTCCAGCTACAAGGCGCACAGGGGATATTGGGCTGAAAAACGATATGGTCCTCTCCATAAGGCGCGGTCTCGGCAAAATGGGCATGGCTGAAGAAAAGCCCTATTGTTTTAGTCCCCACGGCCGCGGCCAGATGCATCGGCCCGGTGTCATTGCTCACCAGACACCGGCAGCGTTCCAGAAAGGCGGCCAGGCGCGGAATAGTGGTTTTACCGATAAGATTTATAGCCGGATTCTGCATCCTTCTTTCGATCTCCTCACCCAGATATCTCTCACCTTCTACGCCAAACAATACTATCCTTGCCCCGAAATTCCCGGCCAACATGTCTCCGAGTTCGGCAAAATAGGCCGCCGGCCATATCCTTTTGGTTGTACTGGCCCCGGGCTGAAAACCAATGAGAAAATCGCCATCTTTAACTCCGAATCCTGACAGGGTATCATCGGCCGCGCTCCTTTCTTCCGGGGACACCTTAAACACCAGGTCATGTACAGACGGTAAGGCCGGCTCGAACCGCCGGAATATATCGACCATATTAAAGAGGTTATACTCCCGGGACGTAACCAGACAGCCCAGATAGTTAACCCATGCCCCCTTGATCAGACGCGCCCCATCCCTGGAAAGAGTAAAACCAATCGTCTGCGGGCTGTTTATCAAGTATGTCAGGATGGTCGTCATCTTTTTGAAATTCATGTTATATACATAGTCAAAGTTTCTAGCCCGCAGATTCGCTATTACCTTTGATAGCCGCCTGTAGTGCGACAAAAGTTCAGAACCTTTTACCATCATACCGGGCCAGGTTCGCCCTATATCCAGCCAGTCGGCGGTGATTATTTCGTGGATGTGGGGGTTGCCTTCCAATGCTTCAGCCACTTCCGGCCTCACCAGGACGCTGATTTGACACGGCGCCTTCGCCTGGGCAAGCCCGGCGAGAAATGGTGTGATCCACAACGTATCTCCGAATCTGTCTAACTGGATAACAAGTATTTTTACCATTCTTCCATCCTCCTGGCGCTTCTGATCACGTTCTCCAGCAATAGAAAAACAAGCTCGGGTTCCGTGAAGACGCCGTTTCCGCTATTGATGACCCGCATGGCCGAATCCAAGGTCAATTCCTCCCCGGGATCAAAGCGGGCTAAAAACTCTCTCAGTCCTTGGTCATCCCCTGCCTGTTCAAGTAAGTCTTTAATTTGTTCCATGGTAGTATTCCTCCCGCGTCTGTCCCATGGCATATTCTGTCTTCCATTTATCATAGCCTTGATCGCTCTCCTTGGTACGCGCCAAATGTTTCACCTCAACATTCTTGATATAGCATACTTTATAGCCTATGTAGCGTAAGGTCTGGGAATAAAGACCATCGGCGAGACCATAGAGCTGGCGCTCATCGAATCCACCAATGCGTTCAAACAATTTCCGTGGCGTAACCATACACCAGCCGCCCACGGTATGATACTCCTCTGTCCTGAGTAAGAGGCCGGTTCGCTGATGGGTATAATCGAAAAATAAGGGATAATCAGCATGCCCGTCAGTAATACTACCTTTGTCCGGCCTTATCCCTGAGCTATCGGCGGTTAGATAGGTACTGCAGGCGCCGAGGTTGGGAACGGCCTCAAAGGCCAGAATAAGCGGGGTGGCCCAGTTGGGAGGCACCAGGACATCGTCATCAAGTTTACATAAAAACGGCGCAGAGCCTCTTTTAAAGCCGATGTTATATGCCTTTGAAACCCCGAAATTGCTCTCATTCTGTATTACTTCCAAAGACAGACAGTTAGCCGGCAACTTATCGGTGTAACAACGCTTTTCTTCTATATCTTTTACGAACTTTCTCGTCTCCTCGTAAGGGCTGCAATTATGCACAAGTGTATAGGTATAAGGGATCTCTGTATTCTTGAGCACATACTCAACAGTCCGTTGCGCAAAGGAAAACTGGTTATAGATTGTCGTGACAATGTCAAGCACTGGTTCCATCTCTAAACGTCCTCTCAAGATTTGGGAGAAGACCTCGTATCCGCTCTAAAACAAAGCCCTGCTTTTCAGGCTCTAAGGCTAAAATGTGTTTGTATGCATCTATCGCCTCTTCGAAAAGCGAAAGCTCCTCGCAGGCCACGGCCATATTCACGTAAATACTAACCCGGTCTGGGGCAAATTCAGCGGCCTTCCTGAAATAACCGAGGGCCTCCTGGTGTTCACCTTTTAGTCCCATAAGAACACCCATATCTTCCAATAGTAACGAATCCTCCGGATGCAGGCTTAGGGCCTCAACCAAAACCTTTTTAGCCATGACATAATCCTGTGCACGTATATAGCGGAAAGCAAGTTGATGATGGGCAATGGCCTTTTCCGGGTGAGCAGACACAGCCCGGTGTAAATAATGCTCAGCCTTTTCCTTCTTACCTTCATCGGCCAAAATACGGCCCAGATTAAGGTTGGCATCAAAATTTCTGGGATCAATCGCGCAAGCCCTACGGAAATAATTCCGGGCATCTTCTGTCCGCCCCAGGCGCCGGCAGGCTGCACCCAGCAAATTATGGGCCTCTGCGTAAAGGGAGTCCTTCTTCATGACATCTTCTATATTCAATCCAGACGTATATTCTGTAAACTCTTGCCTGAGGATCCGAAGCACTCTATCCATGCGGTGCACATAGGTATGCTCACTGAGCACCCTTTCATGGCCGGCCAGGGCTATCTCCCGCCGTTTGTCCGGATGGTCCAGGTAGTACTCGATCTGCTCAATTAATTCGTGTTCATCGCGATAACAGGCCACCTCTTTTCCAGGCTCAAAGTAATCCGGCAACTCCTCACGCCAATCGGTAAGCAAAAAGGCCCGGCAGGCCGGAACATCGAAAAGACGTTGATTGACGGCACTCTTCAACTGGGGACGGGAGATATTCACATTGATAACCGTACCGTTATAGACCTTCACCAGCTCATGGAAATACCCCGCCTCCGGCGAATAGTGGCGCGCTGGAATAAAACGCAGCCAATCCGGCTCACCCCAAACTTTAAGTCCGCAACCCAGCGTGGCCTTTACCAGATTCAGGCGATGAAAGGCAGTCGCGGAGAGTTCTATGACGCGTTCAATGGATTTACGAACGTGAAACGGCGCCGAAGAAATTTGTCGATCCAGACCGCATTCTATCAAGACATCCGCCAGGGGATCAAAAGGCCTTGAACTGTATATTTCGACAGCTCTGTCGATACCTTTCTCAATCTCCCCCGGCATATCCGGCCAAAGAGTCCTGAGTTCTGCCCGATGTTCCGCGGCACGGCCGATATCCAGACGTCCTACAAAGCTCAGATGGTTTATGTATTTCTTATCCGTCTCCTGATCCAAACAAAACGGCTTAAACCTATCCGGGTTGGTAGCCAAAGACAGGTGGTAGGCCGGGCTTATCCCCCTTCCTCTCAGTTCCTCGACATAGATACGATCAAAGACAAAGACTACCGTATAAGGTGTGATGTAACTTTCGTTCCAGTTTTCCAGAGAGAAAGGCTTATCCACATACCAGAGAACCAGGGGTATTTTTAGTATCGTGCAGACGCAGGGTATGAGACCTTTCTGGTCTATTCCACTACCATTTACCATGAAAAGCAAATCCGGGTCGTAGTTTATGATCTCGGCCATCCGTTCAACCAGATCAAAGGGCAGGCATACCCTGTAGTTGGCCGGATTCCGTACCAGGTTGATCTCTTTCACCTGGTGGCCCATTTGACGAAAAGCCGCCGTACACTCCGGATCAATAAGACCAGCCGAATCATGGAAAACGATTATGCGAAGGCTTTTGCCATTCATATTTCTTTGCCACAGACCCACACAGATTTACGCAGACTCAAAACCGGGCGAATCAAAAACGAATCTCCTGATTTCAGCCTTTGGATATTTGAAGTTGATAAGTAAACCAATGCGTATATTGGTGGCCTTAAGATAATTTAGCAACTGCGCCTCGTGTATCTTATCCAATTGATCAACCGCCTTTAGTTCCAAAACAACATTATCTTCCACCAGAATGTCGGCCACGTATTCACCAACGACATTGCCTTTATAATGAACCTTTATTGGTACCTGATTCTCAGCCTTTAGCCTTCGATTTTTGAGCTCAATCAGTAAAGCGTTCTCATAGACCTTTTCTAGAAATCCACTGCCGAGAACCCGGTTTACTTCAAATACCGCTCCATTGATTTTGTACGTTACGTCATTAACGTCCGAACCCATATCCGGTTACCATATCCTTTGCGAAAAGTCTGTGTTCGTCTGTGTGGGTCTGTGGCTACATACTGATAGTTCTTCAACCCATTCCCCGGCAATAGTCTTCCAGGAATAAAACTCAAGCGCCCTTTCCCTTCCTTTTGCACTGAGTCTAGCCCATTTCTCACGATTTATAAGAAGATCACATACGGCATCTACAAACTTTTCCTTATAAATCTGAGAATGGGCGTCGCCTTCGATCAATATGCCGCAATCGCCTACCGTCTCCGGTAAAGCGCCCAAGGCCGTAGTAACTATCGGAACCCCGGCGGCCATGGCCTCTATGGCCGCAATACAGGAGGTCTCGGAAAAGTGATTGGGATAGGCCAGGAGGCTGGAAGAAAGCAATGCCTCGGCAAGGTCTCTTTGCCTTACGCTACCCTTAAGATATACGCCGGGCTGTCCGGCGCGGCGGTAAATCTCGCCGAACATACGCTCGTCATCTTCCTTGGAATACTGATAGACGGCCATACTGCTATAGATATAAAGTTCGGCCTCGGAAACCCTTCTCCTTATCTCAGGAAAGACCTCGAGCAAGACATCCAGCCCCCGGAAAGGTGTGCTCGTGTAAACCAGTCGTTTCACATGGCGGTCAACACCGGACACTTCCTTAAAATAGGCTTCATTTATCCCGTTACGCGTCACGTAGAATTTATCTCCGGGAATCCCGAACACACTTTTGAAACTTTCCGCCTGCCACCGGCTGACCGTAAATACTTTATCTATCCTGCTCCATAAAGCCTGCTCACCGACGGCCTTTATAAACGGCTGATCGCAGGCGTCACCCGTCCATAAGACCTTGCAATCTGTCGGCAGATCCCACAAAAACGGCTCAGGGTAACGGACTGAAATAAATATGTCGGCCGCATGACCAGTACGACCAAAATCCAGGACCGAAATATATTCCACGCCATCATAATTCCCGGGTCGGTCACAATTACAGAAGACGGTAACCCGGCATCCGAGTCCGGCCAACTCCCGGGCCATATTGATTAAGGCCGTTTCCATTCCCCCCAGAGGTCTTTCCTCCAGGGTGTGGCCGTTAAAACTGATACCTTTGTTGAAAAAGATGATGCTTGGCAGTTGCCCCTTAGAGAATTGCCCATCCCGACAACTCCCTCCCCCTTGACGGGGGAGGGTCAGGGTGGGGGTGGATATCGAGGCCAGCGCTGAAACGAGACGGTTCAGATTATGCCTGGCGTTTTCGTATTCCGGGTCTAGCTCCAGGGCTTTTTTGTATTCCCGGACTGATTCTTCATAACGCCCTATTCTTTCATAGGCCACACCTAGATTATTATGAGCCGCCACATGGCCTGGAGATATGGAGATGGTCCTTTTTAAAAAACGGACGGCCACGTCAACTTCATTGTCGCCCAGAAACATCAGGCCCAAACGGAAATTGGCCTCTACATGATCGGGGTTATGGGCCAGGGCCTCCCGGTATTGTTCCAGTGCGGCATCTTTCTGCCCGAGCTGTTCAAGGACAAACCCGCAGTTATAGCGGCTGCTGGCATCGGCAGGATCAAGCTCAATGGCCCGCAGGAAGGCCCGGAGGGCCTCCAGCCACTGCCCTTGCCTTGTATAAAGAACGCCCAAGTCAAAATGTGGCCGGAGACGGGTCGGATCAAGTTCGACGGCCTTTTTCAAGACTTCCTCGGCTCTAGCTAATTCTCCTAGCTCAAGATATTGCGTCCCTAAATCTGATAGCGCTCTGACATCCGGTGGACAAGCCTGCAAATTTTCTTCTCCCAAACGCCTATATAGTTCAGCCTTTCTTCTGACGTATCTCTGATCCCGTACCTTGCCGTAGTGATGGATAGGAATGTCCGTATCTCCTGCGCTAAGGCCCTGCGTCTCAAAGGACGGTTCCACGCCTTCATGCACCTTACCCATGAAAGATATGCGTTCATCCCGTTTAAAAAGGCGGACAAGCGGTGAAATGCCGAAGCCGGGATAACCCTCGCCTTCTTCATAATCGCCGGTATTCCTATGCCGGCCGGCAAAGCTGGTATCATAGTCATAGTTCCGTTGCAAAAGACGGTAGCCGGGACGTTGTCCTTCTCTGATATACGCCCTGATTTTCAGCCAATCCCTTTCTGCTATTACTTCATCGGCATCGAGAACGATGATCCAGTCGCCCGATGCATGGCTCAAAGAGACATTCCGGACCTCGCTAAAATCATCCGTCCATGGATGGAAGATGACTTTGGCCTCAAAAGAACGGGCGATCTCCGGTGTCTTATCACGGGATCCGGTATCAACTACCACTATCTCGTCCACCCACCGCCTGGACGTTTCGATGCACCTTCCTATAAATTCTTCTTCATCCCGCACGATCATACAAAGCGATAATGACGGCCCGCTTAAGGTTTCCAGATTTAACCTTGCCTCTTTATGCCCTGGCCTTTTTCTCAGTACCTCGGCAAAACGCCCGCAGGCCTCCTTCCGCTGTCCCATCTTCCAGGCCACTATACCCATGCGAAAGCAGGCATCGACAAAATTCTGATCGATGCGTAGGGCCTCTTCATATTGAGGCATAGCCTCCTGAAAACAGCCTTTCTTTTCCAGGAAGAATCCGAAATTGTAGCGCAAGGCACACTGACCGGGGTTGCTTTCGATCGCCCGGACATACAAGGCCTCGATCTCGCCTTCCTGTCCGGCTTTCTCCAAAAGGAGGGCCAAGTTATTTAAGGCCCCCACATGCCCGCTATCACAGCGAAGGGCCTCACGATAAGAAAAAATAGCCTCTTCCATCCTCCCTTGCGCTTCTAAAGCGCAACCCAGATTAAAGTGAATCTTTGCCTCGTTTGGCGATAGTATCGCTGCCTTGCGTAAGACCGCCTCGGCCTCAACAAACTTTTTAAGTTCAAGGTACTGGATGCCCATGTCACGATGGGCGCGAGCGTCCTCCGGGGCATCCCTGAGCTTTTCCTTGCCGATAGCGCAGTAGAGGGATTTTTTCTTTTCCATCTTCTCCTTTGAGCGGAGCTTCCCGTAGTGATGGATGGGGATATCCGTCTCCACAATGCGGCCGCCCTTTTCAAGGATGGCGTATTCCACTACCTCGTGCACCTGGCCGCGAAAGGTAATACCCTCATCACGCCGGAAAAGCCTGACCAGAGGTGACGGCACATATCCGGGACAACCCCGCGCCTCCGGACACGTATAATCGAGAGCCCGCCACTCAGCGAGCTGATTGTCGGCCTGATAGGTGCGCTGCACCAGACGGTATCCGGCCACTTCCTTATTTTCCATCAGTTCCCGAATACGGGGAAGGTCGAAAGACGACAGAATCTCATCTGCATCCAACACCAGTATCCAGTCGCCGCCGGCGTGGTCTAAAGAGATATTACGGGCCTCGGCAAAGTCATTGTTCCAGGGGTGATAAACAACCATTGCTCCAAAACTTTCTGCAATCTCCGGTGACCTGTCGGAAGAGCCGGTATCTACGATAATTATCTCATCCGCCAGTCCCTGCACGCTTCTCAAGCATTCGCCCAAACAGTCCTCTTCGTCCTTGACGATCATGCAGAGGGAAAGGGTGGGAAAATTCGAGATTCGAAATTCGAAATTCGAAATTTTAGATAGGACCTCTTCCATGTCTTGAATCCTTATGAACACAGGACGTATCTTTTTAAGTATGTATGCAATACATATACCAGTCGCCGGATTCGCCGTAGGAGAACCTCTGTTAACCCCATCTTGTATCCACCGAAAGCCGCAACGCTCGCAGAGAGACACAATTTTTCGCTATGCTACTGACGTTGATGAATTCGTAAAAAGTCCTGAAATCGTCATGCCGGACTTGATCCGGCATCCGGAACATATTGAATTTGCCAGATTCCGGCTGGAGTTTACCCCGTACTTGATACGGGGCCGGAATGACAAAAGAGGGGACAGCTGACTTTTTACGAGCTAGTTTTCATCCGGAAACCCTAATTTTCCCCTCTCCCCTGACCCCCCTCCCGTCGAGGGAGGGGGCGTTTTTGGGGACTTTTCGGATGGAAACGAGCTAATCAACTTTGGCATTTGAATTTGATTTGAACTTTGGATTTTGTCATTTGGAATTTGCGCAAGGTGTTTTTGATAGCGGCCTTGTCGCGCTATGTTCTCCGCGATGAATATCCGCCGGAATCGTCAAGATATTGACGCCTTTTTCATCCCGCCGGCCAGGCGCGAACGGTATTGCTGCTCCTACGGGCTTTTTCCTTTTTGATGGTGGATTTGGGTTTTAGTTTCTTTACAGAGACGGCCTTTCGTGATAGGGTGGCTATATTTACATGGGATAGTTTTTCAGATGGAAACTAATCTCGAGATGTTAAAGGCCCGGGCCAGTGAAATAGAGAAGACGGTGGATGTACTGGCCGGGGTCAGCGAGGTCGAAGCCGCTTATCTCTTTGGCTCGGCCGCCTCAGGGAGGTTGAGGAAGAGAAGCGACATCGATGTGGCCCTGCTCCTCCGCCCGGACGTAAAGAAAGCAAGGCAATTCGACATAAGATTAAAATTAATGGCCCGCCTGGAAGACATATTTAAAAGACCCACGGAAATAATCATTATGAATGACGCCCCCTTGCTCCTGTTAAGGGAGATATTAAAGGTCAAAAAGATCATCTATGAAAAAAACGCCCCTTACAGAATCCAGTTCGAGTCGCAGAAGAGGAGAGAGTACCTTGACTTCCGGCCGCACATGCTAAGGCACAGTCTGGCCTTTCGCCGGAGATTAATGGGGGAGGCTTAAGGTGGTCGTCATAGAAATTATAGAGTCTAGGCTGAAGCTATTGACCGAGTATCGAAATGACCTCGGAGAATATGAAGGCATTAAACTCTCGGAATACAGAAAAGACAAAAAGGTCCAGAGATTTGTTGAGAGGACTCTTCAGTTGGCTATCGAAAGCTGCATTGACATTGCAAGCCATATAATCTCCGCAGAAAGTTTCAGAGAAGCCAGAGATAACAAAGACCTCTTTATTATCCTGAATGAACAGGGCATTGTTTCCAGTAAGCTGCTGCCTGCCATGATCGATATGTGCAAGTTTAGAAATATCATAGTCCATGACTACACTAGAATCGACCCCGAATTCTGATCAAGATTCTGCACAAGAATCTAAAGGACTTTGACTCCTTCGCCAAAGAAATAGGAAAATACATATATTAGCCTTAAGCTATCATTAATATCTAATCTAACTGTTAAAAATTGGAACATGCGAATTCTGCTTTAAAAACCTTTGCCCTCTGAAAACATTTTCTAGCATTTGCAGTCTCGCCCATGGCCTCCAGCAGGCTTCCATAATTAACCAGCAAATCTTCGTCAAAAGGATCAATGGTCAGTCCTTTATACAGCCAGTCTCTGGCCTGCGCCGGACTACCTGATTGCCAGTACAGCACCCCGAGATTGTTATAAGCAGGAGTGAAATAAGGATTGATGGCTAGTGCCTTCTCAAAGAGTTCCTTAGCCTTTATAAGCTGGCCGGCATTGAACAATTCTTCGCCCTGTTTATTGTAGTCCTCCGGTCTTTCATCATCTACCCTACGATAGACCTTATATTGATAATCTGGTTCATCCTTGAGCTTGGTATCAAACTTTTTTTCTAGAACATATTGGCATCTTACTGTTTTCTCAAACTCCTGAATATCTATGCTGTTATCTATTAAGATTATATACTTAGGCCTTTTTTGTTTCATCTGCTGCGTAAAATAATTTCTGAAATATTCCTTGTGCCCGCCGCTCCAGTATCCCAATGTCAATGAATCTAGATATACATAATCAATGACAGATTTACGCTCCGAAAGGAAATAGATTTCAGGGTTGATCGAATGGACATAGATATAATCGGCAGGTGTTGTATGTTCCTTAATATAAGCAGAAATCTCTTCGGAAGATAAAAAATTCTTTAGGGTATTCCTGTACTGATACTTCACCTGCTCTACAGGAGAATAGACAAAATAGTATCTGTGAGTCGTAAAAACATAGACACCAACAGAAGCTATGACTGCTCCTATAAAAGCAAGGTTTACAAAACTCAACAAACCCGGGCCCTGCAGATACCATACATCTTTAAATAATCTTACCAGAAAATCCCCTGAACATAAGGAAAAAATGGGGAGGAAGGGGAGGTAATAGTAAGGAAAGAATTTATTAGCAGCAAGAAACCCTAAAACAACCCCGGCCAATATCATAACCAGCAATATGTTCTGGGGATCGCTTTTACTCGCAAAGGTCTCTACTACCCAGACCCCGGTTGTCCACCATAAAAGGGAGGTCTCCTTAAAGTGAGGGATAAAATTGGCGAGAAAACGTTCTTTAAAACGCCGTGCTTTGGGCCTAGTTATCCATCTACTTTTGGGTTCTATATTTGGTTTTGATGTTCCGGCAGGCGATTCTTGTGTGTTCTCCTCAAACTTAAGATTTAATATGTAACATAGCCTGGCCTTGGTTGGTATAATGAAAAACGTAGCCATCAGGTGTTCAAACGGGACCTTGCGGGCGAGATAATAAGCAAAAATAGCCGCGTAAGGAATCGCAAAGGCGGATGTCAAAATAAACAAGTTTTCCCAAACTGGTTTAAAGATCAGAATCCAGATAAAATAAAAAATGAAATAAAATCCAGCGTTCTGTTTAAAAAGCATGGTAGCGACGCCCAAAAGACCGGAGAGAAAGAGGAAGAAACTGTTAGCGTGGGCTGTCCATAGTAGAAAAAAATAGATGGAAAGGGTAAACGGAAGTATTAAATAGTTTTCCGGGCATTCATCTGCCGCCCAATAAAACGGAGCTGAAGAAAAAATGGCAAACAAAAGAGCAGCGACCAGGCCGGTTGTCGTCCCGAAGGCCTGCGCTGCTGTCAGATAGACGGCGATATTGGTAAGCAGGTAATAAAAATTATGAAATAAGCGAATCTTTCTGGGATTGGTACCGGCTAATTTTACGATCAGAAGATAGATTAAATTCTGGCCCAGCCAGCCCCGGCGTATAACAAACCTCCTGCCGATACTACCTTCAACCGGCATTTCTCCCGTTTTAAGATACCAGTAAGACTGATAACCCAAGATGCCATGATCCCAGTCCAAGGGAAGGTTGCGATACGTATGCCGGAGCAAAAATCCAACCACTAAGATGCCTATTAAGGTGAAATATTGCATCCCACAGGCCTTATAAATTTACAGCTACAACTTCCCAGTCTCTTTTCATCTGTTCTATCTTGTTAGTCCATGCCTCCCCGACATCGTCTCCCCGTAGAAAGGCAAGTGTCAATTTATCAATGAACTGGTTAAGGGGTATCTCTTTATCTATCCATTTCCTGGTGATATTAGTTGAGGTAAGCGAGGAAAACTCTATGGTTTCTACATCAGTAGGAGACTCTTCCACAAGGCGATAAAGGGAGAAAAGATCGTAATAGATTTTCTCAACCTCATACTTGAGACCGGTATATTTATTTAAGGCCTCTATATTCAAAGATCCATGGAGATCAGCGATGTACTTTGGTTTCCACTTTTTTACAGAGTCCAAAGCCACTTCTCTCCAGACGTCTCCAAAGAGAGTATCCATCAACTCCGGGTCGGTTGTGTACCAGGCGATCTCAATTGCCCCTAACGTCCCACGCCTTTCAGCGAGAGGATAGACTTCCACATTATTCCCCCACTGAAATATCCTGTCTTCTTCATGTGTCAGATATCTCAGATCGTTGGCCATGATCTCTGCTGCCAAAAATCTTAAGGCCCGTCTGTTAGGTGGCGAGTTATAAAGAGACAAATGGAAGTCGGGAGTCTTCATCATTAATCCGCGTAAAAGCATAAACATCGAGGGTAAAGAAAACAGGACGAGGCCTATCTGGCTAACTCTGTTTAAAATGACATGGCTGGTCAATGTTCCCTGGTATATGTCTAAAAATGAGAAACCGGCTATAAATGAAACAGGAATAAACATGGCTATAAGATGGCCAGGGAAGTATTTATTCTGCACCCTTATGGAAATAAGGGATAAAAACAGCCAAAAAAGAAAAAAAGTGTTCATTCCAGGTTGGATGAAAAATGATTTGATAATATATATGACTGTAAAGTAACAAGGTAAAGATATGTACAGAAGAAAGGGCAAATAATTTCTTAAACCTAAAGCATCGCTATTTGCTCTCGCTTTACCCGTTTCCATATGCTCTGATGGCATGTTTTGCTTATACCAGCTAAATATAATTTTTGGATTTAAGCTGCTTGCAAGAAAAGGCAGTGTACCGTTTGTTGAACAAATGAAAAAGAGTAATGTCAATCCAAAGAATATGCCGAGAAAGAAGAAAGGCAACTTTCCAATATTACCTGAGATAGGATAATATAATGCTATTGCAACTAGGTCGAAGAGAAAGGTAATTTTAAAAAGTAACACAGCTAAAACAAGTAAAATGCCAGCAATCAATCCGCCTATTTTGATGTCATAAAGAATCAATAAAAATGAAAGGAGTACAAAAATAAGGCCATAATGCTCTTTATGTAGTTGCCGGGAATCCGTGTAGGGGACGAGGAAGCCAAAAAGCAAAAAAAGAGATGTAACTAAAGGATAAGGGGCAGGACATATTTTCTTGGCTACCAGATATATTGCGCAGGTTGTAAAGGCCAAATAAAAGGCGTTCAATGTCCTGAATCCTTTTATATCTCCCTTGTAAAAACGAAAGAATACATTGTAGAACCATACTACCGGCATGCCATACTGAACAGGTTGATAATCGCCTCTAAGCATATTTAAAGAGGCAGGGGTAGGCGATGAGAATAGATTTTTGCAGAATGATCCAAGAGGCTTATTGGGAATAAACTTATATCCGCTTCTTTTTAACACAGGGATATACAGAAACTGGGCAGTATCCGGATGAAGATGTAACCCTCGTTTAGAGAGAAGAAATAAGTAGCTAAAAACAAAAAGGAAAGGAATAAGTATTATATCTTGTATCATACTCCACTACTTATTCGGAATTAAGATTAGTGTTTAGAAGAGTTCCAAATGTAAACAGCGTCAATAATCCGATCTGCTTCGTCATCCCTTAAAGAATAATAGATTGGCAAACGCAATAATCGATATGCCAAATCTTCAGTAACCGGTAACGACACCGATCTTTTGCTTAATTTAATTCCCATGGGTGATGTGTGAAGTGGAATGTAGTGGAAAACAGCCTCAATATTCCTTTGACGTAAGAACTTAATGAGACTATCTCTTTCTCTGGTAGAATTCAATATCACGTAAAACATATGGGCATTGTGGGTGCAATGAGAGGGCATAACAGGTAGTCGCATTTCCCCTTGCTTTTCCAGTTCTCGGAATGCTTCGTAATATCTATCAAAAATAGAACGTCTTCGTTCAAGTATCTGCTTGTGCTTTTCAAACTGCGCTAATAAAAACGCCGCATTCATATCGCTCATTAAATAGCTGGAGCCAATATCTACCCATGTGTATTTATCTACCAAGCCCTGGCTGAATCGATTTCTGTTAGTCCCTTTTTCTCGTATATATTCAGCCCGTTCAATAAATCCCTCATCGTTTATCAGTAAGGCCCCCCCCTCACCACAAATGCAATTTTTTGTCTCATGAAAAGAATATGCCCCCATGTGCCCAATGGCACCGCAAGTTTTATCTTGATACGTAGAGTCAAAGGCTTGGGCAGCGTCTTCAACTACATAAAGGTTATGTTTTTTAGCTAGCTTCATAATAGAATCCATCTCACAGGAAACACCAGCATAATGAACTGCAAATATTGCTTTTGTTCTTTTTGAAATCTTTTCTTCTATTAATCGTTCATCTATATTCAAAGTATCTTCACGAATATCAACAAACACTGGAATGGCTCCACGTAACACAAAACAATTAATCGTAGACACAAAGGTATAAGAAGGAATGATCACCTCGTCTCCGGCCTGCAAATCTAACAACAGGGCCGCCATCTCCAAAGCATGCGTGCACGAGCTGGTAAGCATAGCTCGCTTTATGCCAAAAGTTTCTTGCAGAAATGATTCACATCTTTTAGTAAAAATACCATTTCCGCAAATGGCAAAATACTCGTTAATGGCTTGTTTGATATACTTCAATTCATTGCCAACCATAGTTGGTTTATTAAACTCTATGCGAGAAATCAGACCAGTCATATATTATTTTTGCCTTTATTTAGCATATGCATCAATCCACCAGGACTGACAATGAGTGCAGGCATTACAGCCTGGTTCGGAAAAATCGTAGTCTAGCATCCTTTTTCGTAGATTATTAAACCGCTCAGAAGACCAAATTTCGTATAAGCTTTGGTCAGTTACATTTCCTAAACTGGCTCGTTTATCATAATCGATACTACATTTTCGAACTGTACCATCAGCATCCACTACTAGCTTAGAAAACATCAGGTTGCAGGGATATCGATGCCGTGGATGTTCATCAATCGATTCGTAATAAGAGGAACCAGAGAAAATACTTGCAAAATTGTGTGATTGAACAATTTCCACAATATCCGCATAAGGTGCAAAAGTTTTTATAAACAGTGCGCGGCTGTTTTTATTCTGGGCCAATGCCACCATATTTATGCGGAGTAACGGTTTGTTACTCTGTTTCTCCTTACGAATGTTACAAAATCGGCGGATATTCTGAATCAAATTATCGTACTTTAGTCCAACCCGAATAGCCTCATATTCCTCTTTAATAGCCGAATCAACGCTTATCGTTAAGCTATCCAGTCCCGAATCAATAATATCCGATGAATTTACTTCGTTCAGCAACGATCCATTTGTGAACATATGGATATATGTAAATCCTATGCTTTTAGCATATCTGATCTTTTCAATAAGCCCTCGATCAAGCAGAGGCTCACCGCCGGTAATAACCATCTTCTCAATTTCCATGATCCTGGCTTCGTCACAAACTTTTTTGAAAAGCTCAAAAGACATAACATCTGTACCCATATGGACAACAGAAGAACACATTATGCACTGTGAATTACACTTATTACCTGAATTTTGCATCGAAGATGAGAAGATAGGTAAAAAATAGTGGACTAACCATTTAAGGGGCCTTACTATTCTTGAGTTTTAAGACGGTGATCAAAAAACCAAGGATGGATAAGGGGGGTAACT
>JBFMAZ010000060.1:0-3663 GCA_040755415.1 Thermodesulfobacteriota bacterium | reverse complement strand
CCCACCCCCCCCCTTTGCTAAAGGGGGGAAAATATTGAAATCCCCCTTTGGAAAAGGGGGATACAGGGGGATTTTCGGATGGAAACTAATTCGTTTGCCACGGCTTCTGTAATACTAGCAAAGGAAAATATATGTTTCTCTGTGTCCTCTGTGTCTCTGCGGTGAATAGGTTAATCCGCTGCTTTCTTCAATCTCCGGAAGTCCGCCCAGATATCAAACAACCCCGCCAAGGCTACTATTATTATCATGTAGGTCTGGATCCATATTAAACTGTATAATAATATCCTTTTAAAACGGGAAAATCTATATTTTTTGAGATAAAAACTTACTATAGCCAGGCCTTGAAAGAGATAGACCACGGCAAAAAAAATCAGAATATTTATGCCCACAGTCTGTGGGCCAGGGTAGGGTAGGAGGGCCAATCCAGCACCCAGGATGACCAACCAGACGAGAACTTCCGGAAGGCTCCATTGCGACAGGTCGCCAAATTGAAAGTTCATCAGACCATAGCGCTCCAGGATGCGGTCACCGAGCCAGACATTCACCCATACTAATACTAATAAAGAGGCTGCGGCAAGGCCCGGCCAAAACCTGGCCACCAGTATTTTAATATCCTGTAAGGCATCCCTCATAGCTCCCACTGTGGTTTCGGGAAGGTTTAACTGCTCATAAAAACGAAGGGAGGCTTCCATGCTCTGGTTAATTTCAGAAACTACGGCTTGATAAGGATTATGTCCAGTCTTAATACCCCATAAGATCAGGTATGCGGATAGTAATAAAAGCAAGAGGCCAGTAGCATAACCTACTGTTTTAGTGATGGAAAAATCCCTCTTGAGGAAGCTAAAGAGGACCGGCCCCAATATAAGAATTTCTACAAAAAAGTACTCAGAGCCACTTCCAAACAAGGGCCACAAAAAAATGGAGAAGATAAGAGCGATACCCAGGACTGCCAGGCCATAGCCCCACCCTAGCTTGACCAGATAAAAAAGGATAGCTATGGGCGTAAAAATACCTATGATACTACCTAAAATTGGTATGGTCCCTGGAGATAAGCAAAAGAAAGAAACCACCATTGACCCCCGGAGGATATCTTTCCAGGGGATTACGCCAGTTCTCTCTTCCAAGCCACGTATTCCTACTTAGTGGTAGTAATCGTGTATGGTAACAGGGCAATATTACGGGCGCGCTTAATGGCTAAGGTAAGCTGGCGCTGGTGCACGGCGCAATTACCCGAGATACGCTTTGGTAAAATCTTGCCTCTTTCGGTGATAAAGAATCTAAGGGTGCGGGAATCTTTATAATCGATCTTCAAGCTCCGGTCAGCGCAGAAACGGCATATCTTACGACGGATAAATGTTCTTTTTCTTGGATTATAATTAGCCATGATGCCTCCTTCTTAGTTTCCATCCTTTGATTTTTGTAGTTATTCAGCTACTTCCGCAGGTGGCTTATCCACCGAAGCCGGTTCTTCTTTCACTTTTTCTTCTTCGGCTTCTGCCTGGAGTGATTCCGGATGGAAGGCATCTTCTATTTTAACCGTTAGGTACTTTATCACCCGGTCGTCGATCTTGAGATTTCTTTCCAGTTCTTTGACCAGAGCTGGGGTGCCGGCGTAGTCAGTGAAGAAGTAAAGACCTTGGTTGTAGTTCTTGACCTCATAGGCCAGGCGCTTTACACCCCACTCATCAAACTTAACGATCTGTCCGCCACCCTGAAGCATGATATCTCTCATCTTGCCGGCCAGATTCTTGAGATCATCAAGGGGCAGATTTGGTTTGGCGATAAAAATAGTCTCGTATCTCCTCAGGGTACCCATTTTATAAAACCTCCTTATGGACTTTTGGCCACCGCCTTAATGCAGGGGCAAGGAGCAATGTACGCCTGTAATAACCATGTAAGCCGGCCTTGTCAAGGATTTTTTAGAAAGAGGGCTTCTCTTCTATATTGACCCTTACCTATGATTATGTTAGGAAACATTCATCCGCCGTAGGCGGATCGCCTGTCAAAAAGGGATTTTCAGATGAGAACAGGAAAGGATGAGAGAGGTGACCTACTATGGCGCGAAAAAAGACGGCAAAAGAGATAAAGCGGCTACAGGAAGAACTGGCTATTTCCACCCGGCTGGTCTGGGATGCAGTCGATGATGAGGACAAAAAGGCGGTCTTCTCCTTTGCCAAGGAATACATGGCCTTTCTGGATGCCGCCAAGACCGAACGGGAGGCCGTAGAAACCATACTAGAAAAGGTCTCTGGCCAGGGGTATGTACCGGTAGAGTCGGCCGGAAAGGGGGCTAAGGTATATCGGATACATAAAGGCAAATGTGTAGCCCTTGCGGTTATCGGAGAACGTCCTCTCTCGGACGGATTGCGTATCGTAACCTCGCACCTAGATGCCCCGCGCCTTGATCTAAAACAAAAACCACTCTATGAGGACGGGGACCTGGTTTTTCTGAAGACCCACTATTATGGGGGCATAAAAAAATACCACTGGGTAACCCGCCCGCTATCCCTGCATGGCGTCATTATCAAGACGGATGGATCCAGGGTGAAGGTAGTGATCGGTGAAGAAGAGGGTGATCCCGTCTTCACCATAACTGACCTCTTGCCCCACCTGGCCCGGCGCACGCAATATGAGAAAAAACTGCCCGAAATAATCGTCGGTGAAAAACTAAACGTCCTGATCGGAAGCCTTCCTTTTCCAGAGAAGGAGGCCAAGGAGCGTTTTAAATTACAGGTTCTGGCTTACTTAAAAGAAAGTCTGGGTATCGTAGAAGAAGACTTCATCAGCGCAGAGCTGGAGGTGGTCCCGGCCGGCCGGGCCCGGGAGATAGGTCTGGATCGCAGCATGGTCGGCGCTTACGGCCAGGACGATCGTTCCTCAGCCTATGCCAGCCTGGAGGCCATGTTATCCATAAAAGACCCGGCCTATACCTGCATCGCCCTATTTCTGGATAAAGAAGAGATCGGTAGCGACGGCAGTACCGGCGCCAAGTCCAGATTCCTGGAAAGCTTTGTCTTTGACCTGGCCCGGTTAACCAATCTTCCCATCGAGTCAGACACCGTCGATGCCTGTTTAATGCGCTCCAGGGCCATATCAGCCGATGTCAATGCGGCCATAGATCCAGACTTTCAGGATGTCCATGAAAAGAGAAATGATGCCAAAATGGGTTATGGCGTGTGTCTGACCAAGTACACCGGGTCCGGAGGAAAATATGGGGCTAGTGATGCCAATGCCGAATATATGGGCTGGATCCGGAAGATTCTCAATGAAAATAAGGTCGTCTGGCAGGCCGCCGGGCTGGGAAAGGTTGATGAAGGAGGTGGCGGTACCGTGGCCAAGTTCCTGGCTATTTATGGTATGGATATTGTGGATATGGGGGCGCCGCTCCTCTCCATGCACTCGCCTTTCGAAATTGCGCATAAGGGTGATCTCTATATGACTTACAAGGCCCTCCAGGCATTTTTACAGGCCATTTAGGAAAACTGGTTTGACTTAAGTAGGATAGATACGAAATACAGCTAATAATTTCGAAATTCGTATCAATTTAGCTGTTTGAAAAAGTATTTTAAAATCCCTCCCAACCTCCCTTTTCCAAAGGGAGGAGAGACGTTTCCCCCTTTGAAAAAGGGGGATTAAGGGGGATTTTTGAGGCGCCGCTTTCTG
>JBFMAZ010000059.1:0-5961 GCA_040755415.1 Thermodesulfobacteriota bacterium | reverse complement strand
TCTTCGTATTCTTGTAAGTATTTGAGTTCACAGGGTTCACATGCACCATGCAAGCATACTCTATGCCACAAAAGTGCTGCATTTTCAAATTGCCCGTTTTCTTACGTTTTCACGGGACCGCTGACAGGGCCCCCTTTTTCAAAGGGGGAAATGTTTCTCCTCCCTTTGGAAAAGGGAGGTTGGGAGGGATTTTAAAATACTTCTTCAAATAGCTAAGCTGATACAATTGGTTAAAATTTAGCCATGTAGGGTGGGCAAAGCCCACCCTACGGGACTTAAATCCCCCCTCACCCCCCCCCTTTGGAAAAGGGGGGATGGGGGGATTTGGCAAGTTTATATTTTTAATTGCCGGAGTAATAGTAGGACAGTCCCGCACGATGGGTTTTACCCGCCATCCTTCTCTCGGTGGGCAAAGCCCACCCTACGTGACTACCCATCATTCCATTATCCCACCATCCATTTATCTATAGGTATTCAAAGAGCCAAGATGTTACTTTCGACCAACATGCACAACAAGAAGTCGTATTATTCGTTTTTTTCTTAATGTTTTTTTGGGTGTGCCGATAAGGAAGGAACGAAGGCGTATCGCAAATCATACTCTTCAAGAGGAGGTAAGAAGATGAACCTGTTTAAACGAGAAGAAAACAAGGCAAAGGATTATGAGAGTGAGTTGCAGGAGGCCCGGGCGGAGGCCAGGCGCTGTGAAAGTATTTTGTCTGCTATCGCTGCGCCCATGTTTGTTACGGATAAGGATTTGGTGATTACTTCTATTAACGATGCGGCGCTGAAGGCCATGGGTTACAGCCGGGATGAGGTGGTAGGGAAGATGACCTGTGCCCAGTTCTCCAGGACCCCGCTTTGCGGCACGGCCCAGTGTACCATAAAGAACTGCATGCGTACCGGTGAGGTAATCAACGGTGAGACGGTGGCCGAGACCAGGGACGGCCGGAAGGTGCCCATCCAGGCGGCCTGTTCGGCCCTGTTTGACGAGCAGGGCAGGCCTTACGGCGGTATGGAGGTCATCATAGACCGGACTGAGGCAGTCAAGGCCAAGTGGGAAGTAGATAATATCCTCAAATCCGCCGCTGCGCCCATGTTTGTTACGGATAAGGATTTGGTGATTACTTCTATTAACGATGCGGCGCTGAAGGCCATGGGTTACAGCCGGGATGAGGTGGTAGGGAAGATGACCTGTGCCCAGTTCTCCAGGACCCCGCTCTGCGGCACGGCCCAGTGTACCATAAAGAACTGCATGCGTACCGGTGAGGTAATCATCGGTGAGACGGTGGCCGAGACCAGGGACGGACGGAAGGTGCCCATCCAGGCGGCCTGTTCGGCCCTGTTTGACGAGCAGGGCAGGCCTTACGGAGGCATGGAGGTCATCATAGACATAACCGAGGTCAAACGCCTCCAAAAAGCGGCCGATGAACAGCGTGAATACCTGGAAAGACAGGTGGCCATGCTCGTAGAAAAGCTGCATGTCCTCAGTTTAGGGGATCTCTCAGTGCACCTGGCGGCGGAAAGACAGGATGAGATCGCCAAGGTTATAGAAAGCATAAACAAGGTTATCCAGAACCTGCAGGAGACAGCCGGGGTAGCGGAGGCAGTGGCCCGGGGGGACCTGAGAGTAGAAGTGACGCCCAAGTCAGAAAAAGATGCCCTGGGTAATGCCTTTAAGAAGATGATTGCCGATCTCAGAAACATCGTTGGGAATATCAGGAGCGCCTCAGAAAATGTGGCCTCCGGTAGTCGGCAGACCAGCGGTACGGCCGCACAACTCTCGCAGGGGGCTACTGAACAGGCTGCCTCCATCGAGGAGGTCTCCAGCTCCATGGAGGAGATGAACAGCACGGTGACGCAAAATGCGGACAACGCCAGACAGACCGCCTCTATTGCCGAAAAGGCCGCCGGCAATGCCCAGGAAAGCGGTAGGGCCGTGGCCGAGGCGGTCGGGGCCATGAAACAGATCGCAGAAAAAATATCCATCATTGAAGAGATCGCCCGCCAGACCAATCTCCTGGCCTTAAATGCGGCCATCGAGGCGGCCCGGGCCGGGGAACACGGCCGGGGCTTTGCCGTGGTGGCGGCCGAGGTGCGCAAGTTGGCCGAGCGCAGTCAGACCGCGGCCCAGGAGATCGCCAACCTTTCCGGCAGCAGCGTTCAGGTAGCCGAACATGCCGGCGCTCTGGTGGCCGAGCTGGTTCCCAATATCCAGAAGACCGCCGAGCTTGTTCAGGAGATAAATGCCTCCAGTAGAGAGCAGGCCAGCGGTATCCAGCAGGTGACCCAGGCCGTCCAGCAGCTTGACGCAGTGGTGCAACAGAATGCTGGCGCCTCTGAGGAGATGTCCGCAACGGCTGAGGAACTTACGTCGCAGGCCCAGCTACTCCTCGAGACCATCGATTTCTTCAAATTGGACGATCACGCGGGACGGAATGCATCGCGATCGGGAGAAGCGGCACGCCACGCCCATGTTCAAGCCAAAGTCGCGGCGGAAAAGACGCCCATAGCCGCACCCAAGGCCGTTGCTCATGCAGCCGGCCATAAGGCGGCAGTAGTCCAGAAAACAAGTGGGGTTGACCTGATTTTGAATTCCCCGGACGCAGGTGATCGGGAGTTTGAAAGAATGTAATCCACAGATTACGCAGATTGCACAGATTGTAACAGTTTAGTTCTTTGCAAAAACTCTTTTTCTGTCATTCCGTGCCTGACACGGAATCCAGTTCTTACAAGCGATTTTGCTGGATTCCCGCGTGCGCGGGAATGACAGATGTAAGCTCTCAACAAATTTTTTACCGGACACTAATGATGGAAACTAATTAGTTTTCATCCGGAAACTGCCAAATCCCCCCATCCCCCCTTTGCTAAAGGGGGGAAAATATTGAAATCCCCCTTTTTCAAAGGGGGAATGTAGGGGGCCCCCTTTTTCAAAGGGGAAAATATTTCTCCTCCCTTTGGAAAAGGGAGGTTGGGAGGGATTTTAAAATACTTTTTCAAACAGCTAAACTGATACTAACAGTTTAGTCATGTAGGGTGGGCTCAACCCACCGAAACTACTATGTAGTGTTCATCCGGAAACTACCAAATCCCCCCATCCCCCCTTTGCTAAAGGGGGGAAAATATTGAAATCCCCCCTTGCTAACAGGGGGGAAAATATTGAAATCCCCCCTTGGAAAAGGGGGATACAGGGGGATTTTCGGATGAACACTATTTAGTCTCCATCCGAAAAGTCCCCAAAAACTCCCCCTCCCTCGACGGGAGGGGGTCAGGGGGAGGGTGAACTGATAGGAAAATCGCCAAGTTATCCCCCTCACCCTAACCCTCTCCCGCCATGGGAGAGGGGAAAAACCGGAGTTTCCGGATGAAAACTATTTAGTTTTTTCCCTGATTGCCGATGAGAGAAAAAAGGATTTGCATTCATGCATGAACTGGAAGAATCCCAGAGGGAACTCACGCAGTTGTGCACTGACCTGGAACCGGAGTTCCTGCGCCTGGGCGGCGAACTGGAGGCCCTCTATAACCGGGCCCGCCGTCTTTCTGAGGAGGCCGGGGCCGCAGTTTGTGGAGAAGGGGGGCAGAAGGCGACGGATCTCTTCCGGGAGGTACGGGATATTTTTAATGCCTCCCTGGGCGCCCTGAATGACACTTTGAGGGGTTCGCAGGAGGCCTTAAACGGCATCTCGGCAGTGGGAAGGGAGCTGGAGGGCCTGCGCGGCGGGTACGGCGCCCTTGAGCGGATGGCCGTCATGACCAGGATGCTGGGCATCTCTACCCGCATTGAAAGCGGCCGTCTGGGCGATGCCGGCAGCCAGTTTGGCTTTCTGTCGGGCCGGATCAGCAGCTTTTCCGAGGCGCTTTACAATTACGCCTCTACATTTGAGGAGGAGGTAAGACAGGTCCTGGCCCATATAGAGAAGGCCGGAAAGGACGCCCTGGCCCGACTCAGGATACAGCAGAGGGAGTATGACCGTAAGGCCGGGCAGATTGTGAACGCCCTTAATATAGCAGATGCGGCCTCTTCCCGGACCGCCCGCCTTTCCGAAGAAATGGACCGTTTTTCCGCGGAGGTCCTGAAGAAGGCCGGGGAAATGGTGTCGGCCCTGCAGTTCCAGGATATAACCAGGCAGCAGATTGAACATGTGCAGGCGGCCTTGACGGAGATAGAGTATTCCCTGGATGGAAAGGACGTCAAAAAATGCCCCCGGCATATCCTCCCTTCCATTTATGCCAATCTGGCCGTTCAGGTATCACAGCTTTATAACGTACGTAGCGAGATCGCTGCGGCCGGGCGGAACATGGCGGCGGCACTGGAAGGAATGGCCCGTGAGATCAGGGAACATGCAGGTCACATCGGGAGGACCCTCGGGGAAACCGATAAAGATGCGGACAACAGCGCCCTTACCGCACTTCAGCCCCAGATGCAGGCCTTGGGGGAGGAACTGGAGCGTAGTTTCCTCCTCAGCGAGGTATTGTTCGAAGCCATCCGGAAGGTATCCGGCCTGGTGGAGCGGGTGGGTGGCAATCAGGAGAAGATTAACAAGACCCGCATGGATATGAAGATGCTGGCCCTTAATGCCCAGGTACAGGCGGCCAGATTGGGCTATGACGGACGCGCCTTCTCCGTCCTGGCGGAGGACATGCAGCACCTCTCCGATTCCTGGAGCGAAGCGGCGGAAAAGACGGCGTCTTTACTCCAGAAGGCGGTCGGTCTGGCGGCCGATCTGGAGGGGCGGCTGGTGGATGTGCTGGAACGTTGCCGGGGTGAGACCCGGGAGAACCGGGAAAGGGCGGCTAACGCAGTAGGTCTGCTTGAAGACGCCGGCCATAGGATCAAGAAGGCCGTGGAGTCTATTAGCCAGGCCAGTCAGTCACTGGATGAAGAGGTCTCCGCCCTGGTAAGCACTATAGAATTTTCTGAAATTGCCGATACCAGTTTGGAAAGGGTTGTAGGCAGCCTGGAGCGTCTGCAGATGGCCATGGCGGCCAGATTATCGCCGGAGGTGAAAGGGCGCATCCACGCCGGGACGCGGCTGGACAGCACCGTGGCCCGCTATACCATGGAGAGCGAACGCGCCACGCACGCGAACGCCCTGCAGCCCGGGCCGGCTGACACCCCCAGGGTGGATGGAGCTGAGGCGGCTGTACCGGTAAAGTCCGCCCCGGTCGAAGATACGCCCGGGCCTGCGGATCTGCCTATGGCACGACCGGCCGATACCGATGACCTCGGGGACAATGTGGAGTTGTTTTAGATAGCTCATAGCTGATAGTTCATAGTAAAAACCATGAACCATGAACTATGAACTATGAGCTTGCGACTGCAAGGAGCAAAAATTGGCTGAACGCTGAAAGCTTAAATACGGAGGAATCAACATGGCTTGCATACTTAGCGACGTTGATGGAAAGACGGTATTAAAGCTCTCCGGGGCCGTGGGCATAAGTGAGGGTGAGGCGCTAAAAGAGGCCCTGCTAAGACTTATTGAAGCTGCGGAAAGGCCGGAAGTAGCCATGGATGAAATTACGGAGATCGACGTCTGCACCTTGCAACTCCTGGTTGCAGCGGAGAAGAGCGCAGCTAAGGCCAGCAAGGTCCTTAACTGGAAGGGTATCCCTGGGGCATGTCAACAGGTGGCAAAATTGGCAGGTATGGCTGACCTCTTTGGGCTTAAAATTCGAAATCCGAAGCACGAAATTCGAAACAATACCAAATGACCAAAATTCAAAATGTTAACCAATTGTATCAGCTTAGCTATTTGAAGAAGTATTTTAAAATCCCTCCCAACCTCCCTTTTCCAAAGGGAGGAGAAACATTTCCCCCTTTGAAAAAGGGGGCCCCTCTACATTCCCCCTTTGAAAAAGGGGGATTAAGGGGGATTTTCGAGGCGCCGTTTTCTGGACGACTAGCTCTTTTCAAACAGCTAACGTGTTACAAACAATTATGTTTTTGGCATTTGGACATTTTGA
>JBFMAZ010000058.1:0-35831 GCA_040755415.1 Thermodesulfobacteriota bacterium | reverse complement strand
CCATTCCGGGCCTGACCCGGAATCTAGTCTTTTTGTCTTTCTGGATTCCTGCTTTCGCAGGAATGACGGTTTTTGTTACCGGAATACCGGAACATATGTTGCGCTATTTATAGCGTACTACACTAGAAAAGATGAGTGTCCATATCACATAACGAGCATTATTTCAATAAATTAACCCAACCTTAATGTGACAAAGTAGAATTAGTTCCCATCCGAAAATCCCCCTGTATCCCCCCTTTTCCAAAGGGGGATTTCAATATTTCCCCCCTTTAGCAAAGGGGGGGGTGTGGGGGGATTTGGTAGTTTTCGGATGAGCACTAATTAAGAACACCGTGCATAGTGAGCGAGCCTCTTTACAGCCTCCATCTTTTCCGTTCTTCCCACTTTCGATTGTGAGATTGCTTTCTGAAGTACATCGATAGAATGATCATAAATTTCTCTATCCACCGGATAGGGGTGGCCGTCTTTGCCGCCGTGGGCGAAGCTGTAACGGGCCGGGTCACGGAAACTTGGCTTTACGCCATAAACCAGTTCAGCTATGAGGCTGAGGGCCCGGATGGTCTTGGCGCCGACTCCGGGCATCCCTAAAAGTACGGAAAATTCCTCCGGCTGACGATCATAGGTCTTGAGCAGGACCTGACCCACCCGGTCCGGATTTATGTCCCCTCCCTGTATCTCATGGCGGAAAGGAAGGGAGAGCGTCTGAATCTTCTTTAATTCCCGGACCAAAGTATCAGGCCTTTCTCTGGATAAGGCGGTGACGGTTTCTCTTGCGGTCAGGCTTTCCCCGGCTACCATGTTAAGGGCGGGCTTCTTTTGATCGCAACATATTGCAGCGTGCGGTTCACAGACAAATTCCTTTACCCCTTCACCCAGCCAGTGGTATCTGCGCGCATAATGGGTGCTTTCGTTCATCCCCTGCTGTATGACGGCCCAGGAACCGCTCTTCGTAAGTATAAAACAGTGATGATAAAGTTGATAACCATCTTGAAGGGCGTTGTTATCCACCTTGGCCGACATGCGGCTGGCGTATATGAGCGGCAATGGTTCAACTTTAAAGGTATCACCAATCTTAAAGATTTCATCCGGGGTCTTTCGGGAGGCCGCTCCCTTTCCGCCGGCCACCATCAGTCCCAGATCAAGAGAGATGTCTTTGATGCCTTCTTTTAAGGCCCCGCAGACCGTGGTTGTGAGGCCGGAGTTATGCCAGTCAAAGCCTAAGACGCAGCCGAAGGCCTGAAACCAGAAGGGATCAGAGAGCTTTTTTAACATCTCTTCCGGCCCGAATTCACTCACAATGACTATGGTGATCTCACGGGCCAGTTTGACCATCCGGGAAAAGAGCCATCTGGGGGCCTTTCCGTAATGTAGAGGCAGGTTGGCTATTCCGGTGCGCATTTTTTAAAGGCTGTCAGCGGTCATGTGTTTTTTCACCGCAGAGGACGCAAAGCACGCAGAGAGTATATTTTGTCTTTCAGCTTTCTTGCTCCCAGCTGCTGTGGGCTGTTAACTTATTACTCCGGTAATTAAATACCCAAATACCGTCATTCCCGCGAAAGCGGAAATCCAGCAAAAAACTGGATGCCGGATCAAGTCCGGCATGACATTTTTTTATATATTTACCTGCCGGAATAATAAATTATTTTACACCTTGTAAGAGGGCGGATAAAGGTTTTTCTTGTGGAAGGGTGGTTTCCCCAATTCTGGCTACAGGAATTACTCCGATAAGCGAATTGGTTAAAAAGACTTCTTCTGCCTCCAGCAGCACGGAAACCGTGGTCGGCATTGTAACTATCTCCCGCCCCTGTCTCTCCAAAGAAGCTATTACCTGACTTTCCATTACTCCACACAGGTAATGCGGCGATTCAGGCCGGATAATGGAACCTTCTTTGACATAGAAAATATTGGTGGTTGCTCCTTCCGAGACCGTGCCATCGACGTTTAATACGATGGCCTCGTCTGCGCCATTTTTCTGCGCCCATTCTCTCGCGGCCAGATAAAATAAATAATTTAGGCTCTTATGGTCAGCCAGGAAAGAATGGCGCGGATAGGGGAAGACCTCAACTACTAGCCCGTTATTATACTTCTCAGGGGTTGGCAGCACATACTTGCGGGCATAGATGATGACTGTGGGCGACTCCTCTTTTGGAAGCCCAAGTTGAGGCTTACCAGGTCCACGGGTTACCACGATTTTTACGGCGGCAATAGCTTCCTTGAGGTTGTTTCTTTCGATAAGCAGGTTGATCTTATCTATCCACTTGCTCTCTTTCATGGGTTGAAGGCCGATGTTGAAGAACTTGCATGACTGATAGAGCCTTTTCAGATGGGCTTCCAGAAAAAGCACGCGGCCCTTTTCGGCACGCATGGTTTCAAAAAATCCGTCTCCGTATAGAAATCCCCGATCAAAGGCCGATAAACAGGCCTTGCGGCCGTCTATAATGTCACCATTGAGAAGTACGTATTCCTTAGTCATATTTTTCGCTCGTTTTAACTGCATGGTGTAGGGCCACGTCAAAGTAAATCGCAGCGTAGTAGTGAAAATCCCCCTACATCCCCCTTTGCTAAAGGGGGACTTTTCAAATCCTCCCTTTGGAAAAGGGAGGTCAGGAGGGATTTTAGCGTCACCCTGCTGCCTGTGCAGCAGCTTAAAAAATGTCTCCCCTTTGTGTAATGTCTCCTGATATTCCTTCTCGGGGTCGGAATTGTACACGATTCCCCCTCCAACGGACAGGTAGATTCGCCGGTCTTTATACACAGCGGTGCGTATGGCTATGCTTAGATTCATGGTATCATGGAGGCTTACGTAGCCTATAGAGCCCGTATATATGCCTCTTTTTACTGGTTCCAGTTCCTCAATAATCTCCATAGCCCGTATCTTGGGACATCCGGTGATAGAGCCTCCCGGGAAAACGGCCCTTAAGACATCCGTCTGGGTACAACCTCTTCTTAGCATACCGGTGACAATGGAGACAAGGTGAAAGACGTTCTGATAGGTCTCTACCCGCTTATGCTCTTTTACCTGAACGGTTCCGGAGATGCACACCTTCCCAAGGTCATTTCGCAAAAGATCGACGATCATGGAGAGTTCCGCCTCTTCTTTGGGACTCCCAAGGAGTTCTTTTTTCATCTCTTCATCTTCTGCCGGGTCTTTCCCACGCGGTCTCGTCCCTTTGATGGGCCTGGTCTCGATATAACTCCCTTCCCGCCGGATGAAGCGTTCCGGAGAGGTAGAAAGCACGCAGAAATCGCCACAGTTCAGGTAGGCATAAAAAGGGGCCGGATTATCGGCGAAAAGGGCACGGAATAGTGAGTAAGGAGACCCGCCAAATTCAAAAGTAAAGCGCTGGGAGAGATTGACCTGGTATATATCTCCCTGGCGGATGTACTCACGCACCCGTTTGATGGCGGAGACGTAGGCATCATGGGTGAAATTGGAAGTCTTCAAAATCCCCCCTTGCCCCCCTTTTTCAAAGGGGGGGATAGAGGAGGGCAGGCTGGCCTCACGAATTTTGCTCCGAAATTTTTGTATTTTTTGCAGGCTTTTTTCTACTCCCTTTCCAGGTAGCTGATGTTCGATAGTGACTATATGGTATTTTTGTTCTATGCGGTCATGGACAAGGATAATGCCTGGGAATATCAGATACAGATCAGGGAGGGAAAGATCATTTTCTGCTACGTCTGGCAGCTTTTCCAGGTGATAGCGGAGATCATAACCAAAATAGCCTACGGCACCGGCATAAAGGGGGAGCGGGATATCAACAGAGGGCGTCTCAAGACCGTTTAGTTCCCATCCGGAAACCTTATGCCCCCTCCCCCTTTGACGGGGGAGGGCTAGGGTGGGGGTCCCCCTCCCCTTAATCCCCTCCCGCCAGGGGAGGGGAGCTTCTGAATGGAGGCTATCTAAGATCTCTTGCAATATATCAAACGGATTTCCCGCAAGCTCGATATAATTGTGCCTGTTGTTTATCTCTATTTTGCTGCCCCAGGCCCGCACTACCAGGAATGGGTCGCAGGTAAGGAACGAGTACCTGGAACAATCTCCCTGGCCGCCGCTTAGAAGAAGGAAAACATTTGCATCACTGCTTAAAGGAGCGAAAATGTCCTCTATTTTTTCATCTTCCCGGATGAAGTCAACCGGTTGGGATTCTATATTTACAATTTTCCCTATTACCTGTTTCAGCTTATGCATGTGATTGTTTAACTAAACGCAGAAAATTCTCGGCCATTTTATAGCCGTGCTCTGTCATAAAAGATTCCGGGTGAAATTGGACTCCCCAAATAGGGTAATGCCGGTGCGCGATACCCATGATCAGGTTTTCCTCATTCCAGGCGGTTACCTGGATATCCTCCGATCTTTTTTGGATGGTCAGCGAATGGTAGCGTGCCGCCCAAAAGGGATTAGGCAGGGCGGCAAAGATACCTTCTCCATTGTGAAAAATTCTGTCCTTTTCTCCATGTACCGGGCGAGGCGCTAAGACCGTCTGGCCTCCGAAAGCCTCATTTATAATCTGCATGCCCAGGCACACACCTAAGATAGGGCAAATGTCTTTAAATCGCCGGACCAAGTCCTTGCAGATTCCGGATTCAGCCGGGGTCTTTGGCCCTGGAGAGATAATAATACCATCTGGATTTGCCTTCTCGATGTCGGACAGGCTTATGATATCATTCCGCCACACGATTGTCTCTACCGGGAATTGGCCGAAGAGCTGAACTAAATTATAGGTGAAAGAATCGTAGTTATCGATAAGGATCAGTTTCATTCCCGTCTCCAAAAAGAAAAAGCCACCCGAGTCTGGGTGGCTTGCGCCTGAGGCATAACTCTCTTTTTGTATACTACCAGCCTTTCTTGTAGTCAACGAATTTATCTTACCTTAGTGATTTACATCTTACCCTATTTCAGCGTATATACGGATGAAGAAAGATGATTGGAAATAAAGACATGGAATTTATCGCCGACCTTCATATCCATTCTTACCTCTCACGCGCTACGGCGAAAAATCTCAATCTTGAGCATTTAAACCTTTGGGCGCAGCTCAAGGGGATTACAGTAGTTGGTACGGGAGATTTTACACATCCCCAATGGTTCTCCGAGATAAAGGAAAAACTGGAGCCGGCAGAGCCAGGGCTTTTAAAATTAAGGCCTGAACTGGCAAATGCAACTGCAAAACAGGTTCCCACGCCTTGCAAGATGCCGGTGCGCTTTCTCTTGAGTGTCGAGATCAGTAATATCTATAAAAAGAACGGCAAGGTGCGAAAGGTTCATAATATCGTCTTTGCCCCGGACCTTTCCGTCGCCGAGAAGATCAACGCCCGCCTGGCCCGGATTGGGAATATACATTCCGATGGACGGCCCATTCTGGGTCTTGACTCCAAGGCGCTTCTAGAGACGGTTCTGGATATCTCACAAGATGCCTTTGTAATTCCGGCCCATATCTGGACCCCCTGGTTTTCGGCGCTCGGATCCAAATCCGGATTTGATTCCCTGGAAGAGTGCTTTGAAGAGCTTACGCCCTATATATTTGCGGCGGAGACCGGGCTTTCCTCCGACCCGGCCATGAACTGGAGGGTATCCAAACTGGACGGGGTGACCCTGGTATCCAATTCCGACGCCCATTCTCCGGCAAATCTGGGACGCGAGGCGAACCTTTTTGATGCGGAGCTTTCTTACGTCGCTATGAGAGACGCCTTAAAGACCGGAGATTCCGGCCGGTTTTTGGGGACCATTGAATTTTTCCCTGAAGAAGGAAAGTACCATTTTGACGGTCATCGAAAATGCGGGGTCAGGCTTTCCCCACGAGAGACGACGCGCTGCAAGGGACTCTGCCCGGTCTGCGGTAAGTCGGTAACCATAGGGGTAATGTACCGCGTGGAGGAGCTGGCCGACCGCGAAGAAGGGCTGGGGCCGGAAAGGACGCATCCATTCACCAGTCTTATCCCATTGACGGACATCCTGGCAGAAGTGTTGAGATGCGGGCCAAAGAGTAAAAAGGTGGAAGACTTCTATCAGCAACTTTTAAGAATGCTTGGGCCGGAGCTTGACATCCTCAGGAAGTGTCCTCTGAGCGATATCGAGAGTAAAGGCTCGCCCACCCTGGCCGAAGCGATCCGGAAGATGAGGGGGCAGGAGGTCCATATCGATCCGGGGTATGATGGCGAGTTCGGGAGGGTTCGTTTATTTACCGATGAAGAATTGGCTCGCCTTTCCCGGCAGCAATCTCTGTTTCAGGTGCCCGGTGAGGCACACATGTTAAAAAAAGACGCAGAGGACAATGAAACAGTCACCCGCCTGTGGCGGACAAAGCACAATGAAGAAAATCCCCCCTCGCCCCCCTTTGTTAAAGGGGGGAATTCGTTAAACCCTCCTTTTCCGCACTCAAGCGGATTCGCTGAGGCGAAGAAAACGGAGAGGCAAGATATCTCGCAGATTGAAGCCCCGTTTTTGAACACCCTGAATTCAATTCAGCGGGAAGCGGTACAGCATACTTGCGGCCCTCTTTTGATTGTGGCCGGACCCGGGACCGGGAAGACGCGTACCATCACCCATCGCATAGCCTATTTACTCTTGCATCATATCGCGCACCCGGAGGAGATACTGGCGGTTACCTTTACCAACAAGGCCGCAGAAGAGATGAGGGATCGCCTGACCTCACTCATTAAGGACTCTAATGTCCTGAAGGGACTAACCATCAAGACCTTTCACGCCTTATGCCTTGATATCCTAAAGAGGGATGGCGAGGCGGTCGGGGTAAAGAAACCTTTTACCATCCTGACCGGGGCGGATCGGGACTATCTGGTCAAGGGTCTTCTGCCTTCTGATTACAGTCTGAGAAAGATGGGCGAGGTCATTTCTAAAGCAAAACAGAATCTTCTTGCTCCAGGAGACGGCCGGGAGGATATAGCCGGAGATATCCCATGGGATTTGTTTGGCCGGATTTATGAGGCCTATCAGCGGGCGCTCGATGAGGCCCATCTCCTTGATTTTGAGGATCTGATTTTTAAGGTGGTGCGACTCTTTGAGGGCTACGAGGCCATCCGGACGAACTATCAGGAGAGATTTCGTTTTATTTCCGTGGACGAGTATCAGGACATCAATTATGCCCAGTACCGGCTCATTCGGCTCATGGCCCCTTCAACCCACGACCTTTGTGTTATAGGCGATCCGGATCAGGCGATTTATGGCTTCAGAGGCTCATCGGTTCGATATTTTCATAAGTTTCAGGAGGATTATCCAACGGCCAGAGTCCTTCGCCTGGAGCAGAATTATCGCTCTACAGAGACGATACTTCGGGCATCGAGGCAGGTGATCGGGGAAGGCAGCGTGCGGGAAGGCCTCTGGTCCGGTATTCACGGAGAGCGCTGGCTTACAATTGCTCAACTACCTACAGAGAAGGCTGAGGCCGAGTTCGTGGTTAAGAGCATCGAGATGGAGGTCAGGGGGATCAGCCACTTTTCTATGGAAAGCAGGAAAATCGATACTTCAGAAGAGGGCGGCGAACGGAGTTTTTCTGACTTTGCCGTACTGTACCGGATTAACGAGCAGGGGAAGGCCCTGGAAGAGGCATTTATCCGTTCGGGGATTCCATCCCAGAGGGTGGTGAAAGAAAAGATCGTGGACCGGAAGGGGACAGCTCAACTCCTTTTTTGTTTAAGGATGCTGGGGCCTTCAGGGTGCGGTCTGGACAGGTTGGAGTTTTTCAATAGAAAGCGGATACAGGGCCTTAAAGACGGGCTGAACGAACTGAAAATAGCGTTAAAAGGAAAGACCGTCCGAGAAAAACTGGAGCGGATTTACGAAGGTGTTGATCTCTTTCGTAATCTGTCAAAAGAGGCAGAATTCCAGGAAGACGTACGCTATCTCCTCTCTTTTTCTGAACGGTTCGGAGACAATGTCTCGGATTTTCTCACCCAGTTGGCCCTTCAGGGTGAAGCAGATCTCTATGACCCCAGGGCAGAAAAGGTAACCTTGATGACCCTCCATGCCGCTAAGGGTCTGGAGTTTCCGGTGGTATTCATTACCGGCTGCGAAGAGGGCCTGATCCCTTATCAATATAATAAAGATACACAGCCGGATATTTCAGAGGAGAGGAGGCTGTTTTATGTGGGATTGACCAGGGCGCAGGAAAAACTCTTTCTGAGCTACGCCAGAAAACGCCTGCTTTTCGGCACAAAGTCATCACAAAAAGTCTCTCCTTTTCTGCAGGATATTGGGCAGGATCTCAAAAAATACGAAACTCCTTTTTCCAGAAAACCGTTGGCAACAACTCAAGAGCTACAACTGAGCCTTTTTGATAAAAATTAGTACAGTGACTCTGATGGCCCGACTAAGCCCACCCAAATTAAGGCCCGCAAGTTTTATGAACTATAGTGAAAAATGTCACAGCCCTGGTGTGCGTTTTATTCTTGACACGCAAACGGAATTTGTCTATAAAATCTCAGACTGAGTGAATCGCCATTCATAGAATATTTTCTGTTGACAGAGAAATAAATAACGTGCTAGAAGGGTAGCCGTATCTAAATCACAGGTGAGTTTGATAACATGCCTTCGTCTGAACCTATCCGAAATGTGACCTTAAAGAGCCTCTTATCACAAAAGAAATCCGACATTGTGAGAAAGTGGTTCGACGTCATCCTGGAAACCTACCCGGCTGAAACAGCAAAATTCCTGAAGGCACAAAAGAACCGGTTTGCTAACCCTGTAGGATCCATGATCTCTGAGGGAATAGAAGGCCTGTTCGAGGAACTTCTCAACGGGGTTGATCCGGAGAAGGTTTCTCCCTTTCTAGACAGGGTTATCCGAATCAGGGCGGTTCAGGACTTTACCCCCGCGCAGGCCGTTTCCTTTGTATTCGTGCTCAAGGGACTGATTCGGGAAGAGTTGGCATCTGATACCCAAGATCAGCAGTTTTCTGACGAGCTATTGTTTCTCGAGTCCAGAATAGATGATCTGGCCCTCCTCGCATTTGATGTCTATATGAAATGCCGTGAGCAGGTCTACGAACTCAGGGCCACTGAGTGGAAAAACAGGCTTTTCAGGCTATTGCAAAAAGCCAATATGTTATGTGAGATACCGGAGGAGCAAACAGGTTCCAAAGGCTCCGATAATGATTTCGACAGCTTAAATGAAGCGAGGTAACGGTAAATGAGACTTTTGCTTCCCCTCATCGCAGTCCTGGCACTCGTCCTAATTGCTTATGCAGGAGTGAGTGGTGCTGGAATGAACTACCTTTTCGGTGTTTTCATCCCCTATGCCGCCTTTCTTATATTCCTGATAGGGTTCATCCGTCGCGTTGTACAGTGGGGACGTTCGCCGGTTCCATTTCGGATACCCGCCACCTGCGGCCAGGAAAAAAGTTTTCCGTGGGTCAAACGTAATAGGTTCGATAACCCCTTTACTACCGGTGAAGTTATCGTAAGGATGTTGTTGGAGGTCTTTCTTTTCCGTTCACTGTTCAGGAACACAAAGGTTGATCTGAGGGAAGGACCGGTACTTCGATATAGCTCGGCGAAGTGGCTCTGGCTGGGCGCTTTAGCCTTCCATTATTCTTTCCTTACCATTTTAGTTAGACACCTTAGATTCTTTACTGAGCCGATACCTTTCTTCGTAAAATGGGCTGAGACGCTGGACGGGATTCTGCAGGTAGGGGTCCCCACACTCTATCAGACGGATATAGTCATTTTAGCAGCCTTAGCGTATCTCTTTTTGAGAAGAGTTTTTGTTCCCCAGCTCCGTTACATCTCGTTGGCGAATGACTACTTCCCGCTCTTTCTGATCCTGGCCATAGCCGTGAGCGGCATTCTGATGCGTTATTTCTTCAAGACAAATATTGTGGGCGTGAAAGAGCTGACCATGGGGCTGGTCACTTTCAGCCCCAAGATCCCGGAGGGAATAAGTGTCATTTTTTACATCCACCTTTTTCTGGTCAGCATCCTGTTTGCCTACTTCCCCTTCAGCAAACTCATGCACATGGGCGGGGTCTTCCTCAGCCCTACCAGAAATTTGGCTAACAACAACCGGGCCGTAAGACACATCAATCCTTGGAATTACCCGGTCAAGGTTCATACCTACGAGGAATACGAAGACGAATTCAGAGAAAAAATGAAAGAAGCTGGATTACCAGTGGAAAAGGAGTAACCATGGCAGGTCCTGCGAAAAAAATCCGACCAGATCAGATGGGTTATTACAATAAGGAAGAACTCTCGAGGGTCAATTATAAACCCCCTCGCGAGGACTGGATGGATACCAAGCCGGAATTCAGGATCGGCAACTTTATCTATCCCGCAAAGCCTAAGAATCTGATTTATGTTGGCCTCCCGAATCCACGGGAGTGGGCACCGATGGATGAAGATTGGAAGCTGCCTGAAAATTGGAAAGAGATACTTTTGCAAGGGATTGCCGAGCGGCTGGAGAAGTATCGTTCTTTCCGGCTCTTTATGGATATCTGTGTAAGATGCGGGGCCTGTGCCGACAAGTGCCACTTCTTCATTGGCGGCGGAGACCCCAAGAACATGCCGGTACTCCGGGCAGAGCTTATCCGGTCGGTATATAGAAAGCATTTCACCACCGCCGGAAAGATCCTGGGGAGGATGGCCGGGGCCAGAGACCTCACCTATGACGTGGTAAAAGAGTGGTTTTTCTATTTCTTCCAATGCACGGAATGCCGGCGCTGTTCGGTCTTCTGCCCTTATGGTATCGATACGGCAGAGATCACGATCATCGGAAGAGAATTACTCAATCTAATAGGATGCAACGTCAACTGGGTCCTCGAGCCGGTAGCGAATTGTTACCGGACTGGAAATCACATGGGTATTCAGCCCCACGCCTATAAGGAGATGACCGAATTCCTTCTGGACGACCTGGAGACCGTAACCGGCATCAAGGTGACGCCAAGCTTCAACCGGAAGGGGGCAGAGATACTGTTTATTACTCCTTCCGGGGATATCTTTGGTGACCCCGGCACCTACACATTTATGGGATACCATCTCCTGTTTCACTACTTAGAGAGTATGGGACTTGACATCACTTGGAGCACATACGCCTCCGAGGGCGGGAACTTCGGACTGTTTACCTCACACGAGATGATTAAGAGGCTGAACGCCAAGATGTACGCCGAGGCCAAAAGGCTGGGGGTGAAGTGGATCCTCGGAGGCGAGTGCGGCCACATGTGGAGGGTCATTCACCAATACATGGACACCATGAACGGCCCGGCCGATTTCCTGGAAGAACCGGTCTCGCCCATTACCGGCACCAAATTCGAGCAAGCCAAGTCCACTAAGATGGTACACATCTGTGAGTTTACCGCTGATCTTATTAAACACAATAAATTAAAGCTGGATCCGAGCCGAAATGACCACCTGAGCGTAACCTTCCATGACTCCTGTAATCCCGCCCGGGGCATGGGATTTTTTGAAGAGCCGCGGTACGTCATCAAGAACGTATGTAATAGTTTCTATGATATGCCCGAGAATACCATACGGGAGCAGACCTTCTGCTGCGCCGGAGGGTCCGGACTGGGTACGGACGAGATGATGGAAATGAGGTTGAGAGGCGGTTTACCCAGAGGAAATGCGGTGCGGTATGTCCATGAGAAACATGGGGTGAACCGGCTGGCCTGCATCTGTGCCATTGACCGGGCTACTCTGGTGACGCTGTGTAACTACTGGGCTCCTGAGGTTGTGGTCACCGGGGTTCATGAGATGGTAGGAAATGCCCTAGTTGTACCCGGGGAGAAGAAGCGAACCACTGATTTCCGTTTTGAACCCCTGAAGGGAATGGAGGAAGAGGCAGATGTATGACGGAGGCAAGATCATAACCGGACTGGTGGTTTTCGTTGGCCTGGTAACCTTCCCGCTTTGGAGTAATGTGGGTAGGGCCGCCAAGAAACCAGACCCTAAAATCGACACTCCTGTAATTCAGCAGTTGGCAGAGAAGAAGTGTATAGAGCCGAAGGCTTTCATGCAGGCCGAGCATATGAAGATCCTTAATGACTGGCGTGATTCCGTGGTCCGCGATGGGAACAAGCTATATGTGAGCAGTAGCGGTAAGACGTTTAACATGAGTCTTCAGAAGGAATGCATGAACTGTCATTCGAATAAGAAGAAGTTTTGCGATGAATGCCATGATTATGCAGACGTAAAACCCTACTGCTGGACTTGCCATATCGAACCGAAAGAGAAGGAGAAAGTGGCATGGGCATCAATAGAAGAGAATTCCTAAAGATAGCCGGGATCTCTGTCGTAGCCGGGCTTGGAGGCGCGTCCGCTGTTGACTTGCTGCGAAGGGCACCGGTGGAGGCCTCACAGGTTTCGCCTAATCCAAAGGCATTAACGGCGAAGAGATGGGCCATGGTCATTGATACGCGGAAGCTGACTGAGACAGATTGCAAGAGGATTATCGAGGCCTGCCATCGCACTCATAATGTCCCGGAGATCGGGACGAAACAAGAGGTGAAATGGATCTGGACCGAGGAATATGAGCACGCCTTTCCGGATGATATGAATAAATTCATTTCGGATGAGGTTAAGCACAGGCCGTTTTTGATGCTCTGTAACCACTGCGATGAGCCGGCCTGTGTGCGGGTGTGCCCCACCAAGGCAACATTTAAGAGGGCAGACGGTATTGTCATGATGGATATGCACCGATGCATCGGATGCCGGTTCTGTATGGCCGCCTGTCCCTTTGGGGCCCGGAGCTTCAACTTCGGAGACCCACGGCCGTATGTCAAAGAGGAGAATCGAAAGTACCCGACGCGGATGCGCGGAGTTGTGGAAAAGTGTACTTTCTGCACGGAGAGATTGGAGGAAGGGCTGATGCCGGCCTGTGTGGAAGTCTCCAACGGGGCACTGATCTTCGGCGATCTGGATGACCCGAACTCGGAAGTAAGGAAGGCGCTTCGGGAAAATTACAGCATCCGGCGTAAACCAAACTTGGGCACGCAGCCTTGTGTTTATTACATAGTATGAGGTAAGGGCTATGCTTGAAAAGGCACTATACGGAAGTAAAGGCTATTATGTATGGATCATGTTGCTGCTCGGCATCATTGGGGTGGGTTCTATTGCCTACTACACGCAGCTTACCCAGGGGCTGAAGATAACCGGTATGAGCCGGGATGTCTCGTGGGGGTTCTATATCGCTCAATTTACCTACCTGGTCGGTGTAGCCGCCTCGGCGGTTATGCTGGTCTTGCCTTATTATTTCCATCACTATAAGGCCTTCAAGAAGATGATCATCCTGGGCGAGTTTATGGCGGTATCTGCGGTCAGCATGTGTATGCTCTTCATTGTCGTAGATCTTGGGCAGCCGCAGCGTCTTCTGAATGTGTTATTGCATCCTACACCCGGTTCGATCCTCTTTTGGGACATGGTCGTTCTGAATGGGTATCTCTTTCTGAATATCGTTATTGGCTGGACTACACTCCAGGCAGAGCGCAAAGGTGTGACGCCGGCCTCGTGGGTAAAGCCCCTCGTGTATCTTTCTGTGATCTGGGCCTTCAGTATTCACACCGTGACGGCCTTTCTCTATGCGGGCCTTCCCGGCAGACATTACTGGCTGACTGCTATTATGGCTGCCCGGTTCCTGGCCTCGGCGTTTTGTTCCGGGCCTGCGATACTCCTCTTACTGGCCCTGCTGATTCGAAGGTTGACAAAGTACGATCCCGGGAAAGAGGCGATCCAATCACTGGCGAAGATCATCACCTATGCCATGTGTGTGAACGTATTTTTCTTCCTGCTTGAACTGTTTACCGCCTTCTACAGCAACATCCCGGGGCACATGCACCCCTTCATATACCTATTTCAGGGAATGGAAGGGCACGGGGCGCTGGTACCCTTTATGTGGGCGGCTGCTGCAATGGCCATTGGTTGCCTTATCCTATTGATTCCGCCGGCCTGGCGTAACAATGAAAATGTACTGATTGTTGGTCTTCTTATGCTCTTTGGCGCAACCTGGATTGACAAGGGGCTTGCATTACTGGTCGGCGGGTTTGTACCGAATATGTTTGAAAGGATAACCGAGTATGGCCCGACTATCCCGGAACTGGCTATATCTATGATGGTGTATGCGACCGGCGCACTGATATTAACCATCCTCTGGAAGGTAGCTATCTCGGTCAAGAAAGAGATAGCATAGGGGGTTTTTTTCGGTAAAATTCATATAGTTTAAGGTGGTAGAGAGGGCTCATTCTGTGAAGGGATGAGCCCTTTTATAATTTTCCAGGAAAGCCTTTATATTAGCCGCTAAAGAGGGATTTATCCCCTTGACCGAGGCGATTTCTTCGACTGCAGCCTGTTGCAACTCCCCTATGCTTCCAAAGTGGGTAAGCAGCCGTTTCTTACGCGTAGTTCCCACGCCGGGGATTTTATCTAATACGGACCGGGTGAGACCTCTTTTGCGCAACTTGTGGTGGTATCCTATGGCGAAACGGTGGGCCTCATCCCGGATGCGTTGCAGGTAAAGGAGAAGCGGGGAGCTCCGTTGCAATAAAACGGGGTTTTTACGTTCCGGGAGATATACTTTGTCTGTTTCACCGTTTTTCCCCTTGGCCAGAGCCACCAGGTCCACACGGTCACTGCAACCCAGGTCTTCCAGTACCTGCCTGACTACATTGAGTTGGCCTTTCCCCCCGTCTATGAGCAGCAGGTTGGGCCAGGAATCTTCCTCTTTGGCCCGGCGCAGACGCCGTGAGACCACCTCACGCATCATGGCGTAATCATCCGGCTGTTCCGATAGCTTTATTTTATACCGGCGGTAGAAGTTCCGGTCAGGAGAGCCATTGACAAATGCTACCAGAGAACCCACGGCCATTTTCCCGCCGATGTTGGATATATCAAGGCCCTCGATGCGTTCCGGGTAATACCTGAGCCCCAGTTTTTCCTGCAACAATGTGAGGAGATTGCAAATATCCTCTTCCCCCTGCAGTTTCTGGCGGAAAGAACCCTCGGCGTTCTTCATAGCCAGTTGCAAAAGTCTATGTTTGTCCCCTTTTTGAGGTATGAGGATCGATACCTTTTCCCCGGACCTTTCTTCGAGCCAGGAGGCGATCACCGACTGGTCTTCAATGGCTAGGGGTATAAGGATTTCCTGTGGTATGTATTTTCCCTCAGCATAAAACTGCTTTAGAAAATGGGATAATATCTCTTTGTTAGTCGCCGGCGCTTCCCGGAAAGAAAAGCTTTTATGGCCGATCACGGCCCCGTTACGGACAAAAAGGATGGATATCTGGACAGACCCCTCCTGCCGGTATAAACCGATGACATCCTGGTCAACAAGGCGTGTAGAGGTCACGGATTGCTTTTCTAATGTCCGTTTCATGGCCGACTGCCGGTCCCGATAAAGGGCAGCCTTTTCGTATTCCATGCGGTCGGCGAGGGCCTGCATCTCTTTTTCGAATATTTTTACGAGGTCGTGGAGTCTTCCGCGAAAGAACAAGACGACCTGGTCAACCAGTTTCCGGTATTCTTCTTCCGAAATCAGACCAACGCAAGGGGCTGTGCAGCGCTTGATCTGGTAATTGAGACAGGGGCGGGTACGTGATTTAAATACAGCATCACCACAACTGCGCAGCGGGAAGATCTGTTGCAGGAAACGCAGCGTGTCACGCACAGACGCGGCTGAGGAAAAGGGGCCGAAGTACATAGCGCGATCATCGGCCAGGCGCCGGACGATGGTAATGCGGGGGAACTTCTGACGAGGATCGAGACGCAGCGAAAGATAGTTTTTGTCATCGCGCAGAACTACATTGTAACGGGGCTGGTGCCTTTTAATCAGGTTGCATTCCAGGATGAGGGCCTCTTTTTCGTTCTCCGTAAGGATGGTTTCAATAGAAGCGGCCCGGGAGAACATGACTTCTGTCTTGATCCCCTGCTCCCTTCCTTTTTGAAAATATGAAGCAAGCCTTTTTCTTAAGTCTTTGGCCTTACCCACATAGATGACGTGGTCTTTGATATCCTTGAACAGATACACACCTATTCCGTGGGGGATAGTAGAAAGGATATTCGCGCTTAACGCCATGCTAACTCCTGTTGTCTGAGGGCGCGTATGCGGTCACGCAGTTCTGCGGCCCGTTCAAATTCCAGGTCCTTCGCAGCGCGCTTCATCTCTTCCTCCAGAGATTCCATGCGCCGGGTGATGTCTTCGATGGTTAAAAACTCCCCTATTTCTTCTGCGGCCACGGGTACCGTATAGTAGTCAGCTTCATAAACTGAGGTAAGGACATCCCTTATGGATTTCTTGACAGTGGTCGGGGTGATGTGATGCTGGCGATTATACCCTGCCTGCAGTCTCCGCCTGCGGTTGGTTTCTTCTACCGCGCGCCTGATAGCCGTGGTCATATGATCGGCGTAGAAAATAACCTCGCCGTGTACGTTCCGGGCGGCCCGGCCACAGGTCTGGATCAGGGAGCGCTCCGAACGTAAAAAGCCTTCTTTGTCTGCGTCCAGGATGGCTACCAACGAAACCTCCGGTATATCCAGACCCTCCCTAAGGAGGTTAATGCCGATGAGGACATCAAAGACCCCGAGGCGCAGGTCCCGGATAATTTTTGCCCTCTCCAGGGTGGTAATGTCGGAATGGAGGTACTTTACCCTGAGCCCCAGCTCTGCATAATATTCGGTCAGGTCTTCGGCCATACGTTTGGTAAGTGTAGTTACGAGAACTCGTTCTTTTCGCTTAAGGCGGTTTCTTATTTCCTCCAGGAGATCATCGACCTGATTTACTGCTGGTTTCACAGTAACCGTGGGATCAACGAGACCGGTGGGCCGGATGACCTGTTCAACTATATGGCCGGCCGCCTTTTTAAGTTCATATGGGCCCGGTGTGGCGGAGACGTAAATTACCTGCCCTAAGCGTTGTTCAAACTCGGCGAAGTTCAGTGGCCGATTGTCCAGGGCCGAGGGCAGACGAAAACCGTACTCCACCAGGGTTTCTTTGCGGGAGCGGTCTCCCCGGTACATGGCCTGGAGCTGGGGGACAGTGATGTGACTTTCGTCGATAAAGAGGAGAAAATCTTCCGGGAAATAATCCAGGAGAGTGGGTGGAGGTTCTCCGGGTCTGCGGCCGGTCAGGTGGCGTGAGTAATTTTCTATACCGTGGCAATAGCCCAGCTCCCTCAGCATCTCCAGGTCAAAATTAGTGCGTTCCTCGATACGCTGGGCCTCCAGAAGGCGTCCCTGATTTCTGAAAAAATCGATCCTTTCAGTTAACTCTGCCTTTATACTTTCGATGGCCTCCAGCAATCGGGGGCGTGTGGTCACATAGTGGCTACCCGGGTATATCAGGGCCTCTTTTGTAGTCCTTCTGACTACCCCTCGCAAGGGGTCGATCTCCTTAATGGCTTCGATGGTATCGCCAAAGTATTCGATGCGGATGGCCCGGTCCTCTTCACAGGAGGGGAATATCTCCACGATGTCACCACGTACACGAAAGGTCCCCCGGTGAAAATCTATGTCGTTTCGTTCATAAAGCATATTGACCAGGGCCCGCAGGAGTTCTTCCCGGCCAAACTCCTGCCCCTCCGTGAGGGCCAGATGCATGCTGCGATATTCTTCGGGAGAACCAAGGCCGTAGATACAGGATACGCTGGCCACGATGATCACGTCCCGCCTTTGCAGGAGGGAACTGGTTGCGGAATGGCGCAGGCGGTCTATGGCGTCGTTTATAGAGGCGTCTTTGGCGATATAGGTGTCGGTCTGCGGTATATAGGCTTCCGGCTGATAGTAGTCATAATAGCTGATGAAGTACTCCACGGCGTTTTCGGGGAAAACTTGTTTGAATTCATTGAAGAGTTGGGCGGCCAGGGTCTTATTGGGGGCTATAACCAGGGCGGGTCGCTCTGTCCGGGTAGTGACGTGAGCCATGGTAAAGGTCTTGCCGGAACCAGTGACACCGAGGAGTACCTGATGCTTGTGGCCTTTCTGCAAGGAACGGGTGAGGGCCTCAATGGCCTTAGGCTGGTCGCCAAGCGGTTTGAAGTCTGAAACCAGATTAAATAGGGACACCTACTCCTTTATCTCCCAGGTTGTTCCCTGCGGGCTGTCTTTGAGAATTATATGAGCCCCGGCCAACTTTTTGCGGATAGCATCGGCGACAGCCCAATCTTTCTTTTCGCGGGCCTCTTCTCTCTGACGGATGAGAGCGCTGATCTCTTCTTTTGTAAAGGAGATTTTTCTTAGTTTTTCTGCCTGGCGTTTCTCCAGATAGATCCCGGGCCCGGCGGTGAAGAGACCTAGAACCTGGCCCACCTCCCTGATAGCGGAGACGCCGGACCTGATAGCGGCCAGGCAGGCCTGGTTTGACACCTTTTTGCTGATCTGCAAAAGGGTGTTTATCCCTTTTACCGTATCGAAGACATGGCCCAGGGCCTGGGCCGTGTTGAAGTCGTCGTCCATGGCCTCGTAAAAGAGTTTTTTAAGATCTCTGATCCGGGCATAGGCGGCTTCTGCCTCGGGTGGCAGCGAGACTTCCGGGCCTGGCGGGATCGCAGGGGTGGAGGTGATCTCCAGTGCCTCACCTAATGTAGTGTATATTCGGTCCAGGCTGACCTGCTTCTCCCGGATTAAGTCTTCTGAGTAATCCAAGGGGCTGCGGTAATGTTTGGAGAGTAAAAACAGGCGCAGGGCCTCAGGATGGTAACCGGACAGGATCTCTTTTATAGTTAAGAAGTTGCCAAGGGATTTGGACATCTTTTCACCATCTATGGTCACAAATCCATTGTGCACAAAATAGCGTACAAATGCCTTTCCGGTGGCGGCTACGGACTGGGCTACCTCATTTTCATGATGGGGAAAGATGAGATCCTGTCCCCCTCCATGGATATCGAAGGTCTCTCCCAGGTAGCGGATACTCATAGCCGAGCATTCGATGTGCCATCCGGGCCGGCCTGGGCCCCAGGGGCTTTCCCAGGCGGGTTCGCCTGGCTTGCTGGCCTTCCAGAGGGCAAAATCCATGGGATGGCGTTTTCGGGGGTCTATTTCTACTCTGGCACCGGCCTGCATCTCTTCCAGACTGCGATGGGAAAGCTGTCCGTAACCAGGGAACTTTTCCACAGAGAAGAAGACATTACCTTCAGCCACATACGCATACCCCTTGGTTACCAGGGTCTCAATCATACGGGTGATATCCTGGATATGCCTGGTGGCCCTTGGTTCTACGTCCGGCCGGGCCACGCCCAAGGCCTCCATATCCCGGTGGAATTCCCCGGTATAGTGTTCGGAAAGCTCTTCACAGGAGACTCCCTTTTCTCTGGCCCGGTTGATGATCTTGTCATCGATATCGGTGATGTTTTGTATGTGGGTCACCCTAAATCCCCGGTGGCGCAGGTAGCGGACGATGACATCAAAAACCACGGCCGCACGGGCATGGCCCAAATGGCAATCATCATAGGCCGTAATCCCGCAGACGTATATACCGACCTGGTTATCGACTAGGGGCTTAAAGTCTTCCTTCTGACCGCTGAAGGAGTTGTACAGTCTAAGCATCATAGCGTCTTTCTTTTTCAGTCTTTCAGGACGTCTTCTCTAAGCAGGACTACAGCAAAAGCAGCCATACCCTCTCCCTGCCCTGTAAACCCTAGTCCCTCAGTGGTAGTGGCCTTTATGTTTACGTAAAGAGGGGATATCTTCAAGACCGAGCTGATATTCTGCACCATTTGCGGGATAAATTTTTGAATCTTTGGCCTTTCTGCCACGAGGGTCAGATCTGCATTGAACACACAGCGGCGCTTACGTTGGACAATACGCATAACCTCTTCTAGTAAATACATACTGGAACTATCTTTATAACGCAGGTCATCATCCGGAAAGTGGCGTCCGATATCACCTTCGCAGGCGGCGCCCAGCAGGGCATCACACAGGGCATGGATAAGGACATCAGCGTCGGAGTGGCCAAACAACCCTTTTTCGAAAGGTATCTCTACCCCGCCGATCACCAGTCTTCGGCCCTCTACCAAGCGGTGTACGTCATAGCCAAAACCTACCCTATATGCTGTCTCCATATCTGTCTCTCAGCAAGATCTCCACTAGCTTCAGATCAGAAGGTGTGGTTACCTTTATATTGGTGGAGGCTCCCTTGATTATATAGACCGGCCTTCCCAGCCTCTCCACGAGCGAGGCCTCATCCGTACCGTAGAAATTGTCTTTTTGGGCCTCTGTAAATGCCTCCCTCAAAAGTTTAACACGGAAGACCTGCGGCGTCTGCGCCTGCCATATAAGACTTCTTTCCACCGTTCTTACAATACACCCATCGGGTGAAACATGCTTCAATGTATCGTTCGCCGGTATGGCGGCGATGGCTGCCCCTTTTTCTTTGGCCAATTCTATAGCTTCTTTTATGGTATCCTCATCGACCAGCGGCCGTACGGCATCGTGCACAACGACTATTTTATATTTTTCAGGTATAGCCCGCAGCCCATTACTTACGGAATCTTGTCTGGTTTTTCCACCGGCCACCACTTTCCATAGTTTTTTAAATTCACCCTTAGTCTGGAATAGCTCCCGGCCGATTTTAACCATACCGGGGGGAAGCACTAAGATGATATTATCAATGCCTGGACAGTTTTCAAAGACCTTGATTGTATGCCAGAGAAGAGGTTTTTCAAGGACGGGCAAGAATTGTTTGGCGACGGCCGTACCTATCCGCACTCCTTTGCCTGCTGCAGTTATTATAGCCATGGTACTCATTTATAGAAAAGAAAAAAACGCCGTTAACGGCGCTACAAATTGGATAAATAAGTTAGAGTAGGCTGTAAGCCGAGTTCTGTTATCCGCCAAAGGCGGACGATGGTCATTCATCTAGGACGTCAATTGCTTGACGCCTCCAGCAACCAACCCGGGGACCTCGGACGGGCCGCCCTCAAACGTCCCTCTATTTGGTTTTGCTCCAGGTGGGGTTTACCTAGCTCCCAGTGTCACCACTGGGACGGTGAGCTCTTGCCTCGCCTTTTCACCCTTATCACGCCAGAGGCGGACGGTATGTTTTCTGTGGCACTTTCCTTGGGGTCACCCCCAGTCCGTGTTACGGACCACCTTGCCCTCTGGAGCTCGGACTTTCCTCTCATCCCCTCGCTTTGCAGGAGAGAACGAGCGACCACCCTCCCTACTCTAACTATTTTTATTAATTGGCCAGCCGATCACTTCATTATAAAAATAGCACACTTACCCAATTTATTCAATAAGATCCATTGCCCCAAATTCACCGCCTATTTTCGTACGAGTTAGCTCCTGACCGTAAACACACCATGGTTGCTGTGCAGCGTTATTTCGAATTCGAAATCCGAAGCACGAATCTCGAAACAATATCCAATCACCAAAATTCAAATCCAAAATAATCAGCGCTGCTGTCATTTGGAACATTGGGAATTTGGACATTTGAATTTGTTTCGGATTTCGATATTCGGATTTGAACCCGGCTGCCTGGTAATCGGAGATCACCCATTGCTCTTTGTCAATAGTTTGATGGTGGACCCAGGTTGCCAGATATGCGTTGGCCCTTCATTCTGAAATTCGCGTTTTTTATGACAAGAAATCTCAACCTCATAAGGCAAAGACTCTAGTTGGTAAGTTCAAAGTTTAAAGTTTAAAGTTCAAATGAATGCCAAAGCCCAAAACTCAAAGTTGAAGGCCGTTTGACATTTAGTCATTTGGATTTCATTTAAACTTTGGATTTAGTCATTTGGCAACACGTTAGCTGTTTGAAAAGAGCTAGTCGTCCAGAAAACAGCACCTCAAAAATCCCCCTTAATCCCCCTTTTTCAAAGGGGGAAGTGTTTCTCCTCCCTTTGGAAAAGGGAGGTTGGGAGGGATTTTAAAATATTTTTTCAAACAGCTAAACTGATACGTCATTTGAAATTATGCAATTACTTTTTTAGTTCTCCGCCTTCGGCGGATCCAGGTTAGGGCAGGAGAAAAAACTATCCTTTTTCATCTGTCGCCTTAGGGACACCTTGATAGTAAATTATGCGTTGACAGCTTGGGCAGGATATCATCTTTTGTTCCTTGAGGAGCTCATTATATAATTGGGGCGGAATATTCATGTGACATCCCAGGCACACGGCGTTTAGGACACCTACTACGGCCAGGCCGTTTCTCTTGCTTCTCAAAAAATCGTAGCGTTTGAGGAGCTCCTCCGGTATATCTTTGACCATTGCCTTCCTATCTTCTTCGAATTTAGCCAATTCCTTGTCATACTCCTGAAAAAGAGACTCCAGTTCCCCTCGTTCGATCTTTATCTCTTCCTTAATTTTATTTAGCCCCTCTTGTTTTTCTTTAATCTCGTTTTCCAGACGTTCTATATCTTCCATGATGGCGACGATCTCATCTTCTCGTTTGCGGTTTGCCTTTTTAATCTCTTCTATTTCTTTTAGGAGGGCCTGATATTCCCTGTTTGTCTTTACCGCCATTAGCTTGCCCTGGCATTTTTTGAGACGGGCTATTTCGTCTTCTAACTCTGTTTCTTTTTCTTTTTTCTTTTGTTTTAGTTCCTCCTGTTTCTCTAAGACAGTTTTTAACTCTTCTTCTTGTTCTTTTGCCTTTTTTTCGATATGGCGCAGTCTCTCCGGGCCTTCCTCTTTTTTCTCTTGAACGTGTTTTACTTCCAGATCAACGGCCTGCAGTTTGATGAGCAATTTTACCTCTTGTTGCAATGTGGTTTCCTCCGATCATTTTATTAACTGTAAGGGACTTTTTTCTGTCTGGTCTTCTATTACGCTGACTTTTAGACCCTGTTTTTTTAGCCTCTGGCGTATTAATCGGGCCAGGGCCATCATGCCAAACTTTTCAGAATGGAAATGGCCAATGTCCAAGGCACAGAAGTCGAGTTCTTCCGCCATACGGGCATGGCTGTGTTTTAGTTCGGCGGTTATATACAGGTCTGCACCTGATTTATGGGCCTTTTCTATCAATTGAGAGCCACTTCCGCCGCATACGGCTACCTTGTTTACCCTGGCCGGGGCCTTACCGGCCATCTGTAAATATGGTAACTGTAACTCGGTCTTTATTTTGGTAATAAATTGTTTGAAGGTTATGGGCGTCTTAAATGCGCCGATGCAGCCGTAACCTACAGGGACGCGTTTGTTATGGAGCGGGGGCGGAGTTTCCTCTTCCTTAAGGATCTGTATATCTTTTAAGGTCAACCGTTCTATTAAGGCGGTACTGACTCCGTCCGGGGCCATGTCCAGGTTGGTGTGGGCGGAGTATATAGAGATATTTTTTTCTATAGTCCGGGTTATTATCTTGCCGGTTGAAGTTTCAAGAGATAGCTGACGGAGCGGATGAAAGAAAAGAGGATGATGGGTTATTATAAGCTGGGCATTGGCCTCGATAGCCCGTTCCAGGACTGCGGTAGTCGGATCAACTGCTATAAAAACCACGCTGACCGGCTGTCTCAATGACCCTATCTGCAGGCCGGCATTGTCCCACTTCTCAGCCCAGGCGGAGGGAGCAATTTCCTCAATAATATTTATTATGTCTTGTATTAAGGCCATAGGCAAGGTTTCAATAAAGACGGCTTCGTAAAAAGTACATTTGCTGCTAAATAGCGATCAGCCATCCGCTATCAGCCGTCAGCTTTAGGTGCTATTCCATATCCTGAAAGCTGAGAGCTGAATGCTGACTGCCCTTTTTTATTTGCGCGCCTTGTCCGCCTGCGGCGGAGAGCTTTTTACTGTGCCGTCCATTTTACGAGTTCATCAATAAAAAAGGTGCATCCTGCCGATGATGCACCTTTTCTATGAACCCCTTTAAGGTTCATACGGACATAAAGATATCTTTTCAGGTGTTACATAAGGATTTTTTAACATGAAACAAAATAATGGGCCCACCTGGGTTCGAACCAGGGACCTACCGGTTATGAGCCGGTGGCTCTTCCAGCTGAGCTATGGGCCCCCAAAGGTGTTTTCTAATTAAAAAGTTAATCACCCCTTGTCAAGAAAAAATGGTCTAATTTTCAATAAATCCCTTCAACTGCTTGCTTCGGCTAGGGTGACGTAATTTGCGCAATGCCTTGGCCTCAATCTGACGGATACGTTCCCGGGTTACAGTAAAATCCTGCCCCACTTCCTCTAAAGTATGGTCAGTCTGCTCTCCAATCCCAAAACGCATACGTAAGACCTTTTCTTCCCGTGGAGTGAGGGTGGACAGAACCTTGCGTGTTTGTTCTATCAGACCCATGTTGACTACTGCCTCCAGGGGTACAGCTGTTTTCTTGTCCTCTATGAAGTCACCGAGATGACTATCTTCTTCATCCCCGATGGGAGTTTCCAGCGATATGGGCTCCTTGGCGATTTTGAGTATTTTACGTACCTTATCCACGGGGAAGTCCATTCTTTCCGCAATCTCCTCTGGAGTTGGTTCGCGGCCTATTTCTTGTACGAGGTATCGGGAAGTACGAATCAGCTTGTTAATAGTTTCTATCATATGCACCGGGATGCGGATGGTACGCGCCTGGTCAGCAATGGCCCGGTTAATAGCCTGCCGGATCCACCATGTGGCGTATGTGCTAAATTTATAGCCCCGCTGATATTCAAATTTTTCTACAGCCTTCATCAGGCCAATATTACCTTCCTGAATCAAGTCGAGAAACTGCAGGCCACGGTTAGTGTACTTTTTAGCTATGCTTACTACCAGTCTCAGGTTGGCCCTTATCAATTCATTCTTGGCCTCCTGGTTTTTTTGGGTTCCCCTTTCTATTTGGAAGACTATTTTTTTCAGGGTAGTTGAACTCATCTTAGCCTCAGATTCGATGCGCCGAATTTTTTTCAAGGCGGTGGCGAGGGCGGCAATTGTTTCTCGAAGGGTGGAAGGTTTTATTTTGAGGGCCTTAGCTAGTTCACTGTTTTTCTCAGTAGTTAAGGGCTTTCCCAATATTTTTTTTATATCTTTAATGGGAATATTTAGAATTTCCCTGCATTTCTTGACCGTTTCTTCTGCCCTGGCTAGTTGATCGGCCATCCCGGAGAGCTTGCCAGTGATTCTGTCAATCTGGTTCTGCTCTAATTTGATCTCCTTAAGGAGCCTTATGATATCGAGTTTATTCTTTAGAAGTCTTCTTTTGAGGCTTTTTTTATAATCAGTGCCCCTAGTAGTAGCCAGCAGCTCAGTTTTAATTTTTATATTTTCTTTATTAAGGCGTCCGACAGTCTCGATCAGACTGATCACTTTCTGTTCGCGTTGGGTATTTTCCGTTTCATCTGAATTTTCTTCGTCCAGGTCCTTTACTATATCCCGGAGTTTAACCCGTCCCTTTTTTAATTTTTCTCCCAGACTAAGAATTTCTTGCAGGCCAACCGGTGTTTCTAAGATGGCGGCCATAATTTCCCGCTCACCTTGTTCGATCTTTTTGGCCAGTTCTACTTCCCCATCGCGACTTAGCAATGAGACCAGGCCCATTTCCCGCAGGTATATCTTGACCGGGTCTGATATCTCGCTAAGGACTTCTGAATCGACGGTCACGTCATCATGGTCTGACGTCTGGTCAGATACAAATCCCCTTTTAGTCTCTACACCCGCTTTGACATTTTCCACAGTACCGATATCTATCTCCTCAAAGGGTATAATGGTGTCTTCTAGTTGCTCTGAACCTATGACGCTTTCTGGTAGTTTCTCGCTATAGCAGTAACCTCCTTCTTCGTTTATAGAAAGCAATTCTCGCAGGTCTTCCATCTCTACCTCTTTGCCCATAAGTTTTTTCTCCTTAACTACTTGATTGATCAACTTTTATGCCGGCCTAAAAGCTTCCTGTGCTCTTCCATGAGTTCCTTGGCCGCATTATTGGCGATACCATATTGTTTTTTTCTTTCTGCCTCTTTGATTTGTCCAAGTAGCATTTTTTTCTGACGCTGCAGTTCCCGCCTGCGGATCTTGGCCAGGAGATCCTGTACTACTGAGTCCACCTCGGTTTCCGTGTATGTTGGGGCATCGAGCATAATGGCTGCAATCCTGCTTTCCAGAGCAGGATCTTGAACTCTCGCCAGCAGTTGTCTGGCATCGACCGCACCGTCTTGTTCAAATATACTTTTTAGGTGAGTAAAGATGTAGTTAAGCCCTTCATTTTTAAAGAGACCTTCCTCCCCCCCTTCTTTTGAGAAGATTGGTAGATATTGCGGATAAAACAGCAGGATTTCTATAATCATTTTCTCCAGGTATGAATTAACATCTCCGGACGCCGCCTTTAGATTTGTGAGTGCCTTATTGGTTTCGATGTCCGAACTCGATCGTAGCGCTTTTTCAATAAGCCCTTCGGTTATCTTCAGATGGTCGGCTATCTCGGCTATATAGAGGGATCGTTTGATGGGGTCGGTTATATTCTGGATGGCGGGTCTTATCTCCCGGAGAATTTGTGCCTTGCCCTCCAGAGAATGTCCCCATTTTTGAGTAAGTCTGTCTAGCAAAAATTTATCCAAGGGTATGGCTTTATCCGCCAGATATTCAAATTTTTCAACAGCAAAGGCACGGATAAAAGTGTCGGGGTCATGACCGCTGGGCAGTATCAAAACCTTTGCGGAGGCCCCTTCTTTTAGGAAGAGAGGGATGCTCCGTAGGGCGGCGTTGACGCCGGCCTGATCAGAGTCAAAGAGAATTATGAACTCCTCGGCATAGCCTTTCAATATCCGGATATGATTTGGGGTCAGGGCCGTTCCGAGTGTAGCCACTACATTTTTTATGCCGTGGGCATAGAGAGATAAAAAGTCAAAATAACCTTCCACTATGAACCCGCGGCCCTTATGCCTGAGTTCGTTCCTGGCCAGATGAAGGCCATAGAGGGAGTTCCCTTTATGATAGACGGGTGTTTCCGGTGAATTAAGATATTTGGGCAGGGTATCGTCCAGGACGCGGCCTCCAAAGGCAATAACTCTTCCTGAAATATCAAAGATAGGGAAGATTATACGATTACGGAAGCGATCATAATATCCCCCGTTTTTTTTCCGTATAACCAATCCTGCCTCTTCTGCCAGGGGGAGAGGGTGATTATGCCGGGTTAATTGGCGGCACAGACTGTCCCAGTTTGGCAGTGCGTAACCAAGACCGAACAAGGCAGTTAGGTCAGGGGGGAACCCTCTCTTTTCCAGATAGATTCTGGCCGGTTTGGCCTCCGGGTGATTATTGAGAATGTAAGCATAGTAGGCCGCCACTTTTTCGTTTAGGTTATAAATTAGTTCTGTTTTGTCTGTTTCATTTCGCTTATGTGGGGAGGTCCGGATATCAGGGAGGTAGATTTGATATCTCTTGGCCAGCTCTCGTACTGCCTGCACAAAGGATATGTTGTGGTATCGCATTAGAAAGCTAAAGACATTGCCTCCGATGCCGCAGCCGAAACAATGAAAGATTTGTTTTTCTTCGCTTACGCTGAAAGAGGGGGTCTTCTCAGAATGGAACGGACAAAGCCCCTGATAATTACGGCCGACTTTTTTAAGAGATACATAATTATTGATGACTTCAACTATGTTGGCCGTATTCCCGATCTCGTCGATTTTACTGTCCGGTAATAGTGCCATCAAGCAACCATCCTATCGTTAACAGCTACTCGGCGGGCGTAATAATCGAAGCAAGATGGTGCGGAAAAGAAGCCGGAGTTGACAATCGGAAGTGCCCCATCCTTCCCCGGCTGGCCTGGGCGGGCAACATACTGCAATAAAAACAAACTTGAGACGCCTTTTATTTGTGTTGACTTTCTCATTATATTTGGGCCTGTACAGGACGGCCTTTTTAAATAATCTAGAGAGAAAACCAACTATTACACGGCGAACAATATCTTAAATAATATGGAAAGAAACAGCGACACGAATTCACGGACTTTAACGCCTGTTAAACCCCTTGACAGGCCGTCTTCGCTATTTCGTTTGTACTTTTGATGACTTTTTATCGGTCAACTTATGATAATGTCTCCCCCCTGCTTTATTTTGGGAGGAGGGACCTCTAACGGATTCCAAGTATAAAGAGATTGGGTGAATATCTGCTTTTTAAGACAAATTTCCTTTTTGGCTCCGACGGTTCCAGCTAAGGATATTATCTCTCTATGTACCTGCGCGATCTCTTTAACGCCCTTTTTTTTGCGGCCAACAGTTTCTTTTTTCGTTTAATACTAGGCTTTTCGTAGTGTTCCCTTTTACGAATTTCGGATAATATGCCAGCCTTCTCGCATTGCTTTTTAAAACGCTTTAGGGCAACTTCAAAGGATTCATCTGATTTAACTCTGATGCCCGGCATCCAGCTACCCCTCCCCCCAACACCAAGTACCCCAAAATCATAACCACCACTCCCTGTCTATGATTGATTTTATAATGAATACTGTTGAACTAGCAGGGCAATTTAACACTCGATACATAAATGTCAAGTATTTTGAATGAACAGTCTTATGACTATGGATTTTTTCGTAATCATTTAGCTATCAGCGGTCAGCCATCTGTACGCCTCCTTGACCTGTCAGCAAATGCGCGGGAGGGGTTCGCCGGTAAGCATGTCTACAATTCGGTTGCCGCCGATAATAGTTTTCATAAATACCTTACCCGGGTGATCGGATATGACCTCGCCAATAATACAGGCATCCCGGCCATAGGGATTTTTATGCATAATATCAATTAGTTTTCCAGCATCCTGGGCCGCTGCGCAGGCTATCAGTTTGCCCTCATTGGCTAAATAGAGCGGGTCTATCCCCAAGAGTTCGCAGGCGGCCTGTACCTCGGGACGAACGGGTATGGCCTCTTCGTGGACACGGATACCTACCCTGGATTGTCCGGCGATTTCGTTTAGGGATGTGCCTAAACCGCCACGGGTGGGGTCACGGAGGACGTTGATTTTCCGGCTCGCCGCCAGCATCTCGGCCACCAGGGTATTTAAGGGGGCGGAATCGCTCTTTAAGGGTGCATCGAATTGCAGGCCTTCCCGGCAGGTAAGGATGGTTATGCCGTGGTCGGCAATGGTGCCACTCAGGATTATTTTGTCTCCAGGCCTGGCGTTTTGTCCGGAGATGTTGACATCCGGATCAATTATCCCGATGCCCGCGGTATTTATGAAGACCTTGTCTGTAGCGCCTTTGGGCACAACCTTGGTGTCTCCCGTCGCAATGACTACCCCGGCCTCAGCCGCTGCATTTTTCATGCTGCCGGCTATGGTTTTAAGGTCGGCCAGGAGGAATCCTTCTTCTATGATGAATCCGGCACTCAGATAGAGCGGCCGGGCCCCGCGCATGGCCAGGTCATTTACCGTGCCGTGTATGGCCAGGCTGCCTATATCCCCGCCGGGAAAGAAGATAGGATCGACTACATAAGAATCGGTAGAAAAGGCCAATTTGGCCCCCCCGATGGCCATGACCGCGCTATCGTTCATTTCTCTGAGGAATTCATTATCAAACTGGGGGAGAAAAAGGGAGGCGATCAAGTCATGCGAGGCCCGGCCTCCGCTTCCGTGGTCGAGAAGTATCCGGTCGTGTTTCATGGGTTCTCCATAAATTTAATGACGTATTGTCAAAAGATTAACCGCAGAGCACGCAGAGTCCGCAGAGAAAAAATGACCTATCAAATATGTTATCTCAGCGTGCCAGGCGACTCCTTACGCCTTCGGCTTATCTTCGAGTGTTAATTTTGCTTTTTACGAGATCATCAATCATGATACTTATAATAGGCCGCACATGTCCCTTCGGTCGAGACCATACAGGGGCCGTAGGGATTGGAAGGCGTACAGACCTTCCGGTAAAGGACGCAGTCAAGCGGGGTCTTTACGCCCCGCAGTATGTCCCCGCAACTGCAACCGGGATGATCCTGGGCCCTGGGCACGGTTAGATCGAACTTTGTCTCAATATCCAGGGCGCGGTAATTATCCCTTAATCTTAAGCCGCTATCAGGTATAACGCCAAGCCCGCGCCAGGGCGCATCGCAGGTCTCAAAGACCTCCGCGAGCAGGGCCAACGCCTTTTCATTGCCAGTGAAGTTCACCGCCCTCCGGTATTGGATATCCACTATGGCCTTTCCCTCTTCGATCTGAGACAACAACATGTAAATGGTTTGCAATATATCTACGGGTTCGAACCCGGCCACTACGCAGGGGATGTGATATTTATCGGCGACCGGCCGGTAGGCATCTGCGCCGATAATAACGGACACATGTCCCGGGCAGATGAAACCGTCGATGGCCAGCTCTCCGCCGGCCAGGAGGGCCTCCATGGCTGGAGGGATGATCTTATGGGCCGGGATAATATAAAAGTTGTCGATCCCTTCTTTTTTGGCCTCTTTTACTGCCGCGGCAATAGTCGGCGCAGTGGTCTCAAAGCCCACCGCCAGGAAAACAACCGTGCGGGATGGGTTCCGGCGGGCGATGTCCAGGGCGTCAAATGTGGAATAGACCACGCGGATATCCGCCCCATCCGCCCGCGCCTTCTGTAAGGATGATGAGGATCCCGGCACGCGTATCAGGTCGCCGAATGTAGCGACAATCGTATCTTTTTGTTGGCTAAGCTTGATAAACTTGTCTATTTCCTCCGTGGCCGTGACACAGACAGGGCAACCGGGGCCGGACAGCAGGGTAATAGAAGGCGGCAGCAGGCTTCGTATCCCGCTTCTGAATATGGAAACGGTGTGGGTTCCGCAGACCTCCATAAGCCTGACCGGCCGGTGCGACAGAGCCTTTATCTTGTCTATTAATTTTCCGGCCAGATGCGGATCGCGGTATTCATCGAGATGTTTCATCGGCAAATATTTCCTCAAAGTATTGCAGGGTGATTTTGGCCTCTTCTTCGTCGATGCAGTGGATGGCGAATCCGGCGTGGACAATCACATAGTCGCCTACCGTGGGCGGCCTATCGACTATGTCCAGGCGTACTGCCCTTCGCGTGCCGCCCATATCCACTACGGCTGTATCTTCCTTAATCTCCAGGACCTGCATAGGTACGGCCAGACACATAATGAGATACTCCTTAATTATATTTCACCGCAAAGACGCAAAGTTATAAATCCGAAATCCTAATATCGAAATCCGAAACAAATCCAAAATTAAAACGCTCAAATGTCCCAAACACAATCAAGATCTTCGCGTGATCGAGTGGGTAATTTCTTACCCTTCTCTATCCCCTCTTTGGAAAAGAGGGGTTGAGGGGAGATTTTGCAAATCGTAACCCACTCCATTTTTCCCAAAACCTCTCTTGCGTGCTTGGCGATCTCTGCGGTGAAAAATCATGTCTTGTTCTTCTCGATGGCGTATGCGGCTACGGCCTGTCCCAGGGATAACCCGCCGTCATTTGCCGGTACAAGGTGATGAGTATATACTTTAAACTTATTTTTGCGTAATAGATTCGTTAATCTGGTCAAGAGCGTCACGTTTTGGAAGACCCCACCACTCAAGGCCACCCGGTTAATACCCGCTTCAGCCCTGACTTTCAAACACAAGTCTGCGAACATATGGGTCAGAGTATGGTGAAATTTATTCGCGATAACTCCATTTTTTGTCCCTGCCTGTATGTCCGCCACGATCTGCTCAATAATGGGTTTGATATTCATGACCCATCTATTGTCCTTTTTGGGGATGTTATAGGCATAAGCCGTTGCCCTTCGGTTATTTGTGATAGACATTTCCAATTCTATCGCTGCCTGTCCCTCATAGGCTACCTTATCCCGTAAGCACAAAAGGGCCGCCACACCGTCAAATAGACGGCCACAGCTTGAAGTCAGCGGGGTATTGACCTTTTTCGTAATGGCTGCGGTTAAAAAGGACAGGATTTTTTTATCGTGATTTTTCACAAATGGGATATCCAGGGTCAGGAAGTCCTCCCCATAGGTCTGGTAGAGATAACTTACCGCCATGCGCCAGGGTTCTTTGATAGCGGCGGCGCCGCCGGGTAAGGGGACGTAATCTAGGTGTCCGGCCCTCTCGAATGACTCCCGGCGGGCGATCAGTATTTCGCCTCCCCAGATAGCGCCGTCTGTGCCATAGCCGGTACCGTCCATAGCCAGACCGATCACTTCTTCATTTAAGCCATGTTCGGCCATACAACTGACAATATGGGCATGGTGATGCTGGATGCCGTATTTGGTCATTTCATTTTGGGCCAGGGCGTATTTGGTGCTTAAATACTCCGGGTGGAGATCATAGGCAATAATCCGGGGGGTGATTTCCAGGATGCGTTTGAGATGTCCAATGACCTCGGTAAAAGATTCCAGGGTCTCCAGGTTTTCCAGATCGCCGATATGCTGGCTGAGAAAGGCATTTTGCCTTTTGGTGAGACAAATAGTGTTTTTCAATTCCCCACCGCAGGCCAGGATTTCCGGTTCGCCCCGGCGAATCTGCCTATGGCACGACATATTTTCTTTAAGTATTATCGGCACGGGGACATAGCCGCGGGCCCGGCGGATAGGGTAGGACTTATCTTTGTTAACACGCACTACCGAGTCATCGCAGCGCATGTAGATATCCCGGTCGTGCATGAGGAAATAGTCTGCGATATGGCTCAGGCGACGGAAGGCCTCATCGTTGCCGATGGCAATAGGTTCTTCACTCAGATTGCCGCTGGTCATGACCAGGGCCGTGAATCCTTGTTTCAGCAGTAAGTAATGCAGGGGCGTGTAGGGAAGCATGACCCCAAAGTATTTGTGCCGAGGGGCCACCTCCGGAGAGATATTATGGCGCGCCTTCTTTTTTAAAAGGACGATGGGGCGCTGTGGCGATGCGAGAACCTTTGACTCGCAAGAAGTTACCCTAGCGTAGGTTCCTATGGTTTCAATGTCCGGGGACATAAGGGCCAGGGGCTTTTCCTCACGATGCTTGCGCTTACGAAGGGTGTGTACGGCCTCATCTATCGTGGCGTCAACTACCAGGTGAAATCCCCCCAGGCCTTTTATGGCCAGGATTTTACCTTGGTGCAGAAGGTTGGCCGCTTGAATAATAGGGTTCTTGCAGACTACGCGATTCTTATTGGTATCGAAGAGAGTTATCTGCGGCCCGCAGTTCCAGCAGGCGTTGGGCTGGGCGTGAAAACGGCGGTTAAGGGGGTCGTGATATTCGGCCGCGCATTCCGGGCACATGGGAAACGACTTCATGGAGGTCTTGGGACGGTCGTAGGGTATATCTTCAATAATGGTATAGCGGGGGCCGCAATTGGTACAGTTGATGAAGGGATAGCCCTGGCGGCGGTTCTTGACATCCAGGAGTTCGGCCAGACACTCGTCGCAGACACAGATATCCGGGGAGATAAGGGTGGAGCGGCCTTCTGAGGCCTGACTTTCATGGATGCTAAAATCGCTGTATCCGGCCGGGGGATGTTCGGATTTCTCCAGGGCAGTGATATTCGCCAGGGGAGGGGATTCAGACCGTATGGCCCTTAAAAAAGAATCCAGGGCCAAGGCCTCTCCCTCGACATCGATATCCACGCCGTGGGAGGTATTGACTACATAGCCCTTGAGGTCGTACCGCCGGGCCAGTTGATAAATAAAAGGGCGAAACCCCACGCCCTGCACTATCCCATGCACGGTGGCCTTAATCCGGCGGGCTACTTTTTCTTTGTCTGCTGTCTGATCCATTTATACCAGTTTCCCAGGCCCTCTCCAGTACGGCAGGAGACCTCGAATATCTTTATCTTCGGGTTCAGTTTAAGGACGGCCTTCCTTATATTGCTTATCTTGCAGTTTGTGTAAGGCAGGAGGTCGATCTTGTTTATTAGAAGGGCCGCTGATTCGCGGAACATGACCGGATATTTGAGCGGCTTGTCGTCGCCCTCGGTCACGCTCAGGATCATGGCCTTCACGTTTTCACCTATGTCAAACTCGGCCGGGCACACCAGGTTCCCCACGTTTTCCACGATAAGGAGGTCAAGGTTATCCAGGTCCAGGTGGGCGAGGACATTCTGAATCATGTTGGCGTCCAGGTGGCAGCCCCCATCGGTGTTAATCTGTATGGCCTGGACCCCCTTTTTGGCTATGCGCCTGGCATCGACCGAGGACTGTATGTCTCCTTCTATTATCGCCATGCGCAATCTGTCCTTAAGCGCCTCGGCCGTGTTTTCCAGAAGGGTGGTCTTTCCGGCGCCTGGTGAACTCATGAGATTAATGACGAATACGCCTTTCTCTTTGAATAATTTTCGATTCTTTTGGGCAATGGCCTCGTTGGCCTCCAGGATATTGCGGACGACAGATACTTTCAAAGATTAATCTCCTTTCGTTAGTTACATAAGCGATAAGCAATCATTCACCTCAGAGCACACGGAGTACGCAGAGAAAATTGTTAACAACCAAACCCACCTTACAGTTATTGAGTTCTTCTTTCTTCTCCTCTGCGGCCTCTGCGAACTCTGCGGTGAACTAATCACCGGTTTCAATCTCGCAGATGTAAAATTCGCGACCGGTGAGGATGTCGATCTTAAGACCCTGACAACCCGGACAGTTGCAGAAAGGGTCTTCTAATGTAAATTCCCTTCCGCATTGGACGCAGCGGCCGGTGATAGGGACGGGCTCTATCTCTAACCTTGCCCCCTCGGCCAGGGTTCCTTTGGTAACCAGCCCAAAACAAAAAGAGAGGGAAGAGGGTTCAACGGCGGTCAATTTGCCCAGTTTAAGCCTTACGGCAGATATGCGTTCAATGGCATTTTTTTCTGCCTCGTCCCGGATGATGTCGAGGATGCCTTGGGCTATGGATAGTTCATGCATATGCAATCCTGCACATTTTGTAATACTTTAGTAACTTTTCAGTCTATATTAAAGGCCTTTTATCCTATGTAGCCGAGATGTCTAAATCCGAAATTCGAATATCGAAATTCGAAATAAATCCGAATCTTCAAAGTTCATAATGTTCTAAACTACAGGGGAGTTGATTCGTTTCGAATTTCTTATTTTGGTCATTTGATATTGTTTCGGATTTCGTGTTTCGGATTTCGGATTTAAAATCCTATCGGACATAGTGGCAAACCTGTTACATATATTGAACAACGTAGCTAAATTGTTACCATATTTTTAACATGCCGATCATCTTAGCGTCAACGGGAAGATTAGAGCAATCCCTCTTCGCGGAAGCTGAAACACCCTTCTTCGCCTACGATTAAGTGGTCGTGGACGGCAATGCCTACGGCCGCAGACGCCTTTTTTAAGGTCTCCGTCAGGGACAGGTCTTCACTGGAGGGTTTCACGTCACCGCTGGGGTGGTTGTGTACGAAGATCAAGGCGGTTGCCTTGTGGTAGATGGCCCTTTCTATTACCTTGCGGGGATAGACCACGGCCTGACTGATGGTTCCTTCCTGGATTATTTCATCGGCCAGCACCCTGTTTTTGGTATTGAGAAACAGGCAGCGAAAATACTCGTTTTTGAGACCGGCCATGGCCGACCGGCAATAATCGATAAGGGCCCGGGGCGAGGAGATGGTCTCTTTCCCCAGGACTTCTTCTTTTAGGTAAAGGTCCGAGCAGTCCCGGACCAGGTTTAATAAGATGGCGGTGTGTTGGCCAAGGCCACTGACTGTCTGGATCTCGTCCGGTGAGGCGCTGAGGACACCTCGAAAGGATTTAAATTCTTTTAATAACCTCTTGGCCAGAGGTTTTACATCGCGGCGGGGAAGGGTATAGGTCAGGAGGAGTTCCAGTACCTCATATACCTGAAGCCCGGCCACACCACTCTTAAGATAGCGCTCTTTCAGCCGCCGGCGATGGCCGATAACGTCTTCTTTCGTATTATCCACAATGGGAAATATCGGCGGAGGAGAGAAAAAGTTAAATGGTGTCAGTTCTCAAAATAAATGGATAGAAACCTTTATGTATTTTTCAGAATGACTTGACAGGGAAAAGATATTTTTTAGATTATTTTAAGCCTCGTTAGAGGCTTTTTTATTTTTTGAATGGTGGGCAAGGGGTGTAGGCAGCACCCCTTGCCCGGTTAGC
>JBFMAZ010000057.1:0-11542 GCA_040755415.1 Thermodesulfobacteriota bacterium | reverse complement strand
GTATTTCAGATTGATCAACCGTCGTCCAAAGCATCCCGCCTCTGATAGTGCCCTGGAACATAAGCCAAATTGTAAACCCGTCAGGGTAAGGGAGCTGTTTTTTCTCTTGACAACTGTCAGCCATATCGGGAAGCTGGAAAGCTGGGAGGCAGGGAAGCTCTCCAGCCGATCGGCTCCAATCGGAATGATCTGGGATCAGGCCACATCAGCGAATATCCGTTCGCGTGACCGAAAATACACTAGGCCAGTTGCGGAAAGGATCACTGCGGAAACCGCGCCGATCCCGATCCATTGCCATGGCATAGGGATCGTGCCTAGAAGGGCTGCGCGAAACCCTTCGATGACCCCCACCATAGGGTTTGCTGCATACAAGAGCTGAAGGCGCTCTGGGATGAGCGTCGTCGGATAGACCACGGGTGCCGCGTACATTAGAAGCTGCACGATGAAGTTCATCGCATAGGCGATGTCGCGGTACTGGATGGCCAACGCCGTGAACCATAGACCGAGCCCCGTCGCCGCGAGTAAGAGGATCACAACCAGCAAGGGCAGCGCCAGGGCGTTCCACGTGGGGTACACGCCGAACCACACCATGAGCACAGCCAGGAACGCTAAAGCGATCAGGAAGTCCACGCCGCGCGCAACGACCGACGATAGAGGAAGCACCACCCGCGGGAAGTACACCTTGCTCAGCATGTGGGCGTTCGCCACGAGGCTAGCGCTCCCCTCCGTTACGGCGTTGGCAAAATAGGTCCAAGGCACCAGGGCAGTGTAACTGAAAATAGCGTAGGGAACCCCATTCGAATCCACCTTGGCCAGCCGGCCGAAGATCACTGTGAAGACCAGCATGGAAAAGAGCGGCTGAATGAGCGCCCAGCCCACGCCCAGCGCTGACTGAGCATATCGTGTCTTGATGCCTCGCCACACCATGAAGAAGAAGAGGTCGCGGTATTCCACGAGATCCTTCCAGTCGACAAATTTAAGACCACCACGCTGCTCAATAATAATTTCTTTTGATTCCATCTTGCTTTATTCCTTGTCCCCAATTTAGCACAAACACTGCTGACCGGGTTTACTTTGTTTCTATGGTCCTCGCGCAAATCTGTCTGGCGCCGTCCTCGAGCCTTTTTTCGTACACGCACAAAAGTCTGCCCTCATTATTGCCTGCAAGCGCAGGGTTCAGCTCATCGGCCGGGCTTGCGCTCACCGCGACGCCGCCTGACTCGTCCAAAGTCTTCCAGCCGTCAACCCGGCCAGCGCGGATATCGCCATTGGACAGGGCAATGCCGGTTGAACCGCCTATCTGATAGCGCTGCCATACCACGACGTTGTAAGGCCCGGCCTTTGCCACGGCGCTGCCGTCCCAAGGCCACACCCCCTTTTTCCCCAAGCTCGTGTCCAGCCAGTTGGCTTTATTTTTCTTGTCCTTGGGGATGTAGCGACTCACTGACGGCGAGTCAGCGGCCAGTTTGCCCTCCGGCGTGATTAGGAAGACCTCCTGGATGCCCAAGGTCCGGCCCCAGAAGTTGGGAGGCCCCCCCGGGCACACCATCAGCCACCCCTTTTTTTCGGGCATTGCCGTAACGGAGTAGTAGCTATTGCCCCACATGAAACCGGGTTTGGATTGCGGCTTTGCGGCCATGTCCAGGCGAAGCCACGTCTTACGCTGCTCCGCCCCGACGTCGTAGGGGTGAACGGTGGAAAAGACCAGGAGGTGTTCCTCGCCGTTCCAGGCGATCCGGGGGGTTGCGCCGCTTGCAATAACAAGGGGCTTTCCCGCCGGACCTGCGCGCCCGATGCGCGCCGCAAAGATTTTCGCGACCGCATCCCGAGTCTGGAATCCGTGCCAGACCACCAGGAAACCCTCGTCATCGGCGGCAACATCCGGCATCGCCTGAGTGCGCGGCCCGATGCCGATGGGTATGGGCGCTGGGTCCAGCACCTTGCCTCCCAGGCTGACCCGTGCGCCCAGCACATCGCAATCCTTACCGTTTCGCAGATCCTGCCAGACCACGAGAAAGACTCCGTCGATAAACGCCACCCGGGGGTTCTCCTGCACTCCGGTCTTGCACGGCGCAATCTCAACGCCGCCGGGGTCCAAAACTTTTCCGTCCAGCCCCACCCGGGCAGCGTAGATCCTTGAATTGCCCTGGTCGCCATGCCACCCCTCCTGCCAGACAACCAGGCAGATACCGTCTCCGTAGGCAACAGCGGGAAGCGAACGGAGCTTCCCGCCGGGACCGTCCGAAGCGACCACCATCTCGTCCCCAATCTTGAGCCCGCCTGCCAGCGCTTCGCTTGAGATGGCGAGCACCGGCCATGCGAGCAAAAGCAACACCACAACAACGATCTTAGAACAATATCTCAAGAGACTACCCCCGCCAACATAGAAAGAGGGATATTCCATTCTTCCATCATTCCGGTTCTTTTCCAGCCCTTTTCTTGTTGTAGGCCCGCCACACCCCGGATTTATCACCCGATTCGCTTATATAGACTCCACCTTGGGAATCTGTACCTTCGATATTCAATATGTAGAATCGAAATTGTTCCCCGGGTATGCCCAAGGCGTTCAGCTCCTTGATACCGAAGGGTTGAGACTTGGTCCCCGGTCTCCTGGCGCCGAACACCGTTCTGACCCACCCGTCGCCATCCAGACGCAGCCAGCGAACGCGAAGGTGGTCTGCTCCCCAGACCCAGAGCGCATTGTAAAAGGGATCGTATCGTCCCTTCATGCCGGCCTTTCCACCGACGTGCGTCAAGGCGGGTCCGTCGGCCTCCTTTTCGTAACGCCGTTTCTCCTCGGGACGATATAGTCTCTCTTTCTCGGCGTGTACGCCGCAAACCCGGGTCAGTTCACCCGTCTTTACGTCGCACCTGAGCACGCGGAAATTGTTCGGGGCGTAGAAATCGCTGATATAAACCGTTTCGTCATTTTCTCCGAGCGACAGAAGCCCGGAGGCCATAATGAAATTGAAGCGCTTGGGAGGGTCCAGGGAGCGGAAATTAAGAGGCACCGAGGAAACTCTACCATTTTCGATCCGGCGAAGCCCCTGGTCTTCGAGCCAGAAAAAAGTCCCGCGGGAGTTACAGACCACCCCCCGATACCGCGATTGGAATGTGGCTTCCTTTGCAGGCCCGTCCCGGTGCCCCGGTCTCCCTGGAACACCGGCAACTACCTCCACCCACCGGGAGCCGTCGGGCTTTTCCACCACCCGGCGCAAGCAGTTCGGCCCGGTGAGATAGAGCGCCTTTTCTTTCGGATTCCAAACCGGCTCGCCTGCCTGGCACTGTTCCATCGGACCATCGATGCTCCCGTTTTCTTCCATCACAAGCCGAAGCATGCCATCAGGGGTCACCTTGACCAGTTTTTTGACTTCAGCCCCAGCCAAACCTACGGTCATGTAAATTGTACCATACCCTGCTTCCACGCAACCGCCAGGCCGCTGCAGCCCTCCGACCTCCAGGGCCGGCCCTTGGTAAAATCGGGAGCCCGCCGTGCTGTTACCGGCAAAACGGTCCACAACCCAGTCGCCTATACTATCGTCAAAGATCACCAGCGGCAGGTCCAGATCCCAGGTGGCTCGTTCCTTGTCGGTGAGATCCAGCGATTCACCAGACCGCTCACCCGCATAAATTCCCCCACAAAGCAAAGTGGCGCTCAGGGCAAGGACCAGAATCCCGATCGAGAAGGCCTTATTTATCATGTGACGAGTCCTTTGAATTTTCTTTAAAAAGGACAATATGGTTTGTGCAGGCAACGTTAGACATTGCACTCATGTTGTCATTTTCATCGAAACTGAACACGGCAAAGTACAATGCAGTTGACGCATTCGGCGAAAAACCAAGAGTCTGCTTAGAACCGGGCTTTGCCATCAGGTCAGAGGCGATGACATTTTTGGGCGGCAGACAAGTCGTTAATTCTACCCGGAGGCGTCGTGTCACTCTTGGCGTTTTCTCTCACGAACCGGGCATATCTACCCTCATATTGCCCCATCCATTTCCCAAAATCCCCATAAGGTTTTCCCCCGCCATTAATACCGCCCTCCATGTAGCGGTTCAGGTGATCGAGATATTCCCTCTTTCCGGTATGCAGGTAGTACCAGGCCGGCGCCGACCTCGATAAGGGGTGCGACTGAGCCGTGGACCTTGATGGTACCCTTTGTGGGCTTACTGATTCGCGCCAGCAACTTGAGCAGTGTGCTCTTCCCGGCCCCGTTGGAACCGATAATCCCCAGCACCTCACCCTCTTCGACCCTGAAATCAACGTCGTCCAGGGCCTTGAAAGGATGCTGCTTTTCGACCTTCCTTCCCCGCAGCCGGTCAAAAGTGTGGAGTACACTCTGCCTGAGACTCTTCAACTGCCCGAGACGGTATTCTTTGGTTACGTGATTGACTTCGATAATCGACATAATGATTATTGAGAAATTAACGGATTCAGTCTCAACGCAGTCGAGGATCTCCACGGGAGAGGAAAAATCACCAGACTTCTCTCTTCAGGCCACCGATCTTCTTGAAGTGTTCATCACGTGAAACCAGCGTAAGGCCATGCGCCATTGCAATAGCCGCGATCCAGATATCATTTTCAGGTATGGGATGCCCCTTTTTATGCAGGCGTTCCTTGATTTGTCCGTATTCTCTGCTTACCGCGATATCGCAGGCAAGGACCGCGTTGATGGCAGCAAACTCTTCTATGCGCGCTGCGTTAGCTTTAGGTCGTCCTGATTTGAAGGCGCCGAAAAAGAGTTCTCCTATTACGGTAACCGGAATAAATATTTCGCTCGCCTTCACCATATGTTTCACGACAGAAGGGTCTTCTGCAAAGAGGGCAATCACGATATTGGTATCGAGCAAGTATTTACCACTCATTAATGTCTACCTTCTCGCAGCCGTCCTCAATGGCCTGTTCCATAGCTTTTAGATCGTCGGCGGGAATCGTCCCCGCAAAGGAAAGAAGTTGCTTCCCGCTTACACCCTTGGGGCTCGCCAACAAAAGGGCTCGGGCGAAGTCAAGGACACGCCTCTGCTGCTCATAATCCAGCCGCCCGACCTGATTGATGATCTCCTTTTTTACCGCAGTATTCAGCATAGGGACCTCCTGCGTTCTTCTATAATCGCCTCGCTCAACGAAGTGGCAATTTTGCGTGCAATGTTCTCTCGCATAGTTACCTCCATTTAGCTTCAAATCCCCCCTTTTCCAAAAAAGGGGGGGATTTAGGGGGATTTCCGGATGGAAAATAGTTACTTCCCCATTATACGTGCGAAAATATAGATTCTCAATAGCTTACTTTACGCTATTCGCTAATCGCTACACGCTAAATCACATCCGCAAACCAGGCCTCGGCGCGTTTGAATATAAGGTAGCTTATCGGCAGCAATATCGCTGTCAGCGCCATGCCCGGCCAGAGCGTGGCAAAGTCCGGCGGCTGCCCACAGAGTAACGCCCGCTGGAACGCATCGATAATTCCGGCAATAGGGTTAAGGGTATAGATTGTATAAAGGATATTCGACCATTGTCCGGCCGCCTGATTGATAAGCAGTTTCTGTTGTACGAGTGACAACGGATATATTACAGGCGATGCATACATCAAAAGAGAGAGCGTTACCGGCAGTGCCGCCGTCACATCGCGATAATAGACATTCATGGCCGCTCCCGCAAGGCTGATACAGAGCGAGACGATCATGGTATAGATAATGATCAGCGGCACCCATAATACGTACACACTCGGTGTGATCTGATAGTAGACCATCAGACCGGCGAGGACGAGGAAATTAATACCCAGTTCCAGCAATTTGGTAATGACAGAGGTAAGCGGAAATATCTCCCGCGGAAAATATATCTTTTTAATGAGCATGGCGTTTGACACAACACTATTCACACCCTCCGACGCAGACTCCTGGGAAAAGACCCAGGGCATGAGCGCCGCAAAGGTGAGGATAGGGTAGGGGATATTGCCACTGTTGATCCCTACAAAACTCCTGACCAGTGTGAAAATTAGGACCAGCAGCAACGGCTTCAGTATTGTCCAGGCCAGGCCGAGGTAAGCCTGTTTGTAACGAATGGCGATATTTTTCCAAGCCAGAGTGAGCATAAGCTCACGGTAGGCAATGAGTTCCTTCGCGATTTTGATCATAAAAGATTTTCCTTTAGGCTTGCCCTGAAAAATGTGATTAATTTGGCGTTTGGTCCCTCGGATTAAGGCCGAAATTCATATTGGTGCCTGAATATCATTTAAAAATGGGCATTACGCAGAAGCTTATGGGAAAAGATGGTAAAGCTATAGAGCATTTTAGGACAGCTATAGAACTGAAAAAAGATTACGTTCCTGCGTACGTGCAACTTATCGATTGTTTTAAAGATTATGACCTAGAAAATGCGATAAAAACTGCTGAAATGGGTTTGAAACATTCACCGAATTCCGAAATACTTAAGAAAAAGTTGGCCGAGTTACAATCTTTACCTGCGACTAAGAAGTAAAGATTTTTACTGCAAAGAACGCCAAGGAACGCAAAGAAGATGTAGTTTATTCCTTGCCAAGCCAGAATTCCAACATCAATAAGATATGGACCTTCGCGTAATCGAATGGATAATTTTTTACTCTTCCATATTCCCCTCTTTGGAAAAGAGGGGTAAGGGGAGATTTTATAAATCATAACTGTTTTAGGCTCTTATTATACGAAAGCATAGTTACTATCAAGCGTTTTCAAATCCCCCCATCCCCCCTTTTCTAAAAGGGGGGGTTTGGGGATTTAGGCTTTTTAGTTGCCGGAGTAATATTAACAGGGCCTTCGGAAACTATTTAGTGCCCATCCGAAAACCCCCCTATATTCCCTCCCCCCTCCCGTCGAGGGAGGGGGAATTTTGGCGGACTTTTCGGATGTAAATTATTGTATCAGTTTAGCTGTTTGAAAAAGTATTCTTAAATCCCTCCCAACCTCCCTTTTCTAAAGGGAGGAGAAACTCTTCCCCCTTTGAAAAAGGGGAGGATTTTGGCTATCATAGCGCCTTGCTTAGGCATATTTTTCAAAAATCTAAAGTGTTACAAATTATTTAGTTTGTGCAGGCAACGTTAGACATTGCACTCATATTATCATTTTCATCGAAACTGAACACGGCAAAGTACAATGCAGTTGACGGATTCGACGAAAAACTAAGAGTCTGTTTAGAACCGGGCTTTGCCACCAGGTCAGGGCCAACGACATTTGCCGCCCACCAGTTCGTGAGACGTTTGTCGGTAGTTGTGTTCTCAGAAATGGGCTTCTCGCCAAAAACAATATGATAACGAAAGGCATCCGGGGGAGTTGTCCAGGTCAAGGTCACGTTCTGACCGTTTTTGGTGGCAGACAAGTCGTCAATTCTACCCGGAGGCGTCGTGTCACTCTTGGCGTTTTCTCTCACGAACCGGGCACATTTACCCTCAAATTGCCCCATCCATTTCCCGAAATTCCCAAAAGGTTTTCCCCCGCCATTAATACCGCCCTCCATGTAGCGGTTCAGGTGATCGAGATATTCCCTCTTTCCGGTATGCAGGTAGTACCAGGCCTGGGGATCAACAAATGTCAAGGCTGTTCCATCGGACGCGCCAATCTTACCAGCCGAGGCATCGATATAGTAGCTGAAGTTGCTATAATTGTGATTCCAGGCCATGTATCCGGAAACGAACTGAAATGCCTCAGCGTATGCCTGCCAGTTTTTCCCTTTGATCTCTTCCATAAAGCTTATGATCGCCCGCAATAAATAACCGGCCTGCATGCCCGCTTCACCGTATTTTCCACAACACAGGCTGTTTCTGAATCCATAATAAGGACTTTGACTCTTCCGGAGATGACCACCTATATAGTTGCTCATTTTATCAATTATTGTGGTATCGCCCGTAACCCTGTATGCCTGTAGTGCGTTGGCGAGCATGTGACCGACGCCCCTGCTGGAGTCATCACCGGTGCCGGGGATATCCAATGTCCCTTTCCTGAATTCACCAACAAATTCATACCAATCCCTGATCCAGGGATTCCCAGTAATGTAGTAGGCCTCCTCAATGTGATAGAACCAGCCATGTTGGTCATCACGTGGCTTAACATCGTTGCCTGTGCCATTCAAATACGGGGCATCTAAATACGGATTTTTTTGTTTTCGCCAGCTCCATCCAAAATAAGGATGTTGGGTAAGTTGCAAGCGCTTAAAGTCCTGCTCATAATTGTATCCAGCAAGCCACTGGGGTCTTACATTCAATTCGCCCATTGCAAACTGCTCGGCATAGTAATAGTCACCGGGATTCTGGGTGACGAGAAAACGGGCAACGCTGTACGCCCAGCCCCCGGCATTGGCAGGAGCAGCTTTTCTCGGCATATCGAGGAGGAAATTGTCCCAGCCAAAATTGTATTTGTTCGTCCTGGTATGATCGAAGGCCTGCATCGGGTACGTGTATATTCTTTTATCAGATGTCGAAATCGACATACGCGCACTGGCCGGAATTAGTCCTCCCATGTCCAACGTAGCCCTCGTTTGCGCATACCATTCAGCGGGAAGCGCCGCCACCGGAGGATACTGAAATGTCCTGGCGAGATTCTTCAGCTCATCATCGGAGGCCTTTGCACCATGAAAATAGAGCAAGACCTCCTTGTAAACGTGCTGCATATCTTCCAACCAATACAAGCCGGTCGGGCTGATCCGGCCTTCGTACCATTGGGCGCTCCGGTTCGGAAAAAGTTCAATGCCTAGCTTGTTCTGACTATCTATCGATAAACCATTCGGCCAGGTCTGCCAAAAATAGCGAATCATGGCCGCCACCCCTCTATCAGAGTCGGCCACATCGATAAACTCACCGGTCACGTTCTTTGAGAGAAGATCAGCGCCAAGGGTGGCTGACCGGAGCAGGTCGTTGGACTGCATACCGTAAATATTGGCGGTGTCATGAAATTCCTGGGCAAAACAGAGGCCGTTTCCCCTTTGACGCTTATACACGGCGCCGTCGCCAAGCCCGACTCTAACCGTCGGATTATTGTCCAAATCGAGGGCAAAATCGAGCCTCATTTCCTCAAAATACAGGGGCCAGGCCCAGGTCTTGTTCCGAGCAGAATTTTGAAGCTGATAATCGATTTTGATGAAGGGTTTATTTGCATAAGCATATATCCTGACTGCAAAGCCATGGATGTGATTTTCGGTGTCGTGATATTTCGTCAAGGCTTCTGCGCGGATCACCGCCCTCATCGGTCCCGACTCTTCAATCTTAAATGCTACATCCTTACGAGAGGAATCGAGTTGGACATCCCTGGGCAGACGGCCGGTGAAAATACCTCCATTTGGGGGGCCTGATTTGATAACTCGCTCCGATTCCTGAAATACCTGATCATTGTTTTGGTCCAGCCAGACTTCATCCAGGATAGTGAAGCGTTTTTTATCTATCGTAAACTTGAGCGGGCCGGTCACAATCTCTATAAAATTTTCGTTATCAATTACTTTCAAAGGAGTAGCGAGGTTGTTCCCAAGGCCATCGTCCTTAAGGTAATAGGTGGAAATGCCTGTTTCTTTCCCTGTGAAGGCCTTTACCGTTGGCTGGAAGTTAACCTTGACGTGCCGGATGCTGTTGTCTTTGCCCCACCACCGGTTCAGAACATCGAACTGGGCAGGTACGGTAACTCCTGAGGAGTCTGCCAATCTGAATTTGTTCACGTCATAATAGGTCCCATAGGGAAGAGGTACGACGGACATAATCGGATAGGCTTCTGCGCCAACACCTGCAGTTTCTTTCACCGTCAGAGGGACGTTCAAGGCAATATGCGCTTCAGAGTCTTTCGCCTGGAGGGCCGTCATAAACAGGACGAACAAGATAATTGTTAAACTACGCCATGACTTCATTAACAATTCAGGTCTTTAAAAGAGACTTTTTTTGACAGGATTAACGGGATTTACATGATTTCTTTAGTTTTCTCATATCCTGATTATCCTGTATATCTTGTCAAAAAAAGGAAATTCCTATACTTTCAGGATATTCAGGATGAAAACATCAAAACTCATCCTGTAAATCCTCATCAAAATCCCTTACCTTACGTTTGATTTCAACTTTCTGTTCACCAAAATTAATAACTAAACCTACAGGTTTTTCCGTGGCAACAAGATAATTAGTCCCCATCCGGCCACAGGCCGACCGTAGGCCGGAAACCCTATATTCCCTCCCCCTTTGACGGGGGAGGGCTAGGGTGGGGGTGAAAAGGTTCTGTAATTTCAGATTATTCACCCTCCCCCTGACCCCCTCCCGTCGAGGGGGGGAGTTTTTGAGGACTTTCCGGATAAACACTAATTAACCATCTGAACTTCATGGGCCTGAATGATTCGCCTTACCGACTTTAATTCTAAAATGATCGTGTCCTCTACTATGATGTCAGCGACAAATTCTCCAACGACTTCATTATCGTAAAATACAGTTATAGGCTTTTGAAAAACAGCAGGTGAGGGGGGATTTAAGTTTTTAATTGCCGAAGTAATATGAATGAGTGGTAAGTCGGTTTGACTGGTTATGTTAGCCTTTTGAGACCTTTTGCAGCAAGTAGCCTTTATTTCTTATTAACATCCTGTCCTTGGTTTCTATCTCCTCAATTAATTGCTTTATATCACTCTCTGATGTAAGTTCGCCTACGTCAATCAGTGTGGAAATTATGTCTTCCAAATTGAAAACTTCGATCCCAAGATTAAGCCTTTCGATCTCCTTTTTTACCTGACTATCATTGGATAGCAAAATGGCATTTTTACGCAGGGCCAATACTATTGCCTCTATTTCTCCAAAATGAAGGTTCAATTTTTCGTCTAACTCTTTGATTTTTAAAATTTCATCAGATGTCAAGCTGGTCAGATCCAAAATTCTATCGTTGATCAAACGAAGGGCATAATCAACGAATCCGTATCCCCCTTTCTTGGCCCTGATTATCTCTTCGTAAACTCGTTGCGGGATGATAAACTGTGCTTCATGAAAAAGTTTCTGGAGGAGCTGGAATTTCTTTATTTTGGCCAGACAACTAATGATGTCCGCATCTATTACTACGATCACCTCTGGATCAACTCCCGAAGTCTTTTGGTTCGTTTCTCAAGGAGTTCCGGTCCTAAGTTGCCAACTTCACGTAAAATCCCCCTCGTTGCCAGTATGTCTTTAAATTCGATTATTCCGACACCTGCGCTTTCAGATGCTTGCCCAAGGGAAAGATGACCTTTTCTAAAAAGGTCTATAGCTATGTCTAATCTCAGGTCTGCCCTGGAGAAAAGAAGATTTCGAACAGCATCTCTGACAGCCTCCTCCCGGTTAGCATATAGGCCCATCCGAATTAGAGACTCTAATTGAAGCTCAAAAAGATTTTTGGATAATTTCTTCTTCATTGACTCCTCCGCACACCAACTCATCAATTCGCGGTTTAATCGAAAGATTTGTAAATGTATCAATTTAGCTGTTTGAAAAAGCATTTCAAAATCCCTCCCAACCTCCCTTTTCCAAAGGGAGGAGAGACGTTTCCCCCTTTGAAAAAGGGGGATTAAGGGGGATTTTTGAGGCGCCGCTTTCTG
>JBFMAZ010000056.1:0-19834 GCA_040755415.1 Thermodesulfobacteriota bacterium | reverse complement strand
AAGTAATTACGAAAAATTCGCCGCCCTAACACTTTTTCAAAAGTCAAGCAAAAAACGACATGGATGCAAAATTTTTCTCCGTTTTCTCAGTATTCAACATATGCAAAAACCTAACCGGACAAAGCTGGATATTTTTTAAAACAAAGTAGCGGGTTTAAATACCAGCGGGAAAGGGATATGGCAAAAAGCAGGGTTCGTTTTTTACCGGATAATAGAGAAGTATTTGTTGACGCGGGAGAAAATCTGTTGAAGGCGGCCATGATGGCAGGCGTGCACATCAATGCCTCGTGCGGCGGGTCCGGAGTATGCGGACGGTGTAAGGTCAAGATAGAAAACGGTAATGTCATAGGTGAACAGGACGAAGCCGGTTACTGGCAGGCCTGTAAGACCTTTGTGCATGGTGATGTGGAGGTAGCCATACCCGTCATTTCCTATCTCGATCGCGGTGCTTTGGCCCGTAAGGCTCCATCAGCGGGCATTTCCCTGGCCAGGGATGCCGCTCGGGAGGGGCTTCTTGTTTCCCGCCCCTTTTCAACGGTGGTACAAAAGAAATTCCTGCAGCTCTCCCCTCCCAGCTCCCGGGACAATATAAATGATCTTTCCCGTCTCAAACGGGGACTCCGCGTAGGTTTTGGCCTGGGGGCCTTAGAGATTGACCCCTCCCTCATAACCAGATTGCCGCATACCGTAAGGGCCCAAAATTGGTCGGTAACTGCCACCTTGCGCTATGATCCGCCAAGACCTGCCCTCATCATGGACCTCGAGGCTGGTGATACAAGGGCCCGGGCCTATGCCGTGGCTGCAGACATCGGCACCACCACCCTTTGCATCTATCTGGTGGACTTAAACAGCGGGGAGGTTGTCGCCGAGGCATCAGATTACAACCCTCAGATAAGTTTCGGCGAAGATGTCATATCCCGCATTGTCTTTTCCCAGAGAGGGGGTGGTCTCAAAATCTTGCAGGCAAAGGTAGCGGAAAAATTAAACCAGTTAATTCAGGAGGTAGTTGATAAAGCCGGCGTGTCTAGGGAAAACATTTATTACATTTCTGCCGCCGGCAACACGACCATGAGCCATCTATTACTGGGCCTGGATCCTAAATACCTGCGGGAAGCGCCGTATACCCCGGTCGTCAGATCCTATCCCCGTCTTCGGGCCGAGAAAATTGGTTTGGACGTGCCACCTTTTACTTATTTGGATGTATTTCCATCGGTAGCCAGTTATGTGGGTGGCGATATTGTGGCCGGAGTGATCGCTTCCCGCATATTTGAACGGCCGGAACTCACCCTGTATATCGATATCGGCACAAACGGAGAAATCGTACTGGGAAACCGGGAATGGCTGGTATGCGCCTCCTGCTCCGCCGGCCCGGCCTTCGAAGGAGGCGGCATTCGGCACGGCCTCCGGGCCATGCCCGGCGCTATTGAAGCTGTGCATGTGAACCCGGAAACCTGTGAACCTATGATAATTACCATCGGCATGACCAAGCCCAAAGGCATTTGTGGTTCAGGATTGATTAGTCTGGTGGCCAGCCTTATGGAGGGATGCATAATTGACCAACAGGGTAAGTTTAACCGTGACCTCTGTGCCGGGCGCATACGTGAGGGCCACGATGGCTACGAATATGTGATTGTGTATGGTGAAAATACGGCTACCGGAGAAGATATAGTCCTTACCGAGGTGGACATAGAAAATCTTATCCGGGCCAAGGGGGCCATGTTCGCCGGGTATCTGACGCTCACCGAGGCCGTAGGCCTGACCGTCCCAGATATAGAACGCGTTCTGATCGCCGGCGCATTTGGTAGTTTTCTGGATATCGAACAGGCGATCACCATTGGCCTTCTCCCGGATCTGCCCAGGGATTGTTTCTATTTTGTGGGCAATGGTTCACTTCTGGGGGCAAAGGCCGCCGTCTGTTCCGTGGGGCTTATGGAGGAGCGGGAAAAAGTTGCCAATATGATGACCAACTTTGAATTAAGCGAAAACCCCCGCTTCATGGAACACTACATATCTTCCCTTTTTCTGCCCCATACTGATCGCCAGCTCTTCCCTACGGTATGGAATAGAATAAATTGTTGGGGTGCGCAGAATGGATAATTTGCAGACTTTCGTGATAGCTATGGCTGGCAAAGGTGGCACGGGCAAGACCACGGTCGCTGCCCTTTTGATAAGATATTTGTTGAATAAGAATCTGGTGCCCGTACTGGCAGTGGACGCTGACGCCAATGCCAATCTTAATGAACTGCTCGGTCTGAAAGTAGAACGCACTTTGGGACAGATAAGAGATGAGATGAAGACCTCGGTTCCCACCGGTATGACCAAGGAGACCTATATCGAATACAAGATGCAGGAGGCCCTGATCGAATCCAAGGGTTTTGATCTTCTGGTCATGGGCCAGCCTGAGGGGCCCGGCTGTTATTGCGCAGCCAACAATCTGCTGGCCAAGTATCTTGAGATATTAACCAGGAATTACAGGATAGTTGTAGTAGATAACGAGGCCGGGATGGAGCATCTAAGCCGCCTCAATCTGCGCGAGATCGATGTATTGATTTCTGTATCCGATCCGGGGCCGCGCGGCATAATGACGGCCAGACGCATTGCGGATCTCACTATGCACTTGGACGTGCAAGTCGGCAAGAAGGTCCTCATCGTGAATCGCACCCCGGACGGATTGGACCCGGTGTTACGGGAAGAGATCAGCAGATCCGGATTGGTTCTGGGTGGGACCATCAAGCAGGATAATCTTCTCGCCACTTACGAATTAAAGAAACTTTCCTTCCTGGATCTACCCTCCGAATCGGCAGCGGTGCAGGATGCACAGGCGATATTTGATGCGTTAATCAAATGAGACGGGAGACAGCCAGTGTTTATATTTTTTGCTCTTACCGCGGATGGCGTCGAAAAAGACCGAGCGGATAGCCTGGGTTATTGGTCCGGGAGAACCCTGGCCGATAGCCCGGTTGTCCACTTCACGAAGAGGCGTCAGTTCAGCCGCAGTACCGGAGAAAAATGCCTCGTCGGCAATATAAAGCTCATCGCGGGAGAAGCGCTCTTCCACCACCGGGATATTCAGGTCACGTGCAATAGTAAGTACACAACGGCGTGTAACGCCCGGCAATATGGAAGTAAGGGGTGGTGTTTTAAGTATGCCCCGTTTGACGATGAAGATATTTTCACCGCTGGCCTCGCAGACGTAGCCCTCCGGGTCTAAAAGAATAGCCTCATCGTAACCATCCTGGACTGCCTCTCTCTTGGCCAGTACGGAATTGACATAGTTGCCGACGGCCTTGGCCTTGGTCATCATGATATTGACGTGGTGGCGCGTAAAAGAGGATATCTTGACCCGGATACCTTTGGCAAGGCCTTCGTCGCCCAGATAGGCCCCCCAGGGCCAGGTAATAATGGCCACCCGTATGGGATTATTCTGCGGGTGGACGCCCATCACGCCATCCCCGATAAAAACAATGGGCCGGATGTAAGACTCTTTCTGGCCGTTAACCTTCAGCGTATCTTTGATCGCCTGGGCAATTTCACTCTGGGAAAACGGCATCCTGAGCTGGAGAATATGTGCCGAGTCAAAGAGCCGTTCCACGTGTTCATCTAGACAGAATACAGCCGATGAACCGTCATGGCCTTGATAACAGCGGATACCCTCAAATGCTCCCACCCCGTAGTGCAGGGTGTGGGTAAGGATATGGACATTGGCCTCGTCCCAGTTGACAAATTTCCCGTCTAACCAGATCTTTTCCGCCTTCTGAACCATTGGTTGCTCCTTGTGAATCCGTTATACGTTATTAGTTATTGGTTATAGCTCATAGCTCATGGGATTCTTAAAGGCACTGATCTGCAAAAACTACAGCCTCCTGCCAAATTTCCAGGTCTTCAAACGAAAAATTATCCTCATTTATTTTCTTCATTCTATCAGCTATGAGCTATCAGCTACGAGCTATCTTCAACGTCTTCTCATTCGGCCCACGGATTATCCCCTTTTCCGTGATAATAGCCGTGACGTAGGCATTGGGGGTGACATCAAAGGCCACATTAAAGGCAGTGATCCCTTCCGGGGCTATCCTCCGGCCGCTGCAATGGGTAACCTCATCCGGCGAACGTTCCTCTATTGGTATTTTATAACCTTCAGATAAGGTGCGGTCGATGGTTGACTCCGGGGCTGCCACATAAAAAGGGACGCCGTTTTCCCTGGCCAGGACGGAGAGAGAATAAGTGCCGATTTTGTTAGCCACGTCACCGTTAGCAGCAATGCGATCCGCCCCCACAATAACCGCATTAATCTTTCCCATTTTCAGGAGATGACCGGCGGCGTTGTCACTGATCAGCGTCACGGGGATACCACACTTCTGTAATTCCCAGGCCGTAAGCCTGGCGCCCTGGAGGAAAGGACGCGTCTCATCCGCAAAGACCGATACCTTCTTTCCGGCCTCATGGGCGGCCCGGATTACCCCTAAAGCCGTCCCATAGCCACCCGTGGCCAGTGCGCCGGCATTGCAATGCGTAAGGACCACATCCCCATCCGCCAGTAACTTTTGCCCGAATGCGCCTATGCGCCGGTTAGCGGTCACGTCCTCGGCCAATATGGACTCTGCCTCCTTGTGGAGGAGCCCGGCCAGTTCATCCGGCCCAGCCGAAGACGACCGCTTAACTACGCCGTTCATACGTTCGATGGCCCAAAAAAGATTTACGGCGGTGGGCCTGGCAGCGGCCATCTCCCGGCACATGATGGCCCATTTCCGGTCGAAATCCTTACGGCCTTTCCCTCTCAAATTCCCGGCGCCTAAAGCCAGCCCCATGGCCGCGGCAATGCCTATAGCCGGGGCCCCACGGATAACCATCTTCTTAATGGCCGCTATGACCTGCCTGTAATCCCCGCAGATTACATAGACTTCTCTCCGGGGAAGTTTGCGCTGATCGATCATCACCACCCGGCCGTCTTCCCAGGCTATGGTCTTAATCTCCGCCGTCATATTTCCTCTATTACTTCCGCAGCATATTGTTAAAAGATTCACCGCAGAGGACACAGCGCAGCGTAGCCGCAACCAAATCCGAATATCGAAATCCGAAATCCGAAACAAATCCGAAATCCAAATGTCGAATGTTAGAAACGTCCATCAGCAACGCCTTCGATTTTTCATTTTGATCATTGTTCTCGTTCGGTCATTTGAATTTGTTTCGAGTTTCGTGCTTCGGATTTCGAATTTTCTAGCTCTGTAGTTGTTTTCCATAAAACTTTTGACATTACTTACGCAGCATCCCGGTTAGTATCTCATTTACCAACCTGGGATTGGCCTTGCCTTTAGTCTTCTTCATTACCTCACCGACGAAAAAGCCGAGGAGTTTTGTCTTGCCTTTTTTATAATCCTCTACCGCTTCTGAATGAGCCGCCAGTACGGTTTCAACCACCTTCTCAATCTCGACCGCATCTGTAACCTGGACCAGGCCCTTTTCTTTGACAATAGCCTCCGGATCCCTACCCGTCGCATACATCTCTTCGAAGACTGTCTTTGCAATCTTGCCGCTGATGACTCCGCTATCCATCAGTTTTAACATCCCGGCCAGGTGTCCGGGTGTTACCGGACACTCTTCTATCTCCCGTTCATCGCGTTTTAACTCTCGCAGCAGCTCAGACATCATCCAGTTACTCACTGCCTTTGGCTTATGGTAGAGGCGGAGGCAGTCTTCAAAATAGTCGGCCAGGGATTTGGAGGCCGTGAGAACTGCAGAATCATATTCCGGCAGCCCGTATTCTTGCACAAAACGGCGCTGTTTGGCGTCCGGAAGCTCCGGGAGGCTGGCGCGCACCCCTTCGATCCACGTTTCGTCGATGACCAGAGACACCAGATCCGGATCCGGGAAGTAGCGGTAATCATGCGCCTCTTCTTTGCCCCGCATGGAAACGGTAATCCCCCGGGCTGTATCCCAGAGGCGCGTCTCCTGTACCACTTCCTTTCCATCCAGGAGCAGGGCGGTCTGACGGCGAATCTCGTATTCCAGCGCCTTTTGTACATGCCGGAACGAATTCATATTCTTAATCTCCGTCCTGGTGCCGAAGGTCTCCGTGCCTTCCGGGCGTATAGACACATTGGCATCACAGCGGAAACTACCCTCTTCCATATTGCCATCACAGATTCCGAGATAACGCAGGATGTTGCGTAAGATTTTCAGGTATTCGACCGCCTCCTCGGGGGTACGAATATCCGGCTCGCTGACAATTTCAATGAGCGGCACACCGGTCCGGTTAAAGTCCACGTAACTTACTGGCGCGGTAGGGTCATGGATCAGCTTGCCGGCATCCTCTTCCATGTGGATACGGGTGATGCCGATGCGTTTGGTCCGGTCGTTCAGGTTAATCTCTACATAGCCATGTTCGGCAATAGGCAGCTCATACTGTGAGATCTGGTATCCCTTGGGGAGATCCGGGTAAAAATAGTTCTTGCGGGCAAACCGGCTGAAGGGCGCCACCCGGCAGTGGGTGGCCAGGGCCATTTTCATGGCGTAGTCAACCACTTTTTTATTCAGGACCGGCAAAACACCGGGCATACCCAGACACACCGGGCAGGTGTGGGAATTGGGCGGGGCCCCGAACGCCGTGGAGCAGCCACAAAAAATCTTGCTATCGGTCAGGAGTTGGGCATGTACCTCAAGTCCGATGATAGATTCAAATCCAGCCATATTGCACCGTCACTGTCCGCCCTTTTTGCCGCAAAACTAACATGAAGGTGGCAAATCTTCAATTAAAAAGTAATGGCCGGCTATCCGCACTCAGGCCCAAAGCTGATGGCTAACCGTTGATTTATGAAAAATTTTCATTATGCCGAAAATAAGGTCCAGATGTTGATAACATTTTGGTTATAAAGGAGCACTGAGATGCCGGAGTTACGTAAAGACATAGTAACCCGTGAATGGGTCATCGTAGCCAAGGAACGGGCCAAGAGGCCGCATGACTTTGCTCATACCAAGAAGGTCCTGGAAGAATTACCGGAACACGATAAAGGCTGCCCGTTTTGCATTACAAATGAAGACAAAACACCCCCGGAGGTCCTGGCGTATCGTCCGGCTAATTCTGGACCGGACTCCCCGGGCTGGCTGCTCAGAGTAACGCCCAATAAATATCAGGCCCTGATTACGGATGGTGAATTAAATAGAGAAAATTACATGATATACGATCATATGAATGGCGTGGGGGCCCATGAGGTGGTCATAGAATGTCCGGAGCATAATCTATCCCTGGCCACTATGGATGACAAGCAGGTCGAGCGCGTAGTGTGGTCTTATATTGACCGTTATAATGCACTGCGCGAAGATACCCGCCTTAAGTACTTTCTGGTCTTCAGAAATCACGGAGTGACAGCGGGCTGTTCATTGGTACATCCCCATTCACAGATAGTGGCGACACCGATAATCCCGCAAAAGGTATGGGGCAAAGTCCGCGGCGTGACACAATACCGGGAGTATAGAGATAAGTGTGTCTATTGTGATATCATCTCTACAGAAACCCATTTGTTGGAGCGCGTGATCTGCCAGAACGGAAGTTTTATTGCCATTGCTCCATTTGCTTCCCGCTCTCCCTTTGAAACCTGGATCCTTCCCAAAAACCATCGTTCCTGTTTCGCCAGGATGGGCCGCTTCGAGGTGGAACAATTTTCTGCGATATTAAAAGATGTCCTGGGCCGTCTGCACCGCTGCCTCAATAATCCACCTTACAACTACATGATTATTACCTCGCCAAATGATACAGACACACTGGATACCTTTCACTGGTACCTGGAGATAACGCCACGGCTCACTACTCCGGCGGGGTTCGAAATAGGTACGAGTATTTACATCAACGTTGTTCCCCCCGAAGACGCCGCACGGTATCTGCGCGAGGCATAGCTCCAAGAACAATAAGCGTATCGCGTTAGCTTTTTGAAACGGTCATTAAGTTCGAAAGCTCCGACTGCTTCGGAATCAGAGCCAAATCCGAAATTCGAATATCGAAATTCGAAACAAAGTCAAATTCCCAATGTCTCAATGTTCAAAACTGCAGCACGAACGATTTGTTTTGACAATTCGGATTTTGATCATTTGATATTGTTTCGGGATTCGTGCTTCGGATTTCGAATTTGAAGCCACGCTGTATCCGGGAATCTAACATATTTCATGGCCCATAGCGTTTCAAAACCTAAACTGTTATCAATAAGCTATCTATCTTGGAGGGGGTAAGTGGGAGTTGAACCCACCCCTTATTTCTTAGATAAGGCCAGCGGGTTTGCAGCCCGTGGGGCGCCCGGCACCATTACCCCCGAAACCTGAGAGGCTTTTTGTCGCAACTTTAATAGATATAATCTATATGTCAAATCGATAACCTCTATGATTAATCCCACATGCTATCCCTTTAACCTATAGTCCTAACCCGGATACGCTATAGGCGAAGAACCAAAAATGCTTTGCGCGTATCAGTTTAGCTGTTTGAAAAAGTATTTTAAAATCCCTCCCAACCTCCCTTTTCCAAAGGGAGGAGAAACATTTCCCCCTTTGAAAAAGGGGATCCCCCTACATTCCCCCTTTGAAAAAGGGGGATTAAGGGGGATTTTCGAGGCGCCGTTTTCTGGACGACTAGCTCTTTTCAAACAGCTAAAGTGTTACCTTTGCGCGAATTTCAATGATAAAAGTAGAAGTCATTAGTCAGTAGTCATTTGTCACTGGTAAAAGCGTTCCATCCCTTCAGCTTAATCAATGACTAATGGCCTGTGACGAGTGACGTTTTGAACTTCGGCACTTTGACATTCATTTGAACTTTGAGCTTTGAAATTTGAGCTTTCTTCATCAATAGTACCACCGGCGTGTCTATCTCTATCTGGCACACAAACCGTTTTTCTCTTGACAGGACATAAAAACGTGTTAAATTTCAACACTCTTCGTGTGAGTACCGGGTATATCTTACCTTTTGCGAGGTAACTGGAGGTCTGGTGATGTACGCAGTAGTAAAAACGGGTGGTAAGCAATACAAAATCAGTTCCGGCGATGTCGTGCGTGTAGAAAAGTTGGCCGGCAATGTGGGAGACGCGGTGACCCTTTCGGACGTACTTCTCGTCGCTAAAGAAGGTGCTATAAAGATCGGTCAGCCAACCGTAGCCGGGGCCCAGGTCACGGGTAAGATCATTGATCAGGCCAGAGCTGACAAGATAATAGTTTTTAAGAAGAAGCGCCGCAAGGGTTACAGTAAAAAACAGGGGCATCGTCAGCCCTATACGGCCCTGAAGATCGAAGATATTCAATTTTAATCAGGAGTAGCGACAATGGCACACAAAAAGGCAGGTGGAAGTTCCAGGAACGGACGTGATAGCGCCGGTCAGAGGCGCGGCGTAAAAAGGTTTGCCGGCCAGTTCGTGAAGGCAGGGAGTATCATTATTCGCCAGTTGGGCACCAGGATCCATCCGGGACAAAATGTAGGTACAGGCAAGGACTATACACTTTTTGCCCTGATCGACGGTCTGGTGACCTTTGAACGGCTGGGCAAGACTAAAAGAAAGGTCAGCGTCTATTCATTGCCAGAAACCACCCACTAAATGAAATTTGTCGATGAGGCTAAAATCTTCATCAAAGCAGGGGATGGAGGCCGCGGTTGCGTAAGTTTTCGGCGTGAGAAGTACATCCCTAAAGGCGGTCCAAACGGCGGTGACGGCGGCAAGGGCGGCGATGTCATCTTTATAGCCACAAACAGGCTGCACAGCCTTCTTGATTTTAAATTCCACCAACATTTCAAGGCAAAAAACGGGGAACATGGTAAGGGCAGTAACCGGCATGGGAAAAACGGTGCAGACTGCCTGATTTATGTACCCGTGGGGACAATCCTCAAGGACCTGCAAACGAGTGAGGTCCTGGCCGATCTGACAGCAGACGGTGAGCGGTTTGTTGCTGGCCGCGGCGGTATGGGAGGTTTAGGAAATGCCCATTTTGCCTCGCCGACCAGGCAAGCCCCCCGCTACGCCCAGCCCGGTCAACCTGGTGAAGAAAAACAGATTCTCCTCGACCTCAAACTCTTAGCCGATGTGGGGATTATTGGTGCGCCGAACGCAGGTAAATCCACCCTTCTATCAAAATTAACCTCGGCTAAGCCCAAAATAGCGGATTATCCATTTACCACCCTTACACCGAATCTGGGTGTGGTCGAGCCCAAAGACTATCATCCATTTGTGGTCGCCGACATCCCGGGTTTAATCGAGGGGGCCCATGCCGGGCTGGGGCTTGGTATGCGCTTTTTGCGCCACATAGAGCGTACCAGGCTATTGGTGCATGTCACCGATGCCTCTCTTGGTCCGGAGGAGGCCATTAAAAACTGGCAGAAAATAAATGCCGAGTTAGGTGCGTATGGGCCTGCCCTGGCCAAAAAAACCCAGATAGTGACCTTAAATAAGATTGACCTTATAACGGAAGATGATAAACTTGAGGCCGTCAAGGCGGCCTTTCTGGAGAAGGGGTGCACTATTTATTTTATATCCGCTGCGACCGGTAAGGGTGTGAAAGAATTGAAAGAGGCACTGGCTAGGAGCCTGCGGCAAGACGAATATGAAAGAAAAGACTGATACGGATATTTGCCAAATCAGGCTTGCTACTCTGAAGGGGGCCCGGCGCATTGTAGTTAAGGTCGGCAGCGCTGTCCTTACCGCTGAAGAGGGATTGAATCAGGAGATCATCGAAAATCTTAGCGCCGAACTTTCCCGTTTCAAACGGGAACAATTCGACATTGTCCTGGTCTCTTCCGGGGCTATCGCCTCTGGTCTGAAAAAGATCGGCCTTTCCATGCAGCCCCGATCAATACCTGAGAAGCAGGCCGTAGCGGCAGTAGGCCAGAGTAGTCTCATCCTGGCTTACGAAGAGGCCTTTGGTCGCTATGGAGAAAAGGTGGCGCAGATTCTGTTGACACGGGAAGACCTGTCTAACCGGAGGAGATACCTAAATGCCAGAAATACTCTATTTACTTTGCTAAACTGGGGTATCGTTCCCATTATAAATGAGAATGATACGGTGGCTGTGGAGGAGATAAAATTTGGCGATAACGATATGCTGGCTGCCCTGATCACCAGTTTGGTCGAGGCTGACTTTTTGATCTGTCTTACAGATATCGACGCCTTGTATGATTCCGACCCGCGCGTTAATCCCGGCGCCCGAAGGTTGTCCCTGGTAGAAAATATCACCAGTCAGATTGAAAAGATGGCCAGCGGTATCCCCGGGTCTATGGGACGCGGAGGTATGCTCAGTAAGGTCAGGGCCGCAAAAATGGTATCGTCCCAGGGTATTCCGACTATCATTGCCAACGGCAAGGTCCCCTACATCCTGGAAAAGATATTTGCCGGTGAGGATTGCGGCACCCTCTTTCAGCCGCATGGGCAGAGGATGACCAGTCGCAAGTACTGGATAGCCTTTACCCTTAAACCCAGAGGGATCCTGGTAGTCGATGACGGGGCCAAAAAGGCTATCACGGTAAACGGTAAGAGCCTGCTGCCCTCGGGAATTACAGAGATTAAGGGTAATTTTGATGTGGGGGCTCCCGTACAGTGTGTGGATCAAACCGGAGCGGCCTTTGCGGCCGGCCTGGTAAATTATGCCTCTGCGGAGATTGAGAAGATTAAGGGGCATAAGACCCAGGAAATTGCCGCTATCTTAGGGCACAAGGACTACGACGAGGTTATACACCGGGATAACCTGGTTATTTTGCCGCAGAGTTAGTTATTTCGTAATAGTTTAGGTTTTTGAGACGCTATGGCCACGAGATACGCTGGATTATCGAATACAGCGTGGTGTTCAAATCCGAAATTCAAAGCACGAATCTCGAAACAATATCGAATGAGTAAAATCCGAATGATCAAAACGAATTCCACGCTTCGGCTTCGAACATTTGGACATTAGGAATTTGAATTTGTTTCGAATTTCGATATTCGAATTTCGGATTTAGCCCCGATCCCGAAGCAATTGGAACTTTCGGACTTAATAACTGTTTCAAAAAGCTAAGGCGTTAAGTTATTTCTAGGCGTTTAGAAAGGAGAGGCTTCCTTGGATATTAAAAAACTGATGCTGGATATGGCTAAAGTGGCCAGAGACGCCGGCCGGGCAGTAGCCAAGCTGCCCACCGATGCCAAAAATAATGTGCTTCTCTCTATGGCTGAGGAGCTGGTAAAACAGACCAAAAAGATACAAAAAGCCAACGGAAAGGATATCCAGGCGGCAGAGAAAAAAGGGCTTTCCGCCGCCTTTATCGACCGCCTGACCCTAACGGACAAGGCCATAAAGGCCATGGCCGATGGCCTGGCGGAAGTGGCCGCCCTGCCGGATCCGGTCGGGGAGGTGGTCAGGATGTGGAGGCGCCCCAACGGGCTTCAGGTCGGCCGGATGCGCATCCCCCTGGGCGTGATCGGGATGATCTATGAATCCAGGCCGAACGTTACGGTGGATGCGGCGGCGCTTTGCCTGAAGGCGGGAAATGCCATCCTGCTCCGGGGCGGTTCGGAGGCTATCCATTCCAACCTCTTCCTTTCCGGGGTCTTGCAGAAAGCACTGGGTAATTTTAAAGTCCCCGGGGAGGCTATTCAGGTAATACCGGTTACCGACCGGGCGGCCGTAAAAGAGATGCTGCTACTGGAAGAATATATTGACCTGATAATCCCACGCGGTGGTGAAAGTCTTATCCGTTTTGTAGCTGAAAATTCCCGCATTCCGGTGCTTAAACACTACAAGGGAGTCTGCCACATATTTGTGGATGAAAGTGCGGACATCGAGATGGCCAGGAAGGTATGCTACAATGCCAAGGTACAGCGGCCCGGGGTTTGTAACGCCATGGAGACCATGCTGGTCCATGAAAAAATAGCCCGGGACTTTCTCCCGGCCATGGCCGGGGACTTTGCCAGGGCCGGGGTTGAGCTGCGCGGCTGTGCAAAGACCCGAAAGATATTGCCCCAGGCCGTCCCCGCTACGGAAGGGGATTGGCCGGCCGAGTACCTGGATTTGATCCTGGCCGTCCGGGTAGTAAAGGGCATGGGTGAGGCCATAGAGCATATCGCCCGTTACGGCTCCAATCATACCGAGGCCATAATAACCTCAGACTATAACCGGGCCAGGAAGTTTTTAAACGATGTGGATTCATCCGTGGTTCTGGTCAATGCCTCGACCCGCTTTAACGACGGCGGGCAACTGGGTCTCGGGGCGGAAATAGGCATCAGCACCTCTAAGCTGCATGCCTTTGGGCCGATGGGCCTGGAAGAGCTGACCGGCACCAAGTTCATTGTCTTTGGAGATGGCCAGGTTCGGACTTAGATGCGGATCGGGATCTTTGGAGGGGCCTTTGACCCCATTCATTATGGCCACCTACGGGTGGCAGAAGAGGTTTATGAATCTCTGGCCTTAGAGAGGGTTTTTTTTCTTCCTACTGCCACACCGCCGCATAAGACTGCCGGGAGAATAACCCCCTTTGTCCATCGGATCAAGATGGTCCAATTGGCCATAGAGGGTGTTGACCACTTTGTGGTCTCAGATATGGAAAAGGAGATCCCGGGTCATTCCTACTCGATAGAGACTTTACGCCGTCTTCATGCTGCTTTTGAGCCGGATACAGGATTTTACTTTATTGTTGGCCTGGATGCCTTTGTTGAACTGCCCACGTGGAAGGAATACAGACGCCTTCCATCTTATGCTAATTTTGTAGTGGTGGATAGACCGGGGTATAGTGAGGCAGAGCTAAAGGCGGTTCTGGATCAGCACTTCCCTGGGTACGCTTATGATGATAACAGAAAAGAATATCTACTCAGCGGACAATATTCTGTCTTTTATAGGAAAACAACACTCTTTGGCATCTCATCTACGGCTGTCCGCCGGGCCGTTGCGGAGGGACACTCCGTTCGTTTCCTGGTGCCCTCAGCGGTAGAGAAATACATTTATCAGGAAAGGCTTTATGCTAAGTAAGAAGCAAAAGAAACTCCCTATGGCCTCAAAGGAAAAGGCCCTGATTTGTGCCCGGGCGGCCCTGGACAAGAAGGCGGAAGATTTACAGATTCTGGACGTCCGCACCATATCCTCTTTTTCCGATTATTTTATAATCTGTAGCGGCCATTCCACACGTCACGTCCAGGGGATTGTGCAGGCCATTGAAGAATCTCTCCGTCCTCAGAAGATTTATCCCAAGGGCATTGAAGGCTTGGGGCCAAGCCAGTGGGTGCTCATGGACTATAATGACGTGGTCATACATGTATTTTATGCCCCCACCAGAGAGTTTTATAACCTGGAAAGCCTCTGGAATGAGGCCAAAATCGTAGAAGTAAAGGAGGCAAAATGAGGCCGCGGCCGGTCTTGCTGATAATCCTGGACGGGTGGGGCTACAGCACACATACAGAAGGAAATGCGGTTTATCTGGCCGAGACCCCAAACATGGATGACTGGTCAAGGAGTCACCCCTCTACACTCCTGGAGGCCGCTGGCGAGGCCGTAGGATTACCGGAAGGCCAGATGGGAAACTCGGAGGTAGGACACCTGAATATCGGCGCAGGCCGCATCGTTTATCAGGATCTGACGCGGATCAACCGGGCCATAAAGTCTGGTGATTTCTTTAAGGTCGAGCCTTTTATTACCCTCATGGATAAAGTGGGCAAAAATGCCGGGGCCTTGCATCTGTTGGGTCTGGTCTCTGATGGGGGTGTGCATAGCGATCTGCCACATCTTTTCACTCTGGTAGAAATGGCCAAAAGACGCGGGCTGAAGAACGTCTATATACATGCCTTCATGGACGGCCGCGATACCCCGCCCCAGAGCGGTAAGGACTACATAGGCCAGGTAACAGACTTTCTTTCCCGCATAGGAATAGGTAAGATAGCCACTATCTGCGGCCGGTACTATGCCATGGACCGGGACAATCGCTGGGAGCGGGTGGAGAGGGCCTATCGGGCCCTGGTCAGGGGCGAAGGCACTATGGCCCAGGATCCGGTGGAGGCGGTATCCGAGGCCTATGGCCGCGGGGAAACAGATGAGTTTATCCGCCCTATTTTGATGGCTGATGCCGGGAACGTCCTCCCGCGCATCAGCGACGGGGACGGGGTGATATTCTTCAACTTTCGGGCTGACCGGGCCAGAGAAATCACCCGCGCCTTCACGCAGGAGGCATTTTCGGCCTTTGATGTGCAGGCCAGGCCCAAACTGGCCGGTTATGTGACCATGACCGAATATGACGCCCATTTTCAACTCCCCGTGGCCTTTCCGCCACAACACCTGTTCCACATTCTCGGTGAAGAAATAAGCCGGCATGGCCTTAAACAGCTTCGCATAGCCGAGACGGAAAAATATGCCCATGTTACCTACTTTTTTAATGGCGGGGAAGAGATCCCGTTTAAGAACGAAGACCGGTGCCTTATTCCCTCTCCCAAAGAGGTGCCTACATACGATTTTAAACCGGAGATGAGTGCCTATCAGGTGACAGACGAGGTCATAAGGCGTATCAAGACCAGGGAATACGATTTAATTGTACTCAATTATGCCAACCCGGACATGGTAGGACATACCGGCATACTGGAGGCCGCCATCCGGGCCTGTGAAGCGGTTGATATCTGCCTCGGAAGAGCAGTCAACATATTTTTAGAGGAGACCGGCGGGGCGGTGATTATCACGGCGGATCATGGTAATGCCGAAGAAATGATCGATCCTGCAAATAGTAGCCCGCATACGGCCCACACTGCTAACCTGGTGCCGTTCATACTTATCGACGGGCAGAAGACAGGGCAAAAACTTCGCCGGGGTATCCTGGCAGATATTGCACCGACTATTCTCAGCATTCAGGGATTGCCTATTCCTGAGGAAATGACCGGGAGGCCGTTGTTCGCCGAATGAGGCGGGTTATCTAGTTTTCATCTGAAAATCCCCCTGTATCCCCCTTTTCCAAAGGGGGACTTAATGACATCCCCCTTTAGTAAAGGGGGGTGAGGGGGATTGTTTTAATTCGCTTGGGGAGAGAATCCGCACTTTGCGCATTATTACCATAGTCACAGTCGTAGTATTGATTCTGGAATCGCTTATGTACGGTCCGCCTAAGGCGGACGCCGGTGTTTTTGATGCAGCCAGCTTTTCTCCTGACGAAGAAAGGGCCCTGGGCAAGAAGTTTCTGCTGATGGTGGAGTCGCGGCTGCCATTAATCAGCGATCCGGACGTGGTATCTTACGTAGAAAGAGTGGGGCGAAAGATATTGGCGCAGGCCGGGCCGCAGTTCTTTGATTATAAGTTTTATGTCATCCGCGATGAGGCTTTAAACGCCTTTGCGGCGCCTTCGGGCCTGGTCTTTGTCCACAGTGGCATGCTGGAGGCCATGGATAACGAGAGTGAACTGGCCGGTATCCTGGCCCATGAAGTCGCCCACGTAGTTGCCCGGCACATCGCCCGCCGGATAGAACGTATGCAGAAACTAAGCCTTATCACCATGGCCGGAGTCCTGGCCGGCGTCTTTTTAGGAGGCGGCGGGAAGGCGGCCGAGGCTGTGGCCAGCGGTGCATTGGCTACGACGAGCACCCTTTCCTTGAAATACAGCCGGGAGGACGAGGAAGAGGCAGACCGCATGGCCTTCAAGTGGGTTCAGGGCGCAGGTTACGACGTACGGGGTATGATAAGTACCTTTAAAAAGATCCGGCGTTATCGCTTTTTGGGTTCTCCTACCATTCCCTCTTACATGACCACCCATCCGGCCCTGGAAGAACGCATCGGTTATCTGGAAGACCTTATCCTGGCCCGCCCGACTCCTGTGGTAAAAGAAGAGACGGCAGAACTCCGCTGCTGTCAGGTGTATCTCTCTCTGGCCATGAAAAGCCCGGCTCAACTCCGGGAAAAATGGGAGGCTGAACTCAGGAAAAATCCCGAAGACCCCTACCTCTACTACGGCATAGCCCTCACTTACCACGCTGAAAGGCAGTACGGACAGGCTAACAGTTACCTCGACCGGGCCGCCTCTCTGGGGGTCTCCAGATCTCTCCTGCAAGGCGAAAGAGGTATCAACGCCTTTGGTGAGGGCAGGTTATCGGAGGCCCTGATCCTCCTTAAACAGGCTGTAGAAGATGATCCTGACGTGGCCCGATTCCGGCTGTACCTGGCCAGGACATATAAAGAACTGGGGCAGGTCGAAGAGGCCGTGCGCAGCCTGGAAAGGATCAAACAGGACTTCCCGGACTATGCGGAGCCTTATTATCACCTCGGCCTCATCTACGGAGGGCGAAAAGAAACCGGCCTGGCCCAGTATAATCTGGGGATGTACTACAAATTGACAGGCGAACACCGGAGTGCCGTAACCCACCTGAAACAGGCCCTGCAGGACAAGGCCTTATCTCCGGGAAAGAGAAAAGAGATTCAGGAAATCCTGGACGATATGAAGGAAAACTTAACTTAGGGTCACCCATGTGCCTCCATAACTCAATGAGTCTTTTTCTCCTTGCCCACGCGATCATAATGAGAAAAGTGCATGCTATAGGCAGCCCGTCCCTGCGTAGCGGAGCGTAAGGCCGTCGAGTACCCGAACATGCCGGAAAGGGGCACGACTACCTTTATCACCTGTACCCGCCCCTTGGGCGTGATGGCCTCTATTTTGCCGCCGCGGGAATTCAAGTCGCCGATAACTTCTCCCATAAACTCTTCCGGGGTGGTTACTTCCACCCGCATGATAGGCTCCAGCAGGACTGGTGAGGCAGCGCTACAGGCCTTTTTTAAGGCCATGGAGGCTGCGGCCCGGTAGGCCAGCTCGGTGGAAATGTTTTCGATATAGGAGGCATCAAGTAGGGTTACTCCGACATCCAATAAGGGATATCCCATTATAATGCCACCTTCCAGAGACTCATCCAGGCTGGCCATAATGGCAGGCATAAGATGCGGCGGTATCTTATCCGCAGGAAGCCTACTTTCTACAAGGTTGCCGGTGCCCCGGGGACGGGGCGAGACCTTTATGGTTACGTCTGCTATCTGGCGGCTTCCGCCTATCTCCCGGTCAAACTTCTCCGTCACCGTGGCTTCATGTTCGATGGTCTCCCTATATACTACCTGGGGGTTACCCACGTTTACCGGCACACCAAATTCCCGCAGGATGCGGTGTATCAACACCTCTAAGTGCAACTCCCCCATGCCCGCGATAATGGTCTGACCGGTGTCATCGTCAACCCGCACCCGAAATGTGGGGTCTTCATCCGCCAATTTATTCAGGGCCTCCGTCACCTTTTCTTGATCGGCCCTGGTCCTGGGCTCCACGGCCACAGAGATGACCGGCTCATAAGTATCTATGCTTTCGAGCAGAATGGGATGATCCGGATCGCATAAGGTATCGCCCGTAGAGGCATCCTTAAGACCCATAACCCCGATGATACTGCCTGCCCGGGCCTCATCCAGGCGTTCTGTTTTATTGGCGTGGATGTTTAGTATGCGGGCCACCCTTTGTTTTATCTGCTTGGTGGCATTGTAAACCTCAGCGCCTTCGTGTAACGCGCCGGAATAGACGCGCACATAGGTCCTTTTTCGTCCCTGCTCCATCATAATCTTGAAGGCCAGCGCCGCCAGGGGGGCGTCGTCGCGGCCGGGGCGTTCTTCTGTCTCTTTGGTTTTCGGATTAACCCCGGTGATGGCCTTTATGTCCAGAGGACTGGGGAGAAACTGCACGATGGCATCCAGAAGAGGTTGTATCCCTTTATTTCTCAGGGCAGAGCCGCACAAAACGGGCACGATTTTGAGGGAGACGGTCCCCTGACGTACAGCGCGAAGGATTTCTTCTCTGGTTATTTCCGAATCATCCAGGTACTTTTCCAGGATGACGTCGTCTATTTCGGACAAGGTTTCCAAAAGCTGGTTGCGCTGCTTTAATGCCTCTTCGCGATAATCCGGCGGGATTTCTTCATGGCGGATGACGGTGCCCTGTGTGCCTTCATCCCAGTAGAGGGATTTTTGATCGATTATATCTATTATCCCACGAAAGCCGTCTTCCGCCCCTATAGGTAACTGAAGTAAAACCGGCCTTACCCCCAGCCGTTCCCGCATCATCTCCACGGTGCCGGAGAAATTGGCACCGATGCGATCCATCTTATTGATGAAGGCCAGCTTGGGGACATTATGCTTATCCGCCTGATGCCATACCGTTTCAGACTGGGGCTCGACGCCGCCTACAGCACAAAAGACGCCGATAGCGCCGTCCAGTATGCGCAGGGAGCGTTCTACCTCGATGGTGAAATCGACGTGGCCCGGCGTGTCGATAATATGTATCTCGTGTCCCAGCCAATGGCAGGTAGTCACGGCCGAGGTGATGGTGATACCCCGTTCTTGTTCCTCGGGCATCCAGTCCATGACGGCCTGTCCATTGTGTACCTCGCCCATCTTATGGATGCGGCCCGTGTAAAAAAGAATGCGCTCGGTAACTGTGGTCTTACCGGCATCGATATGGGCAATGATGCCGATATTGCGTATCCTCTTGAGCCTTCCTTCGCCAGCCACCTGAAATAACCCCTTTTAAAGACTTTTAGCTGCTGACTCTATGTTATTATCCATTCGTTGTCAAGCACGGGAGGCCGCCTGGAACCACCGTCAAAATCCTAATAGGGATAGGGTGATTCGGCGGAGCCCCAGCTACTGAGCGGAACAAGGGCAAATTCGAAACTCGAATTTCGAAATCCGAAACAAATTCGAATTATTAAATCCAAATTTCCAAAACTACAGCGGAGCCTCAGCTTTGTCCGGTTAGGTTTTTGCATGTAAGTATTCCCATTGATCTTTGATATTTTCGGATGTGAGATCATTGTCCTTGTCTGCGTGCACCGCACAGGCAGCGAAATTGCGGGCTTCATTTTGA
>JBFMAZ010000055.1:0-11108 GCA_040755415.1 Thermodesulfobacteriota bacterium | reverse complement strand
AGAAAGCGGCGCCTCAAAAATCCCCCTTAATCCCCCTTTTTCAAAGGGGGAAACGTCTCTCCTCCCTTTGGAAAAGGGAGGTTGGGAGGGATTTTAAAATGCTTTTTCAAACAGCTAAATTGATACCAAATCTCAAATTTGAGATCAGGAATGCTGATTGCCGATTGCTATTAAAAAGGAATCCAGAGTTGTCCTATCCCTTTCTGACACAGGTGAGAAAACCCGGCCGTTACCTGGGCACTGAAATAAACGCCGTCCGCAAAGACTGGCAGAAGGCCAGGGTACGCCTGGCCTTTATCTTCCCGGATCTGTATGAAATAGGCATGTCCCACCTGGGGTTATCTATTCTCTATCATATCGTAAACAGCCATGCAGATTTCCTGGCCGAACGGGCCTTTGCCCCGGACCTTGATCTGGAGGAATTGCTCCGCCGCGAGGATTATCCGCTGCTTTCTCTCGAATCACAAAGGCCGCTCCGGGAATTCGACATCTTGGGGTTCACGCTGCCCTATGAGCTTTGTTATACGAATGTGCTTACCGTGTTAGACACAGCCGGCATCCCCTTCTATGCCCGGGAGAGACCTGTCTGCCGTCTACCTGTACCGTTGGCACGGCAGACAGGTGCCGACACAGGCAGGGATGAAAATTATCCACTGGTCGTTGCCGGCGGGTCATGCGCGGTAAATCCGGAACCGGTGGCCGATTTCTTTGATGCCATCCTGATCGGTGACGGTGAGGAGGCCATTGTTGAAATAGCCAATGCCTATGCCTGCTGGAAAGAAAGCAGGGGAGGTAAGGGCAGGCTCCTGGAGGCCCTGTCCCGGATAGAAGGTGTCTATGTACCGTCGTACTTCAAGGTATCCTACGGTTCCAAGGGAACGGTCAGCGCCATCGAACCCGCCAGGGCGGGCTATACAAAAGTCTCACGCCGGGTAGTGACCGATCTCGACCAGGCCCCATATCCCCTGAGACCTGTAATCCCGCATACAAAACCGGTCCATGACCGTATCAGCCTGGAGATATCACGCGGCTGTGCACGCGGCTGCCGTTTCTGCCAGGCAGGGATTACCTACCGGCCGGTCCGCGAAAGGAATCCAAAGACTATTCTCCGGATCGCCGAAGAGTCCCTGGCTGCCACCGGCCATGAGGAGCTTTCCCTTCTCTCTCTCAGCACGGGAGATTATGGAAATCTGGAACCACTCCTGACGGCCCTCATGAATCGGTACTCCAGTGAACAGGTTGCGATATCCCTGCCCTCCCTGCGCGTGGGGACCCTGACCCCTGAGATCATGGCCGAGATAAAGCGGGTTCGCAAGACAGGGTTTACACTTGCCCCGGAGTCCGGCACCGCCAGACTTCGTGCCGTAATTAATAAGGATATCTCAGAAAAAGACCTCCTGGCCACGGCTAAGGAGGCATTCCAGGCCGGGTGGAACCTCCTGAAACTCTATTTCATGATCGGCCTGCCGACTGAGAGTTACGAAGATCTCAAGGGCATAGCTGACCTGGCCAGACGGGTGATAACCTGCGGTCGCCATACCGGCAGGCGCTGCCAGGTCAACGTGGGCATCTCCACCTTTGTCCCCAAGGCACATACCCCGTTCCAGTGGGAGCCCCAGATAGGCATCGAAGAGAGCTGGCAGCGCCTGGATTATATCAAAAACGCCCTGCAAGACCGCAGGATTCAAGTCAAATGGCATGACCCGCGCCAGAGTTTTCTGGAGGGCGTCTTCTCCAGGGGTGATCGCCGGTTAGCCAGCCTTATAGAACGCGCTTACCGGCTTGGTTGCCGGCTTGACGGCTGGGGGGATCAATTCCAGTTTTCGCTCTGGCAACAGGCCGCAGCCGAAACCGGCCTGGATCTGGAATCTTATATAAGGAAGCGGGACCTTGACGAAATATTGCCCTGGGGACATATAGACTGTCATGTAGATAAGGAATTCCTGATAAAAGAGAAAGATAAGGCTATCCAGGGTGAGACAACACCGGATTGCCGGAAGAATGGGTGCGTCCTTTGTGGCGCCTGTGACGGGAAAACAAGGATGCTCCGGCTTTCAGAGCCATTCCAGGAGAGTTTCACCCTGCCAAAACGCCCGGAATCCACGGAGACAACGCGCATAAGGATTTACTACGGTAAATTGGAACAGGCGCGGTTCCTTAGCCACCTGGAAATAACGCGTATTTTCAGCCGGGCACTGAAGAGGGCTGGCATTAATCTGGCCTATTCTAAGGGATTTCATCCCATGCCGAAGATGTCCTTCAGCTCTGCCCTGCCGGTTGGGACGGAAAGTATGGCTGAGTATGTGGACCTAACGACGGGGGGGGCAATTAATCCGGATGATCTGGCTTCCTGTCTGCAAAAAGAGATGCCCGAAGGTCTTATTATCTACAGTGCGGAAAAAGCACTTAAAACCTCTGCCTCTGCCGAGACAAGCTATTACCGGATACGGTCAGATAATGCCGTGTTTACGACCGGTTCGATACAGTGCTTCCTCTCGGCAGAAAACTTGCCGATAGAACAGAAAAGAAAAGAGAGCACGCGCCGGGTGGATATAAGACCGCTGGTGAAGGCCCTCCAGTATATCGATGCCCGGACTATTGCCCTATCCCTGGCGAACCATCAAAAAGCCGGGGCCAAGCCGGCAGAAATAGTGGGGTCTATCTTCAATCTTTCCGAGGAAGAAGTAAGGGATCTTCACATACTGAAATTGCCGGGTAATCCGGAAGAATGTGAAACCACAGAGGACACGGAGAAAAAGAATATTGATCAATTTATAAAAAAGCCTTTTCACCGCTGAGTACGCAGAGCCCGCAGAGAAAACTTTTGCCACCAAGGCACCAAGACACAAAAGAATAATCCTAGTCTTAGTGGCTTGGTGTCTTAGTGGCTGAATAGTTACAAATTCCTTTAATATGTTATCTCGGTGTTCTCCGCGTTCTTTGCGGTAAATTTTTTGATAATACTCCCAGCAATGGAAGGAAATTCTTTATGCCTGCAGAACTCATTATAAATGCTTCACCATATGAGACCCGTGTCGCCCTGTTGGAAGGGGGCTCTGTTGTCGAGTTCTATGTAGAACGCAGCCTGGAAAAAAGTATTATCGGTAACATATATAAAGGCCGGGTTACCCGGGTCTTGCCGGGGATGCAGGCTGCCTTTGTGGATATAGGGCTGGAGCGGACGGCCTTCATCCATGCAGCCGATATTTATAATCAAGTAACTGAGTATGAAATGATGATGCTTTCTGCGGATACAGAGAGTGAGGCGGCGGGAGAATTGCCGGAAAAAGATACAGAATATTACCCGCCAGCCTCGTTGAACATCGAAGACCTTTTACATGAAGGTCAAGATATAATAGTCCAGGCATCCAAAGAGCCTTTAGGGACCAAAGGGGCCCGACTGACTTCCTACATTACCCTGGCCGGCCGTAACTTAGTGCTTATGCCCATGACTGAGCACGTTGGCGTGTCCCGTCGTATCGAAGACGAAGAGGGACGAAAACGCCTCAAGGAGGTCATTGAGGCCGTTAAACCACCCGGTGTCGGCTTTATAGCCCGTACAGCCAGCGAAGGCGTAGATGTCGCCAAGATACAGGTAGAAATGGATTTTCTGATTAAAATGTGGGGTAATCTTCAGAAAAAGGCTGCTTCCGCACCGGTTCCCTCGCTCGTATACGAGGATCTGGATATTACCCTGAGGGCCGCACGCGATCTTTTTGCCAAGGAAGTAGATCGCTTGATTATTGATTCGCCGGAAGAGCACCAGAGAATACTTAATTTCATGGAAACCTTTGCTCCCCATCTGAAACCCGCTGTAGAGCTTTATACAAACGTCACGCCCATCTTCGATACCTATGGTATTGAAGTAGAAATGGCCCGGGCCCTGGAAAAAAAGGTCTGGCTGAAATCCGGCGGTTATATAGTAATTGAAATAACGGAGGCCCTGACGGCTATCGACGTTAACACCGGACGTTTTGTGGGGAAAAGAGACTTGGAAGAGACTATCCTCAAGACCAATCTGGAGGCAGTAAAAGAGATTGCCTATCAACTGCGGCTGCGCAATATAGGGGGTTTAATCATCATCGATTTTATTGATATGAAAAGGGAAAAGCATCGTGAAGAGGTTTTTAATGCCCTGCGGGAGGCCCTCCGCAAGGATAAAAGCAAGACTACTATATTGAAAATGTCCGAGTTAGGATTGATTGAAATGACCCGCAAAAGGACACGGGAAAGTCTGGGCCGGCTTCTCTGTGAACCTTGCTTCTACTGTGACGGCGAGGGATTTCTGAAATCAAGACGAACCCTCTGTTATGAGATATTCAGAAAGATTGAAAGAGAATCTGCTGAGGTAATAGCCCCCGGTGTTACCATATCCGTTCATCCGGATATAAGTGAGATGTTTCTAAACGAGGAGGCGAGACAGATCGAACTTCTTGAGCGGAAAATAAACAAGCAAATTACTATTCAGTCCCACTCAGACCTGCACCTGGAACAATACAAGATAGCCTATAGTTAGGATATGTTGTATCACTTTAGCGTTTTAAAATAGTCCGACCTCTAAGGTTCCAGTTGCAGGGTGCCGTGGCTTAAATTCGAAATTCGAATATCGAAACTCGAAACAAATTCTAATTTTCAAATTTGTATCAGTTTAGCTGTTTGAAAAAGTATTTTAAAATCCCTCCCAACCTCCCTTTTCCAAAGGGAGGAGAAACATTTCCCCCTTTGAAAAAGGGGATCCCCCTACATTCCCCCTTTGAAAAAGGGGGATTAAGGGGGATTTTCGAGGCGCCGTTTTCTGGACGACTAGCTCTTTTCAAACAGCTAAAGTGTTACTCAAATTTAAGAATGCCCCAAACTGCGGCGGGGCTAATTCGCTTTTGAATTTGCCATTTCGGTGATTCGATATTGTTTCGGATTTCGTGCTTCGAATTTAGAATTTATCCCTTTAGGATATCTTAAATTTCTCCTTCAACCGGCGGCAGACCACATCCGGGACCAACCCTTCTACTGATCCCCCAAAGCTCGCTACTTCCCTGATCATGGTAGAGCTGATAAATATCCAGCGGAACCCGGTCATGAGAAAGACAGTCTCAATATTACGGTTGAGCCGACGGTTCATCAGGGCCATCTGAAATTCATAATCAAAATCCGAAACAGCCCGCAGCCCGCGTACAATAACATTGGCCTGACAGTTGGTTACATAGTCCACAAGGAGACCGGTAAAGGTGTCGATCTCTATCCGTGGATTTTCATTAATGGTCTCCCGGATCATCTCCACACGTTCTTCAATCGTAAAGAGAGGCCTTTTAGCCGGATTTACGGCCACGGCAATAATAACCCGGTCGAACATATTGAGCGCCCGGTTGACTACATCAATGTGACCGTTAGTTATAGGGTCAAACGTCCCGGGATAGACGGCAACGACCTCTCCCACGATTCTCTGCCTACCCACCTGCTTCCTCCCGTCCTTCTTTCTCAAAAAAATAGACCGTGGTTCGGCCATAAACTCGCTTTTCACCCTGCGCCTGAAAACCGGCAGGAGAAGATAATTGCTCTGCCCTATCGCATTCCACCACCACCACTCCATCTGGTTTCATTAAATTACGCCGGGCCAGCAACTCCAGCATCTTCCGGGCCATGCCCTGGCCGTAAGGGGGATCCATAAAAATTACATCAAAAAGGAGACCAGGCTTTTCCAGAAATCCCAGTCCATGTAGCGGATTTTTCTGAAAAACCCTTCCTTTTTCAGAGAAACCGCAGAGCAAGAGATTCTTTTTGATGGTCTCAATGGCGTAGGGATGGTGGTCAACAAAGACCGCTTCTGATGCCCCGCGGCTTAGGGCCTCAATACCCAGTGCGCCCGTACCGGCAAAGAGATCCAGCACCCGGGTTCCATCCCAGTCCAGGTTCAGGATATTAAAAATAGCCTGCCGGATCTTGTCGCTGGTAGGACGGATCCCTTTTCCTTTTATCGGCGACAGATTCCGTCCCTTAGCCGTACCGGCGATAATACGCAATTATGCCTCTTCATGGGTAGTGTCCTACTAACAACGGAGTATTGTCAAAAGCTAACCACAGAGAACACAGCGTGGCGAAGCCGCAACCAAATCCGAATATCGAAATCCGAAATCCGAAACAAATCCGAAATTCAAATATCGAATGTTCGAAACGTCCATCAGCAACTCCTTCGATTTTTCGTTTTGGTCATTGCTCTCATTTGGTCATTTGAATTTGTTTCGAGTTTCGTACTTCGGATTTCGAATTTTCCATCTCTGTGGTTGTTTTTCATTAAACTTTTGATATTACCACAACTGACCACGGACATTACTTCTTTATGAAAGTCCTTTTATAACTATGGAGGCCGTACCTACTGCCCGGAATGCCTTTATCAGTTCCTTGGCCTCTTCGTAGGCCATGTCTTCAATCCTCTTCCTGTTTTCCGGCGGGATGTTGTCTATTTTCTGTTTGAAGGGCTTGGTGGCCATCTTTATATCTTTGTTGTTCTCTTTGGCCCAGGCCCTCATTTCCTCCATCAGACCGGCGGGGAGTCCCTTATGGGCGATATTCTGCCATTGGGTGCCGACGTTACCCTTGCGGATACCGTAATCAGCAAATCGGCCTACAAGATGTAACGGGGTGCCGGTAATCCCATGCTGGGCAATCACAACCTCCTCCCCTTTAATGGCCTCGTAGATCTGCCCGGTCCGTTCCAGGTCAATAAATATTATTTCACCTTCCAGATAGTTACCATGCTTAGACCCATTGTTGATAGCCAGCATATCTGGTCGCACACCATTGGCCTTGAGGCCGGAAATAAAGGCCACCGCCTCCTCCACCGTGGTCAACATGGCCTCCTGGCCGGCAGACTTTATCTCCCCTACCTCCACCTCGAGGCCAATACCCCGTTCAATAATGGGCCGGGCCAGTTCAGTAGTAATACGAATGTTATCCGGCAATTCATTAAAAGAGGCATCTACAGCAAATGAGGTGTATCCGGCGGCCAGTTCTGCAGCTATGAGCTGGCGGGCCGATTCGATCTCTTTATCCGAGGTATTTTTGACCGTGATATGGTCACCATGGATGAAAAAAGGCCGGGTAAAATTTCTCTCTTCTGCATAGCCGGTAATCGTAGCAAAATAGGTCTCCGGGTCCTGACCGGTATACCCGCCGTCTATATGGCCTTCGCTTTTGGCCAGCTCAAAAGCCACCACGGCGTCCAACTCTTCGGCCGCCCGCATGATCCCGGGGATGACGTGTTTGATGCGCGTGTTGCAGGCCATGACAATAACCTTATTATCCTTTAGTGTCCTTAAGATGTCCTTAGAATTTAACAGGCATACTTTACTTCCCCTGCCCAGCTTCTCGACCACATAAGACGGCCTCTGGGCCAAAACTCTGTCCGTAACCGGAAGTGCCATAACCATACCTCCTTTGGCGTTTTAGGATGCTAGCTAGCGCTCATCCGAAAACATCCCTTCGTAGTCCCGTAGGGTGGGCTTTGCCCACCAAAAGAATGATGGCGGGTAAAACCCGCCGTGCGGGACTGTCCTACGGGTGTAAGACGGAACATAGTCCGCGTTTCCGGATGGGAACTGACTAATTAGTTTCCATCCGAAAATCCCCCTGTATCCCCCTTTTCCAAAGGGGGATTTCAATATTTTCCCCCCCTTTTAGCAAAGGGGGGATGGGGGGATTTGGTAGTTTCCGGATGAACACTAATTAACACAGGCTAATTTGAAAACTAAAGTTACCGTCCTTCTACAAATATTTTTCGATCAATATCTCAGCTATCTGCACTGCGTTTGTAGCTGCCCCCTTACGGATGTTATCAGCGACAATCCAGATATTTATTCCATTGGCAATCGATTCGTCCTCGCGAATCCGGCCTACAAAGGTCTCATCGCGGCCGGCAGCATGTATAGCCAAAGGATACAGATTTTGGGCGGGATCGTCAACCACTACTACGCCAGAGGTTTTTTTCAGAAGCTCTTTTACCTCGTCCGCCGTGATCTTTTTCTCTGTCTCGATATTTACAGACTCTGAATGTCCCCAAAAAACAGGCACGCGCACTGTAGTGGCCGTCACCCGGATGGAATCATCACCCATGATTTTTCTGGTCTCATTGACCATCTTCATCTCTTCCTTGGTATAGCCATTGGGCAGAAAAGAGTCGATATGCGGGAGACAGTTAAAGGCAATCTGGTGCGGATATACTGACCGGGGCATTTTCTTTCCGGCTACATAGGCGCGCACCTGTCCTTCCAGCTCTGCAATAGCCTTCTGCCCGGTCCCGGATACCGCCTGGTAGGTTGACACTACAATACGTTTAATCCCGGCTACATCATGGATTGGCTTCAGGGCCACTACCATCTGGATGGTTGAACAGTTAGGATTAGCAATGATGCCTTTTTTCGTGTACAGACCGACATCACCGGGATTGACCTCCGGTACTACCAGCGGAATATCCGGCTCCATGCGAAAGGCGCTTGAGTTATCCACTACCACTGCCCCGGATGCCGCAGCCGCCGGGGCAAATTCCAGACTCCGTGCCGCCCCTGCGGAAAAGAGGGCAATATCTATCCCTTTAAAGGAATCTTTGGTCATTTGAGCTACCGCCACCTTGTTCCCCCGGAAAGACAACTCCTTACCCGCGGATCGTTCCGACGCCAGGAGACGAACTTCATCCACCGGGAATTTCCTCTCCTCCAGCACCTTAATCATGCACTGACCAACCGCCCCGGTAGCCCCGGCTACCGCTACGTTGTATTTAGCCTTTTTGCCCATGTCGATTACTCCTTTTGCAATAATTCGCAACACGTTAGCTGTTTGAAAAGAGCTAGTCGTCCAGAAAACAGCACCTCAAAAATCCCCCTTAACCCCCCTTTTTCAAAGGGGGAATGTAGGGGCTTCCCTTTTTCAAAGGGGGAAGTGTTTCTCCTCCCTTTGGAAAAGGGAGGTTGGGAGGGATTTTAAAATATTTTTTCAAACAGCTAAACTGATACATTTTTTCTTCATCTTGCTGACCGCTGACTGCTGGAAGCTGAACGCTTTGTTACGGCCTCGGCAAGGCCGACACCACCAGATCGCCCACCTCAGCAGTTGTATAACCCATCTTGCCCGCCGCCAAACTCTTCAGCTTTGTCACGGTTTCCTTAATACCAATTTCTATAGCCCGCGCTGCCTTCTCTTCGCCCAGATTATCCACCATCATCTGCCCGGCCGCTATAGCCGCCAATGGATTAATGACGTTCTTCCCGGTGTATTTGGGCGCTGAGCCGCCGATAGGCTCAAACATGGATACACCACCGGGATTTATGTTCCCGCCTGCGGCAATGCCCATACCGCCCTGGATCATGGCCCCCAGATCAGTAATTATATCACCGAACATATTATCAGTCACAATGACGTCAAACCATTCCGGGTTCTTGACCATCCACATACAGATAGCATCTACATGGGCATAATCCGTTTGAATATCCGGATATTCTTTAGCTACCTCGTGGAAAGTCCGCTCCCACAGATCGAAGGCAAAAGTAAGCACGTTTGTCTTACCGCACAGGGTCAGTTTGTGGCGCTTGTTGCGGCGCCGGCAAAAGTCAAAGGCAAAGCGGATGCAGCGTTCCACGCCCTTCCTGGTATTTATGGACTCCTGTACGGCCACCTCGTCCGGCGTCCCCTTTCTCAGCACCCCGCCGGCGCCGGCATAAAGCCCTTCCGTATTTTCGCGCACCACCAGGAAATCAATATCCTCCGGTCTCTTATCCTTAAGAGGCGTATCCACCCCTGGATAGAGGATAACCGGCCTGAGGTTTATGTACTGATCCAGGGCAAAACGGAGTTTAAGCAGAATGCCCTTTTCCAGGATGCCAGGTTTGACCTCCGGGTGCCCGATAGCGCCCAGATAGATGGCCTGAAAGCCCTTTAACTCCTCAATAGCCGTATCCGGAAGGGTCTCGCCGGTACGCAGATAACGTTCTCCGCCAAAATCAAACTCCGTAAAATGGAACGCCATGCCATACAACTCCCCAGCCGCCTTAAGGACCTTGATCCCCTGGGCAATCACCTCCGGGCCGGTGCCGTCCCCCGGAATAACCGCAATGTTGTAACTTTTGCTTCCCATGATATCTATCTATCTCCTTTTAATTTAGCTGCAGAGGACACAGCGCGGCAAAGCCGCAACCAAATCCGAATATCGAAATACGAAATCCGAAACAAATCCGAAATCCAAATATCCAATGTTCGAAACGTCCATCAGCAACTCCTTCGATTCTTCATTTTGGTCATTGCGCTCATTTGGTCATTTGAATTTGTTTCGAATTTCGTGCTTCGGATTTCGAATTTTCAAGATGCGTGTGCTCTGCGGTGAAAAATCAAGCTGTTTTCACCTTCTTCATAATATGCGGGATGAGGCCACCGTCTCTCAGCAATTCCTGCATAAAGGGGGGGATGGGCTGGGCTGCAAATGATAGCCCCTTCTCCACGAGAGAGATTTTACCCGAATCCACGTCTATCTCCATGGTATCGCCTTCTTCTGCTGCCCCGGCTGCTTCCGGGCATTCGAAAATGAGGAGCCCCATATTGAATGCGTTTCGGAAAAAGATGCGGGCAAAACTCCTGGCCACCACACAGCTCAGGCCGCAACCCTTGAGGGCAATAGGAGCGTGCTCCCGCGAAGACCCGCAGCCAAAGTTTCTGCCAGCCACTATAATATCCCCGGTCTTTACTTTTTGCGCGAATGATGGGTCTGCATCTTCCATACAGTGCCTGGCCAACTCTTTAGGATCAAACGTAGTCAGATGCCTGGCCGGTATAATCACATCGGTGTCGATATTATCGCCAAATTTCCAGATCTTGCCTGTTAGTTTCATTTTTTCTCCTCAGCTACAGCGCGGCAAAGCCGCAACCAAATCCGAATATCGAAATACGAAATCCGGTAACACGTTAGCTGCTTGAAAAAAGCTGGTCGTCCAGAAAGCGGCGACTCAAAAATCCCCCTTAATCCCCCTTTTTCAAAGGGGGAAACGTCTCTCCTCCCTTTGGAAAAGGGAGGTTGGGAGGGATTTTAAAATGCTTTTTCAAACAGCTAAATTGATACGAAATCCGAAACA
>JBFMAZ010000054.1:0-2909 GCA_040755415.1 Thermodesulfobacteriota bacterium | reverse complement strand
ATCCGAATATCGAATATCGAAATCCGAAACAAATTCAAATGTCCAAATTCCCAATGTTCCAAACGACAGCAGCGCTGATTATTTTGGATTTGAATTTTGGTGATTCGATATTGTTTCGAGATTCGTGGTTCGGATTTCGGATTTGAAATAACGCTGCACAGCAACCATGGTGTGTTTACGGCCAGGAGCTAACTCGTACGAAAATAGGCGGTGGATTTGGAACGTAATCGTTTACTTGACGCATAGCCTAAAAAGTTTTAGAGTTGATACATGTTTGGCATCGGTATGTCTGAGCTTATCCTGATCTTGATCGTGGCGCTCATTGTAATAGGTCCGCAAAAATTACCTGATCTGGCCCGTTCTCTGGCCCGGGGCCTGGCCGAATTCAAAAGAGCCGCTTCCGAGGTTAAAGAGAGCCTCAACCCGGATAACCTGGATGCCGCTGGAGGCCCATCGGTAATAGATAATTCCCCACAGAACTTAGAAACGGAAGCGGCTAAAAAGCCGGGGGAAGCCTCTGAATCTCCAGATACCCTGGCCGAAAGTGAAGGTGTAAGCCCCAAGGATTCTCTCCATGGCTGACTTCAGGCTGCCTTTTACTGCCCACCTTAAAGAACTACGCAACCGGCTCATCATATCTCTTTCAGCTATCGGTATCGGGTTTCTCATATCTTACGCACTGGCCGAAAGGATATTCGTCATCCTTGCCGCCCCGCTCTTTGCGGCCATGGGCCGGGGTAATAAGCTCATTTATACCGGCCTGCCCGAGGCCTTTATCTCCTATTTCAAAATCTCTCTGATAACGGGCTTTATCATCGCCTTCCCGGTTATCATACACCAGATATGGAAATTCGTATCGCCTGGGTTGGAAGACAAGGAACGCAAATATACGTTGGTATTTGTCGGGTCATCGACCCTTTTATTTTTTATGGGGGCCGTTTTCGGCTATTTCGTAATCCTGCCCCTGGCCCTTAAATTTCTTCTGGGCTTTGCCGGACAATCCCTAAGGCCGCTTATTACCATGAAAAGCTACCTTGTTTTCGCCTCCAAGGCATTGCTGGCCTTTGGTCTGGCCTTTGAGATACCGTTCTTCCTGGTATTTTTAGCAAAAATGGATATCCTCACCTACGAACAATTGCGGGCCAGGCGTAAGTATTACATCCTTATTGTCTTTATTATAGCCGCCATACTTACTCCGCCAGACATCATCTCTCAGGTCATGCTGGCCGTCCCACTCATCATATTATATGAAATAGGTGTATTAGGCGCGCGCCTGTTTGCAAGATCGGTAGGTTCTTAAGTCATTGCTGTCCAATACATTCAAAGAACAATCTTTTTGGACAGGTTAACATATTGATTTTATCGCTAACATTAAACTATCGAAAACGAGGTTGTCGTCTATAAAAATATGCTGTCCAAATTGCTGATTCATGTGGTGTGGCCTTCAAATCCCCCTTGATCCCCCCTTTCCCAAGGGGGGAAGTGTTTCCCCTCCCTTTGAAAAAGGGAGGTTGGGAGGGATTTAAGAATACGTTTTCAAACAACTAAACTGATACCTACTATTTAATCCCGGGGGTAAGTTTATGAAAAACAGAAGCTCGATTCTTTATTTGATTATGCTGATAATTGTAACCATTTTTTATATCTCTCCCTCGACTACCATTGCGGCTGAGCCAATACGTATCGGCGTTTATCTGCCCATGACCGGACCGGCCGCCGTCTATGGACAGGTGGCCTGGAAAGGGCTGCAGATGGTGCACAGGGAGCGGCCAACCGTACTCGGCCGACCGGTCCAGCTCATACTGGTTGATGATAAAAGCGATAAAGTGGAGGCGGCCAATGCCGTCTCGCGGCTCATCGAAAAAGAGAGGGTCGTGGCTATAATCGGCGAACTTACCAGTTCCAACACCCTCTCCGGCGCCCCGATAGCAGAGAAGGCAAAGATCCCCATGGTTACTCCATGGGCCACCAATCCCCTGGTAACACAAAACCGCCAATATATCTTCCGGGTCTGTTTTTCGGATCCCTTTCAGGGCTACGTGGCCGCAAAGTTTGCCCGTGAATATCTCAAGGCCCGCACGGCTGCGGTAATGATCGACATTAGCCAGGATTATTCAGTGGGCCTATCTAATTTTTTCATGCGGGAATTTACTAAAAAAGGGGGGAAAATCGTTATCAAGACGGCTTACCAAAGCGGCGACCTGGATTTCACCGCGCAGTTGAGCAGTATAAGCGGCATGCGGCCTGATATTATCTATGTCCCCGGTTATTTTATGGAAGATGCCCTTATCGCCCGGCAGTCCCGTGAACTGGGCATTGCCTCAGTTATAGTTTCCGGCGATGCTGCACAGGCCAATGAATTGATAAAGATCGGTGGGAAGGCCGTAGAAGGGCTGTATTTTACCACCCACTTCGACGAAAAGGGTGTCACCACCAAACGCGGTCAACTATTCGTAAAAAAATTCCACGAGATAAACAAGGGCGCTCCAGACTCCGTGAGCGCCCTTTCCCATGACAGCTATAATTTCCTGCTCGATGCCGTTGAAAGGGCCCGTTCCGCTCATCCCGAGAAGATAAAGGACGCCCTGGCCAGGACAACCGACTTTGAAGGGGTAACCGGAAAGATCGCTATAAAAGGCCGGGAGACCATCAAGCAGGCGGTGATACTAAAGGTGGAAAACGGCGGGTTCAGATATATAACTACCATTCAGCCGCAATAAGAAACAAATTTATTCAACTTATATACCGCGACAGGATATGCAAGGAATGTTATCGGTCATCAAATGACATAGTCGAGTAGACCGGTTTCTCCCGATGCGGTAGGCTGAGGTTTGTTTTCTCCGTTTCCGCCTGGTTTCCCGGCGGTGCCACATTATTTCTGCCATACATCAGTTGTCCCCGGCCCCTCT
>JBFMAZ010000053.1:0-23319 GCA_040755415.1 Thermodesulfobacteriota bacterium | reverse complement strand
AAAGCGGCGCCTCAAAAATCCCCCTTAATCCCCCTTTTTCAAAGGGGGAAACGTCTCTCCTCCCTTTGGAAAAGGGAGGTTGGGAGGGATTTTAAAATACTTTTTCAAACAGCTAAATTGATACCAAGTTACAACTTTGTAACTTGTGTAACCTGTAACTTGTAACTATCCTAATGTGACCAATGACTATTGACTAATGACATTATAGTCATTTGGATTTGCTTTGAACTTGGGATTTTGACATTTGAAATTGTGCAATTCAGCGGATTTAGGTTAGGTTATATAGAGGGTTTGCTTATGTATGAGGTATTCGTCCGTTCACACTTTTCAGCCGCCCACCACCTGCGGGATTATCCAGGAAACTGCGAGAAACATCATGGGCATAATTGGTCAATAGAGGTGGCCGTGAGGTGCGCCTCCCTGGATACTATAGGTATGGGCGTAGATTTCAGAATCATTAAGAAGGCCCTCTCCGAGGTCCTCGCAGATTTAGACCATACCGACCTGAACGAACTCCCTTACTTCAAGGAAAAGAATCCATCATCGGAGAATATTGCTGCCTATATCTATGAGAGATTGAAGCCATACCTTGATGGCAAGCAGTGCCGGCTTCATCGTGTGACCGTAGGCGAAACACCGGAGACGGGCGTCAGCTACCGGGAGGATTGAATTGCCCTTGACCGTCTGCGAGATGTTTTATAGCATCCAGGGAGAATCTACCCTTGCTGGCTGGCCGTGTTTTTTTATACGCCTTAGTGGTTGCAATCTGAGGTGCAGTTATTGTGATACCACCTATGCCTACACCGAAGGCCGCATTTTGAGTAAGGAAGACATACTGCGCCAGGCGGAGGATTGCGGGGCTAAAATAGTTGAGGTCACGGGCGGTGAGCCGCTTTTGCAGACGGAGACCGCGCCGCTTCTCAACGCCCTGGCAGATAGGAATTATATCGTTCTTCTGGAGACCAACGGAAGCCGCTCTTTAAGAGATGTGCCGCAAGGGGTAGTGAAAATAATGGATCTTAAATGTCCGTCGAGCGGGATGTCTGATTATATGGATTTTAAAAACCTCCGTTATCTTGACGCAAAAGACCAGATCAAGTTCGTTATTCAGGATCGCAGTGACTATGAATGGGCAAGGGAAAAGATGGCGAAGCATCATATCCCGGTCTATACCCAGGTTATCCTGTCGCCGGTCTGGCAGAAGATGGAGGCCAGAACCCTGGCGGAGTGGATCCTGGCCGACCGGCTACCGGCCAGGATCCAGATACAATTGCATAAGTATCTCTGGCCGGACCGGGAGAGAAGGGTGTGATGAAAAGGGATACGGCTATTGTTCTGGTAAGCGGCGGGCTGGATAGTTGTGTGACCGCGGCCATTGCCGGCCGGCAGTATGATCTGGCTTTTTTACATGTGAATTATGGTCAGCGCACGGAAGGACGGGAGCTTACGGCCTTTTCCGCTATCGCAGATCATTATGGCGTTGAGAGACGGCTGATCGTCGATATCAGCCATCTCCTCCAGATAGGCGGTACAAGCCTTACTGACCGGCACATTCCTGTCCCTGAGTCCGGCCGTATCCAGGGGGGGGAGATCCCCAGTACCTATGTTCCATTCCGTAACACACATCTCATTGCTATTGCCGTATCCTGGGCTGAGGTGATCGGTGCCAGGAAGGTTTTTATCGGGGCCACCGAGGTGGACAGTTCCGGGTACCCGGATTGCCGCCGGACCTATTTTGAGGCCTATAATAAGCTCATAAGGCTGGGGACGCGGCCGGAGACAGATATAAGCATTGAGACCCCGCTGATTGATCTTTCAAAGGAAGAAGTGGTGCGCCGCGGCTTGGAGCTTAAGGCGCCGCTGCATCTAACCTGGTCCTGTTATAAGAATGAAGATAGGGCCTGCGGTAGGTGCGATTCCTGTGTCTTGCGTCTCAAGGGGTTCAGGCTGGCCGGTGTGCCTGACCCGATTCCTTATACCTCCTGATCTGGGTTAACCAGACTGACGAGAACATGCCAATTGGGAGCAGGGATGGAGAAAGCAACCAAAGAAATCGAGGAGAAGATAAAGAAGTTACGCGAGGAGGTCCATTACCATAACTACCGTTATTATGTTTTGGACAGCCCGGTCATTTCTGATGCGGAATATGACCAGTTAATGCGCGAGCTTATTGAACTGGAAGAAAAGTATCCTTATCTTATTACCCCGGATTCACCAACACAACGGGTCGGGGCAGCGCCCTTAGAAAAATTTGGTACGGTGAGGCACACCCTGCCCATGTTGAGTTTGGAGAATGCCTTTGATGAGGCTGAGGCGCGGGAGTTTGAACAGCGCATAAAAAGGTTTCTGCGCATGGACGGGCTTATTGACTACGTGGCGGAGCCCAAGATGGACGGCCTGGCTATAGAAATTGTCTATGAAGACGGTGTGCTTAGTGTAGCCTCGACAAGGGGTGACGGAGTAACCGGAGAGGATGTAACTCAAAATGTGCGCACCATAAGGTCCGTCCCGCTCAGGCTGCAACGTGGCGAGTCTATCCCGGGACGCCTTGAGGCACGCGGGGAGGTATTCTTAAGCCTCAAGGCCTTCAAAGAGATTAATCAGCAGCGCATTAGAGACGGCGAGCCGCCTTTTGCCAATCCGCGCAATGCCGCGGCCGGTTCCCTGAGGCAGTTAGACCCCAGAGTTACGGCCAGCCGCCCCCTTGATTTCTTTGCTTACGGGGTAGGGGTGATGGAGGGCAGGTCATTTACCAGCCAATGGGAGATACTCACGGTACTGCCGAAGTGGGGGATAAAGGTGAACCCCCTTACTCGCCGTTGCAAAGGGATTGAGGAGTGTATCGATTATTTTCAGGAACTCGAAAGGATACGTCGCAGCCTTGCCTACGAGATCGATGGCATGGTGATCAAGGTTGATTCTTTCGGCCTTCAGGATCGCCTTGGCGTCAAGGTCCGCAGCCCCAGGTGGGCCATAGCCTATAAATTCCCGGCGAACCAGGCAAGTACGCGTGTTCTCAACATCCAGGTTCAGGTGGGGCGGACCGGGACGCTGACGCCTGTGGCTATCATGGAGCCGGTGAACATAGGCGGCGTTGAGGTCAGCCGGGCCACTTTGCACAATCAGGATGAGATCGCCCGCAAGGATATCCGGATCGGTGATACCATCCTGGTTCAGCGGGCGGGTGAAGTCATACCAGAGGTGATTAAATCCATCCCGGAGAAGAGGACCGGAAAAGAAAAAAGGTTTTTCATGCCGGAGAGATGTCCGGTGTGCGGGGCCAGGGTCGTACAACTGCCGGGCGAAGTGGCCATCCGCTGCCCCAATGCCTCCTGCCCGGCCCAGGTGAAGGAATCCATAACCCACTTTGCCTCCAAGGGCGGTATGGATATCGAAGGGCTGGGCGAAAAGATAGTGGCGCAACTGGTGGACGCCGGCATTATTAAGGACGTGGCCGATCTTTATTATCTGAGCCGGGAGCAGATCCTAGCCTTGGAACGATTTGCCGAGAAGTCCACGGAGAATATCCTGGCGGCAATAAAAAAGAGCAAGCAGACCTCTTTGCCGAGGTTTTTGTATGCCCTGGGTATCCGCTACGTAGGTGAAAAGACGGCCCAGATTCTGGCTGAAAAATTCGGCAGCCTGAAGGCCGTTGAAAAGGCCTTTATGGAGCAACTCCTGGAGATAGATGAGATCGGTCCTCAGGTAGCGGCCAGCGTTACTACGTTCTTTGCCGAGAAGAAGAATCAGGATGTGATCCATCGCCTCCTTGCCGCCGGGGTAAGCCCTGCCCCGCCTGTTCTCATCGGGCCCCGCCCGCTTGCCGGGCAGAGTTTTGTCTTTACAGGCGGCCTCGAATCCTTTTCCAGGGATGAGGCCAAGAACAAGGTCAAGGAACGGGGCGGGATAGTGTCTTCGTCTGTGAGCCACAAGACGAATTATGTGGTGGCCGGTAAGGATCCGGGCTCAAAGCTGACCAGGGCCAGGGAGTTAGGAGTGACCGTTCTGACCGAAGAGGAATTTAAGAGGCTGATCGGGGCGTAAGTTAGAAGTTAGGAGGTAGCCCATGGTGAGAGCGCATGTTATAATTAATGGCCGTGTGCAGGGGGTCTTTTTCCGGTACTCCACGCAGCAGGAAGCCACCCACCTCGGACTCAAAGGCTGGGTAAAAAACAGGCGTGACGGGCAGGTAGAGGCGGTCTTTGAGGGAGACGAGATCACCGTTAAAAAAATGCTGGAGTGGTGCCACCAGGGGCCGCCACATGCGGTCGTGCGCAAAGTCGATATAACCTGGGAGGATTATAAGGGGGAATTTGGTAAATTCGATATACGCTATTAACTTATAGTGGTTGTTCGACAGTAATTTACCCTACCGTTTATTGCCCTTTTAAAATACACACATCTCGCCGCAATCCGGGCAAATCCAGGTAACGGCATTACAGGACAGCCCCCACATGTTTTCTTCCATACAGGCTGGGCAAATCTGGAATCCGCACCGGCATGTCCAGCAGAAAGGGGGTTTTCCCCCGCAGGCATGACAGATATAATGTTTTCCCTTACGGCGTGTGTTACTACTTTTTTGCATGGTATCTTTCTGCTGTAAAGACATTGTTACTGCAGCGCCTCACGGATCTTTCTTAATTCCCGGTCCGCCGCCTTGTTCCTCTCTTCTAAGTCCAGCACATATTTCATGAGGGCCTTCATCTCGTCTACGCTGACATAGGCGGTAGGTCCTTCAATACGAAAATTGACCGGAGGCCTTTTAGGAAGCGCCGGGAGCGGCTCGGGCCTTGATATTAGTATTGATGGCTTTTGTTGGATCTGCCAGGCGCATGAAGTCAGTAACAGCGCCATCGTTACAATCAAAAAAACTTTTTTACAGGTATTCATTATGCGCTCCTCCTTTTTGCCGGCCGGGTTCATGCCAGCAAAAGGTTTATAGGCCGACCCAGGATTTTTTGGGCAATCTCTGCAAAGGTAGGCGTAAGGTCTGATACATAGAATTGGTTATTGTGACCTCGTTTGAGCGTAACGTCAATTTCTGGATGCCCGGCTAGGTAGTTTTTAACATAACCGGCCAGCTCCGCTGATGAGTCCACAATCTTAACTCGTTTACCCATTTTCACCTGAATAATATCTTTAAGCAGGGGGTAATGGGTGCAGCCCAGTACCAGGGTGTCGATCTGTTTTCTTTTCAGCGGGTAAAGGTATTTTTTTAAGATCATCTTGGTCTCACGGCGCTTAAGCCACCCTTCTTCCACTAGAGGCACGAGGAGCGGGCAGGCATTAGAGTACACCTTAATGTCCGGCTGCAGGTCTTTTATCTTTTTATTGTAGATGTTGCTATTAATGGTCGCTCTGGTACCAATGATACCCACGTGGTGATTTTTTGTGACCTGTATGACTTTGGCGACGGCCGGGGTCACCACCTCGAATATGGGGATGCCGGTGAACCTGTCCCTCAGCGCCTCTGTGGCTATGCTCGAGGCCGTGTTACAGGCAATGACAATAATTTTGGCCCCCTTTGAAAGCAAAAATTCAGTATCCTGGATGGCATAATCGATGATGGTGGCCGGGCTTTTCGTCCCATAGGGAGTTCGGGCCGTATCTCCAAAATATACGATTTCATAATCCGGGATTTGCTGAAAAACGGCCTTGACTACGGTAAGACCGCCAATGCCTGAATCAAATATGCCGATCATAGGGCTCTCTTCATAGTTATTTTTTTAGTCCAAATGGGGTGTTATTATAAAAGATAGCGCCGCTGTTGACAACAAATAATGGTTTGGACTTTAAGGGAGAAATCATGTAGAGTGCCACAAATTCTTTAGTAGGGGGCAATCAATGGGTGATCAGTATTCCGGTATAGAACTGCTTAAAAGGCCGTTGGTGCCCCTTACCTTTCTGGTCAGCGGGCTATTTCTGACCACCAGTTTGCCGGGCATTGCTGCAACTGTCGCTAAACTAAAAGAAAATATAACGCTGGACGGTGTGTTTTATGATAATCCACAGGCCATATTGAAGGGCTATTTGGATGTGTTCGAACCCTACGAAAGATTTAAAAGAGGAGAATTAAAGACCAGAAAGCGGCTGATTGTTGATATGGACCACAAACCCCTGGATATCCTGGCCGGCACTATTTTGGAGATAAAGCAAGAGATGCTGAGGCGGGAATTGGGTAGCATAAATTCTGCCCTTTGCGGACAGTATCATTGTACCATTTGCTGCCAGGGACCGCTGGAAGAGGAAGAAAATGCTTTTTTTGAGCTGCCGTTGACTGAAGAAGAGGTCTCGCTCTTCCCATTGCCCGGCATAGATACGGCCCTGACCCGGAGCACAAATGCCTATGCAGCACCTCCATTAATGCGTGACGGCCAGCCCTTCTATATGACGGGTCCCGCCCTTTATCGCTGGCGTCAGGGATGGGGCCTTATCCTTACGCGCGGCTCCTTTTGTCCGAATTTGAATAGAGATACCGGCCGCTGTCTGATATATGTGAAGCGGCCGGAAGTCTGTCGCTGGCCACAGATTTTTCCGATGGTGCTGGAAAAGGTCTTTGACCCGGAAGGCGTCCAGGATATTGCATCGGCAAATGGTGTGAGTCTCGACGATCTGACAGACAGGGGTCACTACTATGTAGGTCAGGAAAAGATCCTGGCCGTCTGGGATTGTCCCTATGTGCAGGAATACAGGGATGAGATCATTCGGTTTGCTGAGCTGAGCAGCCTTGAGCCGGTTTTTCGCAGGAACAAGAAGTAAGATATTAGATAGATGATACGTCGCGCTTGCTCCTGGCAGCCTGGATAGTTGGTTGCGTGTCCGTAAACGCCTTGCGGACCAGATAACGCACATCACTCCAGAGATTCTCACTGCCCAGGAAGGCAATAACAACGGTGCGATTATTCCTTTTGAACATGCCTACGTAAGTTTTCCGGGCGGCGCGGGTAAAGCCCGTTTTACCGCCCTCTGCCCCTTCGATTTGCCAGAGGGCCTTGTTGTGATTGACAACAAGTTTGCCGCCATGAATCTCAAATTTGCGGGTCTTGACAATATTAGAAAATTTTTCATCCTGCATGGCCTTTTTAAAGATAACGGCCAGATCATATGCAGTTGTACATTGACCAGGTGCCGTCAGGCCGCTAGCCGTACGGCAAACGGTATTTTTAGCACCGAGGCCGTGTGCAGTCCGGGTCATTATTTGCGCAAATTCTTCTTCCGATCCGGCTATCTTTTCCGCCAAGGCCCGGCTGGCATCATTGGCTGAGTGAAGCAAGGTAGCATAGATAAGGTCTATAGCCGGATATATTTCTCCGCGCCGCAGATATGCCTTTTGTGGCGGGGCTGTTTCCGCGTAGTGGCTCACTCGAACCGGGTCGTTTGCCTCCAGGTTTTTTAATGCCAGGAGACCGGTGACTATTTTGATGGTGCTGGCCGGTTGTAACGGGACATACGGGCTTTTGGCAAAGTAAATAGAATTGGTGTCAGCGTCCAGGACTATAGCTGAACGGGCGGTAAGCGCAGAACAATATTGACGGCGATATTTTCTGGATGCCCTGTGTATCCTCTTTTTATTGTATCTCCGGGCTTTCTTGCGATATTTTTTTACGGAGGCCGTTTGCTTCGCTTTCTTTTTATGCTTTTGAACCTTCTTATTGGTGGTGTAGCAGACTTTCTTTTTAGCGTTCCGGCATTTTTTAGTTTCTGCAATAGAGGAGGTAGAAGGCAGGGTAAGAATTAGTGCAAGTATAAAAATGAGAAGGGCTCTACACCGCATAGATTAACTCCTTTTCTCACTTAATCTTCTTGCTAGTTAGGTATATACTATATTTTAAAAACACAAAGCAAGTTTTTTTCAACGCCCATGCTATTTTTATGGTTCATACCATGTCAATTCTCTTTATTTATCGGCATTTTTTTATGAAACTTGATAGCTTTTTCCGTTATTTTTGATTTTTTACGATTATAAAAATGACTGAATATCCTGTGCCCATCGAGTTTTTCAGTGAGGATAAGGTCCCGGACTGGCTGGAACTAAGCATTGCTGCTCCTGCCCACCTTTTTTCCTTATTGAAGAAGTTTTTTCATCTGAATGCCCGTGGTGCAGTCGTCCGTTATTCTGAGCAAAGGCCCCTATCAGACTGTGCACAGACATTCGTTGTCCGGATCCCATATAGTACGGATCCGGATGACGTTCTGAAAAAGTTGGATGCATACCTGGGACTTCTGGAAGATGAGTATTGTTTAGATACGCCCTTATATTTGGAAACGAGATACATTCACAATGGTAGAGATGTGTTTACTGCTTTCCAGGTTTCTCCACGTTTTACCGTGATCCCGAAATGGGAAGACACATCGCTGCCAGACGACTCGGTTATTCGACTGAATCCGGGCAGGATCTTTGGCACGGGCCAGCATCCCAGCACCTTACTGTGCCTGCGTGTCTTAGAGGAAATAAGGGACGAAGGTTTTTTTGCTAATAGCCCGACTGTGCTGGATGTGGGTACAGGAACAGGAATACTTTCTATCGCCGCGGCTAAACTTGGAAGTGGGCTGGTTTTGGCGCTGGAAGTCGACGAGGAGGCAGCCCGGATAGCCAGAGAAAATTTTTCTCTGAACCGCCTCAATCGCCGGATAGAGGTATCACTGACCCCGCTTTCCAAAATCGAAGGTTGTTTTAAGCTTATCACGGCCAACCTCACTGCCTCTGTAGCGCTGTATCTGTCAGATGACATCTGTCACCGATTAATGCCAAATGGATTTTTGATCCTTTCCGGGATAAGACACGTACAGAGCGAGGCTATAATTGCCCGTTATACAGGCCGGAATTTAAAGCTGGTAAAATTATACAAGGATGGGTCATGGGCGGGCTGTTTATTTACACGGTGAAGCTACACCTTAGAATGCAGAGGGTCATAAAACGCCAATGGTAAGGCATCCCTAAAAGCTGTGCTTGCTCATCAAAAGATATGGTGCTGTCAAAAAATTAAATTAGTAGGACTTTTCCCTTCCTGCTCGCCCGCGAAGGGCGCCCCACTGCTCCAGCAAGTTACGCTCCGGAATAACGGCTTCCACAAAAACGCGGGGAAAGTCCGGGACTTGAGCAACCATTCATTATTGTCCATTTTGGTTCTCCTCCACTTTGAGCTTACTCTGCTCAAATCCTAAGGCACTGTAATATTACTTGTTGCCACTAACGACGGACAACCATCGATGAACCCATAACAGGTGGGTTGCAAATGGGATAATATAATGACAATCCGGCAAAATTTGTGCTATAAGGCTTAATCGAAATTCATAACCGTAAAGCTGTATTGCAAAGGGTGAGGTAAAAATGGCGCGGAAGAAATCGAAAAACGTAGCCGATTTTTAAACGCCTAAAGGTGGCGGGAATGGAATTATGCAACGTAAGAATCAATGTCCCCATCGGTCCAGTCTTGCAAATGCGAGACGCGGGGGATGGATTTTAAGACGATATGGGCGACAAATTAAACCTTCTTAACTTGTTTTCAACCCTGAACAATAAGAAGATTCGTAACACTTTAGCTGTTTGAAAAGAGCTAGTCGTCCAGAAAACGGCGCCTCGAAAATCCCCCTTAATCCCCCTTTTTCAAAGGGGGAATGTAGGGGGATCCCCTTTTTCAAAGGGGGAAATGTTTCTCCTCCCTTTGGAAAAGGGAGGTTGGGAGGGATTTTAAAATACTTTTTCAAACAGCTAAACTGATACGAAGATTCGCTATCTTGTCGTCGGTGGAGTGGCCGTCAATCTTTATGGGATTGAGCGTGCCACAGCCGATATAGATATCGTTGTTCATCTGGAGCTACATAATCTTGAAAAATTTGTGGAGGTCATGAAGGAGTTGGGTTTCAAGCCCAAAATTCCGGTGAACCTTGAAGATCTGTCCAGTAAGGAAATGAGGGACAAATGGGTTCGTGAAAAGGGGATGAAGGTTTTCAGCGTTTATGATCCCCAGAATCCTTATTTCCTGTTGGATGTATTTGTAGAGGAGCCGTTTGATTTTGATAAGGTCTATAAAGAACGAAAAAATATCAAGGCCGGAAATGTAAGGATCCCGCTTGTCCCTATAAAACGGCTTATTGAGATGAAGAAGAAGGTCGGCAGACCACAGGATATTGCCGATGTCTATTATCTTAGAAAGATAGAAAAGGAGTGGGGCGATGAATAAGCCGCCGCTGTTATATTATAAGACGATGGAGCAGATGAAAGAGTACCGGAAACGTCCGGCTCTTCAGAAGATTAAGTGGCTTGAGGCACAGATGGAGTTCTTCTATTATGCCATGCCTGATAAGGCCAAGAAGATCAGGGATCGCATGCATGCAGAAAAAAGACCGCAACCCTTTAATAGATAGATTCACTCGTGGACAGCAGGAATATGTCCTCATAGAAAAAGGCGAGGGCCCGTTTGTAACGGGTTAAGGCTTCAATCGAAGATACGTACTCCCAGGCGTATCTTTCCGGGGCGTACAAGAAGGAAGGGTTGGAGAGCAAGATTAAAAAACTGACTCCTTGTTTCCGGCCCGATTTTTAAACGATCAAAGGCGGGAATGGGGTTATGCAACGTAATAATCAACGTCCCATCGGCCTCTTGATCGGTACGATGACGCCCAGACGAAAGAACACCCGCCGATTAGGGAAGTGGGTAGAGGAAAAGGCTACGAAGGAATCGAATAATCTCCTTGACAATAGTTAACGTGCAAGTTAACATCATATGGCAAAGAGGATAATCAAATTTTATAAAACCGCCGACGGGCAATGTCCTGTTGAGGCATTTCTCGATTCTCTTCTCGGCAAGGCAGCGCAGAAGGTTACTTGGGTATTGAAGCTTCTAGAGGATCTGGATGTTGTCCCTTCTTCGTATTTCAAGAAGCTTGCCGGTACGGAGGAAATATGGGAATGCAGAGTGCTATCCGGTTCAAATGCATATCGCATATTCTGTTTCCTTGTAGATAATTCCATCGTGGTGCTCACGCATGGATTCGCAAAAAAGAGCCAGAAAACGCCGAAGCAGGAAATAGAAAGAGTCGAAGCCTGTCGAAGAGATTATTTGAGAAGGAGATAGACCATGAGCGATCTGGAAAAATATATCAGCGACAGAAAAAAGAGAGATAATAAATTTGCCGAAGGCTATGAGGAAGGATACGGGCAGTTCAAGGTCGGTGCTCTTCTCCGTCATGCGCGTGAATCTGCAGGATTGACACAGGAAGAACTCGCCAGGAGACTGAAGACCAAAAAGACGGCGATTTCACGGATCGAAAACCACGCTGAAGACATCAAGCTGTCGACATTGGAGCGCGTTGCCGCGGCGCTGGGTAAACGACTGCACGTCAGCATTGCTTGAGAGGGGGAACGTTGCGGAACACACTGCTGTTCCTGATAAAACAAAGACTCCGGGAGACTTAATGAAGCAGGCGTTATCTGCCTGATGGGCAAGGAAGTTATGAAAAGGTGGGGTCTGTTTGTAACGGGTTAAGGCTCCAGCAAAGAGGAAGGCCAGAGGGCAAGATTAACGACCTGACCCCTATTTGCGTCCCGATTTTTATACGGACAAAGGCGGGGATGGAATTATGCAACGTAAGAACCAACGTCCCTATCGGCAGAACTAATTAAAATTATTAAGATAAGTTGACCTGATGTTCATGCTCAACCGCTGTCAAATGTGATAGGCGGTTAATCAAAAACATCCCAAAAATGAAAACCCAACCGGATACACAACGTTTTGCCAGATATCAATCAGTGATCAATATTCTGTTGGCCCATGACTCCTTTCACAAGTCTGATATTTATGAAGCCCTGAAAGATGAGAAGGCTGCCTATATAGGCCGCATAATTGGGGAGTTGGTGCATGATGGTTATTTAACCAGGGCCGGATTAAAGACGAAGCCCCGATATTCCTGGTCAGCAAAGAAAGATGGTTTCAATGCCGGGCGCTGGATTGATCAACGGGTTTTCACGGCCACGGTTAAGAGATCTCCCACTGATGACCGCCCCAGGGAACGCCTGCTCCGATTAGGGCCAGCGGGGCTTAAGGTTTCAGAGCTCCTGGCTATCTTGATTCGTTCCGGCCTCCAGGGCGAATCGGCCCTACAGGCTGGTGAAAGACTGGCGGCATTTTTTGGCAATGACCTGGAAATACTGTCTCTACAGGCCAGGGGAGAACTTAAGCAGATCAGCAGGGCCATCGGAGAGACCGCCTACTGTCAGATCATGGCCGCCCTCGAATTGGGCAAAAGATTAGCCGATCAGCGGGCGGCCCAACCGGCACCAAAACATAAAATCCGCAATACCTCCGATGCCCTCCATTACTGTAAACAACATTTCATGAGGTTGGCGCGAGAAGCCAGACAAGAGGAGTTTCATGTGGTCCTGCTGGATGAAAAGCATCAGGTCATAAAGTCAGAACAGATCACGGTCGGACTTTTGAACGAAAGTCTGGCCCATCCGCGTGAGGTCTTCAAGATGGCTATTCGGGAGTCAGCCTCGGCGGTTATTCTGGTACATAACCATCCCAGCGGAGACCCTACTCCCAGCCAGGACGATAAGATAATAACCAAAGAACTGAGAACAGCGGCTGAAACGCTCGGCCTTCGAATTCTCGATCACATCATCCTGGCCAGAGATAAGGCCCTGAGCATGGTTGAGGAAAAGATTTTGTGACACTCTCATTATGGTGTAATGGTCATGAACGATACCTACATGAATGAGGCCAGGACCAGGCAGGCGTTTATAGATAAGGCCCTTGAACAGGCCGGCTGGGGTCCCATTGTCCCCTTTCAACCAGACATTCAGTATGACCACTGCGCTGTTGAAGAACACCCCACCGCAACCGGCCCGGCTGACTATGTGCTGTTCTATAAAGGCAAGGCCCTGGCTTGTGTTGAGGGTAAGAAAATAAGCATAGGGCCGCAAAATGTCCTTCAGCAGGCCAAGAGATACGCCCGCGGTTTTCCGGCCGGCACACACTCCTTTGGCGATTACCATCTTCCCTTTGTCTATTCAACCAGTGGGAAGATAATCTGGTTTCAAGACCTGAGGGACCCTCTAAACCTTTCCAGAGAGGTGGCCGAATTTCACAGCCCCGAGGCACTCATGGAGATGTTAAATAAAGACGAAGCAGGGGCCAGGGAGTGGCTTAGAGGGCAGGAAATAGACAATAAGTACTTATGGCCTTTTCAAATTGAAGCCATAGAAGCCATGGAACAGGCCATCATAGATGGCCGGCGACATATGCTGGTAGCCATGGCTACAGGCACCGGGAAAACATTCACTATCATCAATTTGATCTACCGCTTGATGAAGTCTGGCCTGGCCAGACGCATCTTGTTCCTGGTAGATCGAAGGGCCCTGGCGGCCCAGGCCGTTACTGCTATGGCCAGTTTTGAGGCCGAACCAGGCCTAAAATTTGATCAATGTTATGAAGTCTATAGCCAGAGGATCCGGAGGGAAGACCTGGATGAAGATGTGAAATTTGATCCTAAAATGCTGCCCCCTGCGTATCTGACCGATCCGGATACCAAACATAGTTTTGTCTATGTCTCAACCATTCAGCGTATGCGCATCAATCTGTTTGGCGGTGAGGGCTTGTTTCGTGCCCCATCCGGGGATCAGGATGACGATTCCGACGCCTCCAAGCTGGATATCCCCATCCACGCCTTTGATGTCATCATTGCCGATGAGTGTCACCGGGGATATACCGCCCAGGAAGAAAGTAAATGGCGAGAGGTTTTGACGCATTTTGACGGCATAAAGATCGGCCTTACGGCCACCCCGGCCGCTCACACCACCGCTTTTTTCAGACAAATCGTCTTTCGCTATGATTATGAGCGCGCGGTCCGGGAAGGATTCCTGGTGGACTATGATGCGGTAGCCATCCAGTCGGATATCACCCTCAAAGGGGTCTTCCTGGAAGAGGGGGAGGAGGTGGGACTGATCAATACGGAGACCGGACAACTCAGTTTTGAGGCCCTGGAAGATGAAAGGGAACTTCCGGCGCCTACTACGGAGATCGACTGGACGGCCCCAGATAGAAACAGAAAGATTGTGCAGGAAATCAAAAGGTATCTTTTAGGGCAGGAGAAACAACTGGGCCATTTCCCGAAGACCTTAATCTTTGCCCAGAATGATATCGCCCATATATCTCACTGTGACCAGTTAGTTGAAATCTTGAGGGATGAATTCAACCGCGGGGATGATTTTGTCCAGAAAATTACTGGTAGTCCATCGGTGGACAGACCCCTTCAAAAGATTCGCGAATTCAGAAATCGCTCAAATCCGGCTATTGTGATTACCGTGGACATGCTTTCTACGGGTGTGGATGTGCCCAGAATAGAAAACATTGTCTTCTTGCGGCCTGTGAAATCCAGAATCCTCTTTGAACAGATGATGGGGCGGGGAACCAGGCGCTGCACGGAAATCCATAAAAGCCATTTTACGGTCTTTGATTGCTTTAACGGCACCCTTTTGGAATATTTCAGAAAGATAACCGGCATTACGGCTGAAGCCCCGGTCAAATCAACCAGATCCATCCGGGAAATTGTCCAGGCCATTGCGGACAATGAGGATCGGGAATACAATATTCGGGTCCTATCCAAGAGGCTTCACCGCATATCCAAAAATATCACCCAGGGAGGCAGGCACCAATTCAATTACATCCTGGGCTGTGACATAGCCGAATTTGCCCAAACCCTTCACCAGAGGCTGGAGCGGAAATGGGAGCAGACCATCAAGATATTGCAGAGCGAAGCCTTTCTGGATCTGTCTGAAAATTACCCGCGACCCCAAAAGAAATTCGTCAGGGCCAACGGGGCCGTAGATTATGTAAATTCAAGGATTATCTTCCGGGCCAAGGACGGCCGGGAACTCAAGCCCCAGGACTACCTGCAGGAATTTGAAAAGTTCGTAAGGGAGAACCCCCAGCGTATTGAGGCCCTGGAAATCCTCCTGAACCGACCCAAAGAGTTTGATACCAGGCAGTTGAAGTCCTTGCGGGACATGCTTGCTACGCAGCCGGACTTTCTGGTGGATAAGTTTACCGACAAGAACCTCCGGCGGGCCTATAACCGGGAACTGGCAGATATTATTTCCATTATACGCCATGCAGTAACCGGCGGCGAATTACTTACCGCAGAACGGAGGGTTGATAAGGCCCTGATGAGGGTCAAATCCGATCGTGCTTTTACCGAAGAGCAGGAGAGATGGCTGGCCCTGATCCGAAGACACCTGATCGAAAACCTGTTGATGGAAAAGGAAGATTTCGATTACCTGCCCATTTTTACCCGCGAAGGGGCTTCGTGGGCAAAGGTGAATAAAATTTTTGATGGTCAACTGGAAATCATTATTCACGAAATAAACCAGGCGGTTGCGGCGTGACCTACATCTTACTTATCATTGCCAGAATGTACATCAATATTGATGTTGACTAAACATGGAATTCACTGTAAGTGATTGGTTGGCAAGGGATCGACTATGAGACAGCCGACAAATTGTGATATATACCTTGAAAACCAGTTAAAGGATCCGGATTTTGCGGAACGCTTTGAAAAGGCGGGGGATGCATGGGATGTGGCCCTGCAACTGGCTGCTTTGCGTGAGGAAGCCGGCTTGTCCCAGAAAGAACTGGCCCGACGGGTAGGGACATCCCAACAGCAAATCAGCCGGCTTGAATCACCATCTTATGAAGGCCATTCCCTGAGCATGTTGCGCCGTGTCTCCGAGGCCCTGGGGGCAACGCTTTATGTGAAAATCCAGCGTAAAAAACGCCAGAAGCAGGCTCGCACCCGGCGGGTTGCTGAAGCTAAATCCAGCTACAGGGTTAAATAGGCCAGGGTTCTTTGCGTCTCGAATGAGCAAAGCGAAAGAGCGGTGAGGGTCTTGTTAAGAAGGTATTTACAGGAGAGTCATGGCAGACATAGTTACCAAACTCTGGGGTTTCTGTCATACCCTGCGGCATGACGGGATCGATTACGGCGATTATATTGAGCAGTTGACCTATCTCCTGTTTCTGAAGATGATCGAGGAGAAAGGGGTAGAAATCCCCCCAGAATATTCCTGGTCGGTCTTGAGGGAAAAATCCGGCATTGATCTAACGGATCACTACGTTCTAACCCTTAGGGCACTGGGGAAGCAGCCCGGCATGCTGGGAGACATCTATGCCGGAGCCATGTCCCGGTTCAGTAACCCGGTCAATCTGAAGCGCCTGGTCAATCTCATCGATGAGATCGAGTGGACTGCCCTCAATGTAGATGTAAAGGCAGCGGCCTATGAAGGGTTACTGGAAAAGTCCGCCTCCGAAGGGAAAAAAGGGGCCGGGCAATACTTCACCCCGCGTATCCTGATCCAATCCATAGTCAGGTGCATGCAGCCCGATCCTCGTAAGAAAAAGGATTTTACCATACACGATCCGGCGGCCGGGACCGGCGGTTTTCTGGTCTGCGCCTATGAATGGCTTATGGAAAAGACCGGAGGTAGCCTGGAGCGCTCAGACGCCACGCGCATTTTAACCTCTACCTTTTCCGGCACCGAACTCGTCCCCCGGCCCAGAAGACTGGCCCTCATGAACCTTTACCTCCACGGCATCCAGGCCAACATATACCTGGGAGATGCCATTTATGAGCCCAAAAGGGGAGGCGGTTATGACTGCGTCATGACTAATCCTCCCTTTGGTACCAAGGGGGCCAATCAGGCACCCAACCGCGATGATTTCACCGTGGCCACCAGTAATAAACAGCTCAATTTCGTCCAGCACGTGATGAGCATTCTAAAACCCGGCGGCCGGGCAGCCATCGTGGTGCCGGATAACGTCCTCTTCGCCGATCAAGCCGGTGACATCTTCAAGATCCTCACCGAGGACTGCGACCTTCATACCGTTCTCCGTCTCCCCAACGGCACCTTCACGCCTTATAGCCCCGGCACCAAGACTAACGTTATCTTCTTTACCAAGGGCTACGCCACCGAGAATGTATGGGTCTATGACGCCCGCACCAATGTGCCGAGGATAACCAAGAAGGACCGGCCCCTTACTCCAGGGCACTTTGCCGAGTTCGAGGCCTGCTTTGGCCCCAATCCCAATGGACAAGGCAAACGCGATCCTAAAGATTCCAAAGAAAGCCGCTGGCGTTCCTTCCACATCAGCGAGGTCAAAGAGCGCGACTTCAAGATTGACAGCCTCAAGTGGCTCAGAGATGAATCGCTTGATAATGGTGACGAACTGCCGGAACCTGAGGAATTGGCTACGGATGCTATCGCGGAGCTTGAGAGTGCGGTCGAGGAGCTGAATGCTATTATCTCCATGTTAGATAATAACAACGAGGAAGGGCTGACCATGCGGAGTAAAGTAACATGACGATCGTGAGTCAACCCAAACATGGATTGACCACAGAACCTGTTGCTTTGGGCTCAGACCTGCCAGAGGGCTGGGTGGAAACAACGCTTGACCAGCTTCTTCAGACTCTCGAATCAGGGTCACGTCCGAAAGGTGGCGTACGTGGCATCACAGAAGGCGTTCCTAGTATTGGCGGTGAACACCTCGACAACACCGGTGGTTTTAGGTTCGAGTCTATCAAATTTGTGCCCTTTAACTTTTTCAAGAGGATGAACCGTGGCCGGATACAAGCCGGTGATATCTTGGTTGTAAAGGATGGCGCAACCACTGGAAAGGTGGCTCTAGTTCGTGAGAACTTTCCATACGATCCGGCTGTTATCAACGAACACGTTTTTATCTGCCGTCCAGTAGAAGGTGTATACTCACCATTTCTTTTCTATTTTCTATTCTCCGACGAAGGGCAAGATCGCGTCTTAGAGAACTTCCGCGGCTCTGCGCAGGGAGGCATCAATCAAAACTTCGCCCTTGGCACGATAGTTCCCGTTGCTCCAAAGCTTGAGCAAAAGCGGATCGTGGCAAAGGTCGAGCAACTGCTCGCGCGGGTCAATGTGGTACGGGAGCGCCTGGCCAAAGTTCCTGGCATCCTCAAACGCTTCCGCCAATCCGTCCTCGCCGCGGCCTGCTCCGGGAAGCTTACCGCTGATTGGCGTGAGAGCCAAACAAATATCACCCCGGTAGAGCTTTCAATCCGAGAAATCTTACGTCTTCGTGAAAAACAATGGACGGTCGAAAATGGTTCTGCTAGAAAGTACAAATTGCCGCAAAGAGTAACGACTGACAGTTTACCTATGGCGCCAGAAGGCTGGAAATATGTTAGTTCCGATGCGCTGTTCTCATTCGTGACAAGTGGCTCAAGGGGATGGGCAAAATATTATGCTGACTCTGGCTCAACCTTTATTCGCATTGGAAACATGGACCACGACGCAATTACTTTGGACTTATCGAAGATTCAATGTGTCAATCCACCGCGAGGGTCAGAACGGCATCGGACGCGAGTTCAAGCAGGGGATATTCTTATCTCAATTACTGCCGATGTGGGAATGATTGCCTTAGTTTCGGATGGAATAGGCGAGGCATATGTGAATCAGCATGTCGCGATTGCTCGACCGGTTGATGGTGTCTACCGGCCGTGGTTAGCCTGGTATTTGGCGTCCGCAGAAGGAGGCCAGGCACAATTTCAAAATCTTCAGCGTGGTGCAACGAAAGTAGGCTTGGGACTCAACGACATCCGATCTGTCGCAATCCCTTTTCCGCCGATTGAAGAGCAAAAAGAAATCATGCGACGTATCGAGGTTCTTTTCAAGATGTCCGATGCAATTGAAAAGCGCGTTACGAGGGCGACGGTGCAGGCTGAGAAACTGACACAGGCGATTCTAGCCAAGGCCTTCCGGGGTGATCTGGTTCCCCAGGACCCTAACGACGAACCAGCATCCGTCTTGCTCGAACGAATTCAATCCGTCAGATTCTCAGACTCATCAGATATCAAAACCTCCCACCTCCGCTCATCAAGGAGAAAAGTATGAGCCTATTCGCCTGCTATATCGGCATAGACTATTCAGGCACCAAAATCCCCGAAGACAGCCTCCGGAACCTACGCGCTATATTACTGACAGAAGCGTAAATTCATGGGGTGATCTATGCATACCATCTTTTCCTTAGACAATGCAGTTCTCGGAAGGCTTGACGCGACATCTGCATCAATAACTTTCCGTAATCTTCTTTGGTGTGAAGCTGTAAGAATTGGCTTATCTCCCAACAATGTGATCATCAGTTTGCACACAAACATAAGCGACGGCGGAATCGACGCCCGAGTCGACGGTTCACCAACTGTTGATTCTGCGCTTGTCGGAGGTCTTACTTATTTTCAAATTAAGACGGGAGAATCATTTAAACCATGGCAGAAAAGCAATCTGAAAAGGGAGTTGTTTGGAGACCCTAGGGCCGAACCGAGTCGTAAAACTTTATTGTCCGGCATACGTGGTTGTCTCCGCTCCCGTGGTCGCTATGTTATCATAACATTTGGCCAAGACCTTATCCCTAAACAGCAATCTGAAGCCGTGAGCACGCTTAAGCAATTGCTTGAAGCATGTGGATACAAGAAACCGAAGGTCGATGTTTGGGGACAATCTCAGTTGCTGGGACTCATCATACCTTTTCCTTCTTTAACTCTTGAGCTTCTTGATAGAACGAACCTTCCGTTTCTTAATCACAACAGTTGGAAGGCGAGAGAAGATATGCGGCCCCAGTTGCACCTCGGCACAGCCCAGTCTGAGGTCATCAATACTATCCAAAATGCTCTGAGGGAAATCAAATTCCAACATATCCGGGTTATCGGCGAACCAGGGATTGGCAAGACTCGTTTGGTTCTTGAGGCATTATCTGTTGATGATTTGGCACCTACGGTGATTTATGTGCCTCACGCAGAGGATTTTCAGCGCAGTCCATTATTTAACGATCTGCTTCGAGGCGACACAAGTTACTATGCAATCCTCGTCATAGACGAATGTATAGAAAGAGACCGTGCATCAATATGGAATGCACTCAAGGGAAAGAAGAATATAAGATTAGTGACGGTCGATCATGGCCCTGAATTAAGTAGAGATTCTGAAATGCTCGTAATCGAATGCCCGGCATTGCCTGAAGATCAAATAAAAGAAATAATTACCTCTTATCTGCCGAAGCAAATGGACGTTTCGCATTGGACTCAGTGGTGTGATGGATCACCAAGGGTTGCCCATGCTGTCGGTGAAAATCTGCAGCATAATCCTGATGATCTTTTAAAGCCACCTGCCACAGTACCAATGTGGGAGCGATTTGTAGCAGGCTATGAAAAATTAGACAGTAAGAATGCGCAAGATTCACTTATTGTTCTCCGTCACTTATCACTCTTTACAAGATTCGGATTTGAAGATCCGGTTTCCGGAGAATCTCAGTTCATCTGTGAACTTGTCCGAGATATGGAACCGTCGATAACTTGGCCGCGTTTTCAGGAAATCGTGGGGCGCCTCCGCAAGCGAAGGATTCTCCAAGGGCGGTGTACTCTCTTCATTGTTCCTAAGGCGCTTCACATTTATTTATGGATCGATTACTGGAATAATTATGGGAGAGGTTTCAATTTTAAAAGCTTCTTTGAAAGAGTGCCTTCACAAGTCAGGCATTGGTTTCTGCAGCTTTTCATTTATGCACATGCGAGTCCGGTTGCTATTAACGTAGTTAAAAATATACTTTCGCCAAGCGGCCCATTTTCACGACAAGAATTCCTCGTTTCAGAAGATGGAACGAGATTTTTAGACTATCTTGCTGAAGCTGACCCCGCTGGGACTTTAAGTGTTCTCGAACGCACCTTTGGTAATTGGCTTCAAGAAGAATTAAAGCAATGGGACACAGGGAGGCAAAACATCGTCTGGGCATTGGAAAAGATAGCGGTTTGGCGAGAGCACTTACTTCGCGCTGCTAATCTTTTAGTTAAATTTGCTCTGTCTGAGAATGCAAGCAACGCCAACAATTCAACGGGAATGTTGGTCGGTCTCTTCAAAGTTGGCATTGGATGGGCAGCAACTCAGGCTTCACCCGAAGACCGTTTCCCAATTATCCAAGACTTGCTTGCGAGTAACGACCGGGTGAACAAGGACTTGGGACTCAAGTTGTGCAAAAGCTGGCTTAATACTCATGGTGGTATTCGGATGATTGGGGCGGAGTACCAGGGGCTACGCCCCCCGATAGAGTTTTGGAAACCAAAAACATATGGAGAGGTATTTAACGCCTGGCGTTTCGTTTGGCGGCATCTTTATTCTGTCTCACGTACATGGGTGTCTGAGCAACGGCAGGAGGCTAACAGGATGTTAATTGAAGCGGGATTTCGACTCATCCATTATTCCAGTGTTTCAGATGAGGTAATGGATACATTGTTCGAATTATCGGATGATTCCGCGACGGATATCCGATACATGACCCATGCCATAATCATGAAACTGCGATTTCGGAAAGAAAAAATGCCGAAAGGAATTCTCGGTAGGCTTCGGAAACTCGATAAGAAGATTACGGGCAGTTCATTCTGGGGGCGTTTTAATCGGTATGTCCTAAATACGACGTGGGACGAAGACTACGATGACAAGGGAAGTGACATCAAACAATCTAATATGCCTTCAAGAAGAATCAGAAAACTTGCTTCGGAAGTTGCTGCCGACGCTTCTTTATTCTCAAAATATCTTCCTCAGTTTGTCATATCGGATGGTCACAGACTTTACGAGTTCGGTCTAAGAATGTCTGAAATGCTTCCTTCATCGGAGACAGTAAATGCCGTAATCGCCGCTCAGCTTCAAGCACTCCCATCAAAACAAACTCAATTTATCGGAGGATTTTTTTTCGGACTAAAGCAACGTGCTTTAGAAATATGGGAAGGAGCAATCAAACGCTTGCTTGATGATGGCTCAAGCAAAGATATAGGGGTGGACATAATTATTAGATCGGGCTTATCGAAGAATATTATTCAAAGGCTAATCGAACTGTCGAAACGAGGACTCGTTAATTCCATAGTGTTCAGTCGGTTGGCATGGCAGGCGAAAGAAGATAACATACCTCAGGAATTGGTAGAAGAAGTGCTCACTGTCCTGACGACCTCGTCCGACAATGATGCCCTGCGGATTGCAATTGAATTAACTCACTACTATTTTTTTAATAGAGAACAACCCAGATCTTGTGATGAGAATCTTTTATTTAGACTGCTTACTAACGACAAATTCTTTGATCGAGACTATGAAAACATGACAGGTTCTCACTGGTATGTTATAGCCAGTGGCTTTCGCGATCGTTTTCCCGGGCGAGATATTGAACTTTTTTCGGTGATTATGTCCCACCTTGAAGTAATGTCGAGCTTACGCTCTTCAAGTTATCCACTCCGGATCGCTGATGAAATTGCAAAAGTACATCCCGATGCCACTTGGTCAATAATCAGTACTCTGCTTGATACAAAAGAAAGGATTTCCTTTTATTTAACTTCTTGGTTGGGTAACGAATTGGGATTTGAGGAGCACTCACAGCCAGGTGCTATCAGTTTTTTCGATCCCCAAATAGTAATGAATTGGGCGTTGCAGGACTCTAAAAAACGTGCATGGAGATTAATTCGCTGCCTGCCCAAAACTTTGAATGAAGCAGAAGGCGGTAAATTGACAAAGCTCTTTCTAGAAGCTTTCGGGGATGATGAGGAGTTATCGGATTCTCTGATTGGCCACTTTTGGACTGGAGGGTGGACTGGTCCAGAAAGTGCCTATTTGTCGCGAAAGCGTGACAAAGCGAGGCAGTGGCTTTCCGAGACAAAGTCTGGGAAAGTGCTTTCATGGCTTTATCGTTATATCGAGAACTTGAGTGAAAGGATTAAAGGAGCCGAACTTGACGAGGAGCGGCGTTTTTGACTTGCCTAGGGAAGAAAAAGTCACGGTAGGAATGTCGGTTACCCAGCACCCTCCGCACAAATCCCGGCGAGCGGATTTCCCGCTCCGGGAATGGGAGAGTGTCCGCGAGTCCGGGACGCCCTTTAGTAATTGAAGCTCCCCCCGCTGTCCGCCCAGGCGGACGGGGAATGCGCTTGCTAGGCATGTTCAAAATGAAAATCAAGGAAGAAATTCTTAAAACGTTAGCGGCACTGAACCCCGAACTTCAGTCCCGGTGCAAGGTCAAAGAGATTGTGGTATTTGGTTCCTTAGTTCGGGGCGAACAGACAGCGGCAAGTGATGTTGACCTCCTGGTGGATTTCAGCGAAGATGCCGAGCCCAATGAAGGAGAAGGGTTCGATGCGGCGGCGTGGGAAGGAGCCGAGGCATGACCACCAACCGCAGCACGGAATATATAATCAGCCTTGTCCAGGAGCTGCGCAAACTGCCAAGCGAGACCGAGTGGCTTGAGTTCAAGGTAAACAAAGCCGACC
>JBFMAZ010000052.1:0-12713 GCA_040755415.1 Thermodesulfobacteriota bacterium | reverse complement strand
GCCGCGGTATCGAAAAACGTTCCGACTCATGTAGATCTCCTTTGAGATCTACATACAACAAAACCGATTCTGACGCCACTCTTTATTATTTATGCCTGATTATTTTTTCAAAGAGCTAAAGTGTTACGGTCCCGTGAATAAAGAAGTAGGCATATATCCCGGCCCGCCTGGAAATCCTGGCGAAGGGTTTTCCCCCAAAGTATAGCGCCTTTTGGATAAGCTGATCTTTATATCCCCCCTTTTCTTGTATGTCCTCGATTTCCTCCTGCCTGGTGTAGGGAGGATTTCCCACGACAGCGTCAAAGAACCGCGGGTGTTCTATGGTCTTTTCGATTTTCCCCAGGCCCTTTATCTGGACCTTGCGCCACGCTTCAGGAAGAGCAAATTCCACCTGGTCCGGCAGAAGATCAAAGAAGTCTTTTCGAATTACGCGAGGGTAGTTCTCATCCGACCGAAGATCATTGATGGCAAGATTGATGGTGGTGAGATGGGCCGGGAACTTGGCGATATCATTGCCCCAAATAGTTCTGAGAATCTCTTCATGGGTTAAGCGCTGATTCATCAGTTTTTTGTGCTGATAGGCGCGAACCAAAAACGTCCCTGCCCCACAGGAAGGGTCTAAAATTTTGTCTGTCTCGTGTTTCAAACAGAACCGAAGGATCAGATCCACCACGTCGGGATGGGTGAAGTATTGTCCCAAGATGTGGCGTTCCTCTTCAGGGATGAGCCTCTCAAAGATTCGTCCGATAACATCATAACCCAGCTTAGAGAAATCATACTTGGCCAGGACTTCGATCAGCTCCTTGATCTCTTCCACCACATCCCGATTTTCAGGAAAGGCAATCTGGTCGATGAAATCTGTGGAGTAGATCGTCTCGTAGTCAATTTTGAGGATCTCTTCAAAGAAACCCTGAAGAATTTTCTGGAGCAAAGAGCCTTTGGTCAAATCCTTAGGAATCTGCAACAGATCCAGTCTGCGAATTGGTTGGATAACACTGTAGAAAAGAATCTTGTTGACCAAGAGATAGGCTGTCTGCCGTGCAGCCTTGGCATAATCTTGTTCCTGGGCTAAAAAACTCCATCCCTGTTCAGTAAACCAGGTCCGAAGCTGTTTGGAAAATTTAGGATCGCTCTTAACTTTCTCTTCTATTATCCGTTTGTAATGGATAGCCAGGGCCGTAATGGTATTCTGTAAACGATAAACCAATATTTCATCAATGGCGTGTTTGGGTTCAGCCTTTTGACCTGTGGAGACTTCTGCCATGTCAACCAGAAACCGTTCCAGACCCCGGTAGATGGCACTTTTGATCCCGGGTTCTTCAATCGTATTCGGATCGGTCATAGAAGAAAGGGTGTAGCGCTGAACGATCTGCTTTTCCAACGGCTCCAGATTGTTGGCCCGCTTGGTGTTAAACCAGATCAAATCCCGGAAGTTAGACGTGGCAAAGTAGTCAGCACGGCGCTGTGTGGCTTTGGTTCTGGCCGGCCCGACAAGCTCTGCCTCGCTGAAGGGATCAAGAAAAGCCGGTGGTTTCAATTCAATCACACAAAGGATCTCTTCGCTCCCCGGCCGTTTTTTAATCACAATATCGGGTTGTTTGCGATCTGCTCCGCTGGTCTCCTGCTCTACCAAACCCAGGGAAAGGCGCTTTTCCTGAATGATCTCATTCATCCACTGGACCAGCTTCTGATTGTTAGTCCGTTCGGTCTTGTGTGCTATCTTTTCGTAGGGATTAGATAGGCGCCGGGGCATGGCTATTTTTCCTCCAAGACCTGATTAACGATCCGCCGGGCGATTTCAAAGGCGGCGGCGATGCGGCAGAGTTTTACCTGTCCCAGGCCCTTGATCTTCATAAGTTCCTTCACGTCCTGTTCTGCCATTCCCCGAAACGATTGGAATTTTTCCATGAGGTCATGGGCGATCTGTTCGGCTGACTTGTGAGCCGTCCCCGAAGATATGAGGATGGCTAGAAGTTCCGTGTCCGTAAGGGTATCGGGGCCAGCCCGAAGAAGTTTACCCCCTGGGTGCCTCCACGAACCTTCTGTACTGAAATGTGATGGAATACCCATACTGATTTCTCCATCTATGTATTTTGTGACCGATGGGGACGTTGCATAACTCTATTTCCGCCTTTGATAGTTTAAAAATCTGGCGCAAATAAGGGTCAGGTATTAATCTTGCTTTCTAGCTCTTATAGCACAAATTTTGCCGGATTGTCATTATATTATCCCGTTTGCAACCCATCTGTTATGGGTTCATCGATGGTCGCCCGTCATTAGTGGGAACAAATAACGTGACAGTGGCTTAGGACTTGTGCAGAGTAAGCTCAAAATGGAGGAAAACCAAAACAGACAATAATGAATGGTTGCTCAAGGTATCTTGTTTTAAGTAATAATTTAGTATAAGGTTAGGTGAATTGAAAAGGCGGATAATAGAATTTTTCTTATCTCCTATCGTTAAATATGCTAAAGAGAGTCTTACATTAAGGTAGATAATCGCTGTAGTTCCACAACAGGACATTCTTTGTTTGTATAGTTCAAGGGAGGTGCCATGGTTACGCAAAAAGCCTTGCTGAGATTGACGGTATTACTGTCTTTTATCTGTATAGTCATATCGGGTTGCGCAGGCACGCTAAGCCCGACCGCGCCGCCGGCCACCGAAGAAACACACTCCTACGGCTCGGCAAAAACGAGCGAGACCGGAAATTCACCTACATATTACGACTTCGACGACGTTCTCATACCCCCGGAACTAAAGCTTGACACCCAGAAGTCGATGGTTGTAAGCACCTCCACCTTTAGCGGCGGAGTGCTGGCATTCAACGGTTACGTTGATCCGGCCTCGCTTATCGACTTCTTCCTTAAAAATATGGCCAAGGACAACTGGCAGCTAAAGGGAAGCATCAAATACCGCCATACCGTACTTACCTTTGAGAAGCCGAACAAGGGCTGCGTAATAACCGTTGGCGAAAAAACGTTTAACACGCCGGTAGAGATATGGGTCGGCATCCTGCATGAACCGGGCACGGGGCAGCTTCCTATGAGGCAATCGAGGCCCTAAATGGTGCGCTTCTCTACGCTCTCTTCTAAAAAGATTCTGCTCGGGGTGACGGGCAGCATAGCCGCCTATAAGGCGGCGGAACTGGTGCGTGAATTATCCCGGCAGGGCGCGGCGGTAACCGTGGTAATGACTGAAAGCGCCGGTAAGTTCGTTGGTCCCACCACATTCCATGCCCTCTCCGGCAGTGCCGTTTACACGAATCTCTTTAACAATCCGGCGGAACCGGCCGCCCACATCAATCTACCCCGCCAGGCCGATGTCGTTGTAATCGCCCCGGCTACGGCCAATTTCATCGGCAAGATGGCCCACGGCATAGCCGACGATCTTCTTTCCACTATAGTCCTGGCCGCCCAAAAACCTGTCCTCGTCTGTCCGGCCATGAACAGCGCTATGTACGAACACCCGGCCATAAAAGGCAATCTGGAGCAGCTTCGTAAGTACGGATACCTGGTGGTTGAACCGGAAACCGGCCCCCTCGCCTGCGGAGATGAGGGGCCAGGCCGTCTGGCCGAACCGTCCACTATCTGCGAGGCCATAAAAACAGCCCTGGAGAAAAAAGACCTCCAGGGCCGGAAGATTTTGATAACCGCCGGGCCGACCGAAGAGCCTATAGACCCGGTTCGCTTTATCTCAAACCGTTCTTCCGGCAAGATGGGTTACAGCCTGGCCCGCGTGGCCAGACGGCGGGGGGCCGAGGTCGTGCTTATCAGCGGCCCCACCTGCCTTTCCAAGCCCTGGGGCATCGAGTTCGTGCCGGTGCGCACGGCGGCTGAGATGCACAAGGCAGTCATGTCCTATTTTGACCGAGCCACTATTGTGATCAAGGCGGCGGCCGTGGCTGACTATGGGGCGGCAACCGTTCTCCCCCAAAAATTAAAAAAGGGGACACGGAATCTGGCCCTCAAGCTCACACGCACCCCGGACATACTCAAGGAACTGGGCAGGCGCAAAAAAAGGCAAATTCTGGTAGGGTTTGCGGCGGAAAGCGAAAATCTGGTGGCCGAAGCGCGCCGAAAATTACAGGAGAAAAACCTGGACCTGATTGTGGCCAACGATATTAGCGCCTCGGGAGCCGGTTTTGGATTCGACACCAATCAGGTGAAGATCATTACGGCGACCAGCGGGGTAATCGATTCCCCGATCCTCGATAAGGAAGAAATAGCGTATCTCATCCTAGACAAGGTCTTGGAAGTTCTGCAAAGAAAGGAAAAGTCATAAGCCGCCGGTCATGAAGACCCAACGTAAAGAGCTACTGGAAATATTGTCCCAGTGTAAAGACTATCTCTCCTTCCGCAGGGATATGGGGGTGGGGTTTTTGCCCGCGTCATCTTGCAAGACACTGCATGAAACTGTCTTGTTGGAGAGAGGGCCGAAAGGCAATGGAAATAATCCCCCTATGTCTCCCGCTAAAATCCCCCACCGCCCCCCTTTGAAAAAGGAGGGTATGGGAGAATTGACGGGCGTCTCGCCTGTCGAGGTAAAATTTTCAGAGGAAAACATCGGCTCCGGGAAACGACAGACTCTGGCCGATGTGCGCCGCGAACTCGGCGATTGCGAGCGTTGCAAACTCCACAGGACGCGGACCAATATAGTCTTTGGCGCGGGCAATGAACAGGCAAAATTAGTATTCGTGGGCGAAGGGCCGGGACTGGATGAGGACATACAGGGAGAGCCGTTTGTCGGCGCCGCCGGGCAGCTTTTGACCCGCATCATCCGGGCCATAAACCTGAGGCGGGAGGATGTCTATATATGCAATATCATCAAATGCCGTCCGCCCAAAAACCGGACTCCGGAACCGGATGAAATAGAGGCCTGCAAGCCATTTGTGCTTAAACAGCTTGATGCCATACGGCCCCGCCTGATCTGTGCCCTGGGAAGCGTGGCGGCCCAGGCCCTGCTCGAGACAGCAGCGCCGATCAGCATATTGCGGGGCCGTTTTCACAACTTTCAGGGCATAAAGTTGATGCCTACCTACCATCCCGCCTATCTGCTGCGCAACCCGGCCAAGAAACGTGAGGTCTGGGAAGATATGCAGAAGGTACAAAAGGAATACCAGGCGTTATGATTATCACTCCGGCAAGCAAAGATATAAATTCTTCAAATCCCCCCATCCCCCCTTTGCTAAAGGGGGGCGAGGGGGGATTTAAGGTATTCAGTTGCCGGGGTAATATCATTAGGTATGGCGGCGTGATATTTGTAGTCTTGTGTCTTTTTTTCAGCGGCGCTACGGCCTCGGCCGCCACAGCCTCCGGCCCCATCCATGTAATAGAGGCGGAAGGGAGTATAAATCCCGGTTCGGCTAAATACATCCTCCAGCATATCGGGCAGGCGGAAAGAGATAAGGCGCAATGTCTCATCATACGGCTGGATACTCCGGGCGGGTTGGAGACGGCCATGCGCTCTATAGTCAAAGGTATCCTGAACTCTCCTGTGCCCATCGTGGTCTATGTCTCTCCGGCCGGGGCCAGGGCCGCCTCCGCCGGTGTGATGATCACGATTGCTGCCCACATCGCGGCTATGGCCCCGGGGACGAATATCGGGGCGGCGCATCCGGTAAATCTCGGCGGAAAGGATATGGATAAGGAGATGGCCCGCAAGGCGGAAAACGACATGGTAGCCTTTTCCCGGAGCATTGCGGAAAAGAGGGGACGCAATGCCGGCTGGGTCGAGGATGCCGTTCGAAATAGCGTTTCTATTACCGAGACAGATGCGCTCAAATTAAAGGTCATTGATCTTATCGCCCGGGATATGGACGATCTTCTTATCCAGTTACATGGCCGCGAAGTCCAGACCACTTCCGGCATAGTAAAACTTAATACCAGCCGGGCCCGGAGCATTACCTTCAGTGAAGGCATCAGTGAAAAGACGCTCCGTCTTATAGGTGACCCCAATATTGCTTACATCTTGATGATGATCGGTCTGGCCGGTCTGTACTTTGAATTGGCTCATCCTGGAGCCATCTTCCCTGGATTTATAGGGGCTGTATGCCTTATACTGGCCTTTTTCGCCTTCCAGACCCTCCCGGTTAACTATGCCGGGATCTTGTTAATCCTTCTCTCTGCCGTGCTTTTCCTCCTCGAAATCAAAGTTGTCAGCTATGGGCTACTCGGTCTGGGAGGAATCCTCGCCCTTGTACTGGGTTCCATGATGTTGTTTCCAGGTGGTGAGCCGGCCCTGCGCCCGGCCATGAAGGTGTTAGTTCCGACCATTGCTGCCGTTTCTGTTTTCTTTATTACCGTGGCCTTCCTTGCTATACGGGCAGTCAGGACAAAACCGAAGACCGGGACGCCTGCCTTAATCGGGGAGACAGGCGTTATTAAAGAATGGTCTAACGGCCGGGGTAAGGTATTTGTTCACGGCGAGTACTGGAATGCCATCGCAGACGAACAGATGGAAGCAGGTACGGACGTAGAAGTTGTATCTGTTGATCGTTTTCTACTTAAGGTTCAAAAGAAAAGATAATGTTAAGGGTTATATGAAAAACAACGACAGAGTGCTTTGCGAAAATTCCAAATGACTAAAGTAGAAGTCATTAGTCAACAGTCATTTGTCACTGGTAAAAGGGACCCATTCTCCAAATTAACCAATGACCAATGACCAATGACTAATGACCAGTGACGTTTTGAACTTTGGATTTTGTCATTCAAATTTCCGGCTTGGCCGGGCGAGGAGGATCTTATGTCTCTTTCCTTTTTAGTGATAATCTTTCTTGCAGTTTTATTCTTTGCCAGCGCCCTGCGTATCCTCAACGAATACGAACGGGGCGTAGTCTTTCGTCTGGGCCGGGCTATCGGGGCCAAAGGACCGGGGCTTATCATCCTTATCCCGGGCATTGATAAGATGCGAAAGGTGGATTTGCGCACCGTCACCCTGGATGTCCCGCCGCAGGACATCATAACCCGCGACAATGTCTCTGTTAAGGTCTCGGCCGTAGTCTATTTTCGGGTCATGGACGCCACAAAGGCCGTAATCGAGGTGGAAAACTACCTATTTGCCACGTCGCAACTGGCCCAGACCACACTCAGAAGCGTTTGCGGACAGGCGGAGATGGACGATCTTCTGGCCGAGCGGGAAAAGATCAATTCAAAGATCCAGGGGATACTGGATATGCACACCGAGCCCTGGGGGGTCAAGGTAAGCGCGGTAGAGGTAAAACAAATAGACCTGCCGGTGGAGATGCAGCGGGCTATGGCGAAACAGGCGGAGGCAGAGAGAGAAAGACGGGCGAAGGTTATAAATGCGGAAGGTGAGTTTCAGGCCGCCGCCAAACTGGCCGAGGCCGCAGATATCATCGGGAAATATCCTATGGCCTTACAACTACGGTATCTTCAGACGTTGCGTGAGGTGGCGGCAGAAAACAACTCAACGACACTCTTTCCCATCCCCATAGACCTATTCAAGCCCTTTTTATCGGCTATAGAGGGCAAAAAGTAGAAAGCTGACTAGTCGCTTTCTCCCTTGGACATAAGAGTACGCAGAACATCCTCCTTCCCAATAATACCGACCAGTTTACCTCTATCTGCGACCGGTAACGTATGGATATTCTTTTTTACCATGAGGGTAGCAATTTCCTCCAGGCTGATTTCCGGACCAACTGTTATAGGATCACAGGTCATAGCCTCTTCTACAGTAACCGCCGCAATTTTCCGTACCTCCTTCTCAAGATTCTTGTGTGAAGTTAAAGGGATAAACGAGTCCAAAATGGTAAAGAAAGAAGGTAGAGGGACCTTTTCTTGCTGGGTGATGAGATCGCTCTGGCAAATAATCCCTTTCAGGCGGCTCTGGCTGTCCACAACCGGTAGGCCGTTAACACGGTTTTCCAGTAATAATCTGGCGGCCTCAGTTATCTTGGTCTCAGGGGTGACCGTGATCACCTCTATGGTCATAATGTCTTTTGCTCGCAGCATATTTTGCTCCTCTCATGCACTCATCAAGATTCATCCATCTATAATATTTACCCCATTTGCGTTCATTCATGAGAAAATAATAGGCTTATGGACTCCTGTAAGGTTACCAGCGCCTTACCCTAGAACCGATTATACTTGATCCTGAGGGACCAAAAATCCGAAGGCAGCACCAAGTTTGCGTACCAGATCCAGAAAATGGCGCGGCAAGGGGGCTTCCCGGTCCACGAGCAAGATATGGAGTTCCTGGGCGCGGGCAAGAATGCGTGAACTGTCGATGCCCTCCTGATTGTCGCAGAGAAATTGAACGCGAAGGGCATCGGTCAGAGGGATGCGCATTCCCTCGAATTCGGTGGCGAGGTGGTCCATTTCCTCTGCGATACAGGCCTTGTTTTCTTCCGCAAAGGTCGCAAAGGGTTCTTCCGGGTTAGGCGTACCAAAAAGATTATTGATAATGGCCCCGGCCAGTTTATTGATATATGCTGCCTCGCGCCAGGGGTACTTCTGAGAGAGATGGGCCTTCAATTTCTTAAAAAAAATCATTTTGATGACCTCAACCCCTTCCCTCATGATGGGAACCAATTTACTCTCAAATCGCATGATGGCCTCCAATTCCTGCTTACAGGAATCAATACTGACGGTTTAAGCCGGCACCGATCTAAAAATCTTCTCTATCTCTTCATCAGTAAGGATGCCCTTTTCTCTCGCCAGGTCTTTTATGGGCATGTTTCGGGCAAAGGCCTCTTTGGCCAGGGCCGCCGCCTTTTCATAGCCTATGTATGAATTTAGGAGCGTGGCCAGGGCCGTGCTCATCTCGGCATAACGCCGGCAGACCTCAGGATTGGCGGTTATTCCTTGCACACAGCGTTCGGTAAAAATCGAGAGGGCATTCTGCAGGATCTGGATAGAGGTCAATATATTATGAATGATGACGGGCATCATAACATTTAGTTCCAATTGGCCAGCCTGGGCAGCCATAGCCACGGTTGTCTCGTTACCGATCACCTGAAAACAGACCATATTCGTCATCTCTGCTATGACCGGGTTGATCTTACCAGCCATGATAGATGAGCCCGGCTGAACGGCGGGTAGTGTAATCTCGGCCAGGCCGGTGCGGGGGCCGGAGCTTAGCAACCGGAGATCATTGGCAATACGGCCAACATCCAGTGCGACAAGTTTTAATTGAGCGGCGATCGAGGCAAAGACATTCATATTCTGGGTGGCCTCAAATAGGTCTTTTTTGGGCTTTAAGTCAAATCCGCTTAAGGTAGAGAGTTTCTCTATCACCATCTCCCCATAGCCGGGCAGGGTATTTGTGCCTGCCCCTACTGCCGTAGCTCCTATGCCCAGATATTGCAGTTCCTTTGCCGCATGGCGCAGCCGCTCGAAGTCATCCTCCACGGCCTGGCCATAGGCACGGAACTCATGGCCTAAACGCATGGGAACGGCATCCTGAAGGTGCGTACGTCCAGCCTTGATGATGTGGTAAAATTTCTCTCCTTTATCCTTCAGGGCCTGTGCCAGACTCATACCCACGGGATAGAGGGCCTCCACTGCCTTTAAAGTGGCCAGCCTCATAGCCGTGGGGAATACGTCATTTGTTGATTGCCCCATATTTACATGATCGTTAGGATGAACTACTGTGTAGTTCCCCCGTTTTTTGCCAAGAATCTCAATAGCCCGGTTAGCTAAGACCTCATTTACATTCATGTTATGGGAGGTTCCGGCGCCGGCCTGATAGACATCAACCACAAACTGCCCGGTAATTTTCCCCTCCAGCACCTCACGGGCGGCCTGAACAATGGCCCCTCCAATTTCTGCTTTAAGCCCGCCCAGCGCCATATTAGCCTCAGCCGCCGCCAGTTTAATCATAACGGTGGCCTCGGCCATGAGAGGGTGCATGGTTAGACCGCTTATGGGAAAGTTTTCTATCGCGCGCTGGGTCTGGACCCCGTAATAGGCGTCTTCGGGGATCATCTTTTCACCCAGGGGATCTTTTTCTATCCTATATTTCTTATCCATAGGTTGCCATAGAGAGAAAACTGTTCCTTAGAGTCTATTTTTCGTTTAATATACAATACCTTTTATGAAGTGGATTGTAGCGTAAAAAGGTAAATAATGCAAAAGTAAGATTTTCTAATCTAATGGTGAGAAACAGAACTTTTAGGGCCTTGCAGCATCGTAACTTCCGTCTTTTCTTTTTTGGACAGTTGACCTCTCTTATCGGCAGTTGGATGCAGTCTGTGGCTCAGGGATGGCTGGTCTTACAACTTAGTAACTCTGCCTTTGCCCTGGGGATGGTAGGGACCTTCGGATATTTACCCACCATGCTCTTTTCCTTCTGGGGTGGAAGCGTAGCTGACCGTAAGAGTAAGCGTCATGTTGTGCTTACTACCCAGACGGTGGCTATGTGTCTCGCCTTCAGTTTAGCCTTCCTGGTCGCCTTTAACCTGATTAAGACCTGGCACGTGGCCTTATTGGCCTTCTTCATGGGTACGGCTATGGCCTTTGATCTCCCCGCCCGCCAATCGTTCCTCATAGAGTTAGTTGGCCGGGAGGACCTGACTAATGCCATTGGTTTAAATTCTTCTATATTCAATGCGGCCAGACTTATCGGCCCGGGCATAGCAGGCTTCGTCATTGCCCGCTTCGGAGTTGAAATATGTTTTCTAATTAATGGCCTCAGTTTCCTGGCCGTAATCGTCAGCCTGCTACGTATGCGAGGCTTACAACAGACAGACATGGCAGGGTTTAAAAAGAAGGACAGCATAAAGGATATGGCATATTACATCCACGGGCAGAAAGAAATATTCATGCTCCTTTTGCTGGTGGCCACCTTCAGTATTCTTGTCCTGCCCTATACGGTGTTGTTACCCGTATTTGCCCGTGACATCCTTAAGGTAGGTCCAAAGGGCCTGGGTTTTCTCTTCTCCGCTATGGGCCTGGGTGCCTTAGTTGGAGCGATCACAGTGGCTACTATAGCCGGGCAAGGAAACAGGTTGCTTTATCTCTGGAGTAACGCCCTTCTCTTTGGGGCCCTTATTTTGGCCTTTTCCCTGTGCAACCGATATTATCTTGCATTATTTCTGCTTTTTCTGGCAGGCATGACCATGGTTGGCTTTCTCACCACGGCTAACGCCTATATTCAGCTTAATGCCTCAGATGACAGGAGAGGCCGGATTATGGGACTTTACAGTATTGTATTTCTGGGAATGATGCCGCTGGGAAGCATGCTTTCAGGAAGTCTGTCACAATATATCGGGGTCCAGCGGGCTGTAGCTACAGGCACTGTGCTGGCAGAACTCATTACTCTCGGCCTCGGTCTTTATTTACTCCTGATTATAGGTAGCGGAAGACGATCGGATAACAAGTACTGAGCATCTGGCCTTGCGCACAAGCCGGTCGGCTACGCTGCCAAAAAGCGTATAGACCAGACCGGATTCACCATGGGCCCCAACGACGATAAGATCAACCCCCTCCTGGTCGGCAAAAGCAGCCATTTCCACAGCCGGGTAACCGGAAAGGACCTTTGATTCGGCAGTGATGGACGGGGGAATGCGCGGGATATAGTCTTTTTGTAACCGGGCCTCGACATTACGGCTGAAATCAGAGAAATCAATTACCGGCATATAAGGTTCATAGGTAGCCAGAGGGGCTATATTAATCACGTGCACGATATATAGCCGGGCTCTGTATTTGCTCGCCAAGCTAATGGCGTGCTCAAAGGCTACATCTGCATTTTCAGAGAAGTCGGTCCCCACCAGTATCTTTTTGTAATCTTCCATGAGCGCTTTCCCGGAGACATTATGAAACTGGCCAGGCAGGCATAATATCCATAATTTCAAAAGTACGAAGCCCTCCGGGCGTCTTTACCTGAACTTCATCACCCGGTTCTTTTCCAATAAGTGCCCGCCCGAGTGGGGCAATGACCGAGATCCGGCCATTGGTGGCATCCGATTCATGCGGACCAACCAATTGATATTTTACCGTTTCTCCCGATTCCAGGTCAGTTAAGGCCACGACCGCTCCAAAAATAACCCTGTCGCAATTCAGGTTATTACAATCAACGATCTCTGAGGTAGCAAGCTTATAATGCAAATCCCGTATCTTGCCCTCGACGAGGGATTGCCTTTCCTTGGCTGCTGCGTATTCAGCATTTTCAGAAAGGTCACCATGGCCGCGTGCCTCCTCAATAGCCTTGACTACAGCCGGTCTTTCAATCTTCTCCAATTTTTCTAATTCGCGGCGCAGTTGCTCGTAACCTTCTCTGGTAATTGGTGTCCTATTCATGACTTCCTCACTTCCGGGAAATTTCCATTGTGATACAGGCAAAAAGATTTAATATCTTTTTGATCAATTCGTAAAAAACCTTTTCACCGCTGAGCACGTATTGTCCGTTGTTCGTAGTCCGTTGTCCGTCGAATATCCGCCTTTGGCGGGTTGCAACTGACTACTGACCACTGACTATTGACTACTGCATGTTATCTCGGCGACCTCTGCGGTAAACTTGACTTTTTACGAGGCCATTTTTAGTGTAATACAAAAAGCGGAAAAGTGAAAGAGCTAAGTCGCGACAATGTAACCCAAATTCACCGTCTAATTTGGCTATCAAGATTAAAAACAGCAGGTTATGGGGTATCCCTGATCACCAGCAAGATATTAGATGCAAGGCGCCGAGGAGCGACGACTGAGGCGTATGGAGCAATACGCCGCAAGGAGGAGCGATCGAAGGCAACGCCGCAGATGAT
>JBFMAZ010000051.1:0-26393 GCA_040755415.1 Thermodesulfobacteriota bacterium | reverse complement strand
TCAAAATGAAGCCCGCAATTTCGCTGCCTGTGCGGTGCACGCAGACAAGGACAATGATCTCACATCCGAAAATATCAAAGATCAATGGGAATACTTACATGCAAAAACCTAACCGGACAAAGCTGAGTAAAAATTAAAGCATGCGCCCGCTTTGTTATTTGTTATCTGCTATGCGCTATACGCTACGCGCTGCCTTATAGGAGCACCTTCCAGGTGCGACTCAAAGCTGATGGCTGAACGCTTATCACGTTTTTATAATCACCATTTCATCCGGTGACGTGGTGATCGCCTCAAGGCCCTCCGGCGTGAGGACATAGGTATCTTCAACGCCTATGTGCCCTACTCCGGGAAGGATGAGCTTAGGCTCGATGGCAAAGGTCATCCCGGCCTCCAGCCGCATGGGATTCCGGGCCGAAAAGACCGGCAGCTCATCTACTTCCAATCCTATGCCGTGACCGATAAACGGCATTTTGGCCTCTCCATAGCCCATAAAGTTGTCCGCATAGCCCAGGGAGGCCGCCTTGTCAGAGGCCCATTCATAGATGCGGCCGCAGGTCTCGCCCACCCTTATCTTTTCCCGGAGTCCATAGTGTATCTCAATGACCGCCTCATAAGCCTTTTTCAACTCCCCGGGCAGGAAACCGAGGGCAAACATCCTGGTCTGGTCGGTCATATAACCATTTACACATCCTCCCAGGTCAATACTAACCGGCTCCCCCACGGAGATAACCTTGCTTGATGCCCCCTGGCTAAAGGCCGGATTGATACCCCTGCCTCCGGTGGCCCCCTTAAAGTAAGAAGGTTCCGCGCCGGACGGCCCGGATAGTATGTGTCCAAAGAAGAGTTCCTGATTCCAGGCCCGCATACGCATAAATCCCTGGTGGCCAGCCCGGCGGAGCCGGTATTCAAGCTCAATGGAAAGTTCCAGTTCGGTCATCCCCGGCCGCAATAAACCCGGTACTTCTTTAATGACGCTGTTCAATTGTTCGGCGGCCTGCCGCAGCCATTCTATCTCTAGGGAAGACTTGAGCATCCGCACCTCGCGAATCGCATGAGAGACGTCTGCTATTTCTACTCCCGGAAATACGTCATCCCTTAAATAAAGAAATAGCTTGGCCGGCATCACATCCATTTCCAGGCCCAAAAGCCCTGGGACATCATAACCATGCCTGGCTATCGTCCCGGGTATCTCCCGCACACTGCCGAGCGGCATGACGTTTTTAAGGGAAGACTCCATTCTCGCCCGTGCCAGATTGCGTCTAACCATGAGAAGGGGTGCGCCACTCAGAGGCACAAAGAGATACGCTTCCTGCATCGTGCCGCTAAAATAATAAATATCTGCATTCTGCCTTATGAGGGCCCCACCAATACCCTGCGCCTGCATCTTTTCCTGGAGCCGCCGTATACGGACCTTTAAGATATCGCTTTTAAAAATAGGCGTAGCGTTCATATAATTGTCACCCTTCCCGATTTCCATGACTTAATGCTCACTAAACTGCCCATGCGTCAAGGCAAAAATTTAGATTTCTTGACATGAAATCCAAATACCCATAATATTGATATAATCCATCAGGTAAAAATATGACCAATACAGGGCACCCCAAAATCCTGGTTGTAGATGATGACAAGCTCACGCTGGACATCCTGACCAGTTTGCTGGAACGAGACGGGTATCAGGTCACGCCGGTCACCAGCGGCAAGGAGGCCGTGGCCAGCCTGTGCCGCGAGTTTTATAACCTGATCCTTACCGACTTGGTCATGGAAGGCACGGACGGCCTTACCCTTCTTAAAGAGGCTAAAAAGATCTCGCCGGAATCCATAGTCATCATGATAACCGGGCATTCCTCTATTGAAACGGCCGTAAATGCCATGTACGCCGGGGCCATGGACTACATCCTTAACCCCTGTGAACAGGCTGATCTCCTCTTTAAGGTGCAACGGGCCCTGGACAGGCAGCAACTAGGAAGGATTGCCAGGGAAAAGGAGAAGCAGGACGCCCTCCTGGAACTGGTACGGGGCTTAGCCGACACATTAAACAACAGGATGACCACGGTAGTGGCCCTGGGGGACCTTGCCCTCGGACATCTACAGCATAGTGAGATGGAGAAGGCCAAAGATCGCCTAAAATCTGCTGTTGAGGCCGCACTGCGTGTCACGGAAGTAGTCAACGAACTCCTTCTGGCCACTTCCTATGTCAAAAAAGAAAGGTTATTTGCAGCAAATATTCCCTTTATTTTCTCCTCCCTCCGAAAAAAATTTGCGCCCTTCACCATAAAGGTTACCGGTGACGGGCAGACCCTGTCCGTGAAGGCCTTAGACAATATCTCCCTGGCCTTTGAAAAAATCGTACAGAATGCCGTTGAAGCTATGAATGGTAAAGGAGGTATCGAGGTTAACATAAACCGGATCGAGGATCAGAACATGGTCGAGATTCGATTCATCGACCAGGGATCGGGGATCACGCGCGAAGATATCTCCAGGGTCTTTCTCCCCTTCTTCACTACAAAAGGGACCCGGGCGCCGGGGCTTGGTTTATGGACGGCTTACCAGGTAGTGACCGGATCAAACGGGACTATCCATATCGAAAGTGAGACCGGAAAAGGCACCACGGTAGTGGTCAGGTTACCGGTAGCCGGGGACCAAAACTAACCGGCCAACCCGGATCGCCATAGGCGGACTGGATGTCAAATGCAAAAAACCAAATTTCAAATCAAATCCAAATGACTAAGTAGAAGTCATTAGTCAATAGTCATTTGTCACTGGTAAAAGGGGTCTATCTTTCTCCCGACTTAACCAATGACTAATGACCAGTGACGTTTTGGACTTTGGTAATTTGACATTCATTTGAACTTTGAACTTTAAACTTTGAACTTCATCAACCAGGGTCTTTATGTTATGTTTAGACCTAAGGGCCTATTGAGAGGAACAAACTATGACCGCCGCTATCACCATAAAGACGACGAATCAGACTGAATTAATAGATATAACCGGTCAGGTAGAGCGGGTTGTAACAGAAAAAGGTGCCCGGGATGGCCTATGCTGTATCTTTGTGCCCCATACCACTGCCGGGATTACCATTAATGAAGGAGCCGATCCGAGTGTGCGAACGGACATCCTGGCCGTCCTGAATGAGGTAATACCTTTTCGTTTTCCCTACCGTCACGCGGAGGGCAACTCGCCGGCCCACATAAAGGCCAGTATCATGGGCTCTTCGGCAAAGGTAATTGTAGAATCAGGTAAGTTCTTGCTGGGGACGTGGCAGAGCATCTTCTTCTGCGAATTTGACGGCCCGCGCACCCGAAGGGTTTATGTTAAGGTCATTGAGGGGTAAGGAGGGACTGAAGCAAGCTTCTGGGAATTTAACCCAATAACTCATGAAAATATGCGTAATCTGCGTAATCTGCGGATCAAAGATAGTCGCCTCTATTGAATTTAATGGTCTCAACCGCAATAATAACCCCTGTTTCATTCAGAAGCCTTTTGAGAGGATCGCCTGAAGGCAATCCCTGGATAATAGAATCAAGCTGTCTGACCTTCTCATCAGCCGAATTAAGCAGAAGAGCGGCATCTTTCAGGGTTTTCTTTGGATCAGCGAGGGCCATACGGTATTGATCCAGAAGGGCAATCAGTTCCTCTGCCCTGGCCACTCCCCGGAGCCTGCTGTCTGTCCCCAGGGCGGCAAGCGCATCAATGGAAGAAAGCGTAGCCGCATTATTTAGCCCTGCGCTCGCAGGCGCTTGATCTGCCTTCCCGGCAACCTTAGAAAAGACATCCTGGAAGGACGCCCCTCCTGCTTTTTTCCTGGATTGCAGCCGGCCTGCCTCGCCCGCCGGATGATTTACTGTCTCTTTTATCTTCATGGCCCTGCCTCCTTTATTGTTTTATCGGCAGATGTGATAAGTGACTTAAGGCGGGTTATTTTTCACCCTCACCCCAACCCTCTCCCGTCAAGGGAGAGGGAGGTTTTGGACTTTTTACGGAGCCGTCGATTTTTACCATTTCCTCTAAAAATTTTTTCGCCAGGACTTCGTCCCCTTTCATCCGATAGGCCCCGGCCAGATGCCCATATACCTCGGTTAGAAAGACCTTATCTTCAACCGGTGTAATGTCAAGCGCCTCCCTTAAATACCGAAGGGCCACGTCAACCTCTCCTCGACCGAGATAAACCATACCCAAGGTATCCAGGTAACGATAGCGCTGCTCGAAGATACGCCGAGGCGTAGGTTCGGACAAACTCACGGCCCTTTCAGCCATTTTTTGTGCTTCATCCAGATTGCGGCCGTTCTGAAGATAAAGACAGGCCAGATTGTTATAAGCATCAGGCTGCGCGGGATCAAGGGTTATAGCCTTTTGGTAGGCATCTTCCGCCTCATTCTTCCGTCCCATCTTTAAGTAGAGATTTCCGATGTTAAATTGGGCATTAAAAAAATCCTTCTTTTTCTTTAACGCTTCCCGGTACTCACGTTCGGCTAGAGCATATTCTTCTTTGTTTTCGTAGGAGACACCAAGGTCATTATGTTCCTCGGCGGTAAGCGGATCGTGGAGAACAACGATTTCCGGCAGTTTTCCACAGCCCAGGCACAAAAGGACCCAGCACAGTACGAAGGCCCGGGAGATATAGCTACGGCAATTAAAAAGCCTAAATCCCCCCTCACCCCCCTTTAGAAAGGGAGGGGATCCGTCAAGTCCCCCTTTAAAAAAGGGGGATACAGGGGGATTGAGCGAACTCATGTACTTAAGTGCCGTTGTAATAATAGAACGCATATTACTCTTCTATGGCCTTGGAGAGAGGCATAATAAAGAGGCAAAGATAATTCATCCGGGCCCAGGCCGATTCCAGCCGTCCGTAAGACCAGAGGGCATCGGCCTCTGTCCCGGTATGGACAACCACCAGCCTCCGTTTTTCACTGTACCCCACCGCCACGAGATAATGGGGCCGCTGGTAGACTGAAACACCCTCATCGATAAGGATAATAACAGGCTCATTACGTTCGATATGCCTTTTAAGGTCAGACAGGCTTCCCGGATAGACACAAGTGTAGAATCCCCGGCGGCGGGCAAAATTTTCCAGGTCGGATATCAGGGTGCCCTTTAGCTCCGGAGAAAAAATATCCCGGGCGATTAACTCCTCAGTGATTGGATCCCCATAATAGCGCAGGACGCTGGCCAGGGCCGCCGTCCCGCAACGCTTATCTTTTTGATAAATAAAAGGGACGGAAGGGATGTAGTGACCCCGTTCCTCTCCCCGTGTAATGGCCTCGATAATCTGGAGACGTGTAGTTATACTACTGCAGGAGGCCGCCAGAAAAACCTGTAAAACAACGGCAATTAATCCTATATACCTGCGCCAGGCCACGGAGAAGAATGGGGTCACGATGGCCTTATCTTATGATAATCTTTTTATCCAGAAGCTTGATAATTACTATCACCAGAATAATAATGAGTAATACGCCAATGACCGTACCTACTCCATCACCGCCGGCCGTGATGCGATCAGAAAGCGAAGCCAGGTGATGGACCTGTTCGTCAGTCATCGAAGTTAGCCTGGCCGAGACCTCATCCGGACTTAGGCCAAAATCCTTTAGCTTCTGCACGGCTATCTTGTTCTCCAGGACCTGCCTGACCTTGGCCAGCTCTGCCTCTCTCGCCAGGGATGCCCCGGGGCTGCTCAAAAGGGAGTCGGAAAGGGCGGCTGTAGCGAGCGCCGGTAATAAAAGAAACCCTGTAAACCAGAGGGTTACCGATATAACAAGTAATGAATTTCTAAAACCACTCAGACTGAAGCTCCTGCCCATATCGTGTCCTCCTGCCAGATGATAAAATGTATCCCGGATATTGGAATCTTACGGCTATCTTATTCATCCTGTTTCAGATGTCAATAATTTTCCATTCCACTTTGCTCATTTGAATAAGTAGGCGTAAAAAGGTCTCCCTAATACACTAAAAAATACCCGATTGCATAAAAAGTAAGAATAATTATATAATGTAATAAAAAATAAAAATGGAGAATAATATGCCAGTTGCAGTACTAACGTCAAAGGGACAGATGACAATACCTAAAGAGGTGAGGAAGGCCCTAAATTTAAAGCCATCTGAAAAGGTGATTATAGTGGTTGAGGGCGACCAGGCGGTTATTAAGCCCCTAAGAGGCAACATCCTCGATATCGGGGGATCGGTAAGGCTATCCGATAAGGAAAAGCCTATAGCTTTCCATAAGGTCAGGGAAGAAGTTAAAAAAAGAATCTCTAAAAAAATAGTAACCGGTGAGTAGGCCATGAAGAAAAAGTTTATTGATACGAATATATTCCTCCGGTATCTGACCAAAGACCACCCTTCAAAATATGAAAAGTGCCGGGAAATATTTAAAAAGGCCATTGAGGGCAAAATAGGCCTGGCCACATCCGGAATGGTAATTGCTGAATTGATATGGACGCTTTTGTCTTATTATAAGGTGCCCAAACCTGACGTTATTGAAAAGATTTCCGTTATAGTCAGCACCGAGAATCTATATATACCTGACAAGGACATCATTGCCGATGCTCTAGTCCTATACAGTAGAAAGCATATTGATTACATCGATGCCTATAATGCTGTTTTTATGAAATACCACGGCCTTAACGAAATGTATTCGTATGACCGGGACTTCGACGGAGTCGAAGGCATTAAAAGAGCAGAACCGTAGTTTCTATCTTTTCTTTGCCTGCCCCATGGAATGCAACGCCTGTTTCCCTGGGGTAAGAAAGTACGACTGTATTGGGCGGCCCTTAAAGCGTTTGACATTTATGTTAATTACATTTAACATAAATTAAAAATTTAGGTTAGCTATAAGAAACATAATGGATATTACGATATTAAGGGACATTAATGAGTGGTGGGTAACGGGCAGGGTCAATGATTCCTTTCTTGAGCCTGTACCCCGAAAAGTAACGCCTGAAATCCAGCAGGTAATTGATGAGAGGCAGATTATTCTCCTGGAAGGTCCAAGGAGGGTTGGGAAGACATCCATTATCTTCCATATTATCCAGAATCTCATGGATAAAGGCATTGCTCCCAGGCGTATTATATATATCTCTCTTGATGATCCCTTGATAATTAAAGAAAAGTTCTTTGAGAAGCTGACGGATATTATAGAAACCCATCTTATCGCTACAAGCCTTTCATTAGCAAAAGAGAAGATTTACCTGTTTCTGGATGAGGTGACCCATCTCAAAGACTGGGAGCTTTATATAAAGAGATATTATGATCAGAAATATCCGTTTAAATTTATAGTATCGAGTTCAGCCGCTTCCTTCCTGGTTAAGAAGGGGAGAGAGAGTTTGGTCGGCCGGCTGTTCAGGTTCAATGTAACCCCCTTCTTGTTTTCAGAATTTTTACATCTGAAGTCTGCCCGAAAGGCGATTATCAACCAACAAAAAGAGATAACCACTTTATGGGAAAGTTTTTTTGACCACCTTGATATGGCGACTCTCTTCGACGAGCTACAAAACGTATCCGGAAGTATGGCTATGCACCAAAAGGAGATAGATATACACCTCCATCAATTTCTCTTAAACGGAGGCTTCCCGGAATTCCTGCGGCTAAAGGGAGAAAGGGCCATACGGCAATATTTCCCGGAAAACATCGTGGAGAGGGTTGTTTACCATGACATCCCTGAGGCATGCAACGTGGCGGACCGGGCTCTTCTGCAAAATCTTCTTCTCTACAGCGTATTCCGCAGTGGAAGCCTGATAAATATAAACGAGATGGCAGCCTCTTATAACGCCACCCGGCAGACCATTTCAGACTATCTTTATTATCTCCAGACATCGATGCTTATCCGTCTTCTGGAGAAGTATGCAAAGACAGAGGCCTCAAGGCTTAGGGCATTCCGAAAGCTCTATACAGTGGATACCGGACTCTATATTTACCTCCAGAGACTTACCCCGGCACAGATAGAGGCCAGGGGTGTTCTCGGCATACTGGCGGAAATTGCCACGTTTTCACAACTAAACTCATACCTGGGTGTCTCAGGGAAACTCTTTTATTTCCGGGAAAGAGATATGGAAGTGGACTTTGTGGTAGAAACCGCGCGAGGCCTGATTCCGGTTGAGGTTAAGTACAGAGAGACTCCAAAGGATATTAAAGGGATTAGATATCTTATGGAGAGGTTTAAGGCAAAAACAGCCTTAGTAATAACCAAGGATACACTCAAGATTGAAGAGAATATTTTGTTTGTGCCCCTGAGGTTGTTTTTGTCGTAATACTGAAATCGCCCGGCTGTTTTTCCGGCATCTGGGTTTTGATACCTGACTGAACATGCATAGCGAGCGCATTCCCCGTCCGCCTGGCGGGCAGCGGAGTTGCCTTATAGTCCCCTCTCCCCCGGCAGACAGCGGAGCTACCTTATAGTCCCCTCTCCCCCGGCGGGAGAGGGTTAGGGTGAGGGGGTACAATAAGGATTTCCTCCTGATACCCGATCCGCTTGCGGTGAGATAATTCATTTTTTTTTCGTAGCGTTTCGTTGCGAACTTTGCGGTGAAAAAAATCTTACCCGGTAATTATTTGGGGGAGTGGGTGTGGTACAATGGCTTCACCGGAAAATTCCCCTCCCCTGGCGGGAGGGGATTAAGGGGAGGGGGAATATGGAGACTAAACAACCTCCCTTTGGCAAAGGGGGCGCCCATTAAGTCCCCCTTTCCCGCACTCAGGCGGATTCGCCGAGGCGAAGGAAAAGGGGGATACAGGGGGATTTTCAGATGAAAATCGAACAGACGCAGATATGGATTACGTGTGAAAGACCCTTAGATATGCCGGATGGCCGGGCAGTGAGGAGGTTTTAGAGATTTATAGAGATAGGCTGCCACAGAAGAGGTTGGAGTGAAAGAGCTATGAAGTTCAGGAGTAAGAACTACAGGAGGTGATTTAGTTTTCTGTAGTATGAATTTAGTCGCTTAAGGCTTGGCTTAAATAATAGATACCGATGTACGCTGGAAATGAGCAGAAAGCACTATCCGCAACTCCCGAATCATAAGCTGGAAACAGTGTACCGGCATCTGTTTGGCAGAACGACCGGAGAAGTGCAGGCACACCGCGCACTCGGCGACGCCAGAATGGTGCCGCGGGTGTGACTGGAATTGACGAAAATGATCTTTTGTTACGGCGGAAGACGACGGGCCGTTTTACGAGAAATGATCGATGCGAGAAAAACCTTGCGTTTTTCCACCACATAATGCATAATAGCGACATGAAAGTAGTGGAAAAAGACATGGTCATCAGCGGCATGCTCCGCGACGAGCTGAAGCGATGCCAGGAGATGCTCAAAAGCCTTGAGAAGTCCATATCCGGGCTTCCAAAGGGCGTGATAAACCTAAGAAAGAAACGATATAAGGACAGGGTGTATTCCTATTACTACCTGAAATACCGTAACGGTGAAAGTGTGGTCAATAAACACCTTCGGAACGATGACGTGCCGGAGATTGAGAAAAAGCTTGAGCAAAGGAAAAAGTACGAAAAGGAAATGCAGGCCTATAAGAAAAAAATCGCCTATCTGAATAAAATTCTGGGAGCAGGCAAAAGACAAGGTCATGCAACGGTCAGTCAGGAATAACAACATTTTCCCTGCCGAAGAAGCTCAGAAGCAAGCTGCCCGCAATAGAGTTAGGGAAATAATCAATGGAGGCACAGGATGAAAAAGCTCGATGAAATAAGAAGAATCCTTGAGGAATATAAGCCATTCATAAAGAAAGAATTTAAAGTGAAAGAAATCGGCATCTTCGGTTCTTATGTAAGAGGTGAGCAGGAGGAGGGCAGCGATATAGATATACTCGTTGAATTTTCTGAACCAGTCGGTTTTTTTACTTTTCTTGATCTCGAAGAATATCTTAAAGAATTACTCGGGATTAAGGTTGACCTGGTATCAAAAAAAGCGCTTAAGCCAGCGATAGGCCAATACATACTTCAGGAGATGATACCGGTATGAGAAGAGGCGACTATACAGATTACGTACAGGACATCCTTGATTCTATAAACGACACTCGGAATTTCGTTGAAGGCATGACCTTTCAGGATTTTTCAAAAGACAGAAAAACAGTAAATGCAGTCATACGAAGTATAGAAGTAATGGGAGAGGCGGCCAAGAATATTCCGCAGCCGCTGAGAGACAGATATCCCCACGTCCCATGGAAGAAAATGGCCGGGATGAGGGACAAGCTCATTCATGAATACTTCGGGGTTGATATAGAAATCGTATGGGAAACAATTAAAAAAGAGCTTCCATTGGTAAGGCCCTTGGTTATAGAAGTTCTTAAGGAATTAAAACAAGGGACTGGGGAGTAACGGAATTATGGCGTTAATAGGATAACGAGCCGACAACGCGCGGTTTTGGGAAAACGAAAGCACCCTCCTTTGGGTAAAGGGGCACCCGTTAAGTCCCCCTTTGGAAAAGGGGGATACAGGGGGATTTTCAGATGAAAATTGAACAGACACAGATATGGATTACGTGTGAGAATTCCGTAAACTTGACGGATAGCCGGGCAATAAGGGGATTCTTTGGGAATTTATACAGAAACAGGCCGAAGCGAGTGGGCATAGGGGGGATGAATAAGTATGCTTTCTGCGATAAAAGAAATGGGAAAATGGCAGATAAAGATTAAAGCTGTCTAATTTGTAAAAAGGAATGGTACGCGATGATTAATGCAATGCGAACATTGGCACTGGATTATCTTTTTGACGAACTGGGGGATAAGGATAATCCACCCCAAAATTTGGAAGAATGGTATCACAAGTTACGCACCGATCACCCTGAACGGCTGTTTCCGTTTTTGGTGGAGAGTGGGGAAAATGTTGAAAAAATCTATATTCTTGAGAAGGATATAGATAAAGATACTGTCAGGCTATCCCCTGAGGATATGACTGAAGAAAAGGCAAGGGGGCTACCGTTTATGAGGCCATCTGGTTCTCAAGGCGCACAGATTGGGCCAGTAATAAAACGCAGCTATAGTAAGGCAGGAGGTCCAGGACCTTCCGCTAAAATCCTTAAAACAACCATGGAGTCATTTGAGGAAATTGCTGGTGATAACAAACCGTGGTCACCTTATTTTAGGGAAATTGTAGGGTTGCTGAATAGGAGACAACTTAAACTTCCAGATAACTCTGTTATTGAATGGGGAAAAGCTGGTTATGAAAATCTTCTTATATGTGCAGTTGATAAGATTGGGGAAGAAAAGAAAACAGTATTTCTTGCGGTTAAGGATAATGACGAGAACCTTCCTGGTCAACGACCAGAATATCTCACCTACCTGATGACTGAAAAACTTGCGGGGACAAGATATGTTACCGGCAATACACCTGCTGTAGATAATCAAACCTGTCCACTATGTGGTGCATCAGGTGTTACTGTTTTCCCGAATGCTCTGAAGGGAGCAGGCATTAATATAAGCAATGCTGATAGGGCAGGGGCATTCCCTAATATTGATACGGGGCAGGCATGGAAAGGATATGCACTCTGTAATGCCTGTGCTGATTTACTGTATATCTATAAATTCCATTTCCTGAAAAAGGACTCTAAAAACCAGAATCCCTTTATCACCACTATTGCAGGAGAGAATGCTGTTGTAATTCCATTTGCTACAATAGACTACCATGCAAGACAGGGCATTTGGAGGGTCGTAAAGGACCTTGTGAAAACTGCATCTTCTGATGTAGAAGAAGCCGAGATAACCATTTTGGATATTCTTAAAGAAGAGAGGGGAATATTAAATCTTACCTTCCTCTGGGCTACGGTTGGGCAAAATATAGAAGATGTGACGGGTATGATAACGGATGTACCACCAACTCGATTATTACAACTATCAAAAGTTAATGATAAATCACGGGATTGGAAACATCCTCTTTTCCCAAATACATTTTTACGAATTAAGGAAGGTAACTTTAGTCCTGATTTATCACTCAGGGCATTAAGAACACTATTTTATCGCCCAGGTGGTAAAAAGGCAAAAGATGTAAATGCAAGTATGAAATTGCGCCAGTTGAAGAAATGTATCGTTGCCTCTGTGTATCACAAAACAGAGATTCCAATATCAAGATTCTGGGAAGAGGTTATGACTACTGCCAGGTGGTATTGGCTGGATGCTATTGAAAAAGGAAGCCCTTATGGTCTTCTTGATGAAGGCAGGAAAAAAACCGGCGAGTCTTATCTAACAGCTGCTGGCTGGATAAGACATCTATGCTGGTGGATATATTATTTTAAGAAATTGGAGGTGATGAGTATGGAAGACAAATTTTACGAACCGCAGATGGAGAGATTAAAGTCCTATTTTGGCATTGAAAGTGGGATCAACTCTCCTCAAAAGGCGTATGCCTTTTTACTTGGCATGCTTTATGGAAAGGTGCTTCAGGTCCAAGGGGCAAGGGGCGTCAATGTAGGCGCAAATGCCCTTACCTGGCTTAAACGGTTGACCCTGAAAGGAAGGGATCTTCCTGAATTGTATATCAAGACTCGGGAGAAACTTTTAGCCTATGAGACCGAAAAGAGCGAAGATGTAAGGGAGATTATTACTGAGATTGGAAACCTTGGTTGGAAATTAGGGGATAATATCGAACTGGATGAGATACCAACCAACTATTACCTGTTGCTGGGTCAGTCTATGACCACAACAATTCTGCCAACAAAAGGAGGTAAAGAAAATGGATAAGAAGACCTTATCAAACAGACATGAGTTTTTGTTTCTCTACGACATCAAGATGGGAAATCCAAATGGAGACCCGGATGAAAACAGACCGAGAGTGCTTCCCGACGGAACGCACTATGTAACTGATGTTCGGCTAAAACGCTTTGTGCGGGACTTTATGAAAGCCCGTGGGAAAGATATTCTGGTTGATAACATTGAGGGCAAGACGACAAATCTGACCGGCAGGGTTGTGGATTATCTGCAAAAACATAACCAGAAGGAGGCAAACAACGAGGAGTTAGTCAACATACTTTTGGATGCCTTTATTGATGCAAGGCTATTTGGTAGTTCTTTTGCATTTAAGGCTGAAGATGTAAAGGGTGAAAGCAGTCGTAATGCTGATTGGAAGCCCATACCAAAGACCATGACTGGTGCCGTCCAACTCAATATGGGTGAGGTCCTTCACAAAGCTGAAGAAGTAGATATTCATGGAACATCCATATTTGCCAGTGGTCAGGATAAAACTCAGGGAACATTCACCACCTATTTTGGTCTTCGCTATGCTCTGATTGGCTTTTCTGGTGTGGCAAATGAGCACTCTGCTGAGATTTCAAAAATGTCGGATGATGACTATGAATACTTGTTAAAATCAATGTGGCATGGGATAAGGGTCTGTGGGAATACCCGAACCAAAGTAGGGCAAATTCCGCATTTGCTGATTGACATCAAATATAACCAGGGTGAAGAATTTCAGTTTGGCCGATTGCATGACTATGCAAAAAATAAAATGGTTGCAACTAATGGCAAACCCGAAAAGGAGTGGGAATCGCCGCAAGACTACAAGTTAGGCATGTCATTGCTGATTAAACGGTTGGGAGAACAAAAGGACAGAATAGAAACGGTGCGTTACGCCAAATCCTCAGATATCCAATTTGCAGAAGATTTGCCATTAGACTGGCAGGACTTGGATGTCGAAAATCTATAGCAATGGAGGAGTAGCCAATGGAATTGATAAATTTCCGGCTGAGTGGACGCTTTGCTCATTTCTTAAGGGCAGAGGCATCAGCAAGCGCCTTGAGCTATCCTATTCCACCAAGAACTGTTATTCTGGGTATCCTGGGTGCTGTGCTCGGATTACCAAAAGACAAGCCACAGATTGCTCTAGAACCAGCCAATGTTGCAATTTATGGAAGACTACCAAAGACACACTGGCATAGAGCAAAACTCCGCAAGGATCCGCCAGCGACATTACCTTGTTTTATAAAAAAAAGTCAAAAGTTAGACAGGAATACATCGCCAGAAAAGGCAACCCTGATCCTTCAGGAATGGCTATTTGAACCAAGTTACACCGTCTCGGTTTCAATCCCCGAACCACATCATACCGATCTAAAAAAAAGAATAATCAAGAGACAGTGGCATTTTAGTCCATCTCTTGGGCTTTCTGAAATGATAGCGGACATTGAATATCTTAGTTCAGATGAATGTATGTTGCTTCCAAAAGGCACTTACGATGTTCAGTCTGTATTTCAGCAAGGGATGGGGGTTCTTGAAATGGAGAAGATATTTGAGAAGGAATTAGTAATCCATTCTCTCCAAATGCCTCGAACCGTCACGGCTGATAGGGTTTTTTCCCATTCTGTCTATTTCGTAGAGCGCGATGGAAGGGCTGTTCCTGCAGAGACAAACCAGGCATATAAAGTTCACGATAAGATTGTAATGTTTTTATGACCAAACTGAAATCTCATCCAGACCTCCAACTTTCTGAGCACATTGCTCAAGTTAAATCCGCAATAGACAGCCTCTGCGGTTGGCATTCAAAGAGTGTAGTATCACCGGAAGTTAAGGTACTTATTCAGAAAGTAGTTATTTTGCATGATATAGGAAAAGGGACAAAAGCATTTCAGGAATATATTGAGAATCCATCTGTCTACACCGGCGACCCAATGGATAAAGCTCATACGCCAATGTCCATGCTTCTCACTCTTTTACTTTCCAGAGAGGAAAGGTGGGAGGCACTGGAGGCAATGATGGTATCTGCTATTGTCTTCGGCCACCACAGAAAATTACCGTTGGCAGAAAGATTACGGGACATAGGTAGCGGAATATTGCCCAAAATTTTAAAGCGGCAGATTGCAACCTTGCAAGCCGATGGGTTAAATCAGCATTGTGGTCTTGATATTTCAAGGCTAAATCTTGAGGGGCGTCCTTGGGCAAAGGCTTTAAAATATCTTGATGATTCTGTCCTGCCTGAATTTGAGGGCTTATCAATTGAGGATGCCCTTATCTTTAGGCTAAAAACCCAGTTGCTCTTTTCTCTTTTACTTGAGGCTGATAAGGCACTTCTTGCCGTAAAAGAACCTCAAAAGTACCTACACAGAGAGCCAAGATACTGGATGTCTCAATGGGTTGACCAAAAGATTGGCTCGCCAGAAGATAAACCGGTTAATAAAATCCGACAATCACTAAGAGTTGATCTAAAAAGCCAGATTGATGAGATTGAAAGACCTGGTATCTTTAGCCTGACAGCACCAACAGGTAGTGGCAAAACGATGCTTTCTGCCACATGGCTTTTAAAATTACGTGAGAAGATGAGCGAGAAAGGACTATGCCCGAAGGCAATAATTGTGTTGCCATTTCTCTCTGTAATTGACCAGACAACAAGGGAATATGAATCTCTCCTGACAACTGGTGGTCAAAAGGCCGATGGTTCATGGTTTTTAACAAGTCATTCCCTGTCTGATAGAAAATATAAGCAGGGATTAGAGGAAGATGCTGAACACTTTTTTGTTGATACATGGCGAACGGAATTGACAATTACCACTTATGACCAGTTCTTAATGACTCTGATGGATACAAAGACAAGGTACCAGATGCGGTTTCATAATTTGTGCGACTCTTTAATTGTAATGGATGAGGTTCAGTCTCTTCCTTGTAAGTTATGGAAGCCTTTGGAAGAAATATTGAGATGTCTGGTAAGGCTTGGTAACAGCAGTGTTTTGTTGATGTCGGCTACACTCCCTGCCATCATTTCGGATGCAAAACCACTCATAGAAGATTACTCTGTTTATTTTAAGACATTCAACCGATATAAGTTGCAGTTTAGGCTTCAGGAAAAACTTAAGATAAGTGATTTCTGTAATGAGGTTTTTAGTCACCGAGATGAGTGGCTTAAAAAAAACAAACGGGTGCTGATTACACTGAATACCCGCAGGAGCGCCCGGCTTGTGCGTGATAAACTGGCTGATGATTGGCCTCGTGAGTTTTCTAACATCCCCTTATTTTTCCTCAGTGCAGATGTAACGCCACGGGATAGGTTAGATGTTATAAAGACTATCAAGGAAGATAATCCCTGTATTGTTGTGTCAACTCAGTGCATAGAGGCAGGAGTTGACATTGATATGGATTTTGTAATTCGAGACTTTGCTCCATTTGACAGTTTAATTCAAATTGCCGGCCGTTGTAATCGCAACGGCAGACTATCTCATCCGGCAACTGTTGAAGTTGTTGACCTGAGCAATGAACAGGGGAAACGGTATACTGATATGGTGTACGATGATGTTCATTTGCAGGTTACCAGACAGCTAACAGAGGAGATTACAGAGATTGAAGAAAGGGATATTCTACCCCTCGCAGATCGCTACTTTGAGATGTTGACCGCAAAGAAGGATACAGGGATGGAGCATCTTAAAAAATTTGCCAGATGGGAGGAAGATAAGTCTGTCAGGGAACTACTTCGGGGAAAAGAACGAGAGAAATACACCTTTCTCGTTATAAAACAGGATCCTGAATTAAAAGATGAGATGACAAAAGCAAATAAAATAGACGACCGCTGGAAGCGTAGAGAGGCATGGCGAGCAATTGCAGGCAGGATAGCAAAAATTTCGGTTAGTGTGTATGCAAAATGCGGATTTGATCCACAGGATATTGCAACTGAATATTTGGGACAGTGGATCTTACACGATAGATTTTATTCTACGGATCAAGGCTTGGTTTTAGATGATGATCCCACCGGGGGAGTGTTAATATTATGAATGATAAAATAAGCCTCTGTATTCTCAAGCTCAAGTTTGACCGACCGCTTGATCGGAAAGTTAAAACTAAAGATTTGCGTGGGGCAGTGTCCAATCTCCATCCTGAAGAACGATTACTTCATCAACATCGTGAAGACGGGAAAGTTGATTACCACTATCCTCTGGTTCAGTATAAGATAATTAATGGTGAATGTCTGCTTGTTGGATTCAAAGATGGAGCAGAACTCCTTGCCAATCTTGAATTGGTAACAAAAACACCTTTTTTAGGGTATGAAAATTATACTATCCTCACTACAGAATTAGAATTTCATCATACCTCAATAAAAACCACTGAGACCGTTCAGCACTACTCCTTCCTCACCCCCTGGCTTGCCCTGAATGAAAAGAACTATGAAAAGTATCAGCGGCTTGGGAGTTGGGCGAAGAAGAGAGAACTTCTGGAAAGCATTCTCATTGGCAATATCATCTCCATGTCAAAAAGCCTCGGCTATACTGTGCCGGAGCCGATCAAGGCAAATATTCAAAATCTGAAAGAAGTCCAGACAAAACTCAAAGCCACGCCCATGCTCGGCTTCCTTGGCACGTTCTCCGTGAACTTTGAAATCCCTGACTACTGGGGCATTGGGAAATCGGTGTCGAGGGGATTTGGGACGGTGATAAAAACAGAAGACAGAACACAGACCGCCAGAAGACGGATAAAAGACAAAAAAGAATAGAACACAGAAGGCAGATTTTCACAGGGTAGAAGAAGACTGAAGAAATTAAGAGGAAGACTATGATACCAAAAGATGAGCTTGATAAGGCAATTGAGATTGCCAGAAAATATGGCATTGGGAAGATGTATTTAATCGGGTCTTCGTTGTACAAAGAGCCGGGAGAGGCAAAGGATTACGATTTTGCGGTGGCGGACGTGCCGCCAGGAATTTTTTTTAAATTTTACGGAGAACTTTTGAGAACCATGTCCAAGAATGTAGATATAATCAACCTCTCAGGCAAAATAACCAAACTTAAGAGCATCGTTATCAGAGAAGGAAAACTTGTCTATGACCAGTCAGCGGCTTAAAGACTGCTGTGAGGCAGAGTTTGAAAACATAGATACTGTGATATCCGAACTATCTTCTATCCTAAAGGCCGGAGAATCAGATTATTCAGTCGCCGAGTTGGCGGCCATAGCTACCTTCATCCATAACTGTTACAACGGCATTGAAAACATTTTGAAAAGGATTCTGTCGTTTCGACGGATGGCAATAAAGGACACCCCTACTTGGCACAAAGACCTGGTGAAGCAATCCTTGGACATAGGAGTTATCCCCAACGACTTATATGATACTCTAATCAATTATCTTTCCTTCAGACATTTCTTTGTCCATGCTTATAGCTTTAGTCTGAGGTGGGAAGACCTGAACCCACTTGTGGAGGGTCTTGAAAAGACTCTGGTGGACTTTAAGTCTGCAATCCATAGCTATATCGATAAATTAGAGAGTGAAGGAGTTCAGGGGTTAAGAGAGTTGAAGAATCAAAAATAAGAATTGAGTCGAGGCAATCTGAATGACTTCTAAAGACTATGAAGTAGCAAAAAAGCTGAAAGAAAGGCTGTCAGGGGTCGTCCGCCTTATAGATTTCCGGGTGTTCGGTTCAAGGGCACGGGGCGATGCGGACGAGTACTCGGATTTGGATGTCTTTGTGGAAGTCCCTTCATTGGATAAACAGCTTAAAGAGAAAATCCTCGATATTGCATGGGAGGTGGGTTTTGAAAACTTTATGGTTATCTCCCTTTTGATTTTTACAAAAGATGAAATTGAAAATTCACCCTTGCGGTCGTCTCCCATAGTGAAAAATATTGTGGAAGAGGGGGTAGTTATATGAGAGACAAAGAGGCCCTTTTCACCTACCGCCTCAGACAGGCTGAAGAAACGCTTTCCGACGCTCAAAAAATGTTACACGACAACCTCAGCCCAAGGTCTATCGTCAATAGGGCATATTATTCCGCCTTTTATGCAGTATTAGCCGCCTTTTTAAAGTCAAATATTAACTTGAAAACATCTAAGCATGCCGGGGTTATCTCTATCTTTGATAGAGAACCGGTACATACCGGCAGGATAGACAAATCGGAAGGCGGTTGACGAGTTTGTGAGAAGAGGCGAGCAGATGGTTGCGCCCCGCCCAAAGTAGGGCGGAATGAACCCTGTCCATGTGGAAGTGGGAAAAAGTATAAAAAGTGCTGTGGATTATCGCATTAGCAGCCATACGTGAGAAGTGGGACTAGCCCATGCCAAAGACTATATTTAACCCTGTGCTTTTCTGGGATGGCGGGGAAATAGACCTGGAAAAGCACGCCGATTACGTAATTGCCAGGATACTGGATTATGGGGATGAAAGGGACTTAAAGGCCTTAAGAAGGCTTTATTCAGATGAAAAGATAATCCAGGTGGTAAAAACAAGAAAAGGTCTGTCACCCCGCACGCGGTCTTTCTGGATTCTCTATTTTCAAATACAGCCGGAGGAGATAACATGATTGAAGATGTAGTTACCTCTGAGACTGTGGAAGTCATCGCTGACATCTCGACGGCAACAAGTGGTTTCTATCTTGCCGGCGGCACCGGCCTTGCCCTCCAACTCGGTCACAGGATGTCTCTGGATCTCGATTTTTTTTCTCCTGTACCTTTTAATACCGACATAATCGCAAATAAAATTGCTCCTGGAAAAATATTTTTCGCAACTGAGGGAACACTTCACTGTGAACTAAAGGGCGTGAAGTTATCTTTTTTGTTCTACCCGGAACCTTTAATCTATCCAGAGACTATCTGGCGTGGCATTAGAGTAGCGGATTGGAGGGACATAGCAGCAGAAAAGATCAAGACCATCTCGCAAAGAGGAGCAAAGAAGGATTTTTATGACCTATATGCGGTACTAAAGCTTAAGCTCAGCATAAAAGAGCTTTGCCAAGTGTTTAATAAGCGTTTTCGCGGTTCAGGTATTAACAGGTACCACGTACTCAAAAGCATATTCTATTTTGAAGATGCTGAAATCGATCCGGACCCTGTTATTTTGATAAAAGATGAAGACTGGCGGTGGCACCAGGTGAGAGGTTTTTTTGAAAAGAATGTACAGGAGTTTGAAAAGTATCTCTTGAGATAGCTTTTTATATAATGCTATGCAACTGGTCATAAACACCTACGGCTCGTATCTGCGCAAGAAAGACAACTGTTTCCTGGTTAAAAATGAAGACAAGGTCTTTGAGGTCTCGGCCAAAAAAGTCCAAAGTATCATGATTACCACGAGCGCCTATATCTCGACCGATGCGCTCAAGTTCGCCATGGAGAATAATATAGACGTAATCTTTCTCGATGAGTACGGCGATCCCTATGGCCGCGTGTGGCACTCCAAATTGGGCAGCACCACCCTTATCCGGCGCCGGCAATTGGAATACGCCCTGGACGAACGTGGTTTTAACCTGGCCAGGGAATGGGTTCTGGCCAAGGCCGATAACCAGATCGACTTTCTGGAAAGACTTAAACGGCCCCGTGAGGAAAAAGAAGAAACACTCGATGAGTATATCGGTACGCTGAGAGAGACACGGGCCAGGATGGCGGAACTTTCCGGGATCCTGGACGAAAAACGGGGGAGCCTCATGGGCCTGGAAGGCGTGAACGGGCGCAGTTATTTCGCCGCCCTTAGCTACATAATGCCAGAGCGCTTTAAGTTTGATGGCCGGAGCCGCAATCCGGCCAGGGATGAATTCAACTGTCTGCTTAACTATAGTTATGGAGTGCTTTATTCTCTGGTTGAAAAGGCGTGCATCATAGCCGGTCTTGATCCTTATGTCGGTTTCCTGCACACGGACAATTATAATAAAAAGTCTCTCGTCTTTGATGTCATCGAACCCTTCCGCGTTCTTGCGGAGAGGACAGTGGTATATCTTTTTAGCCAGAGGAAAGTTAAGAAGGATTACTTTGATGAGGTAAAGGGCGGCCTGACCTTGAATAAAGAGGGTAAGGCCCTCCTTATACAGAATTTGAATGAAGAATTTGATAAGACTATTCGGTATCATGGCCGGAATATAAAGCAGAGGGATACCATCCAGTTCGAATGCCATAGGATTGCTAATGGGATGATTCAGGATGTGGGGGCCTGAACTATGAAAACCTGGGTAGTTTACGATATTACGGCTAATAAGACGCGCAACAAGGTAGCCCAGGCCTGCAAGGACTACGGACTATACCGGGTACAGAAGAGCGTGTTTCTGGGCAACCTGAACCGGAATCAGATAGACGAGCTGGCCCTTAAGTGCGGAGATTTAATAAATTTGGAGGAAGACTCTCTTTACATCTACCCCATGTGTGATGATGATTTCAAAAAGGTACGGACCCTGGGGCAGGCTTTTGACCGGAAACTGGTGAGCGATGAGATCCTGGCCAAATTCTTCTAATGCGGCCTCCCTTGAGGGTGAGGTCTTTGTCACGCCTTCGGAGGTCATTGAATATCTGTTTTGCCCGCGGTTTATTTATTACATGAACTGTTTGCATATCCCGCAACATGAAGAAAAGAGATACAAAGTCCTCAAGGGCAGGGAACTTCATGAAAACAAGGCTAAGATTAATCGCGAATATCTCCGTAAGAAGCTGGGCGTGGTGGACAAGGAAACTCTGGTATGGATGGCCTCAGAACGCTATCACATAAAAGGGGAAGTTGATGAGGTGCTGTGGCTGTCCGATGGTACGCTGGCCCCTTTAGATTACAAGTTTGCTGAGTACCATGAATACACCTTCAAGACGCATCGTTACCAGTCCGTACTTTACGGATTATTGATTCGGGAGAACTACGGGAAGGAGGTACGACGAGGGTATATCTGCTATTTGCGGAGCAATAATCTGGTAAAAGAAATAGAATTTACAGAGAAGGATTTCGCCTTTGCCCTTGAAGCCGTGAAGGAAACATTGCTTATAACACAGACAGGATTTTACCCGAAAAAGACGGTCAGCAAGGCACGCTGCCTCGATTGCTGCTACAAAAATATTTGCGTTTGAACGCTTGTACCGCACAATGTATTGATATTATGGGTTATTTATGGCTGAAAAATATGTAAGGACTATGCAAAAAGCCGGTTTTACCGGGGGTGCAAGAACGAAAAAGTATCAAAAAGACCCTTTCTATTTTGGCCTTAACCTAGCCAAAAAATTAGAGATTCAGGGAAAATGCAGCATTAGAGGACATTCCATTAAAACAAGGATTGAAACTGTTACGATGCACTGCTATGATTCAAGTCTTGATGGGCATTAGAGGACATTCCATTAAAACAAGGATTGAAACAAGAAAGAGCTTTGATAAATATCGCCACAAAAACCCGCATTAGAGGACATTCCATTAAAACAAGGATTGAAACTTTAGCAGTAGGGACGGGCACTACAGCTCCTGCATTAGCATTAGAGGACATTCCATTAAAACAAGGATTGAAACGGTATTTTGGTGTTTTTAGGAGCAGAAAGACGTTCTGGCATTAGAGGACATTCCATTAAAACAAGGATTGAAACATTATACTGCTAAAGGCGCTAGATACGCTTTTCGGTGGCATTAGAGGACATTCCATTAAAACAAGGATTGAAACGGAAAATCTGAAGGTAAACCAATTGTAAAGTTGAATGCATTAGAGGACATTCCATTAAAACAAGGATTGAAACTTCGTGTAATTGAAGTTTTTACCGCACCCCAATTTTTGCATTAGAGGACATTCCATTAAAACAAGGATTGAAACTGGACGGTAACCTGCTGCCCTACCTGCCATTTGGTGCATTAGAGGACATTCCATTAAAACAAGGATTGAAACGCTCGATACGAATTAGAATCTAATGGAAATGTTATTGCATTAGAGGACATTCCATTAAAACAAGGATTGAAACTTTCTATGTCATACTATTACACTGGTAACTCAGAGCATTAGAGGACATTCCATTAAAACAAGGATTGAAACAACACACTAGAGACTGATACTAAAGAACAATTGATTGAAGCATTAGAGGACATTCCATTAAAACAAGGATTGAAACTCCTCTTCAGCAGTATCATAACACACAACATTATAGCATTAGAGGACATTCCATTAAAACAAGGATTGAAACAGAAAAAATATTCATTTGCTCTTGGCGTATTAGTTTTGCATTAGAGGACATTCCATTAAAACAAGGATTGAAACAAGAAATTAAGATCAATAGCTAAACGGCGCAGATGATTGCATTAGAGGACATTCCATTAAAACAAGGATTGAAACTATCATGGCCATAGTAAGATTATTGATAATCATGAGCATTAGAGGACATTCCATTAAAACAAGGATTGAAACTGTGAGGTGTGAGTATGGCTATTACACTTCTTAATGGCATTAGAGGACATTCCATTAAAACAAGGATTGAAACTCAATCAAAATTGTTTCTTGCACTATTGCTTCCTGAGCATTAGAGGACATTCCATTAAAACAAGGATTGAAACTAAATTCCTGTTCCTGGTATAGGAAGAAAATAAAATGGCATTAGAGGACATTCCATTAAAACAAGGATTGAAACATGATGACTCTGATGTAATTATCCGTCGCTACGGTGGCATTAGAGGACATTCCATTAAAACAAGGATTGAAACTCAATCAAAATTGTTTCTTGCACTATTGCTTCCTGAGCATTAGAGGACATTCCATTAAAACAAGGATTGAAACATTTTATAAGGGAGATTGATTTTGTTTTTCTGCCTGGCATTAGAGGACATTCCATTAAAACAAGGATTGAAACTTCTTCAGTGAATTCAATCCCCATTAATGCTACTGGCATTAGAGGACATTCCATTAAAACAAGGATTGAAACATCCGGTATGCAATGACGATGAAGTGCTGTTATACCGCATTAGAGGACATTCCATTAAAACAAGGATTGAAACCTGAAGAACGTAGAAGAAAAATGTCTAAAGCTAGGGCATTAGAGGACATTCCATTAAAACAAGGATTGAAACAAAGGAGAAAGCATGAAAAACCTTGACGAATTCATGGCATTAGAGGACATTCCATTAAAACAAGGATTGAAACTTATTTGCGTAGTAATAGCAGCAGCATAAGCATCACGCATTAGAGGACATTCCATTAAAACAAGGATTGAAACAATCAATACTATATTTAGCCAAATATTTTCTAAACAGCATTAGAGGACATTCCATTAAAACAAGGATTGAAACACCATAAGTAGGTACTTCCTTACTTGGTCCTGGCGGTGCATTAGAGGACATTCCATTAAAACAAGGATTGAAACAAAATAAGGACTGGTTAGCCAACTTTCTATATAATGCATTAGAGGACATTCCATTAAAACAAGGATTGAAACACGATTACGCCAGCAACTTGAGATTGAAATGTATCTGGCATTAGAGGACATTCCATTAAAACAAGGATTGAAACACAACACTTGGATTAGGACATACAATGATTATTTATGCATTAGAGGACATTCCATTAAAACAAGGATTGAAACATAATGACAAGACAGTTAAAATCTACGGTGGTCCCGGGCATTAGAGGACATTCCATTAAAACAAGGATTGAAACCATAGGGCTGATTGTACTATACCAATTGCTAATAAAGCATTAGAGGACATTCCATTAAAACAAGGATTGAAACCTGGAGGAGTTAGTGCTAAAGAAAGATTGTTATCTAAGCATTAGAGGACATTCCATTAAAACAAGGATTGAAACGGTCGTTAGTAAATTCAAAACAATATGGTTCTTTAGAGCATTAGAGGACATTCCATTAAAACAAGGATTGAAACAACCTTACGCAAAAAAACCTTGCTCAACGTGCAGGCAGGCATTAGAGGACATTCCATTAAAACAAGGATTGAAACGCATGAAAAATGCTATTATTATAATAGCATTTTATGGCATTAGAGGACATTCCATTAAAACAAGGATTGAAACAAATATTATTCTGAGCTAAAGACTTTAACACTAAAAGCATTAGAGGACATTCCATTAAAACAAGGATTGAAACTTACACCATTTAGGACATTCACATGATTTATATATTGCATTAGAGGACATTCCATTAAAACAAGGATTGAAACTAAATCTTAACTTTAGATGCAGATGGAAGTGATTCAGCATTAGAGGACATTCCATTAAAACAAGGATTGAAACTGAGCTAAAAAAGAAAAGGGAAGAGTTGGAGAGGGGCATTAGAGGACATTCCATTAAAACAAGGATTGAAACGGGATCGATTTCGTAAAAAACCGATCCATGAAAGAGGCATTAGAGGACATTCCATTAAAACAAGGATTGAAACCACCTGATCCCCCTGTCTTCCGAAAATGACCACCTCGCATTAGAGGACATTCCATTAAAACAAGGATTGAAACATTCATAACAGAGGCTCATATATATATTAACTTATCTTGCATTAGAGGACATTCCATTAAAACAAGGATTGAAACTATTAGTGCAAGATTTTATACTCGATTGCATCCAAAGCATTAGAGGACATTCCATTAAAACAAGGATTGAAACTACTGCGAACTATCCATATTATCACGCAACCATGCGGCATTAGAGGACATTCCATTAAAACAAGGATTGAAACGGGCAGCAATCAACAAAATAGTACAATAATTTATAGCATTAGAGGACATTCCATTAAAACAAGGATTGAAACGCGTACTCGGAGGGGTATATCTCCGAGGACGGCAGGGCATTAGAGGACATTCCATTAAAACAAGGATTGAAACCTCACCCGACAGATAGGCATCAATCCTGTCGGGACTCGCATTAGAGGACATTCCATTAAAACAAGGATTGAAACTACGGTACGGGCTAACTCATCTACCTTACTGAGTCCACGCATTAGAGGACATTCCATTAAAACAAGGATTGAAACTATACAATAAGGCATACTATATATTGTGTCTTAACGCATTAGAGGACATTCCATTAAAACAAGGATTGAAACATGCAGACCGAACTACAAACATACTACCAGCCCGCAGCATTAGAGGACATTCCATTAAAACAAGGATTGAAACACCGCCTGCCCTCCAAAACCGCCCCTGATCCGCTCGCATTAGAGGACATTCCATTAAAACAAGGATTGAAACCCACATCGCAGACAACTCGGTCCAGGCGGAGATCCGCGCATTAGAGGACATTCCATTAAAACAAGGATTGAAACATCGACGACAGCGCCAGTAGCCTTCTGGCAGAGGTATGCATTAGAGGACATTCCATTAAAACAAGGATTGAAACCCGGCTCTACATGAGCGAGGTTGATGACGACTAATGCATTAGAGGACATTCCATTAAAACAAGGATTGAAACTTGTCTCCGACAGAGATACCAGGCGACCGCATGATATGGCATTAGAGGACATTCCATTAAAACAAGGATTGAAACTAGAGAAATTAGGAGGGATAGATATGGCATCTACAGCATTAGAGGACATTCCATTAAAACAAGGATTGAAATGATTAACGTCAACTATTTTTCCCGTTCAACGACAATTATAATTCCCGTTTTTTTATGTTGAGTCTGATAGCTTTTCGAATGTTCCTTTTATTCAGTTTTCAAATCTCCAGTTCATTGTGCTTGTGATTGAGCCAGTAGTGCCACACCGGTTTCCTTTGCCTTGCGGGATTGTTCCAGTCTGTAACTGGACAAATTTAGTTCCAGGATGACGCTGTGATGAACCAAACGGTC
>JBFMAZ010000050.1:0-4635 GCA_040755415.1 Thermodesulfobacteriota bacterium | reverse complement strand
AGCCGGTGAGATAGTGGATGTCATTAGTCAATAGTCAGTTGTCACTGGTAAAAGTGAGCCATCTTTCCAACTTAACCAATGACCAGTGACGTTTTAACCTTTGGCATTCATTTGAACTTTAAACTTTAAACTTTGAACTTTGAACTTAAGCCTTTTCACCCTCCTTCCCCTGCTCGCTAATATGTCTTATAACCCGGCCTTCGACCATGAAAATAACATCCTCAGCAATATTGGTAGCCAGGTCGGCTATGCGCTCCAGATTAAGGGCGATGATGAGGAGATGAACCCCTTGAGTAATGGTCGATGGATCGTTCATCATGTGTTCCAGTATGTCACAAACCACCTTTAAGTAAAGATTGTCTATAGTGTCATCCCGCGCGCAGACAGACGCGGCGACACGGGTATCTTGATTAACAAAAGAGTCTATGGCCTCCCGCAGCATCTCCTGACAATGGCCGGCCATCCTGTTCAGGCCCAGGGGTTTAATCATAAAAGGCTCGTCGGCCAGAAGGACAACACGTTCGGCGATATTAACGGCCTGGTCGCCCATACGCTCCAGGTCTATATTAATGCGCATGGCCGTGGTTATAAAACGCAGGTCTATAGCCATGGGCTGCTGGAGGGCCAGGAGCTTCAGACACTGATGATCTATCTCGTTTTCCAGCCGGTCTATCACTTCGTCCTTGTCTATTACACAATGGGCCAGGTATATATTGCGCTTGTTAAATGCAAGGATGGTGTCTTTCAACGATTCCTCAACCAGAGAAGACATCTCCAGAAGCTTGATCTTTAAATTTGCCAGTTCTTGGTGGAAGGTGGTGGGCATGGTCTCTCTCCAGCATCAGCCAAATCGGCCGGTGATATAATCTTCGGTCTGTTTGAGCTTTGGTCTGGTAAATATCGTCTCCGTATCATCAACCTCAATGAGCCTTCCTAGGTAAAAAAACGCAGTAATGTCTGATACCCGCGCCGCCTGTTGCATATTATGGGTGACGATAATTATAGTATATTTTTCTTTGAGTTGGTGAATTAATTCTTCAATACGCTGGGTGGCAATCGGATCCAGGGCCGATGCCGGCTCATCCATAAGCAGGACTTCCGGTTCAACTGCCAGGGCCCGGGCGATGCAAAGGCGCTGCTGCTGCCCGCCGGAAAGACCCATGGCGGATTCCTGAAGTCGATCCTTGACCTCATCCCAAATAGCAGCATTGATAAGGGCCTTTTCCACAATCTCGGCCAGTTTATTCTTATCCCTTAGGCCGCCAATACGCAGGCCATAGGCCACGTTGTCAAAAATAGACTTTGGAAATGGATTGGACTTTTGAAAGACCATGCCGATGCGCCGCCGGATATCCACGACATCCACAGAAGGGGCGTAAATATCCTGACCATCCAGTATGACCTTACCTTCTATCCGCGCACCTGTGATGGTCTCATTCATACGGTTTAAACAGCGTAGAAAAGTGCTCTTTCCGCACCCCGAAGGCCCGATAAAGGCCGTGACCTTATGGGGCGGTATCCGGATGCTTATATCATGAAGGGCCTGAACCGGGCCGTAAAAAAAGTTAAGTCCTTCCGTCCATATCTTGGCTTCTTCCGGCATAAAAATTTCTTAACCTCGTTTCTTGCGAAAATGGTACCGGATAATTACCGCAACTAGGTTGAGACCGACCACAAGCGCGATCAAGACCAGGGCCGTGCCGTAGGCCAGAGGCATTACCTTTTCCACGTCATGGTGCTGGGTAGCCAGGACATACAGGTGGTAAGGCAGGGCCATAAACTGACTGAAGGGGCTGTCCGGCAGGAACGGGAGAAAAAAGGCCGCGCCGGTAAAGAGGATGGGCGCGGTCTCACCCGCGGCCCTGGCCAGTCCCAGAATCGTTCCGGTAAGCATTCCGGGTACGGCATAGGGCAGAACATTGGTGCGTATGGCCTGCCACTTGGTGGCCCCCAGGGCCAGAGCCCCATCGCGGTAACTTTTAGGTACGGTTTTGAGGGCCTCTTCGCTCGCCGTAATCGTCCAGGGCAGGGTAAGAAGCCCTAACGTCAGCCCCGCTGACAGCACGGAGGCGCCAAAATGGAGGGTGCGCACGAAGATAGCTACACCGAATAGCCCATAGACAATGGAGGGAACGCCAGAGAGATTACGAATGGAAAGACGTATGATACGGGTAAGCGGGCCATGCGGGGCATACTCGTTAAGATAAATGGCGGCAAACATGCCCAGGGGAACGGCAAACAAGGCTGTAATCACGGTAACATAGACCGTGCCGACTATCGCCGGGAATATACCGCCCTCAGTCATACCCATTCGAGGTTCCGTCGTTAAGAATTCCCAGGAGATAACACCAATCCCCTTATAGCAAATATCAAACAGGATGAACCCCAGGATAATAACCACAAAAACGCTGCCCAAGCGGAACAAATTAAAGCCGAGGGCCTCTACCGTCTCTTTCTTCATTACTGCTCCACTTCCTGGTACTTCTGGAGGATAATATCGGAGACGAGATTAACCAGAAAAGTCATTACAAACAAGACAAAGCCGATAACAAAAAGGGCATGATAGTGGGCCGAGCCAAACGGGACCTCGCCGAGTTCGATGGCAATCGTGGCCGTCATGGTACGTACGGCGTCCAGAAACGAGTGGGGCATGGCCTGAGCGTTGCCCGTGGCCATAAGCACGGTCATGGTCTCCCCAATCGCCCTTCCCATCCCCAGCATAATGGAGGCGATAATCCCGGACAGCGCAGCCGGGATAGTGACGCGTACCAGTGTTTGCCACCGGCTTGCTCCCAAGGCCAGGGAGGCCTCCTTGTAGGTCTTTGGAACCGCCACAATGGCATCCTCAGAAAGGCTGATAATAGTCGGCAGACTCATAATGGCTAGTAGTATGGATCCATTCAGGCCGTTTAGGCCGTTTGGTATGCCAAAGACCCAGGCAATAAGTGGATTGACTACCACTATCCCCAGAAAGCCTACAACGACGGACGGGATTCCAGCCAGTATCTCGATAATCGGCTTGAGGATTTCCCGGACGCGGGGGGGGGCTATCTCGGCCAGGTAGGCTGCACAGGCCAGACCAATCGGCACGGCGATCAAAAGCGCCCCGAAAGTCACCATGAGTGTGCTGACAATCATGGCTCCCATACCATACGTAGGCTTCACATAAGAGGTGGGATTCCAGATGGATTGCAAGAAATCGGAGACTTGAATCTCCCTGAAGGCCGGCAGGCCTTCGCTGAAGAGCAGAGAAAAGATACCTAACAGGATGATAATGGAAATAATCCCGTTAAAAAAGAAAAAGGAGGCTATCAGCCGTTCCTTAGTCCTTTTCCAGCCAGACCTCTTTGGTTTAAAGTCCCCCCTCACCCCACTTCTGTTAAAGGGGGGCAGGAGGGACTTATTTGCTTTAGAAGCCATACCGGGCGTTATACCTTCTGTATCCGGCAGTAACCGGGAAAAATCCCTCTTTTGAGATTATCTTTTGCCCCTCCGGGCCGAGTTCAAAGCCGACAAATCCCGCTACCTTTCCCCGGCTTGCTTTATCAAAGTACTGATAGAGGGGACGCACAATGGGATAAGCGCCGCTTTCTATGTTCCTGGCATCAGCAGGACTCATGGCCTTGCTATTCTTGTCTTTAGCCACATTCAGGACCTTGATGCCTGGTGTTACCTTACCCTTATCATCTACCACATAGCCTATACCTACATAGCCGATACCGCCCTTATCGCGCTTTACGGCCTCAACGATCTGGGCATTGCCGTTCATCTGATTCATGGTATTGGCATAGTCCCCACGCACCACGGACTCCCGGAAAAACACAAAGGTCCCGGAATTCGGCTGGCGTCCATAAAGGGTGACGGGGAGGTTCGGCCCGCCCACCTGGCTCCAGTTTTTTACCTCCCCGCGATAAATCTGGCCGATCTGATCCAGGGTAAGCCCCTTTACCGTGTTGGCAGGATTTACTATCACCGAAAGCCCGTCCATGGCAAAGACAATAGCTATGGGATCTACACCGTTCGTCCTGGCCTGCTGCAGCTCCTGTGGTTTCATGGCGCGTGATGAGTTGGCCAGGTCAGTGGTGCGATTGATAATAGCCGCGATACCTACACCGGAACCTCCGCCGGTGACGGCGATTGCCGCGCCTTTAGTCTTCTGCATATAAATCTCCGCCATCCTCTGCACCACATTTACCTCTGTATCCGAGCCTTTTACCTGGATAAAACCAGCCGCCAGAGAATGAGAAGATGTCAAGGCCAGTAAGGCCGCCAGAGTAAAGGTTAACAATCCTATTATAGACATAAACCCTTTGTTTTTTAACTTCATAACCGTTCTCCTTTAATTAAGAGTGATGGCCTCGTAAAAAGTCAGAAAAGGCCGTTTTCTGTCATTCCGGCCCCGTATCAAGTACGGGGTAAACTCCAGCCGGAATCCAGTAAATTCAATATGTTCTGGATGCCGGATCAAGTCCGGCATGACGATCTCAGAACTTTTACGAATTCATTAAAAAGTATCAGTTTAGCTGTTTGAAAAGAGCTAGTCGTCCGGAAAACGGCGACTCAAAAATCCCCCTTAATCCCCCTTTTTCAAAGGGGGAAGTGTTTCTCCTCTCTTTGGAAAAGGGAGGTTGGGAG
>JBFMAZ010000049.1:0-8323 GCA_040755415.1 Thermodesulfobacteriota bacterium | reverse complement strand
ACATTCCCCCTTTGGAAAAGGGGGCCTTCTACATTCCCCCTTTGGAAAAGGGGGCCTTCTACATTCCCCCTTTGGAAAAGGGGGCCTTCTACATTCCCCCTTTGGAAAAGGGGGATACAGGGGGATTTTCGGATGGAAACGAATTAGGGAAAAGCCATGTAGGGTGGGCTCAGCCCACCAAAACTACTACGCCGCCAATGATGGTGGGCAAAGCTCACCCTACGTTGCTGTGTCCTCTGTGGTTGAGTTTGTGACAGTACTTCACAAAATGAAAGGATAACCGTATGTATATCCGGCTGCGTACCAAGATTATCATTGGAATAATTGGACTATTGATCCTCGCCGCCCTCTCTATGGAGATCTTCATAGGCGGGTTTATCTCCCGGTCTACTGAAACAGAATTTCATAAGAGAAGCACCCTGGCGACCCTCCAGGTCCAGAACCACATCATACCATATCTCCGTACCGGAGATATAAGGCAGATTAAGCTGGAATTGGCCACGCACAAGGCCATGGACCCTGACGTCCGCTACATCCTTGTTCGCCAGGGGGAAGTTGTCGTCCACACCTTCAGCGGGAACCTGCCTCAGGAGTTGAACAATCTCCCCTGTATTCCTCCTGAAACGCCCCATAGCCTCCGGCATATCAGGATGGGAGGCGAGACCTTACTGAACGTAACTGTACCTATTGCGGACGGAGGCCGTGGGTGCCTCCACATCGGCATATCTGAAGAATCCATGCTCCGGTCCATAGCCAGCATCAGACGGGTAATCCTCGGAATAATCGGCGGCATCGTGCTCTTGAGCGGTGTCCTGGCCCTGGTCATGGCCCGGGGTATCACCAGGACCATACCGGGCCTGGTGGCCGTCAGCACACGAGTGGGGGAGGGCGACCTCGAGGCGCGGGTCACAAGGCTTACCAGGGACGAACTAGGCATCCTTGGTCAGGCCATGAACCAGATGATCGACAACTTAAGCGCAGCCAGGGAGAAATTACTTACCAGCCTGCAATACACGGAAAATATCTTAAGGAGTATGAGTGATATCCTTTTGGTCATAGACGACAATGCCCGGGTGAAAGACGTAAACTATGCTGCCGAATCCCTGCTCGGTTATCAAAAAGAAGAGATAGTCGCTCAGTCCGTCGGTGTCATATTCGCGGAGGGAGAGGTAAACTTCAGAAAAAATATCATGGATAGGGTTATGCGCGAAGGCATAGTCCGCCATCATCCCCTTACCTGTCTCCGGAAGGACGGACAGGAGGTCCCGGTAGATTTCTCCGCTGCTGCCCTGCGGGACCAGGATGGACACCTGACCGGTCTGATCGGCATCGCCCGGGACCGGACGGAAGTGGAGAAGGTCATCTATGAGCTGGACCAGATTTATAACGGCAGTTTGACCGGTATGCGGCTGGTCGATAATAACTTCAATGTAATCAGCGCCAATCAGGCCATGGGCCATATGACGGGTATCAGTAAGACGGAGATAGTGGGTCGAAAATGCTACGAGCTGTTGCGCGGAGAGCGTTGTCAGACCGAGAACTGCATACTCTGGCAGATAAAGCAGGGCAAGGCCCGTGTAGATATTGAGGACGAACGGGAGACGCCTGACGGCCGGAAGGTCTGCTTCCGGGTACTGGCCACCCCTTACCGGGACCGGAGCGGGAAGTTACTGGGTATCATCGAGGTCTATTCCGATGTAACGGAACAAAAGAGACTCATTACCCAGTTGGAGGAAAAGACCAGAGAGCTGGAAGAATCGTACGGGGCACAGGAGGCTTACGCGGACATCGTTACGGCCTTAAATGCCCCGGCCAGACTGGAGGAGTTGCTTTCAGATGCCTTGAGCCGTATTGTTACCTGCGCCGATGCCCAGATGGGGGTGATTTATCTCTACAGTGAAGAAAATCCCCCCTCACCCCCCTTTGATAAAGGGGGGGTATCTGCTAAATTTCCCTTTGATAAAGGGGGGTATCCGTCAAGTCCCCCTTTGGGAAGGGAAAACCCCGACATTCCCCCTTTGGAAAAGGGAAACCCCGACATTCCCCCTTTGGAAAGCGAAACCCCCAACATTCTCCCTTTGGAAAAGGAAACCCCCAACATTCCCCCTTTGGAAAGCGAAACCCCCAACATTCCCCCTTTGAAAAAGGGGGATACAGGGGGATTTTTGCATATATCCAATGAAACCAGGGGCCGGCTCATACCCGCGGCTACTTACGCCCTGGAGAAGGAGGGTATTTCAGGAGGGTTCACCTTAGGGGAAGGGCTCCCCGGCCAGGCCGCCCTGGGGAAAAAAGAGTTGTTGGTTTCAGACGTCCCGGAAGAATACTTCCGCATCAGCGCGGGGAGCGCGCACGGCCTGCCACGGCACATCATCTGTCTGCCTATCACCTTTGGCCCGGACCTGATCGGCGTCTTAGAGCTGGCCAGCCTCCGGGATTTTAGCGATAACACCCTGGAACTTCTCCGGGTAGTCAATACCCAGCTTGGTATAAGCATCTGCCAGGCACAGACACACCTCAAGACAGAGCAGTTGGCAGAGGAATTACGGGAGAAGAACGAACTTTTAGCCGCACAAAACGAAGAGCTGCAGTCCCAGAGCGAAGAACTCATGGCCATGAATGAAGAGCTGCGGTCCCAGGCGGAGGAATTGGTAAGTCAGCAAAGGGCGCTGGAAGAAAAGACCAGGCAGGCCGAAGAGGCCGACCGCCTGAAATCCGAGTTTCTCTCCAATATGAGTCATGAACTCCGGACCCCGCTCAACGCCATCCTGGGGATGAGCCGGCTTCTGGCCAATGGCGGCGGCTTAGGCGAACGGCAGGAAAAGTACCTGCAGATTATCGAAAAAAACGGCCAAAGCCTGCTTCAACTTATAAACGATATCCTTGACCTTTCCAAGATTGAGTCCGGCCGTCTGGAACTTAATTATACTGATATACCGATGCAGGAATTCCTGAAGGAAACCGTAGCGACCATCGGGCCACTGGCGCAGGAAAAGGGGCTGGAAGTCCAGGTAACCGTAGATGAAGGTGCGGCTTCCATCGTATGTGATGCCGACAAGCTAAGGCAGATATTGGTCAATCTCCTTTCCAATGCCATCAAGTTCACAGATAAGGGGGGATCGATTAGCCTCAATGCCCGCGGCCACGGGGTTGATTTTGTCGATATCTCGGTAGCCGATACCGGCATCGGTATCCCGGCAGAGAGTCTGGCCAGTATATTTGAGGCCTTCCGCCAACTGGATGGTTCTACCACCCGGAAGTATGGAGGAACCGGCCTGGGGCTCAATATTGTAAAAAAGCTGGTGGCCCTTTTAGGCGGGGAGATTGCCGTGAAAAGCGAGCTGGGCAAGGGCTCTACCTTCACCGTTACCCTACCCCGCAGGCAAGAAGGAATTAAATCAACGCCGCCGGGCGCAGGTCTTATATCCCCGGCCATACAAACCAGGGTAGAAGACGTCCGTAAGGCCTTGCTTTCTCAGATAGCCGCACGACCGGAGGGTGAGAAGACCCGGAACATATTAGTCATCGACGACGATCCAATCGTAATTCGGGAGGTAGGGCTTATTCTGCGCGGAGAAGACTATCACCTTGAGATCGCTGCCAACGGGTGCGCCGGACTTAACAAGATGCGGGAAAGACTACCTGATCTGATACTGCTGGATTTAAAGATGCCGGGGATGGACGGTTTTGCCTTCATCGAGGAGATAAGGAAAGAGGATCGCTTCCGGGACATCCCCCTTATCCTTCTTACGGCCATGGAGGTCTCTTCAGAGCAACAGGCCCGCCTGAAACAGGCCAACGTCCGGGACGTAATTCTTAAGGGGCAAATAGACCGGGAGGTCTTTTTAAAGAAGATAAAGGCCGCCCTCGAATACCCTATCCCCACTTTGGAAAAGGGGAGCGCGGTCAAATCCCCCCATCCCCCCTTTACTAAAGGGGGGATATCTGCTGAATTTCCTCTTTCTACAGCGGGACACCCGCCAAGTCCCCCTTCGGAAAAGGATATACCCTCCACTCCTCCCTTGGAAAAAGAAAGCCCCTCTATTCCCCCTTTGGAAAAGGGGACCCCCTCCGCTCCCCCTTTGGAAAAGGAGACCCCCTCCATTCCCCCTTTGGAAAAGGGAAGCCTCTCCGCTCCCCCTTTGGAAAAGGGAAGCCTCTCCGCTCCCCCTTTGGAAAAGGGGACCCCCTCCGCTCCCCCTTTGGAAAAGGGAAGCCTCTCCGCTCCCCCTTTGGGAAAGGGGGATACAGGGGGATTTTCAGATGAGACCCCTGGCGGAGAAAAGGCAGAGAGAAGACCTGCAAAGGTCCTGATCGTCGAGGACCAGCCTGACAACCTCTTTTTATTTAAGGAGGCCCTGCGCCCGGGAGGCTATGCCATCTATACGGCCGCAAACGGGCAAGAGGCCATAGATGTGGCCCAGCGGGAGAAGCCCGACATTATACTAATGGATATACAGATGCCGGTCATGGACGGCTATGAGGCCGCCCGCCGCATGCGGGCCATCCCGGAGCTGGCGGCCGTGCCCATCATTGCCCTGACGGCCAAGGCCATGAAGGGAGAAGAGAAAAAGGCCCTGGAAGAAGGATACAGTGATTATTTAGCTAAACCTGTTTCCCCATCCGAGGTCCTTAAAAAAGTGGAGGAATGGCTGGGGAAGAGAATCGGTTGATTGGTTGAGTAGTTGAGTAGTTGAGTAGTGAAGTAGTGAAGTAGTGAAGTAGTGAAGTAGTGAAGTAGTGAAAAACCAATCAACCAATCAACCAATCAACCACTTAACTATTCAACTCTTGGAAATGGAGACTCCTATGTACGCCATACTGCTCGCCGAAGACAATCCCGATGTCCGCTTTATGGTAAGTGAGGTGTTACGCACCAATATTGACTGTGCGGTAATTACTGCCAAAGATGGGCTGGAGGCCGTGCGCCTGGCCCGGAAGCAACGTCCGGATGTGGTTCTCCTGGATATCCAGATGCCGAATATGGATGGGTTTGAGGTCTGCCGGATACTCAAAGGCGATCCTGAGATGAGGCATATCCCCATCGTGTTCCTGACCGCCACCTATGACGACTTAAAGTCCAAGATAAAGGGCATGGACCTGGGGGCCGACGATTACATAACACAACCGGTGGATAACCTTGAACTGGTGACCCGGGTCAAGGTTATGCTGCGTATAAAGTCGCTCTATGACGAACTACGCTGGGCCGGCCGGGAACTGCAGCGGGCAGAGCAAAAAAAGTTTGCCTTTCTCGCAGAGGTTTCCCACGAACTGCGCAGCCCCCTCAACGGCATCCTCGGTTTTACCGAATTGCTGGCCAATGAACACTACGGGCCTCTGAACAGCAACCAGCGTGAATTTCTCCTCATAATCGAGAAGGGTGGGAGGCACATCCTGGCATTGGTTGATGATATCTCACTCATGGCCAGGCTGGAGGCCGGGCGTGTAACTCTCCAGCCAGAGCCCCACTCCCTGACCGGCCTGATTGATACGGTCTGGATGGATCTGCAAAATATGGCCTACAATAAGCGTATCTCCTTTGGGCGGGAAGTGCCACCGGAATTAGACCATATCACCGCAGATAAAAGGGGCTTACAGACTATCCTACGAAACCTCCTTGATAATGCCGTAAAGTTCAGCCAGGCGGGCGGACAAATCAATGTGAATTGCCGGCGGCAACAAGACCCAAATCCCCCCTCACCCCCTTTTACTAAAGGGGGGATAAGGGGGGATTTGCTGGCTATAGCCATAACCGACACCGGTCAGGGCATAAAGCCGGAAGACAAGGACAAGATATTTACCCCGTTTCCCAAAATAACCAGGAAAGAAGGCGGAGAACAAGGATCAGGTCTCGGGCTTGCCATATGTAAAAAATTTGTTGAGCTGATGGGGGGTTCCATAGAGTTTGAAAGTACGCCAGGAGCAGGTTCGACTTTTACCGTTTACCTGCCTTTTGCAGAAGCTGCCGGCCATCAGCCGTCGGCTTGACATCGCACAATTAAGAAACTATATTAGTGTTCATCCGGAAACCCCCATATTCCCTCCCCCTTTGACGGGGGAGGGTTAGGGTGGGGGTGAAAAAGTGGGCAATTTCAGCTTATTCACCCTCCCCCTCGCCCCCTCCCGTCGAGGGAGGGGGGAATCTTTAGAGTTTCCGGATGGGAATTATATTAGTGCTTAAATCCGCCACAGAATAGAGGAGTCAGAAGTCAGAAGTCAGAATAAAAGGGAACTCTAACATTCTGTCTCCTGTATTCTGTATTCTGCATTATGCATTATGCCCAAAGACTATTATAAAATCCTGGGAGTTCCTAAAAGCGCCTCCGCTGAGGAGATCAAGAAGGCCTACCGGAAACTGGCATTAAAGTACCACCCTGACCGTAATAAAGGGGATAAGGCCGCTGAGGAAAAGTTTAAGGAGATCAGCGAGGCCTACGCCGTCCTGAGTGATCCGGAAAAAAGAAGGCAATACGACACCGTTGGATCAACAGCGTTCCATCAGCGGTTTTCGCAGGAAGACATTTTTCGTGGTTTTGATTTCTCCGGTATCTTTAAGGAGTTCGGGGGCAGCTTTGGTGACATCCTGGGCCAGGCCTTCTCGCAAGGCAAAAAGGGAGGTTCCCGCCAATTCTACTATAATTTTGGCGGACCGCAATCCGGCCGCGACTTCCGGTTTCATCAGGACGTAAGGCAAAAAGGTGAAGATATCGTCTTAGAATTACCGGTCAGCCTGGTAGAAGTGCTTAATGGAGCGGAAAAGGTCGTCTCTTTCCAGTGCGGGGTGCACACGGAAAGGGTCTCTGTCAAGATACCGGCAGGTATAGAGGACGGGAAAAAGTTGCGCATCCCGGGTAAGGGCGGAACCGGATTACATGGAGGGCCGCCGGGCAATCTTTACCTGAAGATCAAGGTGCTTGAGCATCCGCAATTCAAGCGTGAAGGGTTCGATCTGGTACTGGATAGGGAAATATCCTTTAGCAGCGTTGTCCTCGGTTCACAGGTGGATGTCCCGACCCTGGACGGCAAAAACTTAAGCGTACGTGTGCCGGCCGGCACCCAGAGCAACACCAGGCTGCGGATTAAGGGATTCGGGCTCCCGCTCCCGGATGGTTCGGGCCGGGGGGATTTGTATGTACGTATTATGGTAAAGGTCCCGGGTAAGCTGAACAACAAGCAAAAAAATCTGGTCGAAGAGCTTGCCGCCGCAGGACTATAGACCCTTAGTGCTAAATTTCATAGCGCAAAGACACTGGTTGGTAAGTTCAAAGTTCAAAGCGTCACTCGTCACTCCGCCTGCGGCGTATCGGGATCAAGGGGGTCATCTGAAAGTAGGCCGGATTCTTCTCTCTATATTCTTCCTGTCTTTTGTCCTTTATATCCAGTCTGCGTTTGCCGTCACTTATCCCCGGCATAAAGGCCCGGTCAACGACTTCGCACAGGTCTTATCCCCTGTCCATGCCAATCAGATCAACCACCTGGCCCGGGAGTTATGGGAAAAAACCGGGACCGCTTTGATAGTGGTTACCTTGCCTGACCTCGGCGGATCCGACATAGAAACCTATGCCACCGGCCTTTACGAGGACTGGGGCATAGGGAAAAAGGGGAAAGACAGGGGCGTTCTCATCCTCCTGGCTCAAAAAGAGCGGCGCGTGCGTATAGAAACCGGCTATGGTGTTGAGGGAATACTGCCCGACGGCCTGGTCGGCCAGATACTCGATGATTATGTAATCCCCTGGTTTAAAAGAGGCGATTTCAGTCAGGGACTTCTCAACGGCAGTCTGGCCCTAGCGCAGATTGTGGCCCGGGATGCAGGAGTCCAGCTTACCGGAAAGATGGAGCTAAAGAAGGCACGCCGCAGCTCGCCTTCCTGGGTATTGGCTTTCCTGCCCCTCTTTTTATTTTTCTTTTTGCTTCTGGGAAGGAGGCGCTCCCGCATGGGCGGGCTGCCTTTTATCTTTTTCCCGCCTATGGGCCGTGGCGGCGGATTTGGGAACGACGACTTCGGTGGTTTCGGCGGGGGTTTCGGGGGCTTTGGCGGGGGGATGAGCGGCGGTGGCGGCGCCAGCCGGGGATTTTAAGGGTAACGTCAAAAGTTTCATGAAAAATAACCGCGGAGATGGAAAATTCGAAATCCGAAGCACGAAACTCGAAACAAATCCAAATGACTAAATGAGAGCAATGACCAAAACGAAAAACCGAAGGCGTTGCTGATGGACGTTTCTAACATTCGATATTTGTAACACTTTAGCTGTTTGAAAAGAGCTAGTCGTCCAGAAAACGGCGCCTCGAAAATCCCCCTTAATCCCCCTTTTTCAAAGGGGGA
>JBFMAZ010000048.1:0-52913 GCA_040755415.1 Thermodesulfobacteriota bacterium | reverse complement strand
GTTTAGCTGTTTGAAAATGTATTCTTCAATCCCTCCCAACCTCCCTTTTCCAAAGGGAGGAGAAACACTTCCCCCTTTGGAAAAGGGGGATTGAGGGGGATTTTGGCCCTTATAGCGCCTTGCTTAGGTATATTTTTCAAAAACCTAAAGTGTTACATATTTTTATTATAGCATATATCCAACTCATTCCCATCCGGAAACCCCTCTCCCCTTCATCCCCTCTTGCCCCGACGGATCGCCTTTGGAGACCCGCCGGGAGAGGGGAGACAGGACTTTTTACGAATCCATTTCCGCTCGACACCCTTGCCAAATCGTAATAACTCGCTTAGGATGATTGCATGAGGTCTTTTACGATCAGCGCTGTGCTTACCACCTTTCTTCTCTTTTTGCTCTTTACCCCGGCCTTTGCCGGTGAACCTGCGGCGAAAGAAATCCTGGACCGGATCGATAAGATGTGGCGGGGCGAATCCAGTTCCGGTGAAGTGACCATGGAGATTGTCACCGCGCATTGGCAGCGGTCGCTTACCATGGACGTATGGTCTCTCGGCAAAGAGTATTCCCTGGTAAAGATTACCGCACCCCTTAAGGAAAAAGGGGTGGCCACCCTGAAGGTAGAGAAGAATATATGGAATTACCTCCCCAAGATTAACCGGGTGATCAAGATACCCGGTTCTATGATGATGGCCAGTTGGATGGGCAGCCATTTTACCAATGATGACCTGGTAAAAGAGAGCACCTTTGTGGATGATTATACCTATCGACTTTCCTTCAGCGGGGTGAGAGGTGGACAGTTTATTTATGAGATTGAGTGTGTCCCCAAACCCGAAGCAGCGGTGGTCTGGGGAAAGGTGGTCATCATTGTCCTGAAAGAAGACCTTATCCCCCTCAAGGAACTATTCTATGATGAAGACGGCACGCTCATGCGCACCATGACCTTTAGCGAGGTCCGTTCCTTTGGGCGCAGGACGGTCCCATCCGTAACCACCTTGGTCCCGGCGGACAAACCGGACGAACTGACCCGGATTACCTATAAACGCCTGCAATTCGGTGTAGATGTAGATGAGGAATTTTTTAGTTTGCGAAACCTGAAACGGTAGCTCCTTATGATCGTCATTAAGCTGGCCTGGCGTAATCTCTGGCGCAACGTGAGGCGTACCCTCATCACCATTTCGGCCATGTCCCTTGCGCTCAGTATTATGATCCTTACGATTTCTCTGGTTGAGGGCATGCACCGCCAGATGGTGCACTATGCCACGAGACTCTTCGCCGGCGACATACAAATACACAAAAAGGGTTACTTTGAAAGCAAGGATATCTATTATTACCTCACCGGTGGGGGAACGGATATATTAGCGGCTGTAAGAAGATCCGGCCTCCAGGCCTCTCCCAGACTTTTTGGAAGCGGCCTGGCCAGTTCGGGAGAAAACTCGACCGGAGTTATGCTGTGGGGTATTGATCCGCAGCAAGAGCCCCGGGTAACCGAGCTTAATAGCCATCTTTTGAAAGGTGGGTTCCTCACGGACCGCTCCGGCAACGAGGCGGTACTTGGAAAGATGCTGGCAGAAAGTCTCGAGGTCGATGTCGGTGACGAATTGGTTATTTTGACCCAGGCCGCGGACGGCTCGCTGGGAAACGAAATTTTCTTTGTGCGCGGCGTACTCCAGAGCATCGGTGATGAAATCGACCGGGGTGCGGTAATCACGGGCATTGATGAGCTTGGAAAGCTCCTGGTCCTTCCGGATAAGGTGCATGAGATTGCCATATCGCTGAACCGGCCGGAGATGGTTGACGGGGTCCAAGCTCAATTAGAAAAAATCCTGGAAGGCCAGGGTGTCGAGGTCCTCACCTGGAAAGAGATTTTCCCGCAGATAAAAGAGATGCTGGAACTGAACCAGGTCTGGATGTATATCATGCTGCTGATCGTTTTTGGTTTGGCCTCGCTGGGCGTGCTCAATACCATGCTCATGGCCCTTTTTGAACGCACCAGAGAGTTTGGATTGGTTATGGCGCTTGGCCTCCGGCCGCTATCTATCGTAGGCATGATTCTTCTGGAGACTTTGTTTCTGAGCCTGGTGAGCACCGTGATTGGGGCCGGTTTGGGAATAGGCTTAAGCTCGTATCTGGCCGCGCACGGCTGGGACCTAAGCCGCTTCTCGGAAGGATTCAGTATGTCCGGACTGACCGTGAGCACCACTATCTATGCGCATCTCAGCATGGAAGGGATATTCGCTTCCATTTTTTGTATGATTTTGGTATCTCTTCTGGCGGCATTTTACCCGGCCATCAAGGCCGCCCGGCTCGAACCGGTAAGCGCCTTAAGTACCGTGGGTTAACCCCGTTAATTAAAAATTGTGGACTATCTTTACGAATCAATGAAGTTGGAGTTTGTGAATTAACGGGGTTAACCATATGAAAGCTTTTTGGATTTTGCTGAAACTGGCCTGGCGTAATCTCTGGCGCAACGTGCGGCGTACCCTCATCACCATGGTCGCTATCGGTTTGGGTCTGGCCCTGGCCATGATTTCCATTGGTTTGAATGATGGCGGTCATGAGCAGATGATAGAGAGCGGGGTGCGTATGGGGGCCGGACACATAACCGTGCAGCCCCTGGGCTATCAGAAGAATCCCTCAAATGACAAGATAATCGCTGATGAAGCCTGCATAGTGGAGGCACTTCAAGGTATGCCCCACGTCAGGGAGGCTTCCCTGCGCATTGTGGGGAAGGGCCTGATTAGTTCGGCCGCAAACTCCTCCGGAATTGCCTTCCGGGCAGTTGATCCCGGCAAAGAAGGGGATAAGTCGCTCCTGGCCCCCCATCTTATTTCCGGAGACTATCTCACGGTGGGGGATACAGGGGGCATCCTGATCGGCGAAAAGCTGGCCCAGAAACTGAAGGTTTCTGTGGGAAAGAAGGTAGTCCTTATGGGGCAGGATGCCTCCCGGGAGGTGAGTAGCGCCCTTTTTCGCGTAAAAGGTATTTACAAAACGGGTGTATCGGACCTGGACGGCTACTTTTGTCTTATTTCCCTAAAGGGAGCCCGGCATTTTTTGGGATTGGAACAGGGGGTTACTCAGGTTGCCGTCTACCTGGATAGTCAGTTTCAGGTAGAAAAGGTGCTTTCCCTTCTCCGTTCAAGGCTGGGGCCCCTGCCGGTTGAAGTACTTCCCTGGCAAGAGGTAATGCCTGAGCTCGTGCGGTTTGTTCGGTTGGACGATGCCGGAGGCTACCTTTTCTTGGGAATTATATTGGTGATTGTGGCCTTAGGTATTCTCAATACCATCCTGATGTCGGTTCTGGAGCGTACCCGTGAGTTCGGAATGATGCTCGCCTTAGGACTGAGCCCTCACCTTCTCTTTCTTATGATTATTTTTGAGACCACGTTCTTAGCCTTGTTGAGCATGATCCTGGGCAGCGGATTAGGCCTTGGTGGTCACCACTATTTTGCCACGGTTGGTCTTGATCTCACCGGGCTTACGCCGGAGCGGCTCACTCTTGCCGGCACGATAATAAGCCCTATCCTCTACTCTCACTTGAGACTCACGCGGGTGGTTGGACTTCTAATCATCATTTTTTTAGTTACCCTTACCACCGGACTGTATCCGGCCGTGAAAGCCAGCCGGTTAGCGCCAATCAGGGCAATTTACCAATACTGAGCGAGGCTTATGTGGAGATAGTTAAGGTCGAGAACCTGAGTAAAATCTACCGCCAGGATACCCTGGAGATTCGGGCACTTTCCGGGATCAATCTCTCGCTTGAATCAGGAGAGTTTACGGTGGTGGCCGGTCCGTCCGGTTCCGGGAAGAGCACCCTCCTCAATCTTATCGGTGGCCTCGATCGACCCACGGAGGGCAGAATACTGTTTGTGGGCGAAGATATTACCCGCCTGGGCAAGGGCAGGCTAAGCCAACTGAGGCTCAGCAAGATAGGCTTTATTTTCCAAAGCTATAACTTGATACCGGTCCTTACTGCGTATGAGAATGCCGAATTTATTTTATTACTCCAGGGTATGCCTTATCAGAAACGAAGGCAGCATGTAATGGAGCTCCTGGAAGAAGTTGGTCTCAAGGGCCTTGAGAGCCGGAGACCGTATGAGATGAGCGGCGGCCAACAGCAGCGTGTGGCCGTGGCCCGGGCCTTGGCCAGTAATCCTGACCTTGTACTCGCCGATGAGCCTACCGCTAACCTTGATTCAAAGACCGGCCTGGCCTTAATCGATATGATGCTGGACATGAATAAGACAAGAGGAGTGACCTTTCTCCTTTCTACCCATGATATCCGGGTCATGGACAGAGCGCGGAGAGTTATTCTGCTGAGAGATGGCCAGATTAGTTCGGATGCACGGGTTGGTGAGAGCCTTGCGCAAAATAACCCTTCACCTTGAAAGCCTGATTATTCCCGGCTGGTTGGTTTTCCTGCTTTTGGTTCCCGTTTCCCCTGCCCGGGCGGGAGACGCTTTCCAGACAGACTTTACCGGCTACTTTGACAACCTCTTCACCCTCAAAAGCTTTTACTCGCACCCTACTATTGAGGATCGGTTGCAGCCTACGGATATCCAGCGCTTGCGTCTTATGTGGGAAGGAAACTGGAAGAGGATTTCTTTTGAGGCGCATTATGAACATCTAATGGCCGTTAGGCGTACATCAGCAGAAGCCATCGGGACTTCCGGTCGAGTGGAGAGGGTTTCTGCCGCCTTTCGCTATCTGGACTTGGATTGGGATATTGAGACGCAAGAGCATTTCACCTGGGATCATCAACTTGACCGACTCAATACAAAAATTGACCTTGATTTTGCATATCTCACCCTGGGACGTCAGGCTATAAGCTGGGGGGTAGGGTATCTTTGGTCTCCGGTCGATCTGCTCACCACCTTCTCGCCCTTGCAGATTAATCGCGACTATAAGGCCGGTGTGGATGCCGTGCTTCTTGATCTTCCCCTGGGCACGTTTCAGGAGTCGTATTTGGCCTATGCGCCTGAAGAGAATTGGGACAAATCAGCACTCCTGGCCAGGCATCGGCTGCGCCTGGGTACAGCCGATGTAGCTGTTATGGGAGGCTGGACAATTTCTGATTACGTGCTGGGGGGCGAGATAAATGCCGATATAAAGGGCATAGGTATGAGGATGGAAGTCACCCATACCTGGCCGGAGGACACCAGCCGCTTTGTAAGGGCCCTTTTCGGCCTTGATTATCAATTCACCTCGGATATTTTTGGGCAGCTTGAGTATTACTATAACGGTTTCGGGACCAGTGATCCCGAGCGTTACTCTGAAGTTAGCGCTGCGCCCCGATTTTTACGCGGCGAAATCTTTAATACCGCCCACCATTACCTTGGAATTAATGGCCGATACCAGCTCACTCCACTCGTTATCCTTCATGGAAGCACTATTATAAACCTGGACGATGGAAGCGCCCTGCTTGAACCGGCCTTAATTTACTCCCTCAGCAATAACGCCGAAATTCGCCTGGGGGCTATCCTGGCACTGGGAAAGAGACCCCATGACCGCCTTCGGAGCGAGTTTGGTGCTTACCCGCACCTGGGCTTCGGGGAACTCGTATTTTATTTTGACCGATGAGGAAGGTATTCCAGTAGAAACCGATGGGGCGTTGTTTCTCAGAGTGCAGAAGGCTTGACAGATGATTTGGGATTCACTCATTGCTGTTCTGATGTAAGAAATTATTTTTCATTTATTATGACTTTTTCAGCACCCTGTTAGAAGAGAGGGCCCCTTTTTGTATATTTATATCTTTTATCGGATATTTTCTATGAAAATTAAAGGGGATGAGTTTGAGCTTCTACTTTTCGATACGCCCCAGAAGGCGCAACAGGCCGTCCAGGATTACGATGGGATGAGGGGGACACCCGGGGATATAGAGGTCGACGGGGAGGATTCCTTCCATGCCGTTGTGGACCTCATTGTGCCCGGCATAGGGTCCGCCCGCAATGGCACAGGCGCCGACGGCGGCGACGATCCTGGGCGCCGGGACAGCTTCGTAGGTCTTAAGCAGGGCCAGCTTCATGTTCTCCGTCACCGGGCCGGTTACGAGGATTCCATCTGCATGGCGTGGTGAGGCGACAAACTGGATACCGAAACGGCCGAGGTCGAAGACAACGGTGGTGAGGACGTTTGTGTCCGCCTCGCAGGCATTGCATCCGCCGGCGCTCACCTGCCGCAGCCGCAAGGCCCGGCCGAGCGTGCGTTTCATCCGGGCATCAAGGGCCTGGGCGATCTCCATAGACTCGCCCGAAAGCATTAGGTCTTGCCGCCGTCCGGCGGCCATGCGGTATTCCCGGGAAAAACGGATCGCATTCACGGGACATGCAGTTTCACATTCCCCGCAAAAGAGACATCGCCCGAGATCGAGGCGGACGCCGTCCTTCGACACCTCAACGGCACCCGTAGGGCAGACTTCCCGGCAGACGCGGCACTCTCGGACACAGCGCACCGCATCTATTGCCGGGCGACCCCGGTACCGCTCCGGCAGCGTCGGTTCCTTCGCGGGGAAAGGGATCGTCGCATATCCCAGTTTTAGTCTGGCAGCCAGTTCTTTCAGCATCTCGCCTTTTCTCTCATAAATCGTGTCCGCAATAGGACAGATTGAAGCTCTTGTTGCAGAGCGGAAAATCCGAGATCTGCTGATCGCGCAAGGCCATGGCCAAGCCCATCCAGTTGTGAAAGGACGGGTCCACCACCTTGTAATGCGCGAAATGCCCCTCGGCATCCGTGAGCGCCACGTGACAGATTTCACCGCGCCAGCCCTCCACGAGGGAAACCACGAGCCGCTCAGGGGCCAGTTCCCCGGTCGCAGCCCGTACAGGTCCGTCCCGGAGCATCTCCATCAGCTCCCGGATAAAGGCCACGGAACGCTGGATTTCCAGCCATCTTACATAGGCCCGCGCAAAGACGTCGCCCGTCTCGCCTACGGCGATGGGGATGTGACTCAATGTGTATATCCCGGAGGGGAACTCGTAGCGGACATCCTGTTCCAGGCCACAGGCGCGCGCCGCCGGCCCTACCAGCCCCAGTTTTTCGCAAATTTCACGGGAAATTTCCCCGGTATTCTCAAACCGGGCTACTACGGATGGTGTCTTCCAAAGGAGTTCCACAGCGGTTGTAACTCCCTGATAAATTTTCTCAAGTCTTTCCAGCAAAAGTTCTGTCTGCCTGGCGTCCAGATCAAAAATCACACCACCCGGCCGCACCAGCCCGCGTCCGAAACGATTCCCACAAAGGAGCGCAGTCAGGTTCAGAAAGTCGCCGCGCAGCCGGCCGCAATGAGCTGCTGTAGGCAAATATCCCACGTCGCCGGCCAGCGCGCCAAGGTCGCCCGTGTGATTGGCCAGGCGTTCGAGTTCGAGCGCCACGGCACGCAAAATGTAAGCCCGGGCCGGCACTATACAGCCCTGCAAAGCCTCTATGGCCTGGCAATATGCGGTCATATGGCCTATGGACGTATCACCGGCCAGGGTTTCCATATAGTGAGCGCAGCGTGGGAGCGGCCCGCCGATCATGGCCCGTTCGACTCCGCGGTGCTGATATCCAAGTGATATTTCCAGGTGATAGACGTTTTCGCCATGGCATTGAAAACGAAAATGGCCGGGTTCAATTATCCCGGCATGCACCGGCCCGACCGCCACGTCATGGACCTCTTCGCCGGCCACCTGAAAGAAGTCAGTCACCGAAGGCTGAATAGCTTGAGCGGCGGAACGCGACCAGGCGTCGTAATCCGGCCGGTAGGAATGGTGGAACCGTATGGGCTTCAGCCAGGGGTGCCCCAAGGGCCGCACCCCCCATTGCTCCGCCATCTCCCGCTCGAACCAGTGGGCCTGCGGACAATCGGAGGTGAGAGCCGGATACGATTCGGAGACCTCCGTCTCCACAATATGAAGCGATCCTTCGCTGCCGCAGGCCAGCACAGCCAGAACGCGCAGGGTATCCGGCCTGTGCGGCCTCCCGAAAAGCGCGGCCAGACGCATGCCGGCCGCTATGTTCCCGATTATTGTTTCCCGGAATTCCGGGACGGGAACGAGCGGCACGTCGCAAAGAGTCACCGCGTGTCTGTTGTAGGCGCTAAGAAGCCTCTTCGTCGCCACTCTTCACGAACCTCCGAGCATGATCGCCGCCTCATGCAGGGCGCGGCTCAAGAAAGGAGGCAAATACAGACCCAGCATCAGGACAAGCGCCCCGAGCGATGCCGCAGGCACAAGCGCCGGCGCCGGTTCCCGGCTGACCGCTTTCACCTCTTCAGACGGTTTGCCCTGGGCCATACGGATCACAATGGCAGCCATTCCGGCAAAGATGGTAGAAAGGAGCAACAGATAGGTTATGGCCACAGCAGTGTATCCCTTGTCGAATGCTGCTTTGAGGATAATGAATTCACTTACAAAAGTACCGAAGGGAGGCGCGCCCGTAATGGATAGAAATCCGGCGACCCACAGTATGCCTGAGGCCGGCAGGACATCCAGCACCCCGCGGACCTGCTTCGTGGATTTCGTCGCGTACACGGTCAGGAGATTCCCAGCCACGAGAAAAAGCATCCCTTTGGTCAGGGAGTGATTGACGGCGTGAAAGAAGGCCCCGAATATCCCGTCCCCGCCCAGACCCACTCCCAGGGAGAGGATGCCCATATGCTCCACACTGGAGTAGGCCAGCATTCGCTTGAAGTCCGTCTGGGCAATGATGAACACGGCGGCAACGGCCATGGACACAAGGCCGAAGACGACAAACGCCTCCCGGCTGAAGGCCTCGATACCGGCCGCGCTGCACACCTGCTGTATGCGCAGGATCCCCAGGAATGCGCAGTTGAGGAGCGCTCCGGAGAGAAGCGCCGAAACAAGCGATGGGGATTCACTGTGCGCGTCGGGCAGCCAGGTATGCATGGGGGCCAGGCCCATCTTGGTCCCGTAGCCGATCAGAAGCAGTACGAACGCGGCCTTCAGCCAGGGCAGGTTCAGCTTTCCGGCCTGCGCCGTGAGATCGGCCACAACGAGCGGTATGGAACCGGCGCCGGGAGTCGATGCGGCCACGGTGAGGAAAAAATTGCCGAGCAGGGCCAGGGCGATCCCGACCGAGCAGAGCAGCAGGTACTTCCAGGTGGCCTCGAGAGAGCGGTCATGCCGGTGGAAATATATCAGGGGGGCGCTGGCCAGGGTCGTAGCTTCGACGGCTACCCAGAGGAGCCCAAAATGCTGGCTTATAGTCACGAGCGTCATGGTGGCCAGAAAGAAGAGGAGACACCCGGTGAATACCGCCTCCGGGGCATTGGTAAAGAGTACGCCCTCTTCAAAATCTTTCCGCTCGCCGTGGGGTTCACGTTTCAGATACCCCAGGGCGTAAATGGCGGAGGCCAGAAAAAGCACGCTGGTAATGCTCAGGAAGACCAGGCCGCCCGCATCCACGGCCAGCCACCCGCCCAGGGCCGGAGCCGGTCTTGCCACCCATGAAGCCGCGGTCATCGCCAGATGCGCCAGTGCCGTGGCCACAAGCAAGGCGCGCCGCAGGGCATCGCAGCGGATGATAAAGCAGGCCAGGGCCGCGGCCGCGGGAATAAGGATGAGAGCAAGCGTCATGGGTTGGATTCCTCGGTTTCATCCTGGTTCCAGTCGCTGAGATGAGCGAGCCTGTGGGTATCGATGTGGTCGAACTCGCGGCTTATGTGGAAGATCATGATTCCCATAATGAAGACGGCTACGAAGACGTCGAGCAGGACACCCATCTCCACCAGCCACGGCTGTTCGGACGAGATGGTAGTCCCAAAGGCATAGACGCCGTTCTCCAACACGAGATAACCCAGAACCTGGGTGAGCGCCTTCTTGCGGGTCACGATCAGGAAGAATCCCACCAGGATAGTGAAGAAGGCGATGGCTACCATGAGCCTCAGATCCGTTGAAACAGGCAGCGCCAGACGCGATCTCATGCAGAGGACGACGGCGAGGGCCAGGACCCCGTAGATGAGGGACAATACATACCCCACAAAAGGCTCGGTCTCGCGCCGGACGTCTGCGGCCCGGAGTGCCTTAAATAGCAGCCACGGGAAGACCACGCCTTTAAGAGCCAGAGCGCTTGCGGCAAGCACTATGGCATGGACGCTCCATTCCGCAGAACCGAACAAAAGGGGCAGAAGGCCCAGGGCTATTCCCTGGACCGCCACAACCCGGATACAAAAACCGAGCTGGCTCGATCCGAGCAGTGCCAGGTTGCTCAGGATCAACAATAAGGTAATGGTGTCAAACCAGTTATTCATCCTTACCTCAGAGCCAGAATCAGAGCCAGGGTGGAGAATGCGCCCGCCCCTACCAGGAGCTGCGGCACGCGGACCAGGCGCAGGCGCGCCATACATGATTCCACGATTCCCACCAGCACCGCGACGGCCATAATCCCGGCCAGGACGGCCGTGCCGTCAAGCCAGGGATTGCCCGTCCGGACCGGCGCCACCACCCCCACCAGGAGAGCGCTCAGCACCCAAAGCTTGAGGGCCGCCCCGTAGAGAATGAAACCGAAATCCGGGCCGCTGTGGTCAAGGACCATGACCTCGTGAATCATGGTCAGTTCCAGGTGCGTGTTGGGGTCATCCACAGGGATACGGGCGTTCTCCGCCAGGAGGACGATAAAAAGGGCCGCCGCCAGAAGCAGCAGGATGATGCCGGACCGCGTCCAGACTTCACCCGTTAAGGAGAAGATCATGCCCGAGAGGGAAAGGCTCTTTGTTTCTCCCGCCAGCACGACCAGTCCGAGCAGGAGGGCCGGTTCTGCCAGAGCGGAGAACCAGACCTCGCGGCTGGCGCCCATGCCCTCAAAGCTGGAACCGGTATCGAGGGCCGCAACGACCGTTAGAAAACGCATCAAACCCAGGAGATACGCAAACAGGATAAGATCGCCGGCAAAGGAGACGGGCGCGCCTATGCCGCCCAGGGGCACCAGGGCCGCCGCCGCCGATACCGCCGCCAGTCCGGCCACAGGGCCGCTCACAAAGACCCAGGTGGTTGTGCGGCTGTAAACCGCGCCCTTATGAAATAGTTTCCAGCAGTCAAAATAAGTCTGCGCGAGGGGTGCCCCCCGGCGTCCGGCAAAGAAGGCCTTGGTCCGGTTTATGATACCGGGGAGCAGGGGGGCCAGCAAAAGGGCCAGGAACCACGAGACAATTCCGGCGGCGTTCATGGCAATCACCCCAGTTTCCATACGATCAGCGCCATGAGGGCCACGGCGATATAGAGCATGTACAATTGCACGCGGCCGTGCTGCAGCCAGCGCAGTCTTGAAAGGCCCCATACGACGCCGCGGAACACGGGAGCGTACAGCTTCTCGCGGTAAGTATCCGGAGTAGAGGTATGGAGGGCGGCACTCCGCGGGAAAAGACCGGAAGGCCGCGAGATGCGGCGTTCTGTCCAGAGAAAAATGCGGAAAAAATTCGTCAGGGGTTGGGCAAAAGAGGATGCGGTGTACTGCATGCGCGGCGAGGGCTGGGCATAGCCGCAGTCCCAGGTAACGCCTTCCCCTATGGTACGCCTCGCCAGGAGCCGGCGCCGGAGAAGGGCAAGCGCGCCGATTATGGCCAGCAGCCCGCAGCCGCTCCGGGCCACCATGGCCAGAGGTTGGGCAGCGGCCATGAGTTCCGTCCGCACTACGTTGCGCGCCAGCGGCGCAAGCTGGGCCACCACGGGTGCCATGAGCCTGAGGGCCAAGGGCGCCAGCAATCCGATCAGAACGCAACCGGCGGCCAATACACCCATGGGAAGGCGCATGGCCCGCCCCCTTTCGTGGGGCCGGGACAGGTCGCTCCGCGGCTCGCCGAGGAAGATAATGCCGAAGGCCTTGGCAAAGCAGGCCGCAGCCAGCCCTCCGATCAGGGCCAGGCCTACTATGACGGCAGACAGAGTGCCGACCACGGCTGTATCATTCGCCGCTCCACCCCGGAAGGCCCCCAGGTAGATCAGGAATTCGCTTACAAATCCGTTCAGGGGCGGCAGTCCGCAGATCGCCGCCGCGCCGATAAGAAAGGTCACACCGGTCCACGGCATCCTTTTCAGAAGTCCACCCAGAAGATCAATCTCCCTGGTCCCCGTGCCGTGAAAAACCGACCCGGCTCCGAAGAAAAGAAGACTCTTGAATATGGCGTGGTTCAGCACGTGGAGCAGACCGCCGCAAAATCCCAGGACGATCAGCGCGGGAGACCCTATGCCCGCCCCGATGACTCCCACGCCTAATCCAAGGGCGATAATCCCGATATTCTCCACGCTGTGATAGGCCAGAAGGCGCTTCAAGTCGTGCTGCGCCAGGGCAAAGAGCACTCCCATAATCCCTGAAGTCAACCCGACGGCCACCAGCACGTATCCCCACCAGGGGGAGGGAGGTCCCAAGAAGGTCAGCGTCCGAAGGATCCCGTAAATCCCGGTCTTGATCATAACTCCGGACATAAGGGCCGAGACATGACTGGGCGCTGCCGGATGGGCTTCGGGCAGCCATACGTGCAAAGGCAGAAAACCGGCTTTGGCCCCGAACCCGACCAAGGAAAGGAGAAAAAGCGCCCCGGCCGATGTCGGCACCCCAAAGGCACAGATGCGGTCGAAGTCGAATGATCCCACCTCGTTCCCAAGCAGGGCAAAGAACGCCAGCAAAAATGCAGCCCCCACGTGCGTGGCTACGAGGTACGTCCACCCCGCGTCTCGAACGCTCTCTTTGCGATGCTCAAAAGTCACGAGGAAAAAGGAGGCGACGGACATGATCTCCCAGGCCACGAGAAAAAGCACGGCGTTGCGCGCCACGAGCACCATAGTCATGCCGGCTACGAGCAGGTTATAGAAAAGCCAGTGCCCGCGGACCGAATACTTGCCGTAATAAGGGGTCAGGTACTCGGTGCCGTACAGGGCAGCCAGCGCCGAAATTCCCAGAACCGGAAGGAGGAAAAATGCCGAAAGCGGATCAATGCTCACGGCAAAAGACCCGTAAGGGATACTCCATGTATAACTGACGGCTTCGGCGGACCCGGACGCAAGCACACGGATCGCAGGTATCAGCCCGATCAAGGTTCCAAGTATTACGCCGCCGGAGCCCAGTCTGGTTGCCAGGCTGGGCCGGCGCGCACCGAGCGCCGTCAGTCCACCCAGAACCATGGTGACTATGGCCGTCAAAAGCACATTCATGATGTTTGGCTGGGAGCCTTTTCAGTAGTCGTGTTTTTTACGAAGCCGCTCTCGATTCGTGCGATAAAGGCAAATATTTCCTCGCGCGAACCTTGGGCAGCCAGCAGCTCCCGGAATTGATCGTTTCGAAGGATAAAAGAAAGACGGGAGAGTATGTGCAGATGTATCCGCACCGTTGGGCTTGCGACAGTGAAAACGGTATGGACAGGTTTGCCGTCCAAGGCGCCAAATTCAACCGGTGTCTCCAGAAAACAAAGCATGACTATGGGATGAGTTACATGAATTATCACGGGGTTGCGCAAGTGGGGGATGGCAATGCCGTCCCCGATGCCGGTCGATCCCAACTCCTCCCGGGCCAGCAAGACCCGGAATAGAAAGTCCCGGTCCACGCCTTCCGGCAGGCGCATATGCTCAACCAGAGCCAGAAGTACATCCTCCCGGTTTTTTCCGCTGATCCGGTAGTGAATGCCTCCGGCCTGAAGGGCTGCTCCAAGGCTCGGCATAGGTAATTCGCTCGCGGGCTCGGAGAAGATTTCAGGCGAGACATTTATGCGGCGGGCCGTAGCCCACTCAAGCAACTCGACTCTGTTAAAACGATATTGTTCGTTAACACAGTATGCAGGCAATTTCCCCTGGGTTATCCAGCGATAAATCGTTTTTTCCGAGACTTTCAGCAACCGGGCTGCATCACGAACCATCAGGTTCATAGTACATTGAACTCCTGGAACCCCTGCTATTTCTCTCTCAGTCTGGACATGTTTATACAGCTAAGGACAAAGGCTCCCTATTAAAGACATATGGGCAAAAATGTCAACCAAATTCTACTACTTTGATCTACCATCAAACTGTTGACAGAGAGCGATGGGTGATCCCCCATTACCAGGCAGCCGGGTTCAAATCCGAGTATCGAATATCGAAATTCGAAACAAATTCAAATGTCCAAATTCCCAATGTTCCAAACAGCAGTTCGCCGGAGGCGAATTTTGGATTTGAATTTTGGTGATTCGATATTGTTTCGAGATTCGTGCTTCGGATTTCGGATTTGAAATAATGCTGCACAGCAACCATGGTGTGTTTACGGTCAGGAGCTAACTCGTATGAAAATAGGCGGTGGATTTGGGACTATTGTGGATGTGACCGTGGAGATTATCACCGCGCCTCGGCGGCGGTCTGGCCGGTTCAGGAAAAAACTTAACTGGGCGGTTATGTGGGATATTTATCCGTAGGTCGGCAGGGGTTTGTCGAGAGGCGAGTTTTGCGGAAAATCATCCGCTTTCGCAACTTGGATAAAATTATGCGCTTAGGTCCGGGGTTGCTGCCAGAATTAATCGTCTGCTAACTTAGTGGCACATAGTTTCTTTTGTCTTTTCACCTTTATTACAGTCATCACATATAGCAATGAACTGGCCGTCTTCGAGCTCCACTAAGTGAAAAGGCTTGTCTAACGACTGCGTATGCCCGCAGTCAAAGGTACCACAGCCGTATTGAAGCAGGGTACAAACTACGACCTTTGCTACAAAATACGGGCAGCTCCTTTCTTTTTTGCTCATGAACACCTTAATCACCTCCTTGTGATTGTCGATGCCATTCCTTAAATATGCCCGCTGTTTTTTACTACCCTTTATTTATCGTTTCGGCTGGAAGTAAGGCTTCGATAAATAATTTTTACATTTCTTTGTATAGAGCCAACGCTAATAGATTGATTTAAAGGCAATTTTTATATGCAGTTGTCAAAGACTTGACGATTAACAGAACTTTGACGTCCTGAAATCTCACAAGCCCATTCCTGGCTAGTGAGCCTAAGTACTTTTAAAAACAGCCAGTTAGACCGGAAGAATATCCTTGGCATATTCTTTGCTCGTTTGGGGATAAAGTTTTTATCCGGGGAGAATGGGTATGGCAGAGAAGGAGAAGAAAGAAGCCGAGGAAATAGAGGAGGCAGAAGAAGAGAAACCAAAGAAAGGAAAATTATTTTCGCTGATTATTATCGTCGCCGTTGTCTTGGTCCTTTCTGCCGGTGGATACCTTGCCTATACCATGTATATCGGCCCTAAATTTATACACAAGGAGAAAAAGGCCGCTGTTGCTGAAGAAAAGAAGGCAGGGGGGGCACAGAAGGTTGGAGTATTTCTGCCTTTGGATCCCTTTATCGTCAATCTTCTTATCAACGGAGAAGGGACGAGGTATCTAAAGATGAAGATAGACCTGGAGCTTGAGGGCGAAGATGAAAAAGTCAAGGCTGAGGCCGAGAAACATATCCCACAATTGCGGGATACCATCATTATGCTTCTTACAAGCAAAACGTATGAAGAGGTAACGACCCTGGAAGGAAAGATCAGGTTACGCGATGAGATCATAACACGCGCTAACCATTATCTGGGAAAGGATAAGGTCAAAGGGGTTTATTTTAGCGAGTTTGTTATTCAGTAAATATCTTCGGAAGAAAAGGTTACTAAACAAATGAGTAAAGTTTTAAGCCAGGAAGAGGTTGATGCCCTTTTAAAGGGGATGTCGGGCGGGGAAATTGAGACGGAGTCTGCGGAAGTATCTGCCCAGTCCGAGTATGAGTTATACGATTTTGTAAATCAGAGCCGGGTCATCAAGGCCAAAATGCCAACATTTGATGCGCTGAATGATCAATTCGCCCGGAGTTTTCGTGTTACCCTGACCACCATCCTCAGACGTATAGTCGATATTACTGTCCAGCCTTTTGAGGTACAGAAGTTTAGCGATTTCGCCAAAAATCTGCCCGTGCCCACCAGTCTTCATATCTTCAAGACGGAGCCCCTGCGCGGCAGTGCCCTGTTCGTTCTTGATTCCAGGCTGGTATTTTATTTGGTGGAGTGTTTCCTCGGCGGTTCGGGAAAGGGCCGCACCAAGATTGAAGGCCGGGAGTTTACACCTATCGAACAGAGATTAATAAGCCGCGTAGTTCATCTGGCCTTTGCGGATCTGGAAAAGGTCTGGCATCCGGTCCACCCGGTGAAGATTCAATATGTGCGCAGTGAAATAAATCCCCAGTTTGCGCGCATAGTCCATCCTAACGATCCTCTGATTGTTTCCCGCTATACGGTTGAGATGGACGATCTCTCCGGACAGATCTCTATTTGCATGCCTTTTGCTAACATAGAACCCATTAAGCTCAAGCTAATGGCTTCCTTTCAAAAAGAACATCAGGAAAATGACCCCTATTGGTCTCAACAGGTGCGCGATTCGATACGGAAAATCCAGGTGGGATTACGTGTTGAACTGGGTAAGACCACTATGAGCGCCAACGATATAGCGAAGCTTACCGTGGGGGATATAATCCGCCTGAATAAAGACCTGGGCGAACCTCTATCGGTTGACGTGGAAGGGATTCCAAGATTCAATGCCTATGCCGGGATATACAAGGGCAACAAGGCCTTTCAACTATTAGGAGACGTTTCTGCCGATTGAAAATACGGAGGTAAAAATGGGCGAAGAAGATATTGAGCAAGTGACTTCGCAAGATCCGGGAGCCACACTTCATGAGGCTCATAAAGCCGAAGCGGAAAGCCCGGCAGACATGGACTGGGATGCAGCATTTGCAGAGGCAAGGGCGGCGGAGGCCGGGAAAAAACAGGCGGTAGGAACCGGAGCAGAAGAGACTGCCCCCGTATCTAAACAAGAACCGGCGAGTAATGTTGGGTCACCACATTTTGATGATTTTAGCGGTAAGAGACCCATACAAAGAGGTGATCGTAGCCTGGATTTTCTCCTGGATATTCCGCTTGAAGTAAGTGTGGAATTAGGCCGGACACGCATGATTATCAATGACCTTCTCCAGATGGGTCAGGGCGCCATTATCGAATTAAATAAGCTGGCCGGTGAGCCGGTAGAGGTGTTTGTCAATGGTAGGCTGCTCGGCAAGGGAGAAGTAGTGGTGGTTGACGATAAATTCGGGGTCAGGTTAATGGAAATCATCAGCCCGGCTGAGCGGATTAGGAACTTAGGGTAGAGAGATGTTTATATTTCAGAGAGACAGGCAAATCTTAATGATTTTGATTTTGGTCCTGGCTTTGCCCTCCATGGCGTTAGGCTTCCCTGGCTCAACTGCCAGCAGCGGCACTGATGCGCCCAGTTTGGTCGGCGTCATATTCAAGATGGTCCTTGCCCTGGCCATGGTTTTGGGCCTGTTTTTCCTGGCTCTGCACGGGGCGCGAAAGTTAAGGGTCCTGCAGGAAAAGGCCTGCGGCAGCAATCTCATCCAGATACTGGCGACCAAGGGGATCGCACCGAAGAAGTACGTTTCGGTTATTGAAGTAAGCGGTGAAATAATAGTGCTGGGTGTGTCGGAAAACAGCATTAGTCTCCTGACCAGGATGGACAGGGCACAAATCCTTCCCTCCTCAGGAGGGCCGGGAGAGGACAAAGATGAGAGCGATGAGAAAGCCATTTTTCGTTTTCTTAGCCCTCGCTAGTCACCATCCAGAACCCCTGATTTTCCCCTCTCCCCTGGCGCCTGCCTGTGCGTTGCACGCAGACAGGGGAGAGGGTTGGGATGAGGGGGATAACCTGATGATTTTGCTTCAGTTCACCTTCCCCCTTACCCCCCGTCGAGGGAGGGAGGGGGGACTTTTCGGATGAATACTAACTATGCGGAAATTTAAAAAAGGTCGGGTCATCATGATGAGGCGTTCGGGACAGCTCATAGCATTAGTAATAGTTATCTTTCTGGCCCTTCTTCTTATTGAGAAGACTGCCTATGCTGTCTCTGTTCCTACGCTCAAATTTGGATTGGAGGAGGCCGACAGCCCGAAGAAGGTTTCGATATTGCTCCAGATACTGCTCTTACTTACGGTTTTTTCACTGGCACCGGCTATTCTGCTTATGATGACGTCCTTTACACGGCTGGCCGTAGTTTTTTCATTCCTCCGGCACGCGGTCGGCACCCAGCAAACGCCGCCGAACCAGATAATAATTGGATTATCTATTTTTCTAACCTTTTTTATCATGGCCCCGGTCTGGCAGACTGTCAATGAGCAGGCCTTAAAGCCCTATCTGGCGGAAGAGATAACCCAGGCCGAGGCCCTGGATCAGGCGCTGGTACCTATCCGTAACTTTATGTTCAAGCACACTCGCGAAAAGGACCTCTCCTTATTTGTCAATATTGCCAAGATGGAACGGCCGCAGAATAAGGAAGATGTCCCCACCACGGTTTTGATACCGGCCTTTATGATCAGCGAACTAAAAACGGCCTTTCAGATCGGTTTTATCCTTTATATCCCGTTTCTGGTCATTGATATGGTAGTAGCCAGTGTACTCCTTTCCATGGGCATGATGATGCTGCCGCCGGTTATGGTTTCGCTGCCGTTTAAGCTCCTTTTATTTGTCCTGGTAGATGGCTGGTATCTAATCGTCGGTTCGTTAGTCAAAAGTTTTGTATGAGGCGGGTTATGACTCCGGAATTTGCCATAGGTATAGCCAAAGATGCCATTGAGATCACCTTACTTATTGCCCTGCCCATCCTGGGTATCGGGATGATCGTGGGCCTGGCGGTCAGCATCTTCCAGGCCGTTACCCAAATCCAGGAGATGACGCTCTCCTTCGTCCCCAAGATACTGGCGGTCATGGTGGCGCTGCTGGCCTTTTTCCCGTGGATCATGAATAAACTGACCGTGTTTACGGAAAATTTAATCACCAATATCCCACAATATATCAGGTAAAAACTCTATGGTAGATGGTTTCCCGCTCGATTGGACGTTACAACAGTTTCAGGTGCTTATCCTGATCCTGGTACGTGTGGCGGCTATTATATTTATGATGCCTGTTATCGGGGCCAAGGGCGTGCCTAACTTAGGCAAGGCCGGAATTTGTCTGATCATCAGTCTTATTCTGCTACCTGTAGTGCAGGTTAGGCCGGAAGTTTTGCCTGATGACCTCTTTTCCATGGCGTTACTTTTGGTCAAGGAGATGTTTGTGGGATTTACTCTCGGCCTTGTCCTTAAGCTGGTCTTTGCCGGAATTCAACTGGCCGGGCAGATGGTCGGCTTCCAGATGGGTTTTGGTGTGGCCCAGGTTATGGATCCGCAGATGGGGCAGGAATCTCCTGTCTTGGCCCAGTTGGGGTACCTGGTGAGTTTATTGATATTTTTAGCTGTGGATGGGCATCATATCTTCTTTCAAACCTTGACCTACAGCTTCAGTATCCTCCAGCCCGGTGAGATGAATCTTACGGAGGGGGTTTATAACCGGATCTTGCTGAGTAGCGGGGGGATGTTCGTTATAGCGGTCAAGGTGATGGCCCCGGTTATGGCTATCCTCCTCTTTACGCAGGCAGCCCTGGGTATCCTGGCCAAGGCCGTCCCGCAGATGAACTTGCTGATGGTCAGCTTCCCTCTTACCATCGGCATAGGTCTTTTCTTCTTTGGTCTGTCCATGCAGGTTATGGGACCGTTTTTTATCCGAACTATGCAGGAAGCAGGAAATCTTTTGCCGGTATTGATACGGGGGTTTAAGGGCTAGATGGCCGAAGAATCCTTCCAGGAAAAAACTGAAAAGGCAACCCCGCGGCGCAGGGAAGAGGCCCGCAAGAAGGGACAGGTGGTCCGCAGCCGGGAGGTCTCCGCGGTTTTGGTTATGTTGACGGGTTTTATTACCCTGTATGCATGTCACACTTATGTCTACCAATCTATCCGGGGGATGATGGTTTATTTTCTGAGGCAGGCCGCTGATGTAGAGATTAACCGGGCAACCATAGGCACGCTCGGATTCACTGCCGTTCAATATCTGGGCCTGATCGCGGGGCCGATCCTTCTGGCCGTGTTCCTGATGGCCTTTCTGGCCAACTATCTGCAGATCGGATTTGTCTTTACTACGGAAAATCTGCAGCCAAAGCTATCCAAAATCAACCCCTTAAGCGGATTTAAGCGCATCTTTTCCAGACAGGCAGTAATGGAGCTTTTCAAGTCCCTGGCCAAGATAGCCATTGTGGGATACATGGCGTACCGTACGGTCAAGGGAGAAATGTTGCGGGTCCTCCCTCTGATGGATGCCGAGATCGGGCAGATTCTCGGTTACGTAAGCATGGTTTCTTTCAAGATTTTTTTAAACACCTGTCTGGTGATGCTGTTTCTGGCGGCCCTGGACTATGCCTTTCAGCGCTGGGAATTTGAAAGGAAGATCAGGATGACCAAGCAGGAGGTCAAGGAGGAGTTTAAGCAGACCGAAGGCGACCCCCTGATTAAGTCACGGATCAGGAGTATGCAAAGGGAAATAGCCAGGCGTCGTATGATGGCCGCTGTGCCCAAGGCGGACGTCGTTATAACCAACCCTACCCATCTGGCCGTAGCCCTCCAGTATCGGGCAGGAGAGGCGGATGCGCCGGAAGTGGTAGCCAAGGGTGCCGGGCTGATTGCAGAAAAAATCAAAGAGATCGCCCTGGAAAATAATGTGCCGCTGGTTGAGGACAAACCGCTGGCCCAGATTCTGTATAAGACAGTGGAGATTGGCCAGATGATCCCGCCCAATTTGTATCAGGCGGTTGCAGAGATACTGGCCTATGTATATCGGCTGAAGAATAAGGCATTTGCTGCCGGCCCACGGTCGGCCTAAGGCCGGATAAGGAGTAATTATGGCTGATCAGGTACGAAGCCCCGCCGTGAGCCTGCCATCCTTGGATAGCGGGAATCTCGTTATGGCTGTGGGGGTAGTGGCCATCCTGCTGGTGATGATCGTCCCCCTGCCGCCTTTTGTCTTGGACATCCTTCTTACCTTCAGCCTGACCTTCGGCCTGGTCATTCTGCTCATGGCCATGTACAGTACCAGTCCTCTTGATTTTTCTGTTTTTCCATCTTTGCTCCTGATTACCACCCTCTTCCGCCTGTCTTTAAACGTGGCTTCGACCCGCCTCATTCTTTCCTATGGCAATGAGGGGGCAGAGGCCGCCGGACGGGTCATCAAGGCCTTCGGGACCTTTGTAGTCGGAGGGAACTACGTTATCGGGGCCATTGTCTTTATTATCATGGTGGTTATTAACTTTGTGGTAATCACCAAGGGCGCGGGGCGCATAGCCGAGGTAGCAGCCCGTTTTACCCTGGATGCCATGCCTGGAAAACAGATGAGCATAGATGCGGATTTGAACGCCGGCCTTATAGATGACCGCGAGGCCCGGCGCAGAAGGGCGGAGATTGCCAGGGAGTCGGAATTCTACGGGGCCATGGACGGTGCCAGCAAGTTTGTACGCGGGGAGGCTATCGCCAGTATCATCATTATATTTGTGAATATCCTGGGCGGCTTACTTATCGGTGTTTTTCAGAAGGGCATGCCGGTGGTAGGCGCAGTGCAGAATTACACGTTGCTTACCATCGGCGATGGTCTGGTAGCGCAGATACCGGCCCTGGTCATTTCTACGGCTGCGGGCATACTGGTAAGCCGGGCAGCGTCTGAAGTAGGTATGGGAAGGGAATTCGCCAATCAGTTCGGATCTCAGACACAGGCCATGGGCGTTGCTTCAGGCATCATCTTTTTCTTCGGTTTGATACCAGGCCTGCCGCATATCCCCTTTATTCTTTTTTCCGCAGCAATTGGCTCTCTGGCTTTTTTGCTCTACCGCAGCCGGCAGGCCTCTGAAGCCAGGGTCATAGAAGAGGCCCCACCGGCCAAACCAACGAGGGAGCCGGAGCTTGTAGAAAGCCTTCTTCCTCTGGATACGCTCTCTTTAGAGGTGGGTTATGGTCTCATCCCTTTAGTGGATGAAAAACAAGGCGGTGACCTCCTGGAAAGGATACGGTCTCTCCGTCGGCAGTTTGCCCTGGATATGGGCCTTATTGTCCCGCCTATCCATATACGGGATAATTTGCAGTTAAAACCCGGGAACTATGCCGTGCTTATCAAAGGGATTGAAGTGGCGCGCGGTGAATTATTGCCCGGATACTATTTGGCCATGGATGCCGGAGAGGTAAAACGTAAGATAGAGGGCATCCCCACTACCGAGCCAGCCTTTAATCTGCCCGCCCTGTGGATTACGGACAAGGTCAAGGAGGAGGCGCAATTGGCGGGTTATACGGTGGTGGATCTGGCGACGGTGGTGGCTACACATTTAACCGAAATCATCCGCAGCCATGCCGATGAGCTGCTCGGGCGTCAGGAAGTTCAGAAGTTACTGGATAATCTCGCCAAAACCAATTCCAAGGCGGTGGAAGAAGCTAATACCGTTTTCTCCCTGGGCGGGTTGCAGAAGGTCCTGCAGAATCTTTTGCGGGAAAGGATATCTATACGGGATCTGCTCACTATTGTAGAGACCATAGCGGACTATGCCCCGATTACCAAAGACCCGGACATCCTTACCGAATATGTGCGCCAGAAACTGGCCCGGTCCATCACCAGGGAATTTTTGACTCCGGATGGGACGTTACCGCTGCTGACGCTGAGCCAGAACATCGAAGATGTGTTGCGGGAGGGGATACAGAGAACAGAGCAAGGCTCCTTCCTTTCCATCGAGCCTAACCTGGCCCAGCGTATCATCGACTCTATCAACCGTGGCGCAGAGAAATGCCTGGTGCTCAATTATCAACCCATTATCCTTTGTTCACCCATTGTCAGGCGGCATTTACGGCGGCTGGTGGAGAGGTTTATTCCTAACGTACTTATTCTTTCACATAACGAGTTGTCAACCGATATGAAAGTCCAATCTCTGGGGATAATAGAATTGGGCCATGAAGATTAAGCGGTACGAAGCCAGGGACATTAATACAGCCTTGCAGATGGTCAAGAGTGAGCTGGGACCGGAAGCTATTATCCTTTCTACAAAGAGAGTCAGAAAGGGCAACGGGCTCCTGGGGGGCACGGGGAAATCCAGAGTAGAAGTAGTGGCGGCCATAGACTATGAGCCCCGGGAAACCATGGTTAACACCGGTTCCCTGCCTGAAAAACGCAGCGTCGATTATCTCCCCGGACCGGTAAATAATCAATTAGTAAATAGCCAATTACCGGAAGTATCCGCTCTTCGGGCCGAAGTTGCCAGTCTAAAAAGGATGATTCAAACGGCGGTTAGACCTCGAAAGGCAGACGGGCCATTAAACCAGGCAGTAGATACCCTGACCGCCTATCTCGAATCTATCGGCCTGGAATCCGCCCTGGTCTGTTCTTTGCTGGAGGGCGTGGTACTGGATGGGGGAGCCGATCCGGCTGCATCATCTGACAGGCTCAGAGATATAGTAACCGGCCGGTTGCTGGATCAAATCATCCTGGGGCGATGGGATGCAGAAGAAGTAAACCGCCCCGGCGTCTGGGCCTTTATTGGCCCTACGGGTGTGGGTAAGACCACTACCTGCGCCAAGCTGGCCGCCCATTTTGCCTTAAAGGAAAAGAAAAGGGTGGTCCTGATTTCGGCAGATAATTATCGTGTCGCGGCTTCCGAACAGCTCAAGACCTACGCCCATATCCTGGGGGTGCCCTTTATGGCTGTCTTTAAAGACCAGGATCTGTCACAGGCCATTAACCGGAATCAGGATAAAGACATAATCCTGATTGATACGGCCGGCCGAAGCCCGCATCATGAAGAACATATGCAGGAGATGGCCAGATATATCTATGCCCACCCGGCTATCGAAGGGCATCTGGTGGTTAGTGCCACCACACAGAACGGCGTCTTAGAGGATATACTTGCGAAGTACCTGCCTTTGTCGGTTAAGGGTTGTATTTTTTCCAAGATCGACGAGTCCCGCTTTTATGGCCCGATATTTAACCAGGCGGTACGTTTCAAAACGCCTATTTTTTATTTCACTACCGGCCAGCGGGTACCTGAGGATATAGAGGCGGCTACGCGCAAGAGACTGACACATCTGTTATGGAGCGAATTACGCTAGGTTTAGGGAGAATCGTTATGGATCAGGCTGCGGGTCTGCGAAGCAGGTTGAAGGCATCACCTTATATCCTGTGCGATACAGGTAAGTCTAATTCTTGCGCGGAGGAGCATATCCCCAGGGTAATTTCCTTTACCAGCGGCAAGGGCGGCGTAGGCAAGACTAATGTGGTGGCTAACCTGGCCTTTGCCTTATCCAGGCAGGGCAAGAGGGTGTTGGTGCTGGATGCCGATCTGGGCCTGGCTAATATCGATATATTGCTGGGGTTGGCACCCAGGTACACCATGCGCCACGTCTTTTCCGGCGAGAAGACACTGGCTGAGATTCTAGTTGAAGGGCCAGGCGGCATGCGGATTATGCCGGCCAGTTCCGGGGTTCAGGAACTGGCCGACCTCTCTGAGGGTCAGAAACTGTATCTGCTTAATGAACTCGAAGGGCTGCGCAATTCTATAGATATCTTGATTATTGATACAGCCGCCGGTATTTCTTCGAATGTGGTTTATTTCAATTTAGCATCCCATGAGAGGGTGGTTATAGTCACCCCCGAGCCCACATCCATCGCCGATGCTTATGCCTTAATCAAGATTCTTTCCACTAAACATGACATCAAGCGGTTCAGTATCCTGGTAAATCTGGTTACTGCAGAGGCCGAAGCCGAGTCAGTTTTTAAGAGGTTGAGTATGGTGACAGACAGATTTCTGGGGAGCCTGTCTCTGGATTATTGGGGCCTTATACCTCACGATGTGTATATACCCAAGGCCGTTAAAAGACAAAGAGTGGTGGTTGACTTGTATCCGGAGGCCTCTTCCAGCAAGCGATTTGTGGAACTGGCCGAAAGTATCTGCAACCGGAACTACGAAGATCGGTCGGACGGAAATATCAAATTTTTCTGGAAAAATTTATTACAAGCGCCGGGGGCCTTATGAAAAAGTATAATGCTGCCAGATTAAAGGACTATACCCAGTATTATTTCAAGGATGAAAAGGCCATAGATGCCAAACAGAGGGAAGAATTGATTGTTAAATATACCCCTTTAATTAAATATCTTGCCGGCAAACTGGCCATGCGTCTGCCCTCGCATGTCTCTATGGATGATCTTATCAGTTCGGGGACGATAGGGCTTATTGATGCCATAAATAAATTTGACCCCGGTAAAAATATTCAATTCAAAACCTATGCTGAGTTCCGCATACGCGGGGCTATGTTGGATGAGTTGCGTTCTCTGGATTGGGTGCCCCGCTCGGTGCGTCGCAAGATTGCCGATATAGAAAGGGCCTACAATGCGTTGCAGAAGGAACTGGGCCGGCCGGCCGAGGACGAGGAGGTAGCAGACAGATTAGGCCTTTCTCTGGCGGATTTTTATCATTTGATCGATGTGGTAAAGGGGGTAGCGCTCATTGATCTGAACGTAGTACACAGGAGGGCATCCGAAGATTCCGAAGATGATTTTTTTGAAATCGTGGCGGATGGGGGGCAGAGCGACCCCTTTATTTCACTCAGCCTGTCGCAAATGCGGGATATAATTGCCGGCGCTATTGATGAACTGCCGGAAAAGGAGAGATTAGTGGTTTCGCTCTATTATTATGAGGATTTAACTATGCGAGAGATAGGGGAGATCATGGGATATACCGAGTCGCGGATTTCACAAATGCATACCAAGGCCACCCTTCGCCTGCGCGGCGCTCTCCTGGGGCATTTCAACCGGGGAGCATAAACTGATAGTATAGGACGCAGATGAACGCAGATTTACAGGATTTTGTAACATTTTAGGTTTTTGAAAAATATACCTAAGCAAGGCGCTATAAGGGCCAAAATCCCCCTCAATCCCCCTTTTCCAAAGGGGGAAGTGTTTCTCCTCCCTTTGGAAAAGGGAGGTTGGGAGGGATTTAAGAATACTTTTTCAAACAGCTAAACTGATACCAGGATTTTAAATATGACGGTTTCGGTAAAGAGGCTTTTTACGTATTGCAGATAATTTGAGAGAGTATTTTTCTGCGGATATCTGCGAAAATCTGCGTCCTAATTAAAATAATCAGTGCCTGATATGAGCGAGATAGACAAAGAAGATCTGGAAAAAGAAATACAAGACCCGGACAGCCGGCCGGAAGAACAAGAGGAAGGCCATGACTTGGCCCCCGGCGATATCCCTATTGCCGCTGAGTCCGGAGAAGGTGAGACCGGGGACGAAGACCCTCCGGAACCCGGCCTGGCCTCTACAGAAGAAGAAACTGCGGCTGAAGCCGGGACAACTGTATCTGTAAAGAGCGCGGAAGCTGAGGCAGAGGCCGGGGGCGGAGACGAAAGCAAGGACAAAGAAGAAAACATATCGGAAAGAATTCCCCCTGACCCTCCTTTGGAAAAGAGGGGTGGGGATGATTTTCAGGCGAAAGGGGGAAAGGGAGAGGAAGGCGAAGAGAAAACACCGGCTAAGGTTGCTTATGGCGGTTTGGCAGGCAAGATATTAGACTTCTTCAGGGCCGTTTGGGGAAAGAGTAAGCCATTTTTTGCCCGTATTATTCCTGCATCTATTTGGACGCTTGCGGGCCAAAATAAGAAAATAGCATTGATTACTTTGGCCTGTTTTTTGATTTTGGGCACGGCCGTATCCTCTTTCTTGTTAGGCAGGAGATATTATAGTGATTCCAGCCTCCCGGAGGAGAAAAGCGCTAAGGCTGTAATCAAAGGAGAGCGGTATAGTTTAAAGCCATTTTTGATTCCATTTAATGAAGGCGGGACGGATGTTTTCTTGAGAGTACGGGTTGATTTTGTAACAGAGGAGGGCGTAGTGCCGGAGGTCAGGAGAAAAGAATTGATGTTACGTGAGGCGATTTATGCCTTTTTCCTTTCCAAGGAGCTCAATGCAGTGCGACAAGGACAAAATGATAGGGCCCTTGCGGATGAGCTGCGCCGGATTTTAAATAATTATTTAAGGCCGAAGAAAATACAGAGGATACTGTTTGTGGATTATGTCTTTACCTGACATACCCGGTACTTAATGTCATTAGTCAATAGTCATTTGTCACTGGTAAAAGTGATTAATCTTACATGCTTAACCAATGACCGATGACTAATGACCAGTGACGTCGCCTATGGTGGAGGGATGGGGATGGATGAATATTCTATCAATCCTGCTCTGGGGATCAGGCAGCCTCAGCCCGTAGAAAAATCTCCTAACCCAAAGGAGGCCACGCAGCGTAAGCAGATCATACGGGACAAACCACGCGAGCGCAAAGACGGGGCCGAAGCTGAGAACGATCAAAAAAAAACGGGCAGGGAGAAAAAAGATGTGGAGGAAGAGCAGGGCAAGATTATCGATGTGATTGCGTAAAGAAGTTCAAAGTTTAAAGTTCAAAGTTCAAATAAATGACAAATCCCAAAGCTCAAAATGTCACTTGTCACTGGTCATTAGTCATTGATTAAGTTGGGGGAAAGATAGACCTCTGTTACCAGTGACAAATGACTATTGACTAATGACATTATAGTTATTTGGCATTGATTTGTCATTTGGATTTTGACATTTGAACTTATTCATAGGAGACATACCCGTGGATTATTTTAGTAGCGTAGAAACCTTAATGACCGTTCAAATCGGGATCGAGATTATCCTCATCTTCTTTGTGGTTTTTATATTACTTAAGTTCAGGGGAACCCGCTTTGGCCAGTTAAATGGTAGTATTGAAAACGTCGCCGGACTGGTCCACGAAACGGAGAAGATTTGCAAGACGTTGGCGAACAATCTAAATGAGAAAAGGGCGCTGGCTGATAAATTGCTGTCCGATATGGATCACAGGATAAGCGAGCTGCACAAATTATCAGAAAGGGCGGCCCAATCAACTGGATACCAGATTTCTTCTCCCCATAAACAGGCTGATGCATATACAAATGTCGTAGAGCTGTCGCGTTACGGGCTTTCTGTGGATGAAATTGCCGAGCGGTTATCAATGACCAGAGGAGAGGTGGAATTGGTTTTGGGGCTGGCGAGAGAGCATAGAGCATAGGGCATGGAGCATAGGGCATAGGGCATAGAGCATAGGGCATAGAGCATGAGGCAATAAAAATTCGAAATTCGAATTTCGAAATTCGTAACACTTTAGCTGTTTGAAAAGAGCTAGTCGTCCAGAAAACGGCGCCTCGAAAATCCCCCTTAATCCCCCTTTTTCAAAGGGGGAATGTAGGGGGATCCCCTTTTTCAAAGGGGGAAATGTTTCTCCTCCCTTTGGAAAAGGGAGGTTGGGAGGGATTTTAAAATACTTTTTCAAACAGCTAAACTGATACCGAAATTCGAAATTTAAAGGAGTAGGGTGGGCTTTGCCCACCGACAGGAGAAGGTTAACCGTGAACCCGGAACCGTGAACTGTTTTTTACGAAATCATCAAAGCTGATAAGAGAAGAATTGAAGATAGACGGCAAGATTGATTTACCCATCTTTAAGATCCTATCCCCGGGGGGCTCGGGCCTCTCACTACAAGACATCCAGAATTTGTTTACCATTGGTTCACGCTATGAGGGTACGGTCTTAGATATCCTCCCCGGAGAAGGGGCCTTGTTGCGCATAGCCGGTCAGACCGTTATGGCCCGGACCGGGCTTCCTCTGGCAAAGGGCTTAAAGGCTGAATTTGAGGTGCGGGAGGTCTCCCCGGAGGTTGTTCTCAAGATAGTCGGTGAGACGCCGTCCGAAGAATGGCACAGGGAGTCTTTCAGACAGTTTCTTACCCTCCGTCAGGAAACCGGTAATATACTGGGCACCGTGGCCCGACAGTTACGCGAGATGCTGGATTCTTCATCCCATATAGCGGAAAGGCTCAGACCCTTATCCAGGTTGTGGGATGAAATCCTTGTGGCGCAGGATCCCAACCCCTCTGTATTCAAGTTGATGGGGCTGGGCTGGGAGAACAGACTCAAGACTCATTTTCTGTCGTGCCATAGGCAGATTCGCCTGGGCGAAAAAGACCAGCTTTCCGACTCCAGAGGTCTGGTAGAGACAGATATGAAGGGTCTGGTCATGCAAACCCTGAACAGCTTGTCCGGCTCCGACCCGAATAGTGCCCTGGCCCGGACGCTTTCATCTCTTTTGAGCCTTATAGAGGGCTATCAGTCTGCCAATATGCAGCTTTTATCACTGGAGGGGGAATCGGTTGTCTTTTTGCCCGTCTGGTTTTCTAAACAGGCCGGCTGGGGGGAATGTGAACTCTTATTAGACCGGGAGCCGGACCAAAAAGGGGGCTCGAAGGATGGAGCTGAAGGCCCTTTCCGGGCATTGTTCTTCTTGAATATGAGCGGGCTGGGGCCTATGCGTGTAAGTTTACAGGTCAGGGACAAAAAGATTAAGTGTCTATTTATGGTGGCCGACAAAACCAGGCAGGAATACATAACAAGGTCTTTACCTGAACTTAGCGGCCGGCTGGCCTCTTCCGGTTTTATGATCTTGTCCATGGAATGCATAAGAAAAGAGAAAAGGAAGATAGAGGATGTATCTGATTGGTTTGAAACGTTAAAGAATATCAAACAACCCCTTCTACATGTGATAATCTAGTGTAGTCTCCATCCGAAAATCCCCCTGTATCCCCCTTTTCCAAAGGGGGATTTCAATATTTTCCCCCCTTTAGCAAAGGGGGGGGGGTGGGGGGATTTGGCAGTTTCCGGATGGACACTAGTTTAGAGCGTCATAAATCCCTAAAAGCCCTCCCCGACGCCGATATTTCAAGAATCTGGCTTATTATGCCGAATTATAAAATGGTTACCGCGGGCTTGATACTGACTTGTGAGCCTCTTGTGAAAATCGTCACACCGGTGGAAACCGGTGTCCAGAGGTATTTCAATCTGCTTGAAATTACTGGATTCCGGCGCCTGCCCCGGACCCCGATCCGGGGTTCGCCGGAATGACGCCAGGAGACTCTTTTCCAAAGAGGGGAATGTAATTTTCCCCTTTGAAAAGGGGAAATGCCTTCAATTCCCCCTTTGAGAAAGGGGGAATAAGGGGGATTTGAACGCAATCTGGTGGAAGCTCTCAAACAAAGATACATGCCCTGAGGTTTAATGGAAGATAATCCCGAAGAGAAGAATCAGCCAAAGGAGTCAGCAGGTATCCCGGCTGAAAGCGGCGGCCCATCCTTTGACCTGATAGTGGCCGAGGATGAGATGGAGGCCTGTCTGGTTATCAAAGGCGGATTTGAGATGTCTGCTGAAGAGGCCCGCAAAAGGATTAACCAACTGCTGGCCGGGAAAAAGATCTCTTTCGGTATCGACGAAACAGTTATTGACCGGTGTCTGGCGGAACTTTCCTCTGAGGGAGTGAAAAAGTATGTTATTGCCCGTGGAGTAGAGCCTAAACCAGGCAAGGATGCTGCCATCCTGTTTAAGCTAGGCGATGAGAAGAAGATCGGCAAGTTGGACGAATATGCCCATATGGATTTCCGGGAGCGCGGGGATATCCCCTATGTAAAGGCCGGCGACCTGCTAGCCATCAAAAGCCCTATGGTTAAAGGAGAAGGAGGATCCACGGTCACCGGTAAGGCCATACCGGCGGCGCCGGTGCATGATGCGGCCTTAAAGGTTGGCAAGAATGTACGCATAGTGGGCGGGGAAAGGGCGGAAGCAAAGGTCAGCGGGGCGGTTTACATTGACAGCCAGGAGAGGATCGAGGTTTCACCCGTGTTTCAGGTCGATGGTGACGTGGATTATGCCACCGGTAATATCAATTTTGACGGTCTGGTCCAGGTTTCAGGGGCTGTCCTTTCCGGGTTTCGGGTGCGGGCCAGCGGCCTTATGGCCAGGCTGATTGAGCGTGACACCCGGATAGAAGTCACCGGGGACCTGACGGTAACCGAGGGTGTTATCGGCTCGGAGGTGAAGGTTACCGGGGTAATAAAATGCGGTTATATCCGGGGGTCCAGGGTGGTGGCCGAAGGCGATGTGGCGGTGGATGTGGAGATACTGGACAGCTATGTATCTTCCCTAGGGACAGTAGTGGTCAGCAGACCGAACGGGAGGATTGTAAACAGCACTATTATCAGTAAAAAGGGTGTAGAGGTATACAATCTGGGCTCTCCTTCCAGCCCGCGCAGCGTGATTATTATCGGATTGGACTATCAAAGCGATGCCCATATCCAGGCCTTGAATGAAGAGATATTCCGGTATGAGGAAAGCCTCCATAAACTTGAGGAGAAATTTAAAGAAATAGGCGCTGTCAAGAAATATGTAGAAGATAAGGTTGAACTTATCAAGAAAAAACTGCCTTCTTCCCTGGATACCCGGCAGAAGTACCGGTTGCATACGCAATATAAAGACCTGTGTTCCCGGCAAAGAGAACTGCATAAGAATTATCACTGCCTCCTCGATGCTATTGTCACCTTCAAGGGTAAGATAGAGGAATTGGAGGCCGAGAGACGGCACCTGATGGCCGAGCGGGTGAGAGTTGAGCCAGACGTGTATTTAAAGGTGCGGGGGATAGCCTTTGAGGGGAACATAGTCAGGGGTAAAATAACGTTTATAGAATTTCCCGAGAACAAAAAGACTGTCTGCGCCCATGAGACCATCATATACCGCGACCGGGAAGACGGCGGGCAGGATAAGGACGTCCAGATCGAGGTGGAGCCGATGTAACCACAGAGAACACAGAGAAAGAATAGAGCACTTATAAGTTCAAAGTTCAAGGCTCAAAGTTCAAATCAATTACAAATCCTAAAGCTCAAACGGGGAACACCTTTGACATTTGTCATTTGAGCTTTATTTGAACTTTGGATTTTGACATTTGGATTTTCCGCAAAGCACTCTGTAGTTTTTTAAAAAAATCGCTTTTCTCTTTTTTTTATTTAAGAAGAACCCCCAATCTTCCGAATAGAAGGCCAGAAGGAAAACGGTGGACCATTTGGAAAGTTCAAATCCCCCCTCGCCCCCCTTTGCTAAAGGGGGGAAAATATTGAAATCCCCCTTTGGAAAAGGGGAATACAGGGGGATTTTCGGATGAAAACTAGTGTAGTGCGCTATAAGTTCCGTTACTTTAATTGCCATTCCGGGCCTGACCCGGAATCTAGTCTTTTTGTCTTTCTGGATTCCTGCTTTCGCAGGAATGACGGTTTTTGTTACCGGAATACCGGAACATATGTTGCGCTATTTATAGCGTACTACACTAGATAGGGAAGCGACACAGGAAACTTCCTTTGTTAAGGGGGGATGATATTGAAATCCCTCTTTCCCAAAGGGGGAAGCGTTTCTCCTCCCTTTGGAAAAGGGAGGTCGGGAGGGATTTTAAAATACTTTTTCAAACAGCTAAACTGATACCCGGATAGATATTTATAGCAGTATAAACAGGAGGTAGGGTCATGAAACTCAGTGTAGGGAAGAAGATAGGTGGGGGGTTCCTGATTGTCCTGGCATTGCTCACCGTGGTCGGGGTAATCGGTTTTTGGGGCACCTGGTACTTGGTCAAAGAGGCCGGAGAGGTTCTGGATTTACACGAACATGACGCCCAGTTGATCCAGATGGAGCTGGATCACATGAAGTGGTTTGAAAAGGTGGCCATGGGACTGGCTGACCCTGCCTGCAAGAAGATCGAGGCGGAAGCCGACGAACATAAATGTAATTTCGGCAAGTTCTTGTACGGAGAGGAAAGGAAACATCTTGAAGAACACGTGCCTTCCCTTGCGTCTCTGTTTTCGGCCATAGAAAAGCCGCACCATGACCTGCATCATTCACTCGAGGAGATAAACGCCGCGCTGGCCCAAGGGGGGGCAGCGGCCCCGCTTGGCATGGAAGACATGGCTATGGGTACGGCAGGCGAGGGTGCTACCGAAGGTACTGGAGAGGCCGCTACTGGTGTAGTACCGGCAGGCGGCGGCCGGGAACGGGCCAAGGAAATCCTGGATAAGACGACCACACCGGCCCTGAATCAGGTAAGGGAAAAGCTCCAGGAGATGCGTCAGGAACTGGCAAAAAATGCTGTGTCTGCTCAAACCATGCTGGATGCCGCCTCGACCATCAACACAACCATCGCCATTATCGGCATCGCGGCCCTTATTCTGGGTGCGGCCATAGCCTTCTTTATCCGCCGCGATATTACCCGGGTGCTTTACCGGTTGATAGGTGAGCTTGATAATAATTCAGGGCAGATTACGGATGCCTCTGCCCAGGTATCCACTTCCTCGCAGCAACTGGCCGAGCTGGCCAGCGAACAGGCAGCATCACTGGAAGAGACCTCTGCCTCCATGGAAGAGATGGCCTCTATGACCAGGCAGAACGCCGACAATGCCCAGCAGGCGGCGCGGCTCATGGACGAGACAAAGACGGTGGTGGGCAAGACGGGTGACCAGATGGAGCAGATGGCAGGTTCCATGAACAGGATCAAGAGTCAGGGAGAGGAGGTCGGCAAGATTATCAAGACCATCGACGAGATCGCCTTCCAGACCAATCTCCTGGCCCTGAATGCCGCGGTAGAGGCGGCGCGGGCCGGGGAGGCCGGCATGGGCTTTGCCGTAGTGGCCGACGAGGTGCGCAATCTGGCCCAGCGTGCAGCAGAGGCGGCCAAAAACACATCTTCGCTCATTGAAGACACTATTAAGAACATTAAGGAGGGACATGAACTGGTTACCCAGACCCAAGGGGCGTTTCAGGAGGTGGCCACCAGCGCCCATAAGGTGGCGGAACTGGTGGGTGAGATCGCCGAGGCCTCCAGAGAGCAGGCCCAGGGGATCAGCCAGATAAATACCGCGGTGACGGAGATGGATAAGTCCGTACAGAATAATGCGGCCAGTGCTGAAGAATCGGCCTCAGCCGCAGAAGAGCTTAGCAGTCAGGCCCAGGCATTGAAAGATATGGTAGCCGAATTATCCGACTACGCGGGGATGGGCAATAGAGGCCGGTTGTCTTCGGAAAAGAAAGAAAAGGGGTCTTCCATAATCAGCGCGGCGAAGAAACTTATCCCCCTTAAGGCCGCCCGGAAGGCCGAATCCGGCGCCAGGCCTCAACCCCAGCCACCCAGGACACAGGCCAAGGCCGCAGCCAAAAAGCCGGTCAAACCGGAGGATGTCATTCCTTTTGAAGACGACGAAGGGTCGTTTAAGGATTTTTAAAGAAGACGGGAGTCATCTGTAGGGTGGGCTTTGCCCACCATCGTCAGAATACAGATGTAGGGTGGCTTCGCCCACCATCATCAGAAGTCAGGATGCAGGTTTTGGAAATGGCGGGGCCCTGGATACCTCGCCATTTTTGTATGGCATTCCTTGATTCCTCATAACCTATACCGTATAATGGTACAAAATCCTAAATAGCTTCCATCCGAAAAGCCCCCAAAAACTCCCCCCTCCCTCGACGGGAGGGGGTCAGGGGGAGGGTGAACACTCTGAAATTACACAATCTTTTTCACCCCCACCCTAGCCCTCCCCCGTCAAAGGGGGAGGGGATATATAGGTTTCCGGATGGCAACTAAATAATAAAGGGCCGCTTGCAAAATTCTTATGATCGGTCGGATTGTCGTCATTCCGGCGAAAGCCGGAATCCAGTGATCCGGCCAGATTAAGACACTCCTGGACACCGGTTTTCACCGGTGTGACGACTGTTGCAATAGCCTCTAAATACTGAACAATATCAAATGACCAGAATTCTGCTCCACATCTGCTGCGCTCCCTGCACTATTTACCCCTTAAAGGTGCTGCGTGGCGAGGGTATGCGCATTACCGGTTTTTTCTATAATCCCAATATCCATCCCTACCTGGAATTTAAAAGGCGTCTGGATACCTTGAAGGAATATTCCAGGCAGGCCGAACTAGACGTCATCTATGATGAGACCTATTATTTGCGGGAGTTTTTGCGTGAGGTGGTCGGCCATGAGGATGAACGGTGCGGCCTTTGCTATACCCTGCGCTTAAGGGAGGCGGCCAGAGTGGCCCGGAAGGAAAAATGCGATGCCTTTACCACCACCCTTCTTTACAGCCGGTACCAAAAACATGAGCTTATAATCAGGACGGCTGAGGATATGGCGAAGGAATACAGTATCCCATTTTGTTATCGCGATTTTCGGGAAGGATGGCAGGAAGGGATTGACAGGTCAAAGGCCCTTAATCTGTACCGGCAGCCCTATTGCGGCTGTATTTACAGCGAGCAGGAACGATATGACCGGAGGAATAAAAACATTCGAACGTTCGAACGTATAAACGTTAATTTGTAACACTTTAGCTGTTTGAAAAGAGCTAGTCGTCCAGAAAACGGCGCCTCGAAAATCCCCCTTAATCCCCCTTTTTCAAAGGGGGAATGTAGGGGGATCCCCTTTTTCAAAGGGGGAATGTAGGGGGATCCCCTTTTTCAAAGGGGGAAATGTTTCTCCTCCCTTTGGAAAAGGGAGGTTGGGAGGGATTTTAAAATACTTTTTCAAACAGCTAAACTGATACGTTAATTTTATGAATGGCTTTTTTCAGTTGGGCAAGATACTTATTGTGCTGGGCCTGGTTATAGCCGGCGTGGGGCTTCTCTTTACCCTGGGAGGCAAGATTCCCTGGATCGGACGACTCCCGGGCGACATTTACATCAGGCGTAAGAATTTCACTTTTTATTTCCCCTTGGCCACAAGCCTGATCATCAGTATTATTCTGACGCTGATCTTTATGTTATTCCGGCGGAAGTAAGTTACGCTGGATTCACCGCAGAGCACACAGAGAAAGAAGACAGAAGTCAGGAGCCAGGAGTCAGAATGCAGAAGTTAGAAGACAGTTATCAGAAGGTCGAGGAGGACTTCTTGACTTATATGATACCGATGGTTAATATAAAAGCGCTCAGCGATTAGCTTTCAGCCGTCAGCAAAAAATAAGACAAACAACATCTTAAGCTGAACCTTGATAGCTGAGTGCTGATTGCTCCATCCGGAACCCCCAACCTTTCCCCTCTCCCCCGGCGGGAGAGGGTTAGGGTGAGGGGGATAACCTAGCGATTTTCCTAACAGTACACCCTCCCCCTGACCCCCTCCCATCGAGGGAGGGGGGAGTTTTTGGGGGCTTTCCGGATGGGCACTAACTAACAAACGGAGGATGTGAATCGACCATGGGTAAGATGGGTAAGATGGGCAATATGTTTAAGACATTTATATTAATGGCGGCATTGACCGCCCTGTTTATGCTGGCCGGACAGGCCATTGGAGGCCGGCAGGGGCTGACCTTTGCCCTAGGCATGGCCCTGTTCATGAATTTCTTTGCCTACTGGTTTAGTGACAAGCTGGCCTTAAAGATGAGCGGAGCGCAGGAGGTTGATAAGACCAAGGCCCCTCAGTTGCACCAGATGGTGGGAGACCTGGTAGTAAGGGCCGGGTTGCCCAAGCCGCGAGTTTATATTATTCCATCAGATACCCCGAATGCCTTTGCCACGGGTCGAAACCCGGAGCATGCCGCGGTGGCCGTGACTTCCGGGATCATGCGGACCTTAAATCCGGATGAGCTACGGGGCGTTCTGGCCCATGAGCTGGCCCACATAATGAACCGGGATATATTAATCAGTTCTATAGCGGCGGTGCTGGCCGGAGCCATAAGTTATCTGGCTACTATGGCCCAGTGGGCCATGTTCTTTGGCGGTGGCCGTAGTGATGACGAAGAGGGCGGCAGCAATCTTATCGGCAGCATCCTGATGATCATACTGGCCCCGATTGCGGCCATGCTCATCCAGATGGCCATATCCCGGAGCCGGGAGTATCTCGCCGATGCTACGGGCGCGAAGATAGCCGGTCAGTCACTATTTTTGGCCAATGCCCTGACCAAACTGGATGAATGGAATCACCGTCTGCCCATGGACGTCAATCCGGCCCAGGCCCAGATGTACATTGTAAATCCCTTGACCGGGCAGAGCTTTGCCAGCCTGTTCAGCACCCACCCGCCTATAAAAGAACGCGTGGCCCGGTTGCGGCAGATGGCCGACCGGGGGTGATGTTTTGAAAGAACCCAATAATGATCATTTCGCAAAAAAGCCTAAAATCGTCATGCCGGACCTAATCCGGCATCCAGAACATATTGAATTTGCTGGATTCCGGCTTTCGCCGGAATGACAGAAAACGGCTTTTTTGACTTCTTACGAGACTATCAATAGTGCTCTGGCTCCCTCTGGCCCTTATCTCTGCTGCGTCCATAGCGACCGTAGATGCGCTTACCAAACGGTTCCTCTCCCGACTGACGGTTTTTGAGATGGCGGCGGCACGGCTATCATTTAGCCTGCCATTATTTTTAATCCTGTTGTTTTTTATCCCGGTACCGCACCTGGATACAACCTTCTACCTGACGGTTTTTGGGGCCCTGCCCCTGGAAATAACCGCTTTTTTTCTTTATATGCGGGCTATTCAGGCCTCGCCTCTTTCTCTCGCCATTCCGTTCCTGTCCTTTACCCCGGTCTTCCTTATCTTAACCGGCAGGTTGATACTGGGAGAGGAACTCAGCGCCCGGGGTATTTTGGGGATTATATCCGTGGTCTTGGGCAGCTATGTATTAAACCTGCAGGAATGTAAGAACGGCTTCCTGGGGCCATTCCGGGCCATAAAGAGGGAAAAAGGCTCCTGGCTGATGCTGATAGTGGCCTTTTTATATGCGCTTACCTCTGCCCTGGGCAAAAAGGCCATACAACACTCCAGTGCCATTTTTTTTGGCCCTTTTTACTTTCTGATGCTGGGACTTATTATCCCTGGATGTTCACTGATTACCGGGAAGGCTACCTGGCAAGGTCTGAAGAAGGTTTTTTATCCTGGTCTCTTCATCGGCATCCTTATGGTCATTATGGTCCTAAGCCACATGGCCGCTATTAGCCGGGTTGAGGCCGCATATATGATTGCCACTAAACGTACCAGTATCCTTTTCAGCGTCCTCTACGGTGCTTTTTTATTCAAGGAGGAGAATATTGGAGAGAGATTTTGGGGCGCAGTCTTAATGCTGGCCGGGGTGGTTATTATAGCCCTGAAGGGATAGATTAAATAGTGGGAAAGTTCAAAGTTTAAAGTTCCAAGTTTAAAAGAATGACAAATGTTAAAGCTCAAAATGTCACTGGTCACGGAAAGAAGTCATCGGTCAATAGTCACTTGTCAATGGTAAAAGGTATCAATCCCCCCACTTAACTAATTACCAATGACTAATGACTAATGACTAATGACTAATGACTAATGACTAATGACTAATGACTAATGACTAATGACTAATGACTAATGACTAATGACTAATGACTAATGACTAATGACTAATGACTAATGACTAATGACCATTCGCTAATGACTTCTACTTCTGTCATTTGGATTTGATTTGAACTTTTGGCTTTGACATTTGAACTTATACAACCGCCTTTTATTTCTCTGGCCGTGGTGAATTTAGGTCCGGTGGTTCCGGGGTTTTCTCTTCCGGGATTTTGGCCCTGGCTATGTCCTTTTCCAGGGCCTCTATCTTTTCTCTGTAAGCCCGCCGTCTCTTGATGCGGCCGGGCAGGGTAAGCAGCAAGGCCGTAATAAGTCCGGCCGTAAAGAAGGAGAGAAGGTATAAGACCAGAGACCCTTCAAAATGCCAGAAGAGGAAATGGATCATAACTACGTGAGCGTTTTGTATGGCGAAGACGGCCACCATAGTCACTATTATCAAAGCCAGGATCAGGTAGAATTCCATATTTTCTGTGACTCATCCTTTGTGATAATTATCGTATGTTAGCATCTAATATTCTGTCAAGTGAAAACCCGGTTTTTTCACCGTAGTTTTATCTTATTCCCAGAATAGCCGATAAAATGATAAGAAGGTCTATAGTCTAAGGATGGGTATATTCGCAACTTTTGGGAGTAGGGCGTGATGGCCAATCAGCCGATAAATACCGTCATCATTGGCGGTGGGCCTGGATGCAAGGCGGTTTTGGAGCTTTTTGAGCGCGTGGAGATGATTAAAACCAACGTCCAGGGTGTGGCAGATATTAACGTAGAGGCCCCGGGTATGAAATACGCAAAGGAGAAAGGGCTTCTGACCACAACCGATTACCGTGAATTTTATACACTGCCCAACCTTGACCTTATCATTGAGCTTACCGGAAATGACCGGGTGCTGGAGGAGATTTTGCAGACCAGGCCGGCGCACGTAAAGGTCATGGATCATGTTACCGCCAGGCTGTTCTGGGACGTCATCCAGATAGAAGAACAGAAGATAAAGATGGAAGAAAAGTATCTGGCCGAGAAAAAACTGAGCGAGGCCAGAGAAAAATACGAGGTCCTGGTCGAAAATATCAGCGACATCGTTTTCTCTCTCGACCTGAACGGCAAGATTATATATGTCAACCCGGTAGTTAAGACTATCCTTGGGTACAGTCCGGCGGAGCTGATGGGGCAACATTTTTGTGACCTACTTTTTCCTGAAGATTGGCCGGCAATAGATAATATCCTGGCCACCGCCAAGGGTACATATTGTTTTGAATGTAGAATCAGGGATACATCCGGTAATGAAAAAATCATGCAGTTTTCCGGATACCCCATAATGCAGGACGGCCAGAAGCTAGGATTTTCCGGGGTGGGGCGGGACATCACCGAACGGATAAAGGCCGAAAGAAACCTTGAAAGATCCAACGAGATTTTCAAGGCTATACATGATCTGACGTTGGAGACTACTAGAAACTCTGTCAGTCTTTTGAATGCCCTTTGCGAGAAGGTCTATCAGCTCTTCGGGGGAAGCTTTATCGTTATTTGTCATAAAGAAAAGGATAGTCTGGTCTTTAAGGGATCTTATAATCTTCCGCCGGAACTGACTGAGGCATACCGATGTCCTATGAATAAGACGCTCTGCGCAGAGGTTGTCAAGACAGGGCGGATACTTTATGTCTGCAATCTGCAAACCACCGTTCCTTATAAAGACTACGATAATGTTATCAGATTTGGGCTGGTGTCATATCTTGGTGTTCCACTCCACTCGTCCGAAGGGAATACCATCGGTACACTGGCATTTTTTGACCGTGAAGAGCATGTTTTCAGTGAAGAAGATCTCAAACTCTTTGAGATATTTGCCCAACGGGCCGGCATTGAACTGGAAAGAGAAATAAGGAGGCGTGAGAAGGAAATCCTTCAAGAGCAACTTTTCCAGGCCCAGAAGATGGAGGCTATTGGTACCCTGGCCGGAGGTATAGCCCATGATTTCAACAATCTTCTAAGTGGAATTCTGGGTTATGCCTCGTATGGCAAGATGCTGCTCTCTGAGGGCCACCCAGTGTACCGGCATATTGAGATCATTGAAAAATCTGCAGAGCGGGCGGCTGAATTAGTCAGGCAGATGCTGGGCTTTGCGCGCGGCGGCAAGTACCAGGTCAGGAAGGTAAATTGTAACCAGATCATTGAGGAAGTAGTGAGACTCCTGTCCCGAACCATAGATAAAAGTATTTCTATTGAGACCCATCTTACCCCTGATTTGGCCCCGATTCTGGCGGATATGGTCCAGATCCAGCAGGTAATCCTGAATATATGTATAAATGCCCGGGATGCCATGCCCCAGGGTGGCCGCCTGATCCTGGAGACGGCAAATGTCACCCTGGATGAAGTTTATGCGTGGAAGCATTTAGGTGCTACCCCTGGAAGGTATATCCTTATTTCCATAAGTGACACCGGTATAGGTATGGAATCAGCAGTCAAAAAACGCATTTTTGAGCCTTTCTTTACGACCAAGGAGAAGGGAAAGGGAACCGGCCTGGGGTTGGCCATGGTCTATGGCATTGTAAAGAGTCACGGTGGATATGTAAATTTTTATAGCGAGAAAGGACGGGGGACCCGCTTTAATGTCTATCTACCCATAGCCCGGGGTGATGAATTTGATATTCCGGCAACCGGGCCAACAGCTATCCCTGAAGGGAAAGAGACCATCTTCCTTATTGATGATGAGGAAGTGATACGCGATATGGGAAAGGAGGTGCTTGAATCCTTAGGCTATAAGGTGCTTTTGGCCCGGGATGGGTCTGAAGCCCTGGAAATATATGCGGAGAAGAAAGATGTTATTGATCTGGTAATCCTGGATATTGTTATGCCCAGGATCGGTGGTAAAAAGACTTTTAAGAAACTGAAGGAAATCAATCCAAAGATTAAGGTTATTATTTCTTCCGGTTACAGTGTAAACGGCGAGGCTCAGGATATGTTAAACTCAGGGGCCTGTGGCTTTATCCAAAAACCCTACAGAGTGGATGAGTTATCTGCTATAGTCAGGCAGGCATTAGATACGTAGCTGATAGCTCATGGCTGAAAGCTGAAGGCTTGATATTAACCCCTCTTTTTTTATCCCCCTTCTTCGTGATCTCACTGGCGAATATAGTGAATGTCATTAGTCATTGGTTAAGTGGAAAATCGATACCTTTTACCAGTGACCAGTGACTAATGACCTATGACTTCTTCCAGTGACCAGTGACGTCGCCTATAAGCCACCATTTTCCTATTGACGGCGGGAAGCCTTTGGCATAAATTTATAATTAAATAAGTATAATATGGTGTGTACTTAATGGGCCTCGTTCTGCTGAGAAAAGCGGCTTCTGTGCCTGAGGGTGACCTGAGGGAGTTTATTGGCCAATATCCGGCTGAAGTGCAGGAAGGACTTACCATTCTCAAGAGGGACCTGGAGCTGGATGACTTCCTGGTTGATTTTTTTGGCCATGACCGCGAGCACCGTCTTACTATATTACAGGTGCGACCAAGTAATCTCGAAGCCCATCTTATTTCCAGTCTGGCTGCCATAGGATGGATACTTGGACATAAGAACTATTTCTTGAATCTATATGGCCAGGAGGCACTTAATCTTGATCTGATGCCCCGGCTGATTCTGGTCAGCCCTTATTTTTCCCCTTCCCTGATTGGCTCGACCAGCTTTATTAAGGGCGTTGATCTTGTTTTTTATACGGCTAATATTTTCCAGGTAGATACAGGGAGGGCTACTGGAGCCGAACCCGTCCGTGGTGTTCTATTGGAACGCATCCCGGTAAACAAAACAGAAACAGGCAAGGAGGAACAGAAGGTTGCCCTCCGCAGCCATGTTTATGCTATTGAAGAAAAATGGTTAAGGGATATTTGTATCGATTTTATAAAAAAATTGAAGGAGCGAGTCCCCCAGGTCAGGTTATTTACCCGCCCGGAGGGATTAGTCTTGCGCTTACCCGGTGATGAAACCGTTTATGTGAACACCGGTCGTGATTATTTTCAGGTACATCTGGCCAAACGGGAATACAGTTCCAGGCCGATCCGGTCGTTAGAGGGTTACAGGCAGTTCTGGGACGAATTTGAGGTATTTCTAAAGGGCCGGACGCTGGGTAGAGAAAAAGAGGAAGAGATAGACCGTGGCGTGACAGAGAAGACCCAAGAGAGAAGAAAGGGTTTCCCCGGCGTCGTCAGCTTAAGGGAAAATTTTATACGCACCTTTCCGGCCACAAACACCTTACAATAGCTATCAGTATTCAGCTTTCAGCGGAAACAATGCCTTATATAAATCCCCCCTTGCCCCCCCTTTAGTAAAGGGGGGGCATCCTTAAGTCCCCCTTTGGAAAAGGGGGATACAGGGGATTTTCAGGCAAGATTTGTTAGATTTTACCTATGAAGCCGGTTGTTCTTTATTGAAGTTGACAAAAGGGCTGTTTTCAGTAATTATGCCTTTGTATTTCGATATCTTATTGTATTTAAAGGCAAAAACATGCGAAGAAGGTATTCCAGACAGATTATGGTCGGGCCGGTGGCTATCGGGGGAGATGCCCCGGTAGTAGTACAGTCCATGACCAACACCTTTACCCGGGATGTAGGGAGTACAGTCAGACAAATCCACCGCCTGGAGAAGGCGGGGTGCGAGGTAGTACGCGTAGCTGTTCCTGACCCGGAGTCTGCAGAGGCCATTAAGGCCATCAGGAAGAAGATACATATCCCCCTTATCGCCGACATCCATTTCGATTACCGCCTGGCCCTGGCCGCAATTAAGGCCGGTGCCGACGGCATAAGGATTAACCCCGGTAATATCGGAGGCATAAAGAAACTGGCCGAGGTGGTAGCTGCTGCTAAAGATGCTGGTATTGCTATGCGGATCGGTGTGAACTCCGGCTCGCTGGAAAAAGATATATTGAAGAGATATAAGTCGCCTATTGCCTCTGCCCTGGTCGAAAGTGCGCTGCGTAATATCGAGCGCGTGGAGGAGTTAGGCTTCGGGAATATAAAAGTATCGCTCAAGTCTTCGAATGTGCGTACTACGGTCGATGCCTATCGTGAACTGGCGGGTAAGGTGGATTATCCTCTACACTTAGGGGTTACAGAGGCAGGGGGACTCTACGCGGGGACGGTCAAGTCCAGTATAGGCATCGGGATTCTCCTGTATGAAGGTATCGGCGATACCCTGCGCGTCTCTCTGACCCGGGATCCGGTTGAAGAGGTCCGGGTGGGGTATGAGATATTAAGAGCGCTTGGCCTGCGCCAAAGAGGGCCGGAGATCATCTCCTGTCCGACCTGTGGACGCTGTGAGATCAACCTTTTTTCTCTGGTGGATAAGGTCGAAAAGAGGATAAGCCATATAACCACTCCCTTCAGGGTGGCCATAATGGGCTGTGTGGTCAACGGCCCGGGCGAGGCAAAAGAAGCCGATATTGGCATGGCCGGGGGAAAGGGAGTTGGGATTATTTTCCGCCACGGTAAGCTCCTGAAAAAAGTGAAAGAGGCGGAACTTGTGGATACCTTGGTGGAGGAGATAGAGACGATGGAAGCGGAATATTATACACAGAAAGGGAAAGAGGATGCGATTTAGCCGGTTTTTTCTGCCTACTTTAAAAGAGACGCCTGCGGAAGCGGAAGTAATAAGCCACAAACTTATGCTACGGGCCGGTATGATACGAAAGCTGGCCGCGGGCATATATTCCTACCTGCCCCTGGGCTTAAGGGTTTTGCGTAAAGTAGAGGCCATCGTAAGGGAAGAGATGAATAGGGCCGGGGCCCAGGAGGTAGTTATGCCTATGGTGCAGCCTGCGGAATTATGGCAGGAGAGCGGCCGCTGGGAGTTCTACGGAAAGGAGTTGTTGCGTTTCAAGGACCGCCATGAGCGTGACTATTGTCTGGGTCCCACACATGAAGAGGTTATTACCGATTTGGTGCGGCGTGAGGTGCGTTCTTACCGGGATATGCCGCTAAATCTTTATCAGATACAGACCAAATTCAGGGATGAGATCAGGCCGCGTTTTGGGTTAATGCGGGGCCGTGAATTTGTTATGAAGGATGGATACAGCTTTGATGTGGATGAAAAGGCCTCGGGTAAGACCTATCTGTCCATGTATGCGGCCTATCAAAATATTTTTCGCCGCCTGGGCCTCCAATTCAGGGCGGTGGAGGCCGATACGGGCAGCATAGGTGGCAGTTTTTCACACGAGTTCATGGTGTTGGCAGAGACCGGGGAGGACACTATCGTAAGCTGCACTGGTTGTGACTATGCGGCCAATATAGAGAAGGCCGAAGTGGTTTGGTCTGAAAAAGAGCAGATAAAGAGTAATACACCTCCCCGGCCCATAGAGAAGGTAGCCACCCCCGGAAGGAGAACGGTAGAGGAAGTAACATCTTTCCTGGGCATACCGCCCCAGCAATTGGTAAAGACGCTCATCTTCTTAGTTGACGGCCAGCCGGTGGCGGTCCTGGTGCGCGGCGACCACGAGGTCAACGAGATTAAATTAAAAAATTTACTCCAGGCCCGGGAAATAGCCCTGGCTGATGAGACATTAATTCGCCGCCTTACAGGCGCACCCGCCGGTTACAGTGGCCCGGTGGGCCTCGCGGTAAAAATAGTGGCGGATCAGGCCATACGCGGCATGTACAACTGCGTGGCCGGGGCCAATGAGGAAGGACATCACCTCGTCCATGTGGACGCCGGGCGGGACATCCAGGCAGGTCTTTATGGTGATATACGGTTGGTCACGGCCGGGGACCGTTGCCCCCGGTGCAGCCAGGCTGTAATACTCTCCCGCGGCATTGAGGTGGGACATATTTTCCGTTTAGGGACTAAATACAGTGAGGCCCTTAAGGCTACTTACCTCGACGGAGAGGGGCAGGAACGTCACATGGTCATGGGCTGCTATGGCATCGGGGTCAGCCGTATAGTAGCCGCGGCTATTGAGCAAAACCACGATGAAAGCGGTATAATCTTCCCGGTGGCCATTGCTCCCTTTGACGTACTGACCCTACCGGTTAATGTAAATGACGGGGCCATCAGGGAGGCGGCAGAGGGGATCTATCACGAGCTCTTATCCAGAGGATTCGACGTCCTTCTGGATGACCGTGATGAACGGGCCGGAATAAAATTTAAGGATGCCGACCTGACAGGTATTCCCTTCCGTATAACCATAGGCACGAAGTTTACTAAAGAGGGTTTGCTGGAAATAAGGGTGCGCCGTACGGGCGAAATCCTGTTCGTTACCAGGGAAAAGCTGGTTCAGATCCTCCTGGATTTACGTCAGAAAGCGATAGATGGTTAGGTTAAACGATATCTTGGAACAGGTACAGTCTTATATTCCTGGGGCCGATTTCAGTCCTATTGAAAAGGCTTACATTTTTTCGGCCAGGGTGCATGAAGGACAGGTACGCTTATCCGGCGAGCCGTATCTGTCTCACCCCCTGGAAGTGGCTTATATCCTGACCCAGATGCGGCTTGACGTTGCCACCGTGGCCTGTGGTCTGCTGCATGATACTGTGGAGGATACCCTTACTACTCTGGAAGAGATCAAGGATCTTTTTGGTGAAGATATAGCCCGGGTCGTTGACGGTGTGACCAAGATCAGCCGGATGCCTTTAAGCAGTCGTATAGAGGAACAGGCGGGGAACGTCCGTAAGATGATCCTGGCCATGTCTAATGATATAAGGGTGTTACTCGTTAAATTGGCCGACCGCATACATAACATGCGCACTCTCCACTACCAGACTGAGGCCAAGAGAATCAAGATAGCCCGTGAGACTATGGACATATATGCACCGCTGGCCGGACGCCTGGGTATCGAGTGGATCAAGAGAGAGTTGGAAGACCTGTCTTTTTTATACATTCAGCCAGAGACCTATCAGGACATTAAGGACAAGCTGGAAAAGAGTCTGGGTGAAAGCAGGAATTATATAGAAGAGGTTAAAGGTATCATAAAGACTAAAATGGCTGAGTATGGGATCGAGTGCGAGGTGCGAGGCCGCCCTAAACATATATACAGCATATATAAGAAGATGGTGCGACAAAACCTTCCTCTGGAACAGATTTACGACGTTATTGCCTTTCGCCTAATCCTAAAGACCGTCAAAGAATGTTATGAAGCCCTAGGGATAATCCACTCTATATGGATGCCGGTGCCCGGGCGCTTCAAAGATTACGTCAGTCTCCCCAAGGCAAACATGTATCAATCCCTGCATACCACGGTCATCGGCCCGTATGGGCGGCGAATGGAGGTGCAGATCAGAACGGAAGAGATGGATAAAGTGGCGCGGGCCGGCATTGCTGCCCATTGGATGTATAAAGAGGATAAGGGCTTTTCCGAGGAGGAGAGCCGGCGTTTTGCGTGGTTGAAGCAGCTTTTAGAATGGCAAAAAGACCTTAAGGACCCGCGGGAGTTTTTGGAGTCGGTGCGTGTTGATCTCTATCCCAATGATGTCTATGTGTTTACTCCCAAAGGCGAGGTAAAAGAATTCCCCCGGGGTGCTACGCCCGTAGATTTTGCTTACGCCATACATACCGAAGTTGGCCGCCAATGTACAGGCGCCAAGGTTAACGGCCGACTGGTTCCTCTTAAATATGAGCTGCGAAATGGCGATGTGGTGGAGATAATTACTGCACCCCAGCATACTCCCAGCAAGGACTGGCTGAAATTTGTCAAGACCACCCGGGCCCGGACCAGAATTAAGCAATGGTTTAAGACCGAGGAACGGGAAAGAAGTGTAAGTCTGGGTAAAGAGATTTGCGAGAAGGAATTCAGGAAGCATCAGCTTAATCTATCAAAATTACTTAAATCTGAAGAATTGACAAAGGCGGCCTCCGAACTCTCTTTTAGTTCGGTGGAGGATTTATTAGCCGGCGTTGGATATGGCAAGGTTTCCCCCCTTCAGATTGCCAGGAAGCTTCTCCCCCAGGGAGCCGTTCCGGAGGAAGAACTCCCTGTTGCTGCGAAGATTAGCAAAAAAAAGGAAAAAATCCGGCCCGAAGGGATAAAGATCCGGGGGGTCGAAGATATTATGATTCGCTTTGGCCGATGCTGCAATCCCTTGCCGGGTGATGACATTGTCGGCTTTATCACCCGTGGCCGGGGTGTGACCATCCATACCAGTAATTGCCGTAATATTATCGATTCAGATTCCGAAAGAAGGATTGATGTCCAGTGGGATGTCCGGGAAAAAACGACGCATCCGGTCAAGGTTCGGGTGGTTACAATAGACAAGAAAGGCCTGCTCGCTGCTATAAGCAATGCCATCAGCGCCTGTGATGCAAACATAGTAGAGGCTGATGTTCATACTACTTTAGACCACAAGGCCATATTGAATTTTATTCTCGAAGTGGTGGATACCTCACATCTGAAGGCAGTACTCAGGGCGGTTAAACACCTAGAGGATGTAATTCGTGTAGAACGCCTGACGACATGACTTCAAGTGGCCTTTATTACTGATCCGGAGCGAAGACAGCGCGTACAGACTATCATATAACGGGTGCTATTACCCTGGGCTGCCTTTACTCTTTTCAGATTAGGATACCATCTGCGTTTTGTCTTATTATTGGCATGACTTACATTATTTCCTACACGCGGCCGTTTCCCGCAAATTTCACATACCTTGGACATAAAGACCTCCTTTAAGACCTGAAGACCGAAATCGTAAGAGAGGGCTAATTTAACACAAAGTTATTTTTGCGCAAGTGCTTTTTAGCTTTCAGCTTTCCGGATGAAAACTGGTAGGACCATTTTTGTTTTTTCAAAATGTTACGATAAGTGTATCAGTTTAGCTGTTTGAAAAAGTATTTTAAAATCCCTCCCAACCTCCCTTTTCCAAAGGGAGGAGAAACATTTCCCCCTTTGAAAAAGGGGGATTAAGGGGGATTTTCGAGGCGCCGTTTTCTGGACGACTAGCTCTTTTCAAACAGCTAAAGTGTTACCGATAAGTTATTATAAGGCGTAAGCGGGCAGGAAACAGTTGTAAGGGAGAAGAAGGTTGCACGAAGACCTGGGAAAAGAATTGCAAGAACTTCGGCTGGAAAATAAGATCTTACGACGCAGGGTCGTGGAGCTGGAACGCAAACTAAACCAGGATAGACCTGCGCCCCGGAAGGTCGCCCCGGGCGAAGATCGTCGGCAAGAGCCGCGGATTGATATACTTTTAAAGGTGTTGGGTCTGGATGGCAAAGAGGCTATCCCGGCCTATGTCGTGAACCTTAACGAAAGCGGGATGTTATTGGAGGGTTACGAAAGCATTCCAGACGGTTCGTCTCTCTCTATCAAATTTCTTAACCCGCAACTGGATCGACCCATGGAGATCCATGGACATGTAGTATGGATACACCGTAATATGGGTGACGCCCCTTCCACCTATCAATGCGGCGTTATTTTTGAGGACTTAACGCCGGAGACGAGGAACGCCTTACGGATTCTATTGGATAAGGCTCGACTCGCAGAAGACAATTTGTACTACTAACGTGAGAATTCTTAAGATTCTCCTCTGTTAAGAAGTTCAAAATTTAAAGCTCAAAGTTCAAATCAATGCCAAATGTCAAAGCTCAAAACGTCACTGGTCACTGGTCATTAGTCATTGGTTAAGTTGGGGGAAAATAGACATCTTTTACCAGTGACAAATGACTATTGACTAATGACTTCTACTTTTGTCATTTGAACTTCATTTGAACTTTGGATTTTGTCATTTGAAATTCCGCCAAACGTTTTTCGTTGCGCCTATGCCGTATTGTGTTATGGGGGGGCTAAAAGTCATAAAACGTTTCATCCCGGTTCAAAAGCCGGCAGCCGTGGTCTTCGATAACCACCATGTTTTCCAGACGGATGCCGCCCCAGCCCGGGATATAGATGCCCGGTTCCACAGTAACTACCATGCCGGCCTTTAAAGTATCCTTAGAACGCGGGCTTAGCGTTGGCCATTCATGTACGGCCAGTCCTACGCCATGGCCTAATGAATGTCCGAAGGCCTGACCATAACCGGCCTTGCTTATAATATCACGGGCGACCTTGTCTGCCTCCCTGGCCTTCAGGCCGGCTTTTAGTGAGGCCGTCGCCTTTTCTTGCGCCTTGCGCACCGTCTGATATATCTTTTTAAATTTTGCGCCGGGCTTTCCCAAGCAGAGGGTACGGGTCATATCCGAACAATAGCCATTTAACCGCGCCCCCATATCGATGATGATAGGTTCTCCTTCGTTGATAGGCCGGTCCGTGGGCACGGCGTGGGGCTTGGCGGCGTTAGGGCCAGAGGCCACAATGGGTTCAAAGGATACACCTTCCGCACCGGCGCTGCGAGTCAACCTTTCAATCTCAAAGGCTATCTCTTTTTCTGTCATTCCCGGTTTCAGGATGCGGCTGATTTTTGCAAAGACGGTCTCGTTCAGGTGAACGGATCTCTCGATGGCTTCCAGCTCTTCCGCTGTCTTCTGTACCCTGATCCTTTCTACAACGCCTTTGGTAGAAATGAGCTTTAGGGCTGATAATCTGTTCAAACATTCATAGGTACTTACCAGGAGATACTGACTTTCAAAACCCAGCCGGTGAAGGGCATATCTACGGGCCAGTCTGGAAAGGGTGCGGGCCAGTCCAGGTTTGTAAATGACCACTTCATATTCCGTCGCCTCCTCTCTGGCCTGCAGCTCATAGCGGCTGTCAGTCAACAGGATAAGTTGATCTCTGGAGATGAGGAGGACCCCGGAGGACTCTGTCAACTGGCCGTCATGTGCTGTAAAACCACTGAGGTACCGTCTGTTCTCCGGCCCGGTAACCAGAAGGGCGTCTAATTTCTTGCTTCGCAGGGTCTGCCTTAGCGCGGCAATCCTTTTTTGTTGCTCAAGGGTCATGACCGGGTTCGTTAACTATAGAGGATGTCATTTGTCAATGGTAAAAGTGATCCGTCCTCCAATTTAACCAATAACTAATGACCAATGACCAGTGACGTCTTGAACTTTGTCAGATAGTCCTTAAAAGTTCTTTTTGTTGTTCCAGAAATGCGTCGAACTGGGCGTTTATTTCTGCTGAAATCTTGAGCCACTCTTCCTGAAACTGCGGCTGTTGTTCCGGATCTATTTTTATTTTCATGTGCATCTGGTCTTCCAGTTGTTTCTGCATGTTGCCCATTCTCATCTCAAAACGGGCCCTGAGCTGTTTCCGGATATCAGATATGGTCTGTTTGTATTGCCGGAATGCCTCTTCTATCTGTGCCATTATCTTTCGGGCCTGCGGATTATTCTTTTTCAGGGTGAGCATCCCTTGCAAGGCCCTTTTTACACCTTCTTCTATGTCTTCATCCCGGGGCAGGACTATATTGCGGAGGAGGGTCTCTTCCATACCTTTCAAGATATAAGGCCGGGCCTCGGCGGGTTTTTGCTCCAGCACTTTTGTGAGTTCCATATCCCCTTCCCGCAGGTAACGGGCGGCCAACCGCCGGCCTTCATCCAGGTACAGATTTTCTTTCAGCTCTTCTTTGGTAGCCCGGCCGATCTTCTCGGCCCGTTCCATGGCCTTTTCCAGGGCGCTTTTGATTTCCGCCATATTAATTTCACCTCAGCTCAAGATTTTTTTACTATAACATGATTTTAAAAGAGGCTAAAGATTTTTTGCGGTAAGCTATCAGCGATCAGTTTTTCGGCTTCCACACAAACAAAGTGAGACTCTCAATGTGATACGTCTGCGGGAACATGTCGAGGGGTTGAGAACGGACTAGGTCAAAGTCTTCTGCCTGCAGATAGTTTATGTCACGGGCCAGGGTGGCCGGGTCACAGGAGATATAGAGGATTCTGGAAGGCTTCAGGAAGGGAAGCTTCTTTATGATGTCCCGGCATCCCTGGCGGGGTGGGTCAAGCAGGATCAGGTCGAAGCATTGTTTCTCTCTTATGAGCAGGTCAATACCTGCTGCGACCTCTTCCTGCAGGAAGGTAATATTATCAAGTTCGTTTATGTTCTTATTGAAAACGGCGTTTTTTACGCTTAAAGGATGCGTCTCTATCCCGGTTGCCTCTTTAGCTTTTTTGGCCAGGGGCAGGGTAAAATTACCCATGCCGCAAAAGAGATCCAGCGCTTTATGATCTGATGAAACGTCTGCCCACTCCGTGACCTTGGCGATGAGGATAGCATTTTGCGCTGTATTTACCTGTGCGAATACGCCCGGGAAGAGAAAGTAGGTAAGGCCGTCTCCTTCCGGCACGAAAAACTTAAGGCTGTCTTCTCTGCTGAAGTCCGTTTGTGCCGGAAGACGACGGCCTGGCCCCTGCACCACGCATTTTTTAATATCAGGTATCCGGCCGGATTGAAGCCGTATAGCATTCTCATCGGCCTGCGAAAGCGGCCTGCCGGTGTGCAGGATGAGGACTCCCTGGACCTCTTCAGGGCTGACCATGACTTCAATCCCGGCCAGTTTTTGCAAAGAGGGTAAGGGGAGGGCATCTTTTATGTCCTTTATTATCCGGTTGATCAGGGAATGAGCAATCTTGCACTCTTCTATCTCCACGATTTCGTATGAATGGGCAGCAAAAAAACCGATCCGACCCCCTTTGACATGCAGCCGCACGCGGTTCCGGTAACCAAAGGTCACCGGGGAGGGAAGAATAGGCAGGATTTTTTCACCGGCAACGTGCGCTATGCGGGCCAGGGTCTCCCGGAAGATGTCTTCTTTAAAAGAAAGCTGGTCCTGATAGGCGATATGCTGCCACTGGCAGCCCCCACAGCGGCCAAAGTAAGGGCAGGGGGCCGGGATGCGCACGGGTGAGGGGTCAAGAATCCTTAGAATCAGCCCCTTATCGTAGTGCTTTTTGCTTTCTTCGATGCGGGCCTCGACTTTTTCCCCCGGAAGCGTAAGGGGGATGAACGCTACCTTGCCGTCTATGCGGCCTAGTCCGCTTCCTCCATAAACCAGACGTTCTATGGTGACAGTTTTAATCGACATTGTAGAGCAGAATTCAGAATACAGCCTTCGGCTTTAAGCTTTGAGCTTTGGGCTTTGAGCTTCCCCCTGTCCGACGTCCAGGCTGGATGGGCAGAGATGCCGTACCACGCAGCGTTTGCATCCCGGGGCCTGGGCCTTGCATATCTTGCGCCCGTGGTCAATGAGGACGTAGGAAAGGTTGAACCAGTATTTTTTAGGGATAACGGCCATCAGATCTCTTTCGATCTTATCCGGGTCATTTTCTGTAGTAAATCCCAGTCGATAAGCCAGCCGGCGGACATGGGTATCCACGGCTATGCCTTCCACGATGCCAAAGGCATTGGAAAGGACGATGTTGGCCGTTTTCCGGGCCACGCCGGGTAGAGTGATGAGTTCGTCCATGGTCTGTGGAATCCTGCCGCCGAACTTCTCCAATATCAGTTCACAGCAGGCCTTTATATTTTTGGCCTTATTCCGAAAAAAGCCGGTGCTCTTAATGGCCTCCTCCAGCTCCGGTAAGGAAACCCGGGCATAGGACTCAACCGTAGGATATTTTTTAAATAGGGAAACTGTAACCTTGTTTACCCGTTCGTCCGTACACTGGGCCGAAAGGACGGTGGCCACCAGGAGCTCCAGGGGATTACGGTAGGAGAGGGCTATTTTCGCATCAGGATATTCTTTGCGGAGGAGCTCAATAATACGCAGTATCTCCGGCGCAGACAATTTATCTGTTCGTTTGGGCAGATTATCCAAAGATTTCCCTCCTGTTTAGTCGTTATTTGTATCAGTTTAGCTGTTTGAAAGAGTATTCTTAAATCCCTCCCAACCTCCCTTTTTCAAAGGGAGGAGAAACACTTCCCCCTTTGGAAAAGGGGGATTGAGGGGGATTTTGTCTCTTATAGCGCC
>JBFMAZ010000047.1:0-3173 GCA_040755415.1 Thermodesulfobacteriota bacterium | reverse complement strand
CCCCCCTTATCCATCCTTGGTTTTTTGATCACCGTCTTAAAACTCAAGAATAGTAAGGCCCCTTAAATGGTTAGTCCACTATTTTTTACCTATCTTCTCATCTTCGATGCAAAATTCAGGTACTATATTCATTGGGTGTCTCCTGCGGAATTCTCAAGCAGTAATCGGGCACGCGTTCTACACCTGTCTCCGCCCGGTGCCTCCGGGTTTGACACGGTATTCCTACTCTTCTTTCTGCGTTACAGCGGTTTACTCCAGCCTATAGTCTGCTCACAAACAACCCTTTTCTGTCTTGCTATACCGGCGCACGTTTCAAGGTGTGCGTAGGAAAGATGTTTAATACCAGTCTTGAGATAAGATGCATATGAAGGCAGCGAAAGCCAAAGAAATCCTTCAGGCCGTCCTGGCCCCGGCCGGTATCGTCATAGACGGCGATGGAGATTCTGATATACGGGTCAGGGATGAACGTTTCTATGAGCGGGTGCTTGCCCGCGGGGCTTTGGGCGTGGGTGAGGCCTATATGGACGGCTGGTGGGAGACGGACAGGCTGGATGTCCTGGCAGAAAAGGCGCTATCGAAGGACATAGAGTTTAGTATAAATGATCTCAGCCTGGCCAGCAGGGCAGCGCTCGCATGGGGATGCCTTGCGGCCCGGCTTCTTAATCAGCAGAATGAGAGGCGCTGCCTCTGTGCCGCTGCCCATTATAATCTGGACAACGAGCTTTTTCGTTCCATGCTTGATAAACGGATGGTCTATAGTTGCGCCTATTGGAAAGACGCAAGGACGTTGGACGAGGCCCAGGAAGCCAAACTGGAACTGGTTTGCAAGAAGCTCTATCTGCGTCCGGGCATGCGGGTTTTGGATATTGGCTGCGGTTGGGGCAGCTTTGCCAGGTTCGCTGCTGAGAATTACGGTGTTTCAGTCGTGGGGATAACTATCTCCAAAGAACAATGTGTGCTGGCCGAAAAAATGTGCGCAGGCCTGCCGGTCCAAATCAGGTTGCAGGACTATCGTGCGCTCGGCAGCGACGGCGCCTTCGATGCCGCAGTTTCACTGGGGATGCTGGAGCATGTTGGCTTCAAGAATTACCGCAGGTACATGCGCGTCGTCAAACGCAATCTCAGGCCGGGCGCGCTCTTTCTTATACAAACCATTGGCGGTAATATTTCCGTAGCCGATATCGACGCCTGGATCAACAAGTATATCTTCCCCCGCGCCATGTTGCCCTCCGTATCCCAGATTGCCAGGGCGTGCGAAGGGATCTTCGTGATCGAAGATTGGCACAATTTTGGGCCTGACTACGACAAGACCTTGATGGCCTGGTTTCAAAACTTCGATAAAAACTGGAAGAAGTTTCACGACAAATACGGTGAGATATTCTATCGAATGTGGAAGTACTACCTTCTCACCTGTGCCGGATCATTCAGGGCCAGAAAGAACCAGCTCTGGCAGATTGTGCTCTCTGATTCCGGGGTCAGGGGAGGCTATGTGCCTGTCCGGTAATAGTTAGATGGCCGGTTTCTTTGCCTCCAGGCGCTTTGGACTACTCTTCAGAGGGTTGGATTGGTCGTCGCATACGTTTGGTCTGACTGCGCCGCTGTTTTGCTTCTATGCGGCGTCTCCGTGATGCAAGGGGGGCCGTGGTCTTACGGCGAGGCTTAGGTATTTCTGCCGCTCTGCGGATCAGCGCCACCAGTCGATCGATTGCGTCCTGGCGATTTCGTTCTTGCGTGCGGAACCGTTGCGCCTGGATAATGAGCATCCCGGACTCCGTGACCTTCTTCCCGGCGATGTGCAGCAGCCGCTCACGAATCCCGGGCGGAAGTGAAGAGGAGTGGATTACATCGAAACGGAGCTGAACGGCAGTGGCCACCTTGTTTACCTTCTGCCCGCCTGGTCCGGAGGCGCGCACAAACTCGAAGTGAAGCTCGTTATCATCCAGCACGATTTTTGACGAGACCCGAATCATATCTTACTCCGCTTACTCACTACGGACTTATCTTCCTCAGACATCTTGAGGATTATGCGGCACGTAAGGGAACTAACGTGACTACGTCCCCCTATCCTACTCAATCTGACCTGGGATCGTATGGAGCGCCTAATAGCGAATTGGATCCCACTTGCTCGTATCTGCCACCCATATCCTTTACAGCGCTTCGGCGTCATTACCTGAGGCAGAAGCCCAGTACGGGAAATCCGCTCGCTGGGATCTGTGCGGGGGTTGGTAACGAGCATTCCTACCGCGACCTATTCCCCTATAAGAGCATTGTAACGCTACACTAGGAACAATTTTCTCTATCGATTAAGTCATAGAATCCATTTGGCAGTCTTATGAATTCAGGGTGGGTAGCGAGAATATGTTCTACTAGTCCTAAGGTTAGATCTTTAGTTTCTTTGGTTTCTTTTAGTACCTCGCTTATCAAAAAAGCTGAAATAGCAGTTCTTTTTAAGTATATCCAGTCTCTTGCAAAATCAATAATAATTTTCCGGTGTTCTCCATATTGACCAATATTTTTAGCTCCTGTATAGGTTGCTGGCGAAATTTTAATAAATCGTGGGGCATCAAGTAACCGTTGTGCTACGGCATATTCAGGGAAACCTCTCTGTTTGGATATTTCTTTCCAGATTGTTTTTACATGCATAGGTTTTGTTGCCAAAGATAATATTTCAAAAATCAGGTCACTAAGTGACCTTCTTTCATATTTATCGACAAGTTCTTCTATACCAATTTCAAATTTTAAATAACCTACAAAACAATCTCACAAATCTCATATGGAGATTTTGACCTCAGCTGATGGCACAGTTTGTACTGTAGTTGTGCATGGCACGAGTCATGGCCTGTGTGCGGGCATATCTTCATTTCACTCCAGCGGCAATCAGCTCTTTAAGGTTAGAAAAGGCCCCTTCTTTGCCGCGCCGTATGGTTGGTAAGGTGACCCCAGATTCATTTCCGACTTAGACCATAGTGGTTAGCTAAAGCCTGAACAGTGCAAAAACAGGACGTCCCTCTTCCCGGATCTTATCACGCGCTTCAACTAAAATAATTCGTAACACTTTAGGTTTTTGAAAAATATAGCTAAGCAAGGCGCTATAAGGGCCAAAATCCCCCTCAATCCCCCTTTTCCAAAGGGGGAAGTGTTTCTCCTCCCTTTGGAAAAGGGAGGTTGGGAGG
>JBFMAZ010000046.1:0-7372 GCA_040755415.1 Thermodesulfobacteriota bacterium | reverse complement strand
TGACTGACTTTCACCCCCACCCTGACCCTCCCCCTAAGGGGGAGGGATGGGTGGGGGCGCAGGCCGGGCATCTGGCCTGGTTGGCAAATAAAAGGCCGGCTTTGGGTAATTCCATGGCCGGCTTTTTATTTGACAGCGTCGGATTTATTGTGCTAAGAGATGCGATAAGGGTGAAGAGAGATTCACTGAGGAAATGCCAATAGTGAATGTCATTAGTCAATAGTCATTTGTCACTGGTAAAAGGGACCCATTCTCCAAATTAACCAATGACCAATGACTAATGACCAGTGACGTTTTGAACTTTGGATTTTGAATTTTGAACTTCCCTTGAGGTGTGTTCTTTCCCGATCCCCGTGTGTTTTTTTTGCCACAAGGGCTGGGAGGTTCAAGGTTCAAGGTTCAAGGTTCAAGGTTCAAAAACCTGAATATTTTCATACTATTCGCTACCCGCTATACGCTATACGCTGATATGGCACGGTCATTGCTATGGGATGGTCAATGGTCATTAGTCATTGGTCATTAATCCCATTGACCAGTGACAATTGACCAATGACTATAATGAAAGGAGGTGAGGGTTAGTCATTAGTCAGTAGTCATTAGTCATTAGTCATTGGTTTTTAATGTCTTCCCATTGACCAGTGACAATTGACCAATGACTAAATGGAAGTCATGTAGGGTGGGCTTTGCCCACCAAAACTAATCGGGCGGGACGCCCGGCCTGACCCCCACCCGAACCCCTCCCCTTGAAGGGGGAGGGCAAGGGTGGGGGGTGACGAAAGTCAGTCAATAAAATCAGTAGTCAGAAGACAGAATACAGAAGTCAGAATACCCCCTCTCCCTCGACGGGAGAGGGCTGGGGTGAGGGTGAAGAAGGATGTTATAACCCCCTCCCGTAAAATCCCCCCCACCTTATATCCTCCCCCTCGAGGGGGGAGGAAAATTAAAGGAGGGGGTGATATCTTACCCTCCCGCCAGGGGAGGGGAGGATACAGAAAGTCAAAAGAACCTTTTGCCACAGAGACACAGAGCCACAGAGAATTTTTTTAAAATTATTTCTTCTCTGCGTTCTCTGCGTGCTCTGCGGTGAAAAACACAAAAACGGATAAAGGAGAAAGGAAAGATATGAAAAAAGGTCTAATTATTATAGCTGCTGCCCTGTTTGTGGCTGCTATGGTGCTTCCGGCTATGGCCGTGGATATGAGCATCAGCGGTTACTACCGGGTGCGCGGCGTCTATCAGAGCAATGCCGACCAGGGTTCGATCACCCCGTGGGATAATCCTACGCCTGGTGATATCCCCACTGCTGGCGGTCTTACCCATGGCTATGGCAGCCCGGATGCCTACTGGGACCACCTGCTCCAGTTGAACCCGGTCTTTAAGGTGGCCGACAACCTCAAACTGGTGACCCAGGTCTCCGTGTTCAACAACCAGATGTGGGGAAGCAGCGAGACATCGGGCGGCGTGGCCTCGACCGGTGCCCTGAATATGGCCAACTATGGTGACACGGCCGATAACATCCTGATGAACCGCGCCTACATCGAGTGGGCCACCCCTAAGGGTACCTTGAAGGTCGGTCGTATGGCCGGTAACATGACCTTCTTTACCCCCTGGGCCAATACCATCCTGGATGCCGACCGCATCATGTACTACTCCCCGAGCTGGGGCGGCTTCAACTTCTTTGCCGGTTATGAGAAGAGAAACGAGCAGAGCGCTACCTCAGGTAACAACATAGCGGATGAGGATGAAGACCGTTACTTCCTCTGCCTCAACTATGCGCAGCCCTGCTACTTCCTGGGCTATGCCCTGGACTACTACCGTGACCGTAGTGAGTCAGGGGCCACGACAGACCCCAATGGTATCTGGGCAGCCGACTACTACAAACACGTCTTTTGCCTGAAGGCCAATGACCACACGAACACCTACTTCTTCGAGGGTGAACTCCAGATCCAGGATGGCGACTACCGGGATTACTACGGCGCTGCCGCGGACGTGGACCGCAAGGGTTGGGGTTACTATGCCAACCTGGGCATGAAAAAGGGCGTACTTACGGTCGGTGTGGCCACGGCCTATACCTCCGGTGACGACAACAGCAGTGACGCCGACATGGACGTGGGTCCGGCCTCCGGCCTGGACTTCCAGCCGCTCTACATCCTCTACGGGCCGCAGAGCAACGTCCTGAACACCACGCTCAGCAACCCGGTAACCAAGGCCGGTTACAATAGCACCACGGCGTTTGCCGTCCCTGGCGCTACGGCCACCGGTTCGCAGGCCTACTGGCTCTATGCCGACTACCAGTGCAGCCCGGAGCTGGCCCTGCACGGCGCCCTGGGCCAGGCCTATGCGGACAAGGTCGTAGCCACCGTTAATGCCGATGATGAGTTCGGCACCGAGCTGGACCTGGGTCTGAAGTACCAGATCATGAGCAACCTGGCCTATGAGCTGCACCTCGGTTATCTGTGGACGGGCGACTTCTTCAAGGGTACGACGTCTAACAACTACACCACTGACGACGTCTATCAGATCGACCACAGCCTGACCCTGAGCTTCTAGGAAAAATCCCCCCATCCCCCCTTTATCAAAGGGGGGGTAACAGTTTCCCCCTTTTGTAAAGGGGGGTAACTGTTTCCCCCTTTTGTAAAGGGGGATTAAGGGGGATTTAGTACTGAGTGATGAGTAGTAAGATTTTTCACCACAGAGGACACAGAGAACGCAGAGAAAAAATGAAAATCTGGAAATCAAAAAATCAGGAATAAAAAACTTCTTCATGAGTTCCTGAGTTCCAAATTTTATTCTTCTTTTTACGTCCTTTGCGCCTTTGCGGTGAGAGCAGGAAACAGACCATAGACTGACTGACTTTCACCCCCACCCTGATCCTCCCCCCTTAGGGGGAGGGATGGGTGGGGGCGCAGGCCGGGCATCTGGCCTGGTTAGTAAATCAAAGGCCGGTTTCGGGGAATAACCGAAGCCGGCCTTTTTGTTTTAACGCTTATTCACCGCAGAGCACAGAGAACGCAAAGAAAAAATGAGAATCTGGAAATCAATAAATCAGGAATAAAAAACTTCTTCATGAGTTCCTGAGTTCCAAATATTATTCTTCTTTTTTGCGGCCTTTGCGCCTTTGCGTGATATTTTGAACTTTTTACGAGTTCATCAAGCTTGACTTACACATATAAATGTGTAAACTGCTGTGTCAGGAGGTGAACGCCATGCCGACAAATTTAGCGATTGACGACAAACTTCTCGAAGAGGCCAAGTCCTTAGGCGGACATCGAACCAAGCGGGAGACAGTTAATGAGGCGTTAAAAGAATATATCCGACGGCGCAGGAGGAAGAGGATTAAAAACCTCTTTGGGAAGATCGAGATGGTAGAGGGGTATGACTATAAGAAGGAACGGGCGCGAAAATGAAAGTCCTTGTGGATACATCGGTCTGGTCTTATGCCTTGAGACATAAAGGGGCCTTTAATAATCATCCGTCCGTAAGCATCCTGCAAGATCTCATCGATCAGGAGGAAGATATAAGGATCCTGGGATTGATTATCCAGGAAATCTTGTCCGGCATAAGAAAGGAAGGGGATTTCGAGAAGCTAAGGGAGTATCTTCAAGACATTCCCATGGTTGAACCGGAAAGGATTGATTATGAAAACGCCGCCAACCTAAGAAATAAGCTCCTTAAGAAAGGCATCCAGACGACAACGGTAGATGCCCTGATAGCGTCATATTCGATAAGAAATGAAATCTTCCTGCTTACGGCAGACAAGGATTTTCTCCGTCTGGCAAGGTTTACCAATCTAAAACTGCTGTGGGAAGGGTAACAACGCCTTTTCTACTGAACAGCCATGTAGGGTGGGCTTTGCCCACCGAAACCACGCTGCGCCGCCAATGACTACGTCGCTACTTCGACAAAGGCGCAAAGAACGCACTTATTAAAATCCGAAATTCGAATATCGAAATTCGAAACAAGCCCGAAATCAAAATGTTCAAATGACCGAAACATAATTGTTTAGAATTTTGGATTTTGGTCATTCGAATTTGTTTCGTATTTCAAATTTCGTGCTTCGGATTTCTTGCATCTCTGCGTCCTGGCGGTGAGAATCATGAGCGGCATCTATAGTCCTCTTCGCACCAGTATCAGGCATATTGGAGTCGTCGCCCCTTGGGCTCCGGGATCTGTCTGCCGAACTCCTTCGCAGTGTCCAACCAGAGGCCGATCGCCTCTTGACAATTGGTTAAAGCGACATCCGGCGAACGCCCGTGTGCAGTACACCCAGGAAGCTCGGGGACTTCCGCAACAAAAACCTGATCCTCTTCACTCCAGTAAATTATGATCTCGTATTTATGCATCACTTATCGCCTCCAAGCTTGACGACTTCGTAAAAAGTCCATTTGCTGCGTTGCGCTGCATCCTTCGTCACTGCGACGTAGCCATAAGTACGCCTCATTCCTCAGGATTTGCGCGCCTTGCAACTGGAGCTTTTTACTGTGTCGTCCCAAATTTGACTTTTTACGAGACCTCCAAGCTTGTACCGCGTAATTACCGCGCGAACCTGACGGACCCGCTCCTGAAAGCCCAGGCGGATTAAAAGGTTGCGCAGCTCATCAAAATTAATACTGGCATTTGACCGGCCGCTCAGGATGCGCGCAAGTAATTTCTCGTATGTTGCCATTACTGGACCTTATCCCGCATAGTCAAAGTGAGCGACTAGTAAGCGATACGCTCTGAGCTTAGAACATGATCTTAGCATGGTAATTATTCAATAAATCGGGTGATCCTGTCAAGCAGAGTATTAGTTGGTTTCCATCCGAAAATCCCCCTGTATCCCCCTTTTCCAAAGGGGGATTTCAATATTTCCCCCCTTTAGCAAAGGGGGGGTGGGGGGATTTGAAAGGCAAGCAATCATAAAATCTCCCCTAACCCCTCTTTTCCAAAGAGGGGAATAGAGCCATGTAGGGTGGGCTTTGCCCACCGAAACCACGCTGCGCCGCCAATGACTACGTCGCTACTTCGACAAAGGCGCAAAGAACGCACTTATTAAAATCCGAAATTCGAATATCGAAATTCGAAACAAGCCCGAAATCAAAATGTTCAAATGACCGAAACATAATTGTTTAGAATTTTGTATCAGTTTAGCTGTTTGAAAAAGTATTTTAAAATCCCTCCCAACTCCCTTTTCCAAAGGGAGGAGAAACATTTCCCCCTTTGAAAAAGGGGATCCCCCTACATTCCCCCTTTGAAAAAGGGGGATTAAGGGGGATTTTCGAGGCGCCGTTTTCTGGACGACTAGCTCTTTTCAAACAGCTAAAGTGTTACAGAATTTTGGATTTTGGTCATTCGAATTTGTTTCGTATTTCAAATTTCGTGCTTCGGATTTCTTGCATCTCTGCGTCCTGGCGGTAAAAATCAGGAGCGGCATCTATAGCCCCGCGAAAAGGAACCAGTCCGGCACGGCCCAGATATTCTTTCTGACCTCTGCAAGCTCTCTTCCCCGGTAAACAATAACTCCCAGCGGAGAAACACCTTTATGTTTTTCCATGAATAACTCCAGGCTGCGGCCATCGGCAGGCATTACTTTATTAGAGGCCTTCACTTCAACAGGCAGCGTTATCTCCTCCCCGCGGATCAGGAAGTCTATCTCCATGCCTCCGCTGGTGCGGTAGAAAAACAGATCAGGTTCTATGGTCTGAAGCTGTTTCCATTTGATAAGTTCGGAAAAGACCCAGCTTTCATAAGATGCCCCGGAGCTGATGCCCATCTCTCCCAGTATCACCCTGTTTAATCCGGGATCGGGAAAGAATATCTTCGGGCTTTTGATAAACCTCTTGCCTACGTTTTCATAGTAAGGGGGCAGGAGATGACACTGAAAGGACATGGTCAGGAGACTTACGTACCTTTTCACGGTATTTACAGCCAGGGATAAATCCCGCGCCACCTCGCTAAGGGAAAGTATCTGCGCGGTGCGGGCGCACAATAGTCTTTGCGCCAGGGCAAAACTGTCTATGTTGGCTACCTGCCCCACATCTGATATATCCCTTTCCAAATAGGTCTTGCGGTAGTCTTTCAGCCAATTAAGCTTATCCGGCCTTTCCTTCCTCTGCCATACTGAAGGATAACCGCCCCAGGTTTGATGCTCATCCCTCGCTTTTATCACAAGGCGCACTTTCTCCGGCGAAAGGGTATAAAATGCCTGTCTGTCTTTTTCGGTCAGACCCTGCCCCGCCCAAATTTTTGTAAGCAGGGGAGAACGGCCGCTTTCTAATACCTCGGAAAGGGAGAAGGGGTAGAGATTTAATAACGCAACCCTTCCGGCCAGGGTTTCCTTGATACTTTTCAGTAGGGTTAGCTGTGAGGAGCCGGTAAGGATGAAGAGGTTTTTTGGCTTTTCTGCCCCCCGCCGCTGCTTGTCTATCACGTACTTCAAGGGATCAAATAGGGACGGTATCTTCTGCACTTCATCCAGAATGACCAGCGGTGTCTCCAGTGCCTCTAAAATAGCAATGGCGGAGGCTTGAAAGCGCAGCCTTTCGTCGGGGTCATCAAAAGATATATAGGTAAAGGGGGATTTCAGATGCCGGGGAAGCAGGTATTCGCACAAGGTGGTCTTTCCCGTCTGCCGAGCGCCGGTTAATACGATGACCTGTTCCTGTCTCATCCTTGGCAGCATAATGTCTATAATATGGCGCTGGATATAAGACATGGGCTAATGTTATCAGTGTCATTGCAAATTTGCAAGGTAATTTTGCAATCAGGCGTTAATTGTAATAGTTCACCGCCTTATTCACCACAAACCAGAACGCAGAGATGAAGGAAATCCGAAGCACGAAATTCGAAATACGAAACAAATTAGAATGACCAAAATCCAAAATTCTAAACAATTATGTTTCGGTCGAGGTTCTTGCAAAAATCGTCACACCGGTGAACCCCGTATCGAGTACGGGGCAGGTTCCGGTGTCCAGAGGTATCTAAACTGCTCGAAATTACTGGATTCCGGCTGAGTTTACCCCGTACCTGATACGGGGCCGGAATGACAAGAACGCCATTTACAAGACTTTTGCAAGAGGCTCATATTAAATTCTTTGTAACACTTTAGCTGTTTGAAAAGAGCTAGTCGTCCAGAAAACGGCGCCTCGAAAATCCCCCTTAATCCCCCTTTTTCAAAGGGGGAATGTAGGGGGATCCCCTTTTTCAAAGGGGGAATGTAGGGGGATCCCCTTTTTCAAAGGGGGAATGTAGGGGGATCCCCTTTTTCTGTCAGCGGTCCCGTGAAAACGTAAGAAAACGGGCAATTTGAAAATGCAGCACTTTTGTGGCATAGAGTATGCTTGCATGGTGCATGTGAACCCTGTGAACTCAAATACTTACAAGAATACGAAGA
>JBFMAZ010000045.1:0-12639 GCA_040755415.1 Thermodesulfobacteriota bacterium | reverse complement strand
AGAGGGTCCGGGAATTGCGAATCAAGATTGAAAATGAAATCCGCAACGCCGGAGATGACCTCGCAGCCAATAATGTCAAAGATCAACAGGAATACCTACATGCAAAAACCTAACCGGACAATGCTGAAACAAATTCTAATTTTCAAAATTAAGAATGTCCAAAACTGCGACGGAGCCAATTCGTTTTGAACATGCATAGCGAGCGCATTCCCCGCTGCTTGCGGCGGGGTTAGCGAGCGAATACTATGCTTTTTACCTTACATACGGAGATTCCCCGCAGCTTGCTGCGGGGAGCTTCAATTTCTTTTTTCGGTGATTCAATATTGTTTCGGATTTCGTGCTTAGAATTTTCCTTTATTAATTTTTGGCCTCAGCCAATACACTAGTGGCCTCGATGAGGGATAACGGATCCACCCTTGCCCCGCAAATAACCGCACCCCAGTGGAGATGCGGCCCGGTAGCCCTCCCTGTAGCCCCTACTTCACCAAGTGACTCTCCTTTGGCCACCTCCTGCCCTTCTTTCACCGCCGTTTTTGAGAGGTGGCAATATATAGTAAACACCCCCTGGCCATGATCCAAAATAACCGTACTACCCAGGAGATAAAAATCACCGGCCAGGGCTACACGTCCGCTATTCGCACAGCGGATCGGCGTCCCCTCCTTTCCCCGGATATCAACACCCAGATGGCGACTACGCTCCTCGCCGTTTAAAATGCGCCTGCTGCCGAATAAACCGACTATATCACCCTCCACGGGTTTAATAAAACCTCCGTTCCAGAGCAAAGACGCGCTGATTTTCTCAAGAACCGCATCCACGGCCTTTTTTTCGTCTTTTATGCGCCCGAGTATTTCATCCGTAAACGTAACCATTTTTTCAGGCAAAATAAGTTCTTCTACAGGAAACTCAATGGGTTGCACCTCTACCTGGATAGTTACTACCTTCTTTGTACCATGGTGGACGTGCTGATACTCGACGGTGAGCGGATACCTCCCCGGTGGTGTGGATATATCCACGGGCAATAAGGCCACCAGCCTCCCTGAACCGGGGTGAAAATAAACCGGCCGGTTAAGAAAGGCGCCGGTCACCCGGGTAGCCGGTACGTCGCTAATAGAAAAGAGACCTACCTGTCCTGTGGCCGGTTTAGCCGGATAAAGGCTCCAAGCTGGACTTTCATCGCAAAATCTCTCCAGATTCTCTTTAAAATCCCCCCTCGCCCCCCTTTGCCAAAGGGGGGTATGGGGGGATTCACTATGCTGCACAAATGTTTCCTCTGCGTATAGAGTCATCCCCATAAATCCGGACACCAAAGAAAAACAGACAATCAGAAACATTGTCTTCATTCCGTAACCTTTTCCACCCGGCAAAACAACTCGCCTTTATAGAGCCTCACCCTGACCTGAGAATCAATGGCTACATCCTTTGTATCGCGCAGGATTTTTCCATCCGGCCATAATTCGGTTATGCTGTAACCCCGGCCGAGGATGGCCAGAGGGTTAGCGCCTTCCAGACGGACCGCGAGTTCCCGAAGAGAGGCGCCCTGTTGTGCCAGATGCTGCCCTGTTTTTACCTCTAATTCTCTTCTTAAGGCATCCACTCTAAACCGGGCCGTCCGTATCTGTTCACGTGGGTGGCGTTCTCCAAGGCGAAGGAGATAGCTGTCAAGCAAGCGACGCAGGCCGGTTATCTTACTTAACAGATTATGTTTCATCTCCAGGCACAAGGCGTCTACTTTCAGACGGCCATCTTGGATGCGGCCTCTTACCCTGGCCAATCTCGTTATAAAATGGGCCAGCCTTTCTTTAAAAAGGGCATGCTCTCTCCCTGCCGCCCTGGTAAGCCGGAGCTGCAGCATGCCGATCTGATGACTTAAATCATCCTTTTTAGGGACAACAAGTTCGGCCGCAGCCGTAGGGGTAGCCGCCCGGATATCGGCCACAAAATCAGCTATAGTAAAGTCGATCTCATGTCCCACGGCGGAGACTACCGGAATTTTCGAGGCAGAAATAGCCCTGGCCAGGGACTCCTCGTTAAAGGCCCAGAGATCCTCAAACGACCCGCCCCCGCGAGCCAGTACTATAGCATCTATGCCCTTTAGCCTATTAAGGTCAAAAATAGCCTCAGCCATCTCCTTGGCCGCTCCTTCACCCTGCACGCGGGTGGGATAGATGAGGATATTCACATTGGCGAAACGGGCGCAGGCCGTGCGCAGGAAGTCATAGAGGGCTGCGCTGGTAAGAGAACTTATGACGGCTATACGGTCTGGAAGCAGGGGTAGTTTCTTTTTCCGCTCTGCGGCAAAAAGGCCCTCCTTTTCCAGCCTTTCCTTGAGCTGAAGAAAGGCCTGCTGCAAGGCGCCGACCCCTCTTGGCTCCATGTGGTCAATGATGAGCTGATATTCCCCGCGGGCCTCGTAAATGCTAACGCGTCCCTGGCAGACTACATGCATCCCGTCTTCCGGTCGAAAACGGAGATAGCGCCTGTTGATCTTGAAGAGCACGGCCTTCATCTGGGCGGTTTCATCTTTTAAGGTGAAATACGTAGTACCGGACGAGATCTCGCGCAGATTTGATATTTCACCTTCTACCCAGACAAAGGGGAAATTGGCCTCGACCAGGAACTTAATCGACTGTGTTAAGGCAGAAACGGTTAAAATCTTTTTTTCCGGTCTCTCGACCATGCAGGAAACCTAGCATAAATCATTCTATATAGCAATGTAACAATGTAATCGCCCTAAATCCACCGCTTATTTTCGTACAAGTTAGCTCTTGACCGTAAACATACTATGGTTGCTGTGCAGCGTTATTTCAAATCCGAAATCCGAAGCACGAATCTCGAAACAATATCGAATCACCAAAATTCAAATCCAAAGCAATCGGCACTGCTGCGGTTTGGAACATTGGGAATTGGGACATTTGAATTTGTTTCGGATTTCGATATTCGATATTCGGATTTGAACCCGGCGGTCTGGTAATCGGAGATCAACCCTTGCTCTCTGTCAACAGTTTGATGGTGGATTAAGGTTGCCCTTTACTAAAAACCCCTAAGTGCCGATTTAAAAAATGAGGTTATTTTTTTATTTCAATTAATGTATAATCTCAGGCCGTGAGATTGTCCGGAGACAGCGTCACCGGTCATTAGTCATCGGTCATTAGTTAACTGTGAAAAATCGTTAACTATTGTTCTCTCTTACCAGTAACAAATGACTATTGACAAATGACCGCTCACTATATCCGAGGAGGGCATGTCGAAGATGCGCCGAGGCGTAAAAACCATAAAGGGCCTGGTCCTTTCTGGCGGTAAGGGAACCAGGCTGCGGCCGTTGACGCATACCATGGCCAAGCAGCTTGTGCCCGTGGCCAATAAACCCATACTGGGCTATGTCTTTGAACATATTAAGGAGGCCGGTATAAAAGATGTCGGGGTCATCGTGGCCCCCGAAACCCAGGCAGAGGTAAAGGCCTATCTGGGCCATGGAGAAAAATGGGATGTAAAGATTACCTATATTCTCCAAAAAGAGCCTCTGGGTCTTGCCCATGCCGTAAAAACAGCACAAAAATTCCTTAAGGACTCGCCTTTTGTCATGTATCTGGGAGATAACCTCCTCGGTAAAGGCATAAAAGAGGCCCTGGACAAGTTTCGTAAGACGGCATCCGATGCCCTCCTATTCCTGAAAAAGGTCCCTAACCCAAGGGCCTTCGGCGTGGCCGTGCTCAATGGCAAGGGACGCATCGAAAAACTCATTGAAAAACCAAAAGACCCTCCCTCCGACCTGGCCCTGGTGGGCGTCTATCTCTTTTCCCCGCGCATACATGAGGCTATCGGTCGTATCCAGCCTTCCTGGCGTGGTGAGTTGGAGATAACCGATGCCATACAGGAACTCATTCACATGGGCGCACGGGTGGAAGGAGAGGTTCTTGACTGCTGGTGGCTCGACACCGGCAAGAAAGACGATTTTCTGGCCGCGAATACGACCGTACTTGATGACTACGTTAAACGCCAGGTCGATGGTTTTGTCGATGAAAGGAGCGAGGTCTCGGGTCGCGTCTATGTCGATGCCACGGCTAGGGTAATAAACAGCGTCATACGCGGGCCGGTCATAATAGGGCCGGGGGTCGAGATTGTCGATTCCTTCATCGGCCCTTATACGAGCATAGGAGATGGGAGTCGCATCATTAATTCGGTTATCGAGCATTCCGTTATTCTCTCCCAGGTCATTGTGGAAGGCGTCCCGCGCCTGGAAGATAGTATCCTGGGCCGGGAGGCAAAGATTATCAAAAATCAGACCCGGCATAAGGCCCTGCGCCTCATGGTGGGTGACCAGTCACTGGTAGAGGTATGAGCAAAGAGCTATGAGCTATGAGCAAAGAGCTATGAGCTATGAGCAAAGAGCTATGAGCTATGTGCTATGTGCTATGAGCCAAGAACTAAGAGCAGGTGGAAGATGACAGGTTTTAAGAACGGAATCATCGAAGGGATCATAGTAAAGGATATTAAAAAGCACGTAGATGAGCGCGGCTGGCTGGCGGAATGTTTTCGCCACGACGAAGTACTCTCAGAGATCCATCCGGCCATGGCCTATGTCTCAATAACCCGGCCCGGCGTTGCGCGCGGGCCGCACGAACATATCGAACAAACAGACTATTTCTGCTTTCTGGGACCGGGCCATTTTAAGGTCGTCCTCTGGGATAATCGCAAGGAATCACCCACGGTTAATGTTAAGCAAGTCATCTTCGCCGGTGAAGATAATCCAAAGATAGTCATTGTCCCTCCCGGCGTAGTGCACGGATATAAAAATATTGGAAATACAGATGGGCAGGTATTAAACTTTCCCAATCGGCTTTATGCCGGTCCGGGACGGACACAAAAAGTAGATGAGATACGCCACGAGGCGAGTGCTTCATCACCTTTCAAAATGGACGAGTAAAGACTATGCATATACTAATAACCGGCGGCTGCGGATTCATCGGGAGCAATTTTGTCCGTTACCTCCTTGAGCGTTATGATTATCGCATCGTTAACCTGGATGCCCTGACCTATGCGGGTAATCCGGAAAACCTTAGGGACTTTGAAAACAACCCTCGCTACAAATTCATCCACGGCCGCATCGAGGACGTCAAGACCGTCAAGAAAGCCCTGCGCGGGGTAAACCGGATCGTGCACTTTGCGGCTGAAAGCCACGTTGACCGTTCTATAACCGATGCCCAGCCCTTCATACAGACCAATGTAGTCGGCACTCAGGTACTCCTGGATGCCTGCCGGGAGGCAAAAATCGACCGGTTTATCCACGTCTCCACGGACGAAGTCTACGGAAGCCTCGGCGATAAGGACAGCTTTACGGAAACCACACCGCTTGCCCCCAACAGCCCTTATGCCGCCTCCAAGGCTGCATCTGACCTCCTGGTGCGGGCAGCCACTAAAACCCACGGCCTTCCGGCCATAATTACCCGCTGCTCAAATAACTACGGCCCTTATCAGTTCCCGGAAAAACTCATCCCCCTCATGATCACCAATGCCCTGGAAGATAAACCGCTGCCGGTCTATGGCGACGGACTGAACGTGCGCGACTGGATATACGTAACCGACCATTGCGCAGCCCTGGACACCATCCTACATAGAGGGATAGTCGGCGAAACCTACAATATCGGCGGCGAGTCGGAACGAAAAAATATTGACGTAGTAAAAACCATCCTCCGTTTACTCGGAAAACCTGAGTCCCTGGTCACCTTTGTTGATGACCGGCCCGGACATGACCGGCGCTATGCCATGGACACAAAAAAAATCAAACACCAGCTCAAGTGGAGCCCCGCGGTCACCTTTGAAAAGGGTCTGGAACTCACCATAGACTGGTACCGGCGAAACGAAAAATGGTGGCGCCGGGTTAAGAGCGGCAGGTACAGACAGTATTACCAGAAGATGTACGGTCAGAGGCTGGCGGAAGGCAATAAGCCGTGAGAATCATGGTCCTGGGAGCGGCCGGTATGCTTGGTACCGATGTCGTCAGAGTTCTGGCAACCGCTCACCAGGTACTACCGCGCACCCGTAATGACTGGGATATAACTGACCCCGAGGCCTGCCGGGCAGATATTACCGCCATAAAACCTGATGTGGTCATAAACTGCGCAGCCTTTACCAAGGTAGATGACTGCGAAAGCCAGCCGGATAAGGCATTTTCCGTCAATGGCGAGGCAGTAAAACATATTGCCACGGCCTGCCAGGCAGTCAAGAGCCGCCTTATCCAGATCAGTACCGACTATGTCTTCGACGGGGCAAAGGGCGCGCCTTACCGGGAGGAAGACACACCTAACCCCATCAACGTCTATGGCCAGTCGAAATTAAAGGGTGAAGAATATGCCTTGAAAATTAAAGGATCCCTGGTTATTCGCACCTCCTGGCTCTATGGCCGGAACGGCCCTAATTTTGTGGATACCATCCTTCGCCTGGCAAAAGAAAAGAAGAGCCTTACCGTGGTGGATGACCAGTTCGGGTCTCCTACTTATACCTCTGACCTGGCCGGGGCTATCGCCAGGCTGGTGCAAAAAGAATTAACCGGCATCATCCATATAACCAATAGCGGTATCTGTTCCTGGTATGACTTTGCCTGGGAAATCTTGAAAATTGCCGGGGAAAAGGATATCTCCATTGCGGCCATAAAAACCACCGGGCTAAATCGTCCGGCGAAGCGGCCTCACTTCTCTGCACTCGACAATAACCGTTATATCTCTGTAACCGGTCAGCCTCTCAGACCCTGGCCGGAGGCGCTGGCTGAGTATCTCGGAAGTATTCAATTATTGTAACAAGTTAGCTTTTTGAAATTGTTCTAAACCCGGAGGGAACTGTTAGAGGTCGCGGGTTTCCTATTACTATATTTACAAAATTGTAAATATAGTTCTCCCTTCTATCACATAAATGTAAAAATTACTGTATCGCCAATCGCCTGCCTTATCCATAATTAATTGCTTTCATTATATTTTTTCATTCAGGCACGGATGTTGCTTTTACTTTCAGTAAAAATAATCGAAAGAGAAAGGTATGGGTTATGGTTAATTCCGGGGATACCATGTTTATTCTGCTTTCGGCAGCGCTGGTCATGCTTATGACCCCGGGTCTGGCCCTATTCTACGGGGGTATGGTCCGGAGCAAAAATGTCCTGGGGACTATCATGCAGAGTTTCGTGATACTTGCGGTGATCAGCGTAGAATGGGTACTCTGGGGGTATAGTATGGCCTTCGGCCCGGATATAGGAGGGGTGACCGGAAGCCTGGATTGGTTCGGGTCGGGTAGAGTAGGGCTGGCCCCTTTTGCCGGATATTCTGAGACCGTCCCGCATCTGGCCTTTATGATCTTTCAGGGGATGTTTGCAGTCATAACCCCGGCCCTGATTACCGGCGCATTTGCAGAGCGCATGCAGTTCAGGACATTTTTACTTTTTACCATATTATGGGCGACTCTGGTCTATAATCCCATCTGCCACTGGGTCTGGGGGACAGGCGGGTGGATACGGAACCTGGGGGCCCTGGACTTCGCCGGAGGAACGGTGGTTCATATCAGTTCCGGCGTCTCGGCCCTGGCCGCAGCCCTGATTATAGGTAAAAGAAAAGGCTATGGCACGGAACCCATGCATCCCCATAACCTGCCCATGACTATTCTGGGCGCAGCCATTCTCTGGTTCGGATGGTTTGGTTTCAATGCCGGGAGTGCCCTTAGCTGCGGTCCGCTGGCCGTCAATGCCTTTGTTACCACGCACGTGGCGGCAGCTGCAGCAGCTTTGACCTGGACGATCGTGGAATGGATATACCGCGGCAAGCCCACTACCCTGGGAACGGTGAGTGGGGCCGTGGCCGGTCTCGTGGGCATCACCCCGGCCTGCGGTTTTGTCGGCCTGACTGCAGCCCTTATTATCGGAATTGTAGCCGGAGTCCTCTGCTACTTTGCCATCGTCATGAAAACCAAATTAGGCTATGATGACAGCCTGGATGTGGTAGGCATCCACGGTGTGGGCGGCACCTGGGGGGCCCTGGCTACCGGCCTCTTTGCGGACAGGGCTGTCAATGCAGCCGGCGCAAACGGCCTTTTTTTCGGCAATCCGGCCCAACTGGGCGTCCAGACCCTCTCTATCATAGTGACAGTTGTCTATGCCTTCGCCGTCTCCCTCATCCTGCTAAAGGTTCTGGACCGGGCGATAGGCCTCAGGGTCAGCGCTGAAGAGGAGGTAAGCGGATTGGACCTTACACAGCATAGCGAGACAGCGTACAACTCATAAAGAAAAGACGCCAGGAGGAAGCTGTGAAAAAAATAGAAGCTATCATCAAACCATTCAAGATCGACGAGGTAAAGGATGCCCTCAGCCAGATCGGCATAAAGGGCATGACCGTCTCCGAGGTAAAGGGCTTTGGCCGCCAGAGGGGCCACAAGGAGGTCTACCGGGGGGCTGAATATGTAGTGGATTTTGTACCTAAAATCAAGGTCGAAATAGTCGTGGACGAAGAAATGGTGGAAGAGGCGGTGGCAACTATCATAAAAAACGCCAAAACCGGGAAGATCGGTGACGGCAAGATATTTGTCTATGCCATAGACGAGGTGATCCGGATCCGGACAGGGGAAAAGGGTAAAGATGCGGTCTAAATCCTATGGAAAGGTCGCTTAAGGAGCACATCCAGCATTTTAAAGACCAGCGTAAGGCCATAAGAAATTCACAAGAGCTACCGTCCCTGGGCAGAGAAGCGGTTCGCGAACTGTTGGTAATAACGGATGTCTTCCTGGTCTCTGTATTCTATCAGGCGGAGAGGAAATGGCAAAAAAGCCATACGGGGAGCCTTCGCTCCATAAGCCTTGTTCCTATCGGTGGTTATGGACGAAACGAACTTGCGCTTCACTCTGATATCGATCTGATGATCCTCTGCGCCAGGAGATCGGATCCGGTGGCCGAATTCGTATCCGAAGAGATATTTTATCCCCTCTGGGACGCCGGCCTGGAGATCGGCCACAGCGTCAGGACCATAACAGATTGCCTCGACATTGCGGAAAAAAACTTTTACACCCAGACCTCCTTTCTGGATGCACGGTGCCTGGCCGGGAATAGAGAGCTTTTTAAAAAATTCAAAAAAGACTTCGCCGAAAAGAGTATCGAAGGTCAAAGAAAAAAGTTTTTGGAAAACATCCTGCTAGAAAATCAGAAACGATACCAGAGATACGGCGAGGCAGCCTTCCTCCTGGAGCCGAATATCAAGGAGGGAAAGGGCAGCCTCCGGGATCACCATAGTATGTTATGGACGGCGAAGGCCCTCTTTAATCTGTCCACCCTGGAGGAAATGGTAAACGCTGCCCTTCTCTCTCCGAATGACCGGACCTCCTTGGAGCAGTCCCTTGATTTCCTGTGGCAGATAAGAAACCAGCTTCATATCCTGAGTGACAGAAAAAACGATCAACTTTACTTTGAATATCAGGAAGACATGACCAGGATGCCCGGATTCGCCGCAAAGGCAGGTTTCTTGGAAGTAGAGGGACTTATGAGGGACTTCTACCTGCATGCTTCGAATATTGAATATATATCTTCTTTGTTTTTTGATCGTATCCTGCATACCTTAAAGATCAAACCTCATGCCAAAACCGCGGCCTTACCCGATCGTATTCTGGAAAAAGATGTATCTATTTACAGGGGAGAAATAAGGATAGACAGGCCCGAAGCCTTAATCAAAAAACCTTATCTGTTGTTAAAGATCTTTGAATACGCAGCGAGATACGGAACAGAAATCCACCCGCGGACCGGCCAATTCATAAGAGATAACCTCTACCTGGTCAACGATTCATTCCGTTCTTCCCGCCAGACCAGCCGGTCTATGTTCAACCTTATGAAGCTGGGTTCATCTGCCTTCAAACAATTGGAGGTCATGCTTCAAACCGGCCTCCTGGCCCTCTATATACCTGAATTTGAGAATATTCGCTGTCAGGTTCAGCATGATGCCTATCACATTTACACGGTGGATAAACACTCCCTTTTGACCTTCCTGGAATTAAGCCTCACGAGGGAAGAAGACAAATACCCCTTTGCTGAGATAGACAAACCCGAATACCTGTTTCTGACCGCGCTGCTGCATGATATCGGCAAGGGTATAGGCCATAACCATGCCGAGAAAGGGGCGGATTTGATCCCGATGATTGCCGGGAGAATGGGTCTGAAGGAGGATGTCATCCGTGATATGGTTTTTCTCGTCCGCCATCACCTTCTTCTCGTTGAGGTGGCCACGCGCCGGGATTTAGAAGATGAAAAGATTATCGTGGAATGCGCCCAGAAGATTCAGGATATAAAAAGGCTTAATATGCTTTACCTCCTGACCATAGCCGACGCCCGGGCCACCGGCCCTCGGGCCTGGACAGCCTGGAAAGCGGCTCTGTTGGACGAACTTTACCTCAAAATCAAACACATTCTGCAGCAAGGCGAATTAGCCACTCCACAGACCACGGCAAGGATACAAAAGGCCCTGGCCCAGGTCAAAGACGGTTTAACGCTGGACCTGAAAAATCCCGCCTTGTTGAGGCACGTAGAGAACATGCCGGGGGATTACCTCCTCATCGTAAAGCCGCACCAGATCATAAAACATATTCAATTAGCCCGGGAGCTTATCGATAAGAAATTTGCCCTGTTTGTAGAAGCGAGGAATAGCTTCTGGGAGCTGACCGTACTGGCCAGAGATAAGCCGGGACTCTTTGCGCAGATCTCGGGGGTACTGGCCTTAAATGACCTTGATGTCCTTGGGACACAGATTTTTACCTGGGGCGATGGGATAGCGGTGGATATATTTCAGGTAAGAGAACTTATCGAGGAGTCGGTCAATGATCTAAAATGGAAAAAGGTTGCAGAAGACCTGGAAAAGACCTTGAGCGGAAGGCTCTCATTTGACCATCGACTGGCCGAAAAGACAACGCCGTTGCCGCTTCAGACTAAAAAACACGGCCGTTCATCAAAGGTAGTAATCGACAACGGAATCTCGGACTTCTACACGGTTATCGAGGTCTATACAAACGACCGTCCCGGGCTTCTCTACTCCCTTGCCAAGACGCTGTTTGATATGGGGCTGGACATCAGATCGGCCAAGATATCCACCATGGTGGACCAGGTGGTGGATGTATTTTACGTACGTGATTTTTACGGACAAAAGATATATCATGCCGAGCAGTGCGAAGAGATCAAAAAAGCCCTTCTCTTCAGATTAGAAGGGCCTAAAAATACCATAAAGATTGTCCCGTTTCACCCTCAATAAAAAGATCGGAATCTGCCCGTGACTTGAGGCCTAACCTTCCCCAGTTCCTTATTCAGCGTCTTGTTTTCGTTTAACTTTTCCGGCCGTCTCTGATATACTTCAGCCGTATCCATTTTGTCTAATGTCAAAGACCGGAAACCGCTCAGACCCTGGCTGGAGGCTATGGTAAGATTGTCAGATGAAGCCTTAAATGTAAAGGCTTGTTCCGCTATCCCGGATCAAGAATTGAAATCATTCTGGGGTATCCCCGTTGCCGAGCTTTTCGGGCAACTACAAACTACGTCGCACGGCCTGACGGACGACGAAGCCCGGCAGCGTCTCCAGACCTACGGACCGAACCTCCTGCGGCCACAAAAAAGAATAAAAGAATTCGCGCTCCTCCTGGCTCAATTCAAGAGTCCGATCATCCTCATCCTTCTTTTTGCCGCCGGATTGTCGATATTTCTGCGTGATCCCACAGATGCCTTCATTATCCTGACAATCATCGTTATAAGCGGTTTTCTGAGATTCTGGCAGGAACGGGGGGCGGCCCATGCGGTGGAGAACCTGCTGGCCATCGTCAAAATAAAAACAAGAGTGCTTCGGGATAACCGGGAGAAGGACATCCCGGTTGATGAGATCGTACCCGGCGACATCGTTCACCTCACGGCAGGCGATATTGTTCCGGGAGACAGTATCCTCTTTGAATCCAGGGACCTTTTTGTAAATGAAGCTGCCTTGACCGGTGAGACCTATCCCGTAGAAAAAGCGGCCGGAGTATTATTACCGGGTACGCCATACGGCCAATCGACCAATACACTTTTCATGGGAACCCATGTGGTGAGCGGCACGGCAAAGGCAGTGGTGGTGCGCACCGGCCAGGCCACTGAATTCGGTAAAATTTCTGAACACCTGAAACTGCGGCCGCCGGAGACGGAATTCGAGCGCGGCGTACGGCGATTCGGGTATTTTCTCATAGAGATTACACTGGTGCTGGTGATCGCCATCTTTGCTATCAACGTCTATCTGGCGCGGTCGGTGTTGGATTCCTTTCTTTTTTCCCTGGCCCTGGCGGTCGGCCTGACGCCACAACTCCTGCCGGCCATTATCAGCGTCAACCTCGCCCACGGGGCCAGGCGTATGGCCTCTCAGAAGGTCATTGTAAAACGCCTGGCCTCCATTGAAAACTTCGGCAGCATGAATGTCCTATGTTCCGATAAAACCGGTACTCTCACGGAAGGCGTGGTGAAATTAAGCTCCGCACTTGATGTCGAGTGTCAGTGGCCCCTTGAAAATGTAGAAAAACAGGCAAATTGAAAATGCATGCTGTGCTGCCCTTTTTTGGACGGGGCCGGCAACAAGCGTGAGCCTGCTGCCGGCGAAAGTCAATAGGCAGGGGTC
>JBFMAZ010000044.1:0-3436 GCA_040755415.1 Thermodesulfobacteriota bacterium | reverse complement strand
GAAACATTTCCCCCTTTGAAAAAGGGGATCCCCCTACATTCCCCCTTTGAAAAAGGGGGATTAAGGGGGATTTTCGAGGCGCCGTTTTCTGGACGACTAGCTCTTTTCAAACAGCTAAAGTGTTACCGAAATTACATGAATGGCATGGGGGAAATCATGAAAGAGATAATACTTAGGCCGATAGGTATAATTCATTCTCCTTTTAAAGATATCCGGGGAATGCCCATACAACCGACCGCGGCCAGGGGTGTCACCGGAACAATAGAGATAGAACCAGAATATGTTGATGGCCTTAGAGATATCGAAGGATTTTCCCACATTATTTTGATTTATCATTTTCATCTTTCAGAAGGTTATTCATTAGAGGTTAAGCCATTTATGGACGATCATCTGCGCGGTGTATTTGCTACCAGGGCACCCCGGCGCCCAAATCCTATAGGGGTGTCCACCGTCAAACTGGTAAAAGTTGAAGGGCGGACACTTCAAGCCGAGGATGTGGATGTTGTGGATGGCACACCACTGCTGGACATAAAACCTTATGTCCCGGAATTCGACAGCCAAAAAGCGGGGCGAATAGGTTGGCTTTCTGGAAAAGTGAATAAGATACATAAGGTGAAAGCAGATGAAAGGTTTAGATGAGACCAAAGATTGTTATGAGGGATTGGTGAAAAGGCATCAAAAGGCTTTGCCAAATTTTGCTAAAGGGCACGTAAGTTTTCGGGCTTGAGGGCAATTTCCCCTTTTAAGGCGCTGTCGATAAGGCTAATGGCGTGGGCCTTGTCCTTAGGAAGTCGTACTCTTAGAGGCAGGTAATTGGAGGCATGGTTTGAGAAAAATAAGCCGGGGCACAAGTGGGTATTTAAAAGCATCTCCCTTAATTCGACTAACAGCTCTTTGGGGGACGGCATTTTAAACCGTCCGGCCTGAAGGTCTTCTCTCAAGGGGGTCCCATCCAGCACCATTAGCGTCAAGGCCCCAACATGGTTAGGCTGCATGGCAGTAAGAAGCCGACCGGTTTCCCGGGCGTGAATTAAAGAACGTTCCTCACCACTAATGCCCAGTAAAACGGTTACCGAAAGCTTTATCCCGGCTTGACGAATCTTTTGTCCGGATTGGATCAGGGTTTCAGCATCGGTTCCTTTATTGATATTTCTCAGGATAAGATTGTCGCCACTTTCTACTCCCAGGTAGATGATGCCCAATCCGAGCTGCCTTAGGGTTACGAGTTCCTCCAGCGTTTTACTTTTTATCCCCTTGGTATTGGCATAAATACCCACCCGACTAACCCAGGGCAGACGTTCCTTTATTTTTCTTAGGACCCAGGCCAATTTCGCAAAGGGCATAATCAAGGCGTCCCCATCCAGGAGAAAGACGCGGTTTTGCTCCCGGAAATGCCGGGCCGCAAAGGAGAGGTCGCTTAAAATAGTCGTTTCATCTTTAATGCGGAAGCGCTTTTCCTTATAAGCACCACAGAATGTACATTTGTTGTGGGAGCAACCCACGGTTACCTGCAGCAGGATGCTGTAGGCTTCACTTGGAGGACGGATTATAATGCCTTCGTAATGCATGCCTGAATAGTTTATCCAATTAGTCGCCGAGACGTCAACTTATTTAGGGGACTGGTATCGAGAAATGCGGCTTATCCCGGGGCGATGACGGTCGGATTGAACGTCTTATGATATTTTCTAAAAGTGGATTCTCAGCCAGCCTTCAAAAAGCGGCAAAAAGAGAAGAGGTTCTACTTCCTCTTTCCCCTAAACTGTTACCGCTTACCTCTATGGGATAATAGGGACTTCCCTGCCGTCCACAATCTCCATCGTATAAGACAGATCAGGCGGCGGTGCCTGATGATGGATAGCGGTATAAAGGGCAAGACAGATAACTTCCGGTGTGTGAACCGTGTTAGCGTGGACTCCTAATTTCGTTAAACCGGGGATTTCGGGGACCTGGATATTTACAGCATTGGGAGCAAGGTTTTTAGCCAGTATGCGCCCCTGGCAATCGCCCGAAGGTGTGTGACCTCCGGCAGCATCCCGGTTATTGTTTGCGAAGAGGGTTACATAAAGAATCCCTTCGTTTGTAGGGGTGCCATCAGGTCGGCTGCCGGGTGCTTCGCCATTGTATTGGGGGCGTTGCTCACTGTCTGTCAAGGTGTCCTCGATGGGGTGGCCATTTAGGGTCTCCATAAAGTTCTCACTTTGAGTTTCATTGAATGAGTTACAGTTGTCATGGTAGCCATTATTCAGTTGCCTAAGTGCTATGCAGTCGCTGAGACGAATAGTGGCGCTACCGATTTGAAACTCATCAGGGGATGCCAAGCCGTGATTCGGCGGTGAAATGGCAATGAATTCCGATACAGGTTGAAAATCCGGCATCATATTCTTCAGGTACCAGCGAGTGCTGATTGTGCCCTTACTATAAGCAATAATAACCACCTTCACTTGAGTTGCCTCAGGGTCATTGTGTCGCTTTAAAATACGTTCAATCGCTTCCCCGATCTCTCCGGCGTCCTCAATTATGGATCGGTTTTGATTTTGGAATCGGATGTAATAGGGCTCAATACCAAGGTTTGAATTTTGTTGCAAATCAAGGGCAATCTTGAAAGAAGGTAACCGTAAGACATTCCCGTAGTCGAGAGGGTCTTGCCAGTTTTTTTTGTAATTAGAATCTTGATCCATGGCGTTATTGAGGTTGTGCCCATGAACGAAAAGCACCGGGAGCCTCACCTCAGTGAGAGGTTCCGGATTTTCGGGTATTATGATGTCGTTCTTGTCGTAAAGTTCGACAACAGGCGCTGTTATTGGAGCTCTTTTAACATTATTTTCTTCGTTTGACTCACTCACCATATTTTTAGGGTCAGCTAATACCGAGATCTGGTAAACATTACCTAAGTTGTTGTTATCGGGGTGCGCAAGTGGAGCAAAGTCTGCTTCTAATGTAATTGAAGCCCCGCTATTGAGCCCCGGTACATTGTGGCGTACTTGCGGTCTGTGGTTTGGTGATACGGGGAATTCATCTCCATTAAAATAAACCAGAAAGTCTCCTGCGTCTCTGTTGCCGATATTGACGATTTCCACTGCGGCCGTTTTATTTGTTTCATTCCAATTCACTTCCAGATCCCTTACTGTCAGATCTGCTGCACACCCAACGAGAGCCAGCGATAGGATAAGTACGAAAGAAAGCAAATTTACTGTCTTCATAATTTCTCCCTTCCCAAAACGTGACTAAAAATGGATAAACGTTCTCCTTTTAAAGCACAGGTCATATCATCGTACTGGCGTTTTTATTTATACATACGGTCATAAATAATTGCGCATAATGTTCTTTTCTGCTAGTGTTTGTAGCAGAAAGGAGGTGGTATGATGCGCAAGCTTGAGGTTAGAGATGCAGAGATCATGCGAATTGCTGTGCAGCAGGAGATTTTGCGATCCGAGGA
>JBFMAZ010000043.1:0-67673 GCA_040755415.1 Thermodesulfobacteriota bacterium | reverse complement strand
CGTTGCGAGAACGATTCGGCATCGAGCTCCAAAATAGCGCTACGGCCTCTCGTCTGATCAAGGAAGCGCTGGAAGCGGGATGGATTCGACCTTACGATGAGTCTGCTTCCCGGAAGTTTATGAAGTATGTGCCGTTTTGGGCGTGACCTGGAGGCCATGGGTTTGTTTGCCGGTTATTTGATGGAACACAGTGCGGATGCCATGGGCTGCTGTCACGTCTGAGTTATAAGTTTCCTGTTTTCAATGTGTTAGGCGCTACTCTGTTTATTTGACGGTTATTTGATAGGGAAAGGTCAGAGTGGAGCCGATACGTTCTTAAAAATTATCACTTTTAGAAGAATGGGTATTTCTCGTCTGCCGTGATCCGCAGAAGAGGTTATCACAGGAAAGATAGGTAATATGAGCAAAAAGCTAATACCGCAGGACAATGAGATCATATTTTATACAACTCCCGACGGGGCAGTTCATATCGAGGTATTTTTTCAGGACGAGACATTTTGGCTGACCCAAAAGAAGATGGCGGAGTTGTTTGGCGTTGAAGTTCATACAATCAATTATCATTTGAAGGAAATATTTAAGTCCAAGGAGTTACAAGAAAATTCAGTTATTCGAAAAATTCGAACAACTGCTGAAGACGGCAAGACTTATCTCACTAATTTTTATAATTTGGATGCCATCATAGCCGTCGGCTATCGGGTCAACAGCTATCAGGCGACACAGTTCCGTATATGGGCTACCAAGACACTGCGGGAGTTTATCATCAAAGGCTTTGTGCTGGATGATGAAAGGGGAAACCGGGACATTGTTGAAGATTATCACTTTTCATTTCCAAGTTTTTGACCACGCATAGCGAGTGCATTCTCCGCTGCTTGCAGTGGGTAGCTTCAACAGGTCTGGATTTTATGATAGAAATCAAGCGCCGTGGCACGGGTGATTGAGGAGAAGATAAAGGGGAAATGTGATATCATGGGCAAGAACTAAAACATAAGGAGGTAATTTATCATGGCTGGCATGGAAGCAATCGACATGCTTTCAAAAAAATACTCAATGTCCCGGGAAGACTTTATCAAGTTTGGCTCGACTCTGGCACTGAAAGAAAAGAAAAGAAACTTGCAGATCGAAAAACTAGAAATACTGGCAAGGTATGAAGCAGGGACGGTAAAGGAATTGGAAGAAAAGATTAAGGGGGGAACAGCGCCGGAACATCCAGGCTGGGAAGACCTGATTGAGATAAAAAATATAGAATCTGAAATAGTGGAAATAGAAAATGATATTAGAATGCTACAGGCGATTTAAAGAGATAGCTGAAAGAGATTTTGGCGAGATAGTTGTAGAGAGTGAAATCATTTCCAGCTACACCGGGCGAGCCAGAAAACTACGAATAAGACTAATCGATCATACTTTCATAGACATCTGGTATTCGCTTGAGGGGGATTATTCATTCCATTGGGAGCAGTCGGGTGTAAGAAGTGCGATATATCGTCATGACAACGCACCTCACCTGAAATGGGCTCATGTAAAGACCTTCCCTAAACACTGCCATGACGGAACCCAGGGGCACGTTGTAGAAAGTAATCTTTCAGATAAGCCAGAAGAGGCGATTAGAGAATTCCTAAGTATTATAAGGAACAAGATGGTAGAGCTAAGACTTGAGAAGGATTAACAGGTTCTCAAGTACGGGACACCGTGACCATTGAGGATATGATCTCTCTGCCCCGGGATGTCCTTAAGTAATTGAAGCTCCATCGACAGGCGGGAAGAGGGGAGGCTGAGGAATCCCCCTAACCAATAAGAACTGTTAATAATGGGAGGCTCTCACAGAATTTCGGGATTGTTATTCCCGTGGGTTTTATTGGGAATCCGGAGAATGTAAACTATCTAAAAATACTAAATTCCTGCTCCCTGATCGGGGTCAGAGACGAGCCTTACAGGAATGACACCCGGGGTGGGAGTGACAGAAAATAACCATGGAAAAGAATAACATCATAGAATTTGACCCCAAACGGCGCATCCTGGAACTGGCTAAAAGATATATTGATTCCCTGGAATTATTCCTTCAGGAAAGAGAGGAAGCTGTCCCTTTGCTTCTCAAGGCCGTAAAATATGCGGATAAGGAACTGAAGCGCCGGATTATATTCGTGCTCGGGTCTTTTGCCAAAGAGGAAATCTCTCGGCCCTTGTATGATATTCTCTCCGACAAATCAGAAGAAGAAGATATCCGACGGGATGCCGCCATCCAGTTGAGTGTTGTCGGCACTTTTTTGAAAGACCCCCAGCCGCTCATTGACCAATTGCTGAAAGATATGGAAAGCCCGAATGTGGAACTGAGACTACATGCCACCTTTGCCATAGGCTGGGAAGGAAATTACCGGGCGGCCATTCCGTTAATCGAACGGCTGTACGACAGTGATATTCGGGTCCAGCAAACCGCTGTCAACGCCTTATGCAATCTCCGGGACGACAGGACCCTGAATCTATTGTTGGAACGCCTGAAGCATGGCCCTTTGGAGCAAAAGAGATGTATACTTTTCAACCTGTGGCGCTTCTACTCCAGACAGGAGGAGGTCACTAACGTTTATCTCAAGTACCTCGAACATGAAAATCCGGACCTCCGCTTTGATGCCCTGGTCTTACTGGGGTCGGTCAAGGAGGCCCCAAAATATCCGGAGGTATATCGAAGGTGTCTAAAGGATAAAGATCCTCGTATTCGAGAATTGGCCTTAAAAAGACTGGCCGAAGAAGGTGGCGGTCTCGCCCAAGAACTCAAAGAAGAAATTGAGGCTCTGGTCGATGACCCGCATATCGAAGTTAAAAAAGTGGCCCTGAAAATCTTAAAAAGGAATAAATGACATTGAGGTCCCGATGCTGCCTTATATAACGTTGTTGAAATTTATCACTTTTAAAGTGTAATTCACTGTTTTCAACAACGTCCCGCTTTACCGCTTTACTAAGGATTTCCGGCCTGGTATCCCTGCTCCTGATCCTTGACATAGTAAAGCTTCTGGTTTCTTTATCATGAACATCTGTCATAAAGGATATTCTTTAAACTACCCTGCCGGCCATATTTGCACTTTTTCAATTAGGTAATCGATAGGTTCAATAGGGTAATAACTACCATCATATTACGCAATTAAAATTTTATTACCTATTTAACCTTTCTCCATCTTGCAAACCGCCCCTGACCGAGAGAGATAACCTTCCCGTGTTTTTTCATCTGCTTAAGAACGTGTCTTATCTTATCAATGCTTACAGTAGGACAGGCGATGGAGTCAACGGCCCGTAGGGGATGGAGCCAAGCATTGTTCTAGAACAATATGATTGCCAAGGTCTGCTGAAAAAGGGATGGAGACGAAGAGATAAAGGACAGGCAGTGAATTTGGGATGGGTTACCCGGTTGACAGGCTGTATATTTTTTGGTAGGTCGTAAGGTCAATTTTCCTGAGGAGGCTCATGACATGGAACGGACCCTATCTATTATCAAACCGGACGGCGTCTCGAAAAGACTTATCGGCGAGGTCATCAAGCGTTTTGAGAAAAATGACCTCCGTATTGTGGCTATTAAGATGGTGCATCTGAGTAAGAAGGAGGCCGAGGGTTTTTATGCGGTGCATCGGGAGAGGCCGTTTTTTGACAGTTTGACGGGCTTCATGTCCTCAGGACCGATCGTAATCATGGTCCTGGAGGGAAAAGGGGCTATAAAGAAAAATCGTGATCTGATGGGTGCTACCAATTACAAGGAGGCCAGACCCGGGACTATCCGGCATGACTTTGCCTCGAGCATAGAGCAGAATATCGTTCATGGGTCTGACAGCCCGGAGACGGCGACTACCGAGATCGCTTATTTTTTTAATGCCCTGGAGATATTTGATTATTGACAGAAAAGAGAATGGCAAGGTTGAAATCATACCTGACCGGGGCCGATCTAAAGGCCGTAGGTGAACAAGGGCTCTTATCTATTCTAAAGAAGAACCTTTCCCGTGTAGAGAGACCGGATGTCCTACGCGGCATCGGCGAGGATTGTGCCGTAATCCCCATAAGTCGTACCCGGTGTCTGCTGGTAACCACAGATACCCTGGCCGAAGGCATCCATTTTCGCCTGGATTATACCACGCCCTATCTCCTGGGTAAGAAGGCTATGGCCGTTAATTTGAGCGACGTGGCCTCGATGGGAGGGGTGCCTACCCATGCCTTTTTGAATCTGGCCCTGCCTGAAAGGATGCCTGTATCCTTTGTGCACCAATTGGTTCAGGGTATCAATTTCTGGTGCCGGCGTTACAGCGTGCCCGTTATTGGCGGAGACACGGTTTCCTGTCCGCATGGTGTTGTGCTGACCATAACCATACTGGGCAAAGGACATAAAGGGAAAATCGTTTTTCGGTCCGGGGCTAGGGAGGGAGACCTTATCTTTGTTTCCGGTTATCTGGGTGATGCGGCAGCCGGTCTGGCCCTGCTGGAAGAAAGGCGTAAGCCGGACCCGGGCTACCGGAGACTTTTCAGGGCACACCTGGATCCCACGCCACAACTGGAATTGGGGAGGTACCTGGCCGGGCATAAGCTGGCTTCGGCCATGATCGATCTTTCGGATGGTCTGGCTACCGACCTGGCGCATATTGCCGAAGAGAGCGGTGTGGCCGCAGAAATTGACGCCGGGAAACTTCCGATTTCTGCTGCCTGCCGCAAGCTGGCCAGGGAATCTGGTGTTTCGGCACTGGCCTGGGCCCTTTTTGGGGGGGAGGATTATGGTATTTTATTTATAGTTTCACCGGATAATGCCGAAAAGATAGAGAGAGAACTAAAATCCCTGACTAAAGCAGGCCCGTTTTGTGTGGGTAAGATAGTCAAGGGAAGGGGCGTTTTTTTGTGGGAAAGCGGATATAGAAAAGATATCACCCATAAAGGGTACGATCATTTTGCAAAAAAGTAAAATTTTACCGCAGAGTACGCGGAGGACGCTGAGATACAGTAGCCGGTAGTCCGGGGTCCGTAGTCCGTTGCAACTGACCACTGACAACTGACAACGGACAATACGCTCTCCTGCGGCGGATCTGCGATGCACAGCGGTGAAAGGGCTTTTTTACGAAGCCGTCAAACTTAGAAGGAGGGATCGAGATTGGCCAATATCCGATTTAATTTTTCCACGATAGCGATCTCTTTAGGCCTTTCCATTGTGGCGGTATTTTTCTTAATCTTCATCACCGGCCAGTCCCCGATCAGGGTTATGGGTGTTGTGCCCATTTTTGAATTGCCTGCCAGTCTAAGCTCCTGTGGCGAACCGGTTCCTCTCGAAAGACGGGATGTCCGGGAGATGCTGGACCGGGAATTTGTTATTTCCGTCTATGACCATGCCCAGGTCATCATGTGGATGAAACGCGCCAACCGGTACTTTCCTCATATCGAGAAAAGGCTTAAAGAACGGAATATGCCGGATGACCTCAAATATGTAGTAGTAGTCGAAAGTGCGCTGAAAACCTATGCCTTCTCCGGTGCGGGGGCGGCCGGCCCCTGGCAATTTATGGAAAAGACCGCAAAACGTTATGGACTGAGGGTCGATGACTGGATTGACGAACGGTTGGATTTTGAGCGGGCTACCGAAGCCGCCCTGGATTATCTCGGAGATCTTTATCGACAGTTTGGTAGCTGGACTGTGGCCATAGCGGCATATAATTGTGGCGAAGACCGGATGAATAGGGACATTAATGGGCAGAATGTTAATAATTTTTATGATCTTAACCTGCCCCTGGAGACAGAGCGGTATATCTTCCGGGGATTGGCCGCAAAGATAATTCTTGGTGCTCCTGAACTTTATGGTTATAACGTGCCTGAGAAGAGTCTTTACCCGCCTCTGGAACATGATCGTCTTGATTTTAAGGCGTCAGGCGAGGTACATCTACGTAACATAGCCTCTGCATGCGGTACGACCTTCAAGGTCATTAAGGAAATAAACCCGCAAATAAGGAACAGCACTATCCCTGCGGGATACTATGCCCTGAATGTGCCCAAGGGGACGGCAGAACAGTTCAAGGTTAATTTTGCATGCGCTTTGTCCCGGGATAAGCGAGATAACATCTTGATTTGCAAGAAGAAAGCCCGGGATAAGTGAAGATTACTGGCGAGCCCGGCCGTTCTCCATACTACCGGCGAGTCTTCGACGCGTACGGGTAACCAGCAGGTGGGCGAGCCGTGTGGGTTCCGGGAGGCGATAACGGGTTGTGCAGGCCAGAGTAAGCCTTAAGGCGGTGTCCACATCGATTTTATGCCCGGGTGAGACAAAGACAGGTTTGACGCCATCTCTGGTCCGTAATACCGCCCCCACCTTTTTGCCCTTATAGGTAAGGTAGCTGAAATCCCCTCTGGTATTTCCTGCTTCCGAAAAATTACCGACAAGTCTTGTCTTGGCACAGCCAATAGCGGGTATATCGAGAAATAAGCCAAGATGAGAAGCTAATCCTATGCCCCGGGGATGGGCTATGCCCTGGCCGTCGAAGAATGCTATTTGAGGGCGCTCTTTGACCTTTGCGAAGACCTTGAGGAGGGCCGGGGCCTCCCGGAAGGAAAGTAACCCGGGGACATAAGGGAAATGAGCCCTTTCCTGGCAGGCAACCTCTGCTATGAGGCGAAGATCAGGAAAGCTCAGTATGACCACACCGGCATAAACAATGTTGTTTTTCTTGTCGTAGGAGATATCCGCGCCGGCAACAGTGGAGATACCGGCGGCTTCCAATGGGGATATCTTCAATAACGGGCGAAGCTTCTCCTGGAGTCTTATCGCCTCTTTGGGCGACACATCCCAGGGGTGCAGGTTCTGTATTTTCATCCTAATCGCATCGGGAAAATCCGCAGGACCGGCAGACGAGGCATCCGCCTTCGGATTCCAGCGCCCCTCCACAGTCCGGGCAGGCCCCCATGGTCTTGTCATGCGGCGAGAGGGGAAGGTTGGTCACATTAGCTATAGCGCGGGCCACGGCGTCCGGGCAGGAAAGGATCATTTTACCCTGATCCCAGATAGGCGATGGACAACGTATTCCCGAAAGTTGTCTGATGATCGCCTCCACCTTGACGCCGGAACGTAAAGCCAGAGAAATAAGCCTGCCAATGGCCTCTATTTGAGAGGCAGCGCAACCGCCGGCCTTGCCTATCTGGGCAAATACTTCACATATCCCCTTTTCGTCTGAGTTTATGGTGATATACAGGTTGCCGCATCCGGTACGCATACGTTCTGTAATGCCTGTGGTGCGCATAGGCCGGGCGCGGGGGACGATTTCTTTTTTCTCCCCCTCTTTTTTAAAACTTAGCACCTGACCCTTCCGGCTGCCGTAGCGATAGATGGTCAGACCCTTCAGGCCTTGCTCATAAGCCAGGAGATAGGCCTTATGTACATCTTCTATGGAGGCTGCGGGGGGAAAATTGATGGTCTTGGAAACCGCATTATCTGTATATTTCTGGAAGGCGGCCTGCAGCCGTATATGCCATTCCGGGCTGATGTCCATGGCCGTCACATAGACCTTCTTCAGTGAATCCGGAATTTCCGGGATGCCTTGAATGGAGCCGCTTTTCGCGATGTCCTCCATAAGCTCATGGGTAAGGATACCGGCCTTCTTGGCCGCTTCCTTGAAGTAGGGGTGTACTTCCACAAGTTCGCTGCCATCCAGGACGCGGCGCACAAAGGAGACGGCAAAAAGCGGTTCTATACCGCTGGAACACCCGGCGATGATGCTGATCGTGCCGGTAGGGGCGATAGTGGTCGTGGTGGCATTACGCATAAAAGGGGTTTTTGGATTATCGTATATGCTGCCTTTATAGCTGGGGAAATTGCCGCGCTTTCCGGCTAAGTCGGCTGAGGCCAGCTTGGATTCACGCGAGATAAAAGACATAATGGCCTCTGCCGTTTTGACCGCATCCTTTGAATTATAAGGAATGCCCAGTTGTATGAGCATATCAGCAAATCCCATTACCCCCAGGCCTATTTTCCGGTTGGCCTTGCTCATGGATTCGATCTGCGGCAGGGGGTATTTGTTGATGTCTATAACATTATCCAGGAAGTGCACCGCCTGATGTATTATTTTTTTAAGGCTGGCATAATCTACTTTGCCCGCCTTAACGAAGCGGGAGAGGTTGATGGAGCCAAGATTACAGGCTTCATAGGGGAGCAAAGGCTGCTCACCGCAGGGATTGGTGGCCTCTATCTCACCCAGTTGTGGGGTGGGATTGTCCCGGTTTATACGGTCGAGGAAGATTACCCCCGGCTCGCCGGTGGCCCAGGCGGCCTCGACAATCTGGTTAAAGATATGGACGGCGGGGACAGACCTCACCTTCTGTCCATTCCGCGGGTTGATAAGGTCATATTCTTCACCTTTAGCCAGGGCTCGCATGAATCCGGCAGTTATGGCCACCGAGATGTTAAAGTTGTTGAGCTTATCCGTTACCTGTTTGGCATTTATGAACTGTTCTATATCAGGGTGATCCACACGGAGTATTCCCATATTAGCCCCACGGCGGGTCCCCCCCTGTTTGATCGTTTCCGTGGCTATGTCAAAAACGGTCATAAAGGAAACCGGGCCGCTGGATACCCCCTGTGTCGTACGTACCACATCATTAGCCGGGCGGATGCGGGAGAAGGAGAAGCCTGTTCCGCCTCCGCTTTTGTGGATTATGGCGGTCTGTTTAATGGCCTCGAAGATGCTGTCGATGGAGTCCTCCACAGGCAGGACGAAACAAGCGGCGAGCTGTCCCAGCCTGCGGCCGGCATTCATCAGGGTGGGTGAATTGGGCATGAAGAGGAATTCGGTCATCATCCGGTAAAAGGTGTCCTCTGTTTTTTTAACATCCGCCTTTGGATCATGGATGACGTCGGCAGCGGCCACGGCGCGGGCCACGCGGTGGAACATCTGTTCCGGTGTCTCTATAGTCTCGCCCCGCTCGTTTTTTTTGAGATAGCGCTTTTGCAGAACGGTGAGGGCATTTGCGGTCAGTTTCAATCTGGTTTTGGGAAGGGGCATGATCACTTCTCCTTGTACGTATTTTCCAGGGCGAGGAGTTTTGTTTTCAAGTCCAGGCCAGAACTAAAGCCGACGAGTTTACCGGTGCTTCCTATGACGCGATGGCATGGTATTATAAGAGGAAGTGGGTTGGCGCCTGCTGCCTGTCCTACGGCACGGGCCGCCTTCACTTTTCCGATAGCCCTTGCTATTTCCTGATAGGAACGGGTCTCACCATAAGGAATGGCCCGTATGGCCTCCCAGACCGTCTTTTGAAAGGTGGTTCCGGCTACATCCACAGGCACAGAGAAGACATGGCGCCTGCCGGCAAGGTATTCCCTGATCTGGGTTATGACCGGCCTGTGTATTTCAGCATTTTCTTCCAAAGTTACCACGTCTGCATGCCTTTTCTTTAGCCCGGCAAGGGTGCAATCTTTGGCCTCAGGGCAGAAAGTTATATAATATAAGCCCTTGACGGTGGATAGGAAGGTGAGATAGATGGAGTTAATCCTGGTCTGCGTAAAAAAGAAGCGCATGGTGTTCTTATTTTAAGTCCTCCAATTTTGCAATGTTGTCCCTGTGGCCGATAACAAAGAGTATATCGCTATCTTTTACCACGAAGTCGGCGGGTGGAAGCAGGATAAAATTATCGGTAAGGACCTCCTTTACGCCGATGACATAGACGTTATGTCTCACCCGCAGGTCAAGGCCGCCCAATGTCTTCCCGATAAACGCGGTGGGGGGTGCCAGTTCCACCAGGGTGTAGTTTTCCACCATGGGAATGAAGTCCAGGATGTTCGGTGTAGAGAGACTTCTCGCCGTCTTCAGGGCCATTTGCTTTTCCGGATAGATTACCTCGGTAGCTCCGATCCGTTCCAGTATCTTGCCATGATCCTCATTCATGGCCTTCACTAAAATCTGTTTGACCTTTAGCTCCTTAAGGTGGAGGGTAACGAGGATGCTGGAGGCGATATCTTCCCCGGTGCTGACCAGCACTGCGTCCATCTGATCTATCCCCAGGGTTTTTAATATTTCCTTGTGCGTAATATCAGCAACCACCGCCTGGGTGGAAAAGGGTTGAATTTCCTGCACCCGTTCCTTATCCTTATCGATAGCTATGACTTCGTGACCGTCTTCAAAGAGGGCCTTGGCCAGGTGGAAACCGAACTTTCCCAGGCCAATCACCGCAAATCTTCTCATAGGCTGCTCCTTTTTACCCAATCATAACCTTTTCTTCTGAATAACGGAACTCAAATTCGGGCCTCTCCCTTCTGATTATTACATAGGCAAAGGTCAAGATCCCTACCCGGCCCATGAGCATCAGGGCGCTTAAGATGAGCTTATTCATGCTGTTAAGATAAGGGGTAACCCCCATGGAGAGCCCTACCGTGCCGAAGGCCGAGATGGTTTCAAAAAGATACGTAAGAAAACAGCCTCTGGCCGGATGCGACGTCGGGTATGCCATTTCGCTGAAGAGCATGAGCATGTGGATGGTCAGTACGGTAAATACCGAGAGCATATAGAGGGAGATACTCCGCATGACCACTTCAGAAGGGATGGTACGGTTGAAGGCGTGCACATACGGTCTCCCGCGTAATTTGTTCCAGACTAGGGCGGTCAGTACGGCCAGGGTGCTGGTCTTGATCCCGCCGCCGGTTGATCCGGGTGAGGCGCCGATAAACATAAGGAGGATGATTATATAGAGGCAACTGTCTGTGAGGGAACCGGTATCGACTGTATTGAAACCTGCGGTCCGGGGGGTTATGGATTGAAAGACGCTGATAAGACATTTTTCATAAAATGGACGATGGGCCAGGACATTATTGGCTTCGAAGGTCCAGAAGAGCAGGGTTCCAGTTAAAATCAATACGCCGGTGGTGATAATAACCATACGGGTATGCAATGAGAGTGTTTTTCTCCCCGGCCGGGTCCTTGTTCGTTGGTAAAGTTCGTAGATGACCGGAAATCCCAGGCCGCCGATGATTATATTCGCACATATAGTGAGGTTGACACCGATATGGCCGCTATAGTTTACGAGATTGGTGCTAAATGTGGAAAAACCGGCGTTACAGAAGGCGGATATGGAATGAAAGAATCCGTGGTACAGGGCGGCCGGAAACGGATAGTCTTTCCAGAAGAACAAGGCCAGAAGAAGGGAAGAGGCCCCTTCTACCAGAAAGGTAAAAAGAAAGATGGATTTTATCAGGGTATGCATATCTGCGATGGGTGCAGGGGTAAACGATTCCTGCATCAACCAGCGCCCACGGACGCTTATCCCCCGCCCCATAGAGAGGAATAGAAAGACAGAAAAGGTCATAACCCCTAACCCGCCGATCTGGATGAGGATAAGGATAACCATCTGGCCAAAGGTGCTGAAAAATTGTGCCGTATCCAGGACGGTCAGACCGGTCACACAAAGGGCGGAGGTAGAGGTAAAGACGGCGTCAACGAGAGAGATGGGTTGAGTGGTGCGGGATATGGGTAGATATAACATACCTGCTCCGATAATATCCATGACCAGGAAGCTCAGGATCAGAATATGGGCGTGATGAAGTTTTTGTAAATATCGCTGGAATACGGAAGACAAATTAATTCCTCTTGGCCAGAATGCGCCCTATTTTATCCATAAGAGTTTAAAAAACAAGATAATTTTGGGGGCTTGTGCCGATACCCGTAGCTGGAAGAAATTATTGTCGCTGACTGAATAAAAAATGATGGCTTAGCGGAAAAAAGCTTGACAGAAGGTTCGATAATCGTTAACGTTAGTCAACTTTTATTTTTAGGAATAGTTTTTTGTGTTATAGAAGTCGTATAGAGTTAGCCACCGAGGTCGATAGAGTCCGAAGTGGCTATTTTTTTGAAAATTTCCATATCAGGCCTATCTCATAGGGATTTTTCCCATTTATTTTTTTGTTTGCCAGTAAGAAAGGGGGTTTTGGTTTATGGCGGAAGGTAAAGTAAAATGGTTTAATGAGAAAAAAGGCTTTGGTTTTATTGAGCAGGAGGGCGGTCCTGATGTCTTTGTGCATCACTCTGCTATCCAGGGCACCGGGTTTAAGACCCTGCGCGAGGGCCAGAAGGTGACCTTTGAAGTCCAGCAGGGCCCCAAAGGACCCCAGGCCGTTAACGTGGTTGGCGAATAGATAAGGACAGGGCCGAAACGGGTTTGTTCAATCTGTGTTCGGCCCTTTGTTTTTAGCCCTTCGTTGTGCATCCCTGTCCCGGAGATCCATCAGGCGGTGTTAAAGCCTGCCCAGGCGGCCAGAAGCACTGCAATAAGACCAGTCAGGAAGATTTCGTCAGATGTCCCCCTTCCAGGTGCAAAATCTGGCCGGTTATGCCGGACATCTGGTCGTTTATCTTTTCTGCGCGCCTGCGCGCCTCTTCATATTTGCGCTGGGCCAGGTCTATATTCCGGCCTACGGCCGCAAACTGTTCGTAAAAGATACCGAACAGTTTTTGCATTTCGCCTATTTTGCCCCTTATCTCCTGGGCCTGTTTTTCAATATGGAAGCCTCTCAGGCCAAAGGCTATAGCCATGAGGTAGGCATAGAAACTGTTGGGAGAAACAGGAACAACATGTCTTTCCAGGGCATAAGCGGCAATGGATTTTTCTTCTCCCAGTTGTTCATCTCTTACGATCACTTCATAAAACACGTTTTCGGCCGGGATATACATAAGGGCGAAATCATAGGTACCTTCCTCCGGTCTTATATATTTACGAATGATTTCATCTATCCTGGCCTTCACCGAGGCTATAAATTCCCTTTTGGCTTTCTTGCGTTCTGCTTCCGTTTCGGCCTGGCGCAGGCGTTCAAAGCTCTCCAGGGGAAACTTGGCATCCACCGGTACGGTGTTACTGCCTAAATGGATCAGGGCATCTACTTTTTCCCCGGATTTAAAGGCATATTGCACTTCGTAGTTGGGCTGGGGCAGTATCTGGGCCAGAAGGTCTTCCAGGAGATATTCGCCGATCCCTCCGCGCAGCTTCGGGGCCTTGAGGATATCCTGCAGCCGGCTGATATCTTTGCCCAATTCCTGCATATGTTTAGCGGTTTCAAATAGTTCCCCCAGGCGTAACTGAACCTTGGATATTATTTCAGTAGCCCCATGCAACTGCTGGCCTATATTCCCCTGGGTCTGGGTAAGTTGTTCGTTCATGGTCCGGAGGAGCCGCCCTAACTGATCATTAAGCGTTCGCGTGGTATCTTCTAACCGTTGATTCAGGTTTTTTAAGGTCTCCCCCTGTCCTTGATTGAGCTGTGCGGTCAATTCACCGAGCTGGGTATTGAATGTGCCCACTATGGTGGCAAACTGGTTCTGCACAGTTTCCAGATGCCTGACCTGGCCTTGCGCCTGCTGATCACGCATATCACCTAGTTGCCGCATGATTTCTAACAATTGCTCTTGTAGCAGGGAGGTAGTAGAGGTCTTTTCTTTCAGGGCGCGTATCTCCCGGAACAGGAATAAGGCCCCGATTCCAATAATAAGCAAGATGGCCAGGAAGATAGGGATAGTTTCAGCAGTCACGATCTCATCTCCAGAGATTTTTTCTGTTCAGATTAACTATAGGTTTACTTATAGCCCATTTTTCTTATATTTTCCATGAAAGAAGAAGGCAAGTCATGTAAATTACTTTGGCATGCCGGTTCTTGTCATTATATTATAAACTAAACTACGCTTGTCTTGTAGGGGAGGGGGCACAATTTGAAACACCCAGCTTGGGATGCAGTTAAGACGAGGGGTCGTTGCGGCTGCAAGACATCATAGGCATATCCGGCCGTAAACTGGCGGTAATCAGCCTCCTTTATTTTGCCGAAGGCGTCCCTTTTGGCCTTATTAATAATGCCCTTTCGGTCTATTTTCGTTCCAACCGAATGAGCCTGGAGAATATCGGACTGCTCAGCCTGGTAGGTCTGGCCTGGAGTCTGAAGCTCCTCTGGGCCCCCCTGGTGGATCGTTTCGGAAAAAGGCACTACTGGATGGTGCCCGCCCAGATGACTATTGGTCTTGCTGTCCTGGCCCTCCGGCAGATTGACCCCGCCCAACCGGGAATCTTTCTATGGGCGGTTATGGGGGTTATGGCCCTGGCCGCGGCCACGCAGGACATAGCCATAGATGCCTATACCATTGACATATTAGACGAGGGTGAACTAGGGGTCGCCAACGGCATCCGGAGCGGCGCCTACCGTGTGGCGCTTATCCTCTCCGGCGGCGGTGTCGTAGCCCTGAGCGCCTTTATAGGCTGGGATGGGGCGTTTGTCGGCCTTTTCATACTTATGGCGGCGGTAGCGGCTTTAGTTTTTGTCTGGCCCGGTTGCCATCAGGAACGTGAGGGGGCAGATCCGGCCAGGCAGGCCGGGATAATCGATTCCTGGACATCGCCCTTGCGGGACATCTTGAAAAGGTCGAATTTTTTCATGCTGGTGCTTTTTATCCTGCTCTTCAAGGTCGGAGACGCCATGATGGGGCCCATGATCAGCCCGTTCTGGGTGGACCGGGGGTTCACCCGGATAGAGATCGGCCTTATTTCCGGGACATTAGCGCCTATTGCCAGCATAGTCGGTTCGATTATGGGCGGGTGGCTGACTACCCTGTGGGGGATCGGCCGGGCCATCTGGGTGCTCGGGGCATTACAGGCCGTTTCCAACCTGGGGTATGCCTATGCGGCCCTGGCCACAGGCAGCAAGTTTGCCGTCTATGGGGCGTCACTGGTGGAGAGTTTTACCGGCGGGCTGGGCACGGCCGCCTTTCTGGCCTTCTTGATGAGGCTTTGTGATAAGAGATTCAGCGCCACCCATTACGCCTTTTTCAGCACCATATTCGGCTTCAGCCGGGTGATCGCCGGGGCGCTGAGCGGTTTTGGCGCCGAGCACCTTGGTTATGCCCCGTTTTTTCTCCTGACCTTTTTTGCCGCCTGCCCGGCCTTTTTCCTGTTGCCATGGGTATTGCCAATGGTGCAACAAGGTGAGAAATACAGGAGCAGATAAGGACTAACAGATGACACCAATTTGTCTGATCGTCCTTGACATTGCCCGGCCATTCCCTTACCATCTGAACCATGGGCTTCGCCTCTGGAGAGGTTCATACGGCAGGGGACAGAAAAGGCATCGTCAGTTTTTAGATGTTGGTTGTTAGGGATAGGTCCAAAGAATTTATGAGTAGAGAAGAAAAAGTTAAATACTGGATAAAATCAGCAGATAATGACTGGATAGTGGCGGGCCACCTTTTTGAAAAGGGCGATTATCCTTATGCCCTGTTTTTTGGGCATTTAACAGTGGAGAAACTTTTGAAAGCAGTTTTTGTCAGCAAATTTCATGAATCACCACCACTTACCCATAGACTTACGTACCTGGCTGAAAAGATAGGATTGGAACTATCTCCTGAAAAACTGGAGCGGCTGGAAATAATCACAGATTTTAATCTTGAAGCCAGATACCCTGATGAAAAGTTTTCATTTCACAAGAAGTGCACAAAGGAGTTTACAGAAGAGAACCTGGAGAAGATTGGAGAGATAAGGGAATGGCTGTTAGAGCATACATAAAAGTGGTTAAAAAATATCTTGAAGAGTTAGAGAGAAACAATATACCGGTGCAGGAGGCCATAATCTTTGGCTCTTATGCCAAAGGCAGTCCCAGAGAAGAAAGTGACATTGATCTTGCTCTAATCTCAGAGGCATTTACCGGTGACCGTTTTGAAGACAGAAGGAGGATAGTGCCTTTAAGAAGAAAAATAGACAGCAGGCTGGAACCAATTCCATTTAGACCCGAGGATTTTTCTAAAGGCGGAAATCTTGTTGACGAAATCAAAAGGACTGGAAAAGTAATAAAGGGTGGTTTGACAGGCCAATGATACGGCGTGGGAGGAGTAGCAGGACGTCCAAAAAGTTATAATTTTCCATAGAAGATATGCCAAAACTGCTTGAGATAATTCATTGCTTAGAAGCAGGCCCCCCTCTTTTCCAAAGAGGGGATACATTGTGTCAGGTTTTGGCAATGCCATATGATGAAAAAGGATAACGTATGAAGGGCATGACCTATCCGGCGGGGGCCTATATGGAATCTTCAGAAGGGCCATGTTTAGAGAAGGGGCTGCTGGCCGGGAGGCGCATAAAGTATGTCCTCCTGGATATGGATGGGACGTTACTGGATTTATATTTTGACGACTACTTCTGGGGGCATCTGGTGCCCGAGAAATATGCCGAAAGACACGGCATAACCTTTGGCCGGGCTGTGGATAAGCTGATGAAGAAATACGGGCATCATAAGGGTACGCTCAACTGGGCAGACGTGGACTTCTGGTCGGAAGAGCTTGACCTGGACATTCCGGCGCTGAAAGAACAGATCAAACATCTCATCGAGATACATCCCCATGTCGAGGTTTTTCTCAGGAAGCTGAAAAGCTCTGAGAAAAAGGTCTTCCTGGTTACCGATGCCCACTACAAGGTACTGGATTTAAAGATGAAAAAGACCAGATTGGGCGGATATTTTGATGCCTGCATCACCTCTTTTGAGATAGGATACCCCAAGGAAGATCTGAGATTCTGGTACCGGCTGTATGAAAAATTGGCCTTTGATAAGCAGGACACCTTGTTTATTGACGACACGGAACAGATACTGAAGACGGCCAAAGAATTCGGGATAGGATACGTAGTCTATAAAGCCAGGGCGAATTCAAGGAAAGAGCCCTCTGTATCAAGGCATTTTCCGGCGATAACCGATTTTAGAGAACTGCTGTGGTAAGAGCAACTAGAGCTTTACAGCATTAAAGCAGGCAGAGGTAAGCCTGTATAACTTGTCTTTGTTTTTAATAGGCGGTTATAAAACTATTGCCTCTCCCTGACCGCGGATTAGGAGAACTGGTTTGGGGGAGGTGCGGATTACGCCCTCGGCCACGCTTCCCATAAGCAGATGGTGGATTCCCCGCCGACCGTGGGTTCCTATTACAATCAGATCGGCTGGCCATTTCCTGGCTTCTTCTGTGATAGCGCTGCTGATATGACGGCCAGTGGTTTGGAGTTCGATTAGTCTCGTTTCCGCCGGTACACCAGCCTGGCGGGTAGCCATTTCGGCCTCCTTAAGTATAGCCTCTCCAGATTCCCGCAACATACGCTGGATTTCACCTGCTTGCGTGAATTCCTGACCCAAAGTAAGCGTCACTAAATCGACGACGTGAATAATTCTGAGGGTGGCCTGCTGTCCCCTAACGAATTTTATGGCCTCCTGTAAGGCCAGGTTGGCAGTACTGCTGCCATCAACCGGTACCAGGATCTGCCTGTACATAGAACCCTCCTACCAATTTTGATAACGCCTTAAATTTTTAGAGATTGCCTTAGCGTTCAAAATATTATCAGGAACTTCCAGCAACTAATCAAGGACTAAATGAGGGGGGGGCGTCCTGCACGTTGAATCTGTTGGATCAGGGAGGGTTTTGGCCCTGGTGTGCGTCTCAAAGTCACTGCTTACTCAATTGTCCAATTGTATTACGTATATCATATACTCAGCGTTCAGGATTAATGTATAATATACTCATTCCTGAAGACATATTGCTGTCGCTGCAGACAGAGAGGTAAACGATGTCTATGCCTTCCAAGGAAAGATTCAGATGCGAAATTTTATCCTGGAAGAGGGTCCTGGCGGACGCAAAGAGGCTCTCAAAAATAATAAAGGATTCCGGTTATGATTTCCACCTCGTGGTGGCTATTGGCCGGGGCGGTTTCGTTCCGGCAAGAATACTCTGTGATTATCTGCTGATCAGGGACCTGGCCACCATGAAGGTTGAACACTGGGGGATTGCTGCCATGCGTACCGGAAAAGCGGTTATCAAATTTCCGCTCTGTGCAGACATAAAAGACAAAAGAGTTCTACTGGTGGATGACATAACCGATACCGGAGAAACCCTCAGGGTATCGCTCGAGTATTTAAGAGGTTTTAAGCCAGAGGAAATCAGAACGGCCGTGTTACTGCACAAAACCTGTTCGGCGACCATACCGGATTACTTTGTCAGAAAGATTGTAAAATGGAGATGGGTTATATTCCCCTGGCACATCTGGGAAGATTTAACCGGATTTATTAGAACACTAAGGGACACGGGTACCTCTTGTGAAGAGGATATAATCCGTGAATTAAAGCAGCGGTACGGGATTACCGCTCACCCCCAGATAGTGAAGGAGATTTTATCCGAGATACAGAGTAGTAGGGGGACGCCGGTGAAATATTAACTTATGTCTGAAGAAGGAATTTTCAGACAGGTTGGAGGGCGATGTTCAGGCACTTGGAGGCACTGGATATAAAAGCTCATGCAGTTTCTTCCAGACTGCCTCTTTCCCTGCCCCGGTTAATGAGGAGAAGGGGAACATATCTTCAGCTTTTATAGATAATAATTGCCCGATGCGGGAGATTTGTTCCCGCTTTTTATTGCTGGAGAGTTTATCGGCCTTGGATAAGACAATGATATAAGGGATATGGTGCAATTCAAACCAGGAAAGCAGAGAGAAGTCTTCCTCATCGGGCAGTCGCCGGATATCGAAGATGACCACCACTGCCTTTAGGGTTGCTCTTTTTGTAAGATACCCCTCGATTAAACCCTTCCAATTTTTCCTTACAGAGACAGGGACCCGGGCGTAACCATAACCGGGTAAGTCAACAAAATAAAAGGCGTTGTTCAGAAGATAAAAGTTGATGGATTGTGTACGGCCGGGATCCTTGCTGGTCTGGGCCAGTTTTTTCCGGCCCACCAGGGTGTTTATAAATGAGGATTTGCCGACGTTAGACCGGCCCGCAAAGGCCACCTCAGGGCGATCCGCGGCCGGTAACCGGGATAGGTTATAGACACTTTTTAGGAAATCAACAGAATGGACATGCATAGTGATATCGGGTGACTAAATAGTTGAATGTCGGTAGATCCGCCGCAGGAGGGCCAAAAATTTCATCTGAAAATCCCCCTGTATCCCCCTTTTCCAAAGTGGGAATATGATGTGCCCTCCTTTTTCCAAAGTGGGACTTCACGGATTCCCCCCCTTTAGTAAAGGGGGGGTAGGGGGGATTATTTTCGTTGTCCTTTGTGTCTCTTTGAGACATGGATGTTTCACCATTTGAACCTTTGGTAATTTGGCATTTATTTGAAATTTAGGCTTTGGACTTTGAGCTTTTTTGCGGGCCTACTTTAACTCTGCCATGGCCTTGAGTGCCTGCCTGCCCCAGGCGCTGTCCGGGGATAACCGGACCACCTCTTCAAAGGCGGCTAAGGCATGTATTTCCTTATTCTGACGTAGATAGACCTCGCCTAGGTGATAATGGGCCTCGGCATACGAAGGAAGGTAGGTGACCGCCTGCTGAAAGGCGTCCAGGGCCTTTTCCAGGTCATCTTGCTCCATATAGACTATGCCGAGGTTGTTATAGGCGGTCTCATAACGGGGAGAAAAGCGAAGCGCCTGGTTGTAATTGTGGATGGCCTTATCGTATTCCTTTTTACGATAATACGCCCAGCCTATTTTGTTATATGTGGCCTGCGGGGTAAGGTAAATAGGGTTGGATAAGGCCAGGTTGAACTGCTGAATAGCCTTATCCCAGTCTTCCAGGGTCAGATAGACTGTTCCCAGATTATCATAAGCCTCTGAAAAATCCGGTTTTATCTTTACAGCTTGGCTGAAATGTTCAATCGCCTTTTTAAGCTCGCCTCGCCTGAGGTAAATACACCCAAGCACATTATGTACGGTTGGGTCCTCACGGTCCAGGTCATAAGCGACTAACGCCTCCCTCAAGGCTGCCGGAAGATTCCCTTCGCTCAGGTATGTATTGCTCAGCTTAAGCTGTATCATGGTCTTTTTCTGGCGTATAGCCATGTCTTCAGCGCAGGATACAAGTGTCAGGGTAAGCAGGATGAGTAAAGAAAACCGCAGCCCAAATCGACCGATCACAGTCATAATTTTACGCCTCGGAATTTCTATCCGCCTCGGCGGGCTTTCAATGCCCCATTTTAAAGTTATCTGTTATACGTTATTCGTTATTCGAATGACCAATTAGGAAATAACAATTATACCCATCATTCCACTGTTCCATCGTCCCAACATTCCAACCAGGGCGAAGCCCCTAAGTTTATATTACCTTATTTAATGAGTATTCTATAATTCCTTCCGCTCCGGCCCTGAGGAGTTTAGGGATAAGATCTCTGACCGTTTTCTCCTCAACGACGGTCTCTACGGAGTACCACTTAGATTGGTAGAGATGGGCTATCGTCGGCGCGTTGAGACTGGGGAGTAAGGCAATAACTACTTCTAATTTTTCTTCCGGGACATTCATCTTAAGGCCGACCATTTTGTAGGCCCGCAGGGCGCCTTTTAATAGCAAAGCGATCTGCAGTATCTTTTCCCTTTTCCATTCGTCCTGCCAGGATTCGTTATTGGCGATGAGCTGGGTATTGGACTGCATGAACTCGTGGATGATGTGGAGTCCATGCGCTTTTATAGTGCTGCCGGTCTCGGTAACCTCTACGATAGCGTCAGCTAACCCCGACACCACTTTGGCCTCGGTAGCCCCCCAGGAAAATTCAACCTGGACGGGGATATCCCTTTCCGCAAAATAACGTCTCGTAAAGTTGACCAATTCTGTAGCTATTTTCTTGCCGGCGAGGTCTTCCAGTTTTTTAATGGGTGAGTTTACCGGCACCGCCAGTACCCAGCGGGTGGGGCGATTGCTTACTTTGGAATAGACCAGATCATCTACCACAGTAATCTGCGAACCATTTTCCAGTATCCAGTCCTTGCCGGTAAGCCCGGCGTCCAAGGTGCCGTTTTCCACGTAACGAGACATCTCCTGCGCCCGGCAGATGTGACATTCAATGTGTTCATCATCTATCTCCGGGAAATAGCTGCGGGAGTTAAGCGAGATCTTCCACCCGGACCTGGCGAATAGTTCAAGTGTGGCCTTTTCCAGGCTACCCTTGGGTATGCCCAGCTTTAGTTTTTTCAAGACTTATAAACCTCCTTGGGATCAAATACCTTGTCTCCTGTTATCTTCAATTCCTTGTCTTCCACCTTTCTATAGAAACAGCTTCTATACCCGGTGTGGCAGGCTGCGCCACCCTGCTGATCCACCTTGACCAATATGGTATCCTCGTCACAGTCAACGTAGATTTCTTTTACTACCTGGACATGACCGGAGCTTTTACCCTTAAGCCACAGCTCCTGACGGGTGCGGCTGAAGTAATGAACCCTTCCGGTCTCCAGGGTTTTTTGCCAGGCCTCTTCATTCATGTAGGCAAGCATCAGAACCTCGCCCGTCTTGTAATCCTGGGCAATAGCGGGTAATAATCCATTTCCCTTAACAAAATTTAGCTTAACCACGTTCTTACCTTTCTATTTTTGCACTGGCCACTAATTAAAATGTAACCGGGCGATTGTCAACCAAAAACTGGCCGGTAATAGGCGCATGCATATCCGTAGGGTTGTTACCTGACCCAATGATTGACGGAGAGTGATTGGTTAGTCGGACAGACTAAAATGGGGCGGTAGGGATAACTACATTGGCATACCCCACACCGGCTTGTGGGTTGTGTTGCCCTAATGACCCTGCACACTCAACCCAGCGTTCCGTTTGAACGCCTATTTTCTGAAGCAGGCGGTGGTGTAGTGTATGCCCGGATTTATGGACTACAATGTGCCCCAGAACCGGCTTACCCAGGAGCGCTATATCTCCGAGTAAGTCCAGTATCTTATGACGGACAAACTCGTTTTCAAATCTCAGGCCACCTTCATTGAGAATAGAAGAGTCGTCCATGACGATAGCATTATCAAGAGAGCCTCCTAACGCAAAGCCATTTTCCTTGAGATTTTGGACTTCATACAGGAAGCCGAAAGTCCGGGCATTTGCAATTTCCTGGCAAAAAGTCTCTTCTGAGAAGGTCATGCTATAGGATTGCTGCTGTATCAGGGGGTGATTAAAATCAATACTGTATGTGATCTTCAGGGAATTATCCGGATATATTGATAGAGTCTTGTCTTCGCAACGCACCTGAATAGGTTCGAGTATCCTGATATAAGCCCTTTTTTCTCTTTGTTTGACTGGCCTGGCCTTATTCAGCATAAGGACAAATGGTGCGGCGCTTCCGTCCAGGCTGGGAACCTCCGGACCGTCTATCTCAACGAGCGCATTATCTATTGCCATACCCATAAAGGCCGCCATGAGATGCTCCACAGTAGCCACGCTGGCATCTCCCACGCCCAGGGTAGTGGCCAGGGTCGTGTCTGTTATATATTTGTAATGGGCGGGAATTGACGGCTTACCCGGCAGATCGGTCCTTCTAAAGATAATTCTGGTGTTAGCTGAAGCGGGCTTAATAGTTAGATTAACCAGTAATCCGCTATGCAGGCCTATTCCTGAACATCGTACTTCCTGGGTTATGGTATGCTGATAAGGTGACAAGATAATCCCTTTCTAATAAAAAGTTACTTGGTGTATATGCAATACTTGTGCCTATTTTGGTTAAGACCGCCTTTGGTAATTATTTGTAGCTATTTCAACTTGTTATTTGATAGCTTCCGGGTATTTTTTCTGTGACTTCCGTAAAACTGTTCTCCTATTTACGGCTGTATGTGTCAAAAAGGACACGACAGGTTTGCGGAATATGTGCTTTTTATAACAATCATAACCATCCAGCCACTAAGCCACCAAGACACTAAATCGGATTAATTTCGAAATTCGAAATTCGAATTTCGAATTTCGAATTTTTTAACTTTGTGTCTTAGTGTCTTTGTGGCTATAACCGTGCCTTTTCCAAATCTTCGGGTGTATTAATATTGACCCAGGAACGCATCTCTGGATCGATTTTCGATAATTCCGCCCCGGTTATGGTTTTTATCCTAATCCGGTTATAAAAACCGGTAATCTTAAGCTTGTTGGCGGCAAGGTCTTCATGGATGTAATCAAGACATCTTCGGGCATAGACGGCATGGAGTGGCTCATAACCACCGGAGATACGCGGTACAATAACATCCCGGTTTGGCTCTGCCTGCTTCAGGATGTAATCAATGACCTCTTCCTTCAAAAAGGGCATGTCACAGGCTACAACAAAGGCATGGGATGAGGTGGCATAAAAAAGACCGGTATAAAGTCCGCCCAATGGGCCTTTTCCTTTTATGAGGTCGGTTACTACCTTAATGCCTAGAAAGGAATAATCGTATGGTTGGTTGGTTACCACGATTAACTCATCGAATATATCTTTCAGAACCTCACAGATGTGGTCTATAATGGGCTTGCCTTCCAGCGCCAGCAGGGCCTTGTTTTCTTTCATCCGCTCACTTTTCCCGCCAGCCAGTATTATAGCAGTCATTTTTATAGCCATTAGTACCCTAGCTGTTTCATGATCTCCGGGCTTTTCACCCAGCCCTTGCGTACCTTGACCCACAGCCTGAGGAAGACCTTTGTGCCGGCCATGACCTCTATCTCCTTGCGGGCGGCCTCACCAATCTTCCTAAGCAGGTTGCCGCCTTTCCCGATCACGATACCTTTCTGCGAATCCTTCTCTACATAAATTGTAGCGGAGATGGATATAATTTGTTTTTCGGTATTTTCCTTAAATTCGTCAATAATTACTGCCGTGGCATAGGGAATTTCCTGGCCGGTTAAATGAAATATTTTTTCGCGGATAATCTCAGCGGCAATGAACCGTTCCGGCTGATCGGTGATCATGTCTGGTGGATAATAAGGGACTCCGGCCGGTATATGGCTAAGGATGTCGGCCAGTAAGGCATCCACTCCCTCGCCGGTCAAGGCAGATATAGGGACGATGGCCTTGAAGTCGTAAGCATCTTTGTACTCTGCAATTAATGGTAAAAGGGTTTCCTTTCTTATCAGGTCTATCTTGTTAATAGCCAGGATGACGGGGGTGGGGACATTATGCAGCTTTTCGATAACCAGGGCAGTATCGTTACCGGACGGATGGAGTCTGGCATCTACGGTCAGGAGGACCACGTCAACCTCGCGCAAGGTATCTACGGCAGCCTTCACCATGAATTCTCCCAGGACATTTTTGGCCTTGTGGATACCCGGTGTATCCAGAAAAATAAGTTGATAGCCCGGTTGGGTCAGGATTCCTGATATTCTGTTCCGTGTCGTCTGGGGGCGGGGAGAGACTATAGCCGTCTTTTGCCCTAAAAACCGGTTAAGGAGCGTGGATTTACCCACATTGGGAGCGCCAATAATAGCTACATATCCAGACTTGAAATCTTTAACCTCGTGTGACACGGAAATCTCCCCGGCCAAGGCTATGATCGGTAAATACCTTCAACGATCGTATATTGCTCTTTTTCTGCAGGTCGTCAAGGACGCGTTTTTTAAAGCCGGTCAGCAAGGGAAGGGCAGGCGGAGCGATCCATATCTTGACCTCATCTGAACCGCGAAAAGACGCTAATTTTTTCATCAAGTCATTTTTAAAGACTTCAGCCTTGACTATCTGACCGAATGCCGGGTGATAAGGACCGGCGATAAGGTTCTTCTCCAGACCGGCATCTGCCTGGAGACCCATACGGATGACGGCAATGCCCCTTTCCCGGCCGAGAATGGATATATCCCGGCATATCTCCACAGCTTCCTCGAGCGTAAGCGGATGGTATTCTCCTTTTTGGTAAAGACCGGCTAAGACCGTCCCCTTTAAGACCAGGGTAGGGTAGACACGCATGAAGTCCGGCTTATGAGCAAAGAGCGGTTCGAGGGTGTCAAGGATTTCTCCACGGTCTTCGCCGGGCAGACCGATCATAATCTGCGCCCCTACCTGGAATCCGGCCTCTTTAAGCATCCGGACGGCCCGCAGATTGTCCCGAGAGGTGTGTCCGCGTTGCGCCCTGGCCAGGACGGCGTCATTCATAGATTGGATGCCCAGTTCCACAGTCTTTACCGGGTATTTTCTGAGCAGTGTGATCTCTTCTGTATTGATATAATCAGGTCTTGTGGAGAGGCGAACAGAATGGACTTTCTTTTCTTCCCAGAAAGGCAGCACCACAGAGAGGATTTCTTCTTGAAGGCCGGTATCAAGGCCGGTGAATGTCCCGCCGTAGAAGGCTACCTGGGTCTCTGTCCTTTGCGCCCTTCTTTTTCTGCCCAGCCCTTCTTCAATAGTGGATGTTACCCATTTTGCCGTTATGGGTGAGATATCCTGGCCGGTTATATTGGGCTGGTTACAGAATATGCATCTTTGAGGGCATCCCTGGTGGGAGATGAAGATGGGTATGATATACGGATTCATTTAATTTTGACGGCTGCAAGTCTTTTCAGGGCATTCCGGGCGGCTCTCTGTTCAGCCGCTTTCTTATTTTTGCCCATCCCACGGGCCAATATTTTCCCGTTGAGTTTAACACCTATGGTAAATCTTTTCTGATGCTCGGGCCCTGCTTCCTTCAATATAACATACTCCGGTATCGCCTTGAATTCCTCCTGCGTGTATTCTTGCAACTGGCTCTTAAAATCCAGCAGCGATCTTTTGCTGATGGACGCAGGGAGGAGCGGCAGAAAATGTTTTTTTACCAGATTGTGTACTGGTTCCAGTCCGCCGTCAAGATAGACGGCAGCCAGGAGCGCCTCATAGGTATCAGCCAATATGGAATTTTTGGTGCGACCTCCGGATAATTCTTCACCTTTGCCCAGTAGCAGAAACCTCCCCAGGTTTAATTTCCTGGCCAATTGGGATAGGCTGTTTTCACTGACCATGTTGGCCTTTAACTGGGACAGAGTGCCTTCTTCGTAATCCGGATATTTATCAAAAAGGAGATGACCGACAGCCAACCCCAGTACGGCGTCCCCCAGAAATTCAAGGCATTCGTTATTTGCTGGTTTTAAGGCCTGTTCATGGCTGTATGAGCGATGCATAAGGGCCTGATTCAGAAGCCGCTTGTTTTTAAAGGTATAGGAAATGCGCCTTTCAAGGCTGTGTAGTTCTTTTTCTCTGGTCGTTTCCATACCGGATTAGCATATTTATTGTGCTTATCCTCTATTGTCAAGACAAGAAAAAAGGCTGTCCACCTGAGGTGGACAGCCTTTTTGGGTGCTGGGATATGATATTTAAGGGACGGTATTACTTAATATAGTTTTTTAAATCTTTACCGGGTCTGAACTTGACTGCCTTGGCTGCCTTAATCTTGATCGGCTGGCCGGTTTGAGGATTGCGCCCTGTTCTGGCCTTGCGTTTGGAGACAGTAAAGGTGCCGAAACCAGTAAGCGCCATTCTACCTTCTTTTTTGAGGACTTCTTTAACAGCGCCGAGAAGAGTATTAATAGCCTTTTCTGCTTCTACCTTTTTTATCCCCGCTTCTTCGGCTACTTTCGTAACTAATTCCGCTTTGGTCATAATTGTTCCCCCCTTGATTATTAGTTTAGTTTTAGTTTTGTGTGGTTAGCCTGCTAATCTTGATAGCCTCGCGTGTCCTTACTTTAAGCCGGGGTACTTACAAAAAAGCAGCCTGCATCTGCCTAAACAAAGATTGCTGGGACAAATATCACATCTACATTAGGATTTCAATAAAAAAACAGCAAGATAATTTTTTTATTTTTTACAGTCATAGGAGCCTCTTGTAAAAGTCTCCTGGCATCATTCCCGCGAACCCCGGATCGTGGTCCGGGGCAGGCGCGGGAATCCAGTGTTTTCAATAGATTCTGGACCCCCGCTCCCCGATCCCTGTCCTCGACCATGATCGGGGAGGTGTTGGGGACAGGTTTCGCGGGGTGACGGTTTTCCTGAGTTTTGCAAGAGCCTCATAGGTCAGCACATTTAACTTGATAATTCCCTGTAGCTTGCTGCCAGGTGGTTCATTATTAAAAGTAGTGGACTACAATAAGAAGGGCGGCCAAAGTATGTAGGCCATTTTGCTTGGAAATCAGGACATTAACGTTGACAGGCATAGATAAAAATATTATCTTGATCCCGCTTTGCAGAGGGTAGAATATGGATCATATTATCCACCGTAGTTTACGGGATTCCCTGAGAATAAAGGAAAAATTTATCCTGGACCATGCCGATCGAATTAAAGAATTGGCTGCGTGGGTGGCCGAGTCCTTTGGCCGCGGCGGGAAACTGCTTATCTTCGGCAATGGCGGCAGTGCGGCTGATGCCCAGCATATAGCTGCAGAGTTTGTCAACCGCTTTATGATCGAAAGGCCGCCCCTGCCTGCCTTAGCCTTAACCACTGACACTTCGATTTTGACCAGTATCAGTAACGATTATGACTATAGCGAAGTTTTTACTAAGCAGATAAAAGCCCTCGGCCGCCAGGGAGATATTGCCCTGGGTATCAGCACCAGCGGCAATTCGCCCAACGTGGTCAAGGGGCTTGAGGTGTCCAGAGAGATGGGGATTAAAACCGTAGCCCTGGCCGGGAAGGACGGCGGCAGGATAGCCAGGGTGGCTGACCTGGCATTTGTCGTCTCTTCTGACCGGGTGCCGCGCGTGCAGGAGGCGCATGGTCTGTTTGGGCACATTCTCTGTGAACTGGTGGATTATATTCTTTTCCAACGTTCATCTGTGTAATTTAACATTCCATCTCTACATCAGGCCGGGCTTAAGGTGTGAAACAAAAAATTAGGCCGATTGACACTGGAAAAATCAAGACCTATAGTCTCAAAGAAAGAGAGAGTAAGGTCTCCTGGGAACGTTTTGGCCACGCTATCCGGCCCGGGGCCCGGTTCTCTGAGTTTTTTCAGGCACTGCCTGATATCCTAGCCGGCAGTGACTTACGGGCCATTGTAAAAAGGGTGGCTGAGACCGTTCGTAGTGGCAGGCCGGTCCTGGTCGGGATGGGTGCCCATGTTATCAAGGTGGGCTTGAATCCCGTCCTGATTACCCTTATGGAAAAGGGCGTTGTTTCCGGTCTGGCCGTAAACGGGGCCTGTGTTATCCACGACACAGAAATAGCCATGGTAGGTCAGACCTCCGAGGATGTGGCTGCGGTGCTGGGCGGCGGCGATTTTGGCATGGCTGAGGAAACGGCCGTATTTCTTAATGAGGCTATAATCTGGGGGGCACGGGAAGGCTTAGGGCTTGGTGAAGCAGTGGGTAAAAAGATACTGGAAGGCGGCTTACCTAACGTTCACCTGAGCTTGCTGGCCACAGCGGCCAGGCTGGATATCCCGCTTACCGTTCACGTAGCTGTAGGTACTGATATTATACATATGCATCCGAAGGCCGATGGCGCAGCTATAGGTAATACCAGCCTGGAGGACTTCAGGCTCTTTTGCAGCCTGGTAGCTATGCTGGAAGGAGGAGTATATTTTAATATCGGTTCAGCGGTAATCCTGCCGGAGGTCTTCTTAAAGGCCATCAGTGTGGTTCGGAATCTCGGCCATGAGGTGAAACAGTTTACGACCGTGAATATGGACTTTATCCGGCATTACCGGCCTATGACTAATGTGGTTTCCCGGCCCACAGGGGAAGGTGGCCGGGGTTATTGTCTGGTCGGACACCACGAGATTATGGTGCCGCTGCTGGCTGCGGCCATACTGGAAGAATTGCAGACAAGCTAAGCTTAATAACCTTAAGGAGGATTAAGGGATGCCTATATTTGAATTTCACTGCCTGGACTGTGGAAAAGACTTTGAGGCTTTGGTGCTCAGTAAATCAGAGGCCATCGATTGTCCCAAATGTCATGGAACCCATCTGGAAAGATTGATGTCTGCCTGTGCCTTTAAAAGCGGCGCCAAATTTACCAGCACAGCCAGCTCAAGTAGCTGTACAGCCTGCTCCAGCAAATCCTGCAGCACCTGTCATTAATGCTGAACACATCCCGGCAACCTTCCTGAGGTAGGGGCTGCCGGTTTTTTTATGTGTTTTGCCCGGTTGAGATAAGGACCTTGGATATGACTTTTGACCTGAAAAACATACGCATCGGGACCCGCGGCAGCGCCCTGGCTATGACTCAGTCCACATGGGTTAAAGATCAGATTGAGACCAAATTACCGGGTTCCCGGGTCTCCCTGGTCAAGATAACCACCCAGGGCGATAAGATCCTGGACGTTCCTCTGGCGCGAGTCGGGGGAAAGGGTCTTTTTGTCAAAGAGATTGAAGAAGCCCTTTTACGGGGTGAGATTGATCTGGCTGTGCATAGTATGAAAGACGTGCCAACGGATTTGCCTCCTGAACTACACATCGGCACTACGACAAAAAGGGAGGATCCCCGTGATGTTCTGATTTCCAAAGAGAAAATGAGACTGGCAGATTTACCTTTAAAGGCCCGGATCGGTACGAGCAGTCTGCGACGCAGTGCCCAACTCCTGGCCTATCGGGGAGACCTTGAGATCGTTTCACTCCGGGGGAACCTGGATACGCGTATACGGAAATTAAAGACAGAATCTCTGCATGCCGTAATCGTGGCCGCAGCCGGTATCAATCGCATGGGCATTAAAGACGTGATTACTGAGTACCTGCCGGTTGAGATTATGCTGCCGGCTATTGGGCAGGGGGCACTCGGCCTTGAACTTCGCCGTGAAGATAAAGACCTCTTGGAGGCCATTTCTTTCTTGAATCACGCTGAGACGGCTATAGCTGTCCAGGCCGAGCGGTCTTATTTGGAAAGGCTCGAGGGCGGCTGCCAGGTGCCGATCGGGGCCTTTGGAGAGATACGGGATGGCCGGCTTATCCTGCGCGGTATCGTGGCCGACCCTTCAGGCCAGCGCCTTTTTAAGAAGGATATAGTTGGGCCGGTAAGTGAGGCGGAAGGTCTGGGCAGTGCCCTGGCGGAAGATATTTTAGGCATGGGTGCACGGCAGGTGCTGGAAGAGGTATACGAACGAACTCTGGATTAATGGGAAAATAACGATGTCCTGTACTCAAATGAAGAAGAGCGGAAAGGTATTTCTGGTAGGGGCCGGACCGGGCGATCCGGGCCTGATTACAGTCAAGGCCAGAGAGGTTCTGGGTGAGGCCGAGGTGGTCATATATGACTACCTGGCCAGTAAACGCCATCTTGACTATGTCCCGGAAGAGGCAGAGCGTATCTATGTGGGGAAAAAAGGTGGCTGTCACATTATGGCGCAGGGAGACATTAACCGCCTTATTGTGGAGCGTGCCAGAGAAGGGAAACGGGTGGTACGTCTTAAGGGCGGAGATCCCTTTATCTTTGGCCGGGGTGGAGAAGAGGCCGAGGAGTTGGTTGCCGCCGGGGTGCCGTTTGAGGTGATCCCGGGCGTAACTTCGGGCATTGCTGCGGCTGCCTATGCAGGCATACCGCTCACCCACCGCCGCTATACCACAAACGTGGCCTTCATTACCGGACATGAAGATCCGACCAAGGAGGAAAGCGGTATTGCCTGGGATAAGATCTCTACTGGCATCGGGACCCTTGTTTTCTTTATGGGGGTAAAAAATCTTCCCTACATTGTGGAGAATCTCATTGCCAATGGCCGCTCTCCGGAGACGCCCTGTGCGGTCATCCGCTGGGGGACGACCCTCAGACAGGAGACAGTCGTGGGACGTCTTTTGGATATTGTGGATTTAGTGCGGGGAAAGGGACTTAAACCCCCAGCCATCACGGTGGTGGGCGAGGTGGTAGGTTTACGCAAATACCTCTCCTGGTTTGAAAACAAGCCCCTTTTTGGCAGGCGTATCGTGGTTACCCGGACGCGGGAACAGGCCAGTGACCTGGTGCGAAGGCTGGAAGAGTTAGGGGCGGCCTGCGAGGAATTCCCCACCATCCGCATTGTTCCTCCCGATAGCTGGGAGCCGCTGGATAAGGCCATAAAGGACATTAAAGAATTTGACTGGGTTATCTTTACGAGTGTTAATGGCGTCAGGAATTTCTTGCTGAGGCTGAAGGCTACCGGGGGCGACCTGCGTTCCTTGGGCCGATGTAAGCTGGCCGCCATCGGCCCCCGGACGGCGGAGATGCTGGAATATCTCTATCTTAAACTGGACTTTGTCCCTTCTGAATACCGGGCCGAAGGGATTATAGAAGGCTTAAAGGCCTTGGGCATAGCCGGTAAGAAGGTGCTCATCCCCCGGGCGAAGGTGGCGAGAGAGATACTACCGGAGAAGCTAGCGGAAGCCGGTGCCGAGGTTAAAGTAGTGACGGCCTATAAGACGGTCAAACCAGAGGCGGAAAAGGCTGAATCTCTGGTTAAGCTCCTGGAAGGTAGAGAAATCGATATGGTGACTTTTACCAGTTCATCTACGGTCAGCAATTTCGTGGAGATACTGGGAAGAGACAGGATTGTCTCCCTCTTGGAGAGAGTTGACATCGCCTGCATCGGCCCTATTACTGCGGATACAGCGCAAAAATTTGGTATCCAGACCCAGGTCATGCCTCAGGAATACACCATCGACAGCATGGTGAGCAGTATCGAGGCGTTTTACCGCACCAAGCATCGATAAGAAACAACTGCCTGCCTCGTCCGCTAAATGCTCCTCTGCTCCTGTCTAAGGGTGTTAACGCATTAATGCCGGCTTGATTGGGTAACCCTGTTATTTTAGTCTCTATCCACGTGAAAAATCCATTGAATATATTCTGAAAAAGTACGATAAGAATATATGACGCTTAACTCGTGTTCATCCGGAAACTACTGTTTCCGAATTCACGCTTACAGCGATCAGCTTTCAGTCGTCAGCAAAAATCTAAGATAAACAACATATTAAGCTGAATGCTGATAGCTGAGTGTCGAAGATTCGCCGATATTGTGGCGAGCTGACCGCTCCATCCAGAAAAACCGGGGTTTTCGGATGGGAACTAACCAAAGGCGCCATGAAGTGGATACCAAGAACCTGCCGCAATAGCAAAAGGAGTGCCGCTCATGTATTCCGGAAAAGAAAGAAGACAACACGAACGCATCCCAACCTTTCTTCATATTACCTACTCTGATGGCCACAAGTTTTTCAAGGAATACGCCCACGACGTCAGCCTAGGCGGTCTGCTGATTAAAAGCATTGACCCCTGTGACGTGGGCATGCTCCTGGATATGGCTATCGATGCGCACGTGCCGATAAAGGCAAGAGGTAGGGTGGCCTGGGTCAAGAAAGATGATTACCTGTACAGAATAGGGGTTCAATTGAAAGAGATGGATGCATACACGGCAGTCGATTGGACTAATTTCCTGAACCGCGTATCAGGATTGACGGCTCATTAGGGCTGGGTTTGTAAAACAGAGTTTCAGACCGTTTGCCGTTTCACTCCGAGAAAATCAGATGGAGATTGATCTTTTGAATAATCTCCGTTAGGCTATATAGGAGGCCATAGGAATGGTCCCCGGCCGCGACCACAAGGCCATTCATAAATTTCTTCATGTCTTCGTGGCAAATTTTCCGGGTTAGGTTGAGGTGTTAAAATGGGCACCTGTCGATATTGCGGGCAGAAGTCCCCGACTATTTCAAGTATCCTGGGCTATTGCCTTAATTGCATTCGCCATCACTTTGACGAGGTCTGGCCGGAGGTGGAAAAAGTCCATCAGGAGAGCCGCCGTTCCTTTAATCTACCGCTGTTCCCGCCCAGAGATGCAAACGGCATCCCTTGCAACCTTTGTGCAAACCAGTGCCGGATTCCAGAAGGCGGCCGTGGTTATTGCGGCGTGCGATATGTAGAACAGGGACATCTCAAAGGTGGCCGCCCCCATGAAGGCAATCTTTCTTTTTATTATGATCCTCTTCCGACTAATTGTGTCGGCAACTGGGTATGCCCGGCCGGGACTGGCTGCGGCTACCCGGGGTATGCCATGCGTGATGGCCCTGAATACGGCTATAAGAATTTGGCCGTTTTCTATCATGCCTGTTCTTTCAACTGCCTCTACTGTCAAAATTATAGTTTTAAGAGATTCACATATTCCCAAAAACGCACTACGGCCAAGACCTTAGCCGAAGCCGTGACTCCGGAGACCACGTGTATATGTTATTTCGGCGGTGATCCCACCCCGCAGGTGCTTCACGCTATCAGAACCTCCCAGATAGCCCTGGAGAAGAACAAGGGACGGGTACTCAGAATCTGTTGGGAGACGAATGGGTCCGTAAACGCCCCGTACCTGGATATGATGGCAGACCTCTCATTACGATCTGGAGGGTGTATAAAATTCGATCTCAAGGCCGCAAGCGACACGGTGCATAAGGCCCTTTGCGGCGTAAGTAATAAGACAACTCTGGAAAACTTTGCCAAACTGAGCTTACTCGTCAAGGAAAGGACCGTTCCCCCTTTTCTGATAGCCAGTACACTCCTGGTGCCCGGCTATATTGATGAGGAGGAGGTAGCGGCCATTTCTCATTTTATTGCGGATCTAAGTAGTGATATCCCTTACAGCCTGCTGGCCTTTTATCCGCACTTTTATCTGCAAGGATTACCCACAACCTCACGCCTCCAGGCATTAAGGTGTCAGGAGGCGGCACGAAAAGCCGGACTCAAAAATGTCCAGATTGGTAATGTTCACCTGTTGAGCTAGGGTTTAGTTATCCGGCTGACAATACCTTCCAGAAATACCTTGTCCATGGCAGATGGCTTTCGGTGGATGGAAAAGAGATAGTGCCCTTCGACTATATCCGGCCTTAGAAACGGCAGGCAATGCCATTTGAATTCGGAAATAGGTATGGTATTCAGGACCTCAAGATATTTGCTGCTTTTACTCTGTTTAACCGGCGATTGGGTTTGGATGTATAAGACCCCCCTCAGCGGCTTCTTTTCCAAGAGGGCGCCGATGTCTATCTTGTCTTTGGCAATAGTCCCGATGAGTTTAATAAAGTTAACCGCCGTGAATTTTTTTTGACGGGAAAGCCGGTAATACATCTGGCTGTTTTCATCAAATCTTATTTCTTTATATCCTAATCCAGGCACCCAGCCTTCTGAACGCACATTTTGCCTCATAGCCACATCAATGATGCCGAGAGTGATACTTACAGGCATTTTAAGGCATGAGCAGGCATCACTTCGGGTCGAAGATGCGCCGGGGCGTGCAGCCTGTTCTTCACTATATCCGAGATATTGCCAGAAACTATCGGCCATTTCTCTTTGTTTGTCTATGAACGTTTCCAAAATAGCCTGCAGGTCCCGGAGTTTTTTCTCTTCTCGCCGCGGGGCCTTTAAATATCGTTCTTTATGCAGAAGGAATGAATTAGGGTCTTTTGCCCAGTTGAGTTTTTCATAGGCCAGGTTGATTTCAGTAGCCCGTTCTGTGCTTTTCCGGCGGGCAGTTTCTGTCTGCCTCCGCAGCTTGTCCGGATGGTGGGCTTGTTGCAGGGCACGGTAGCAGGCCCTGACCAGGTTGTAGAGGGCCTCATTGTCCAGGCGGGCCACAATCTGTGGTGTTATACCGAGTACTGCAAAAGGGTTTTTCATTTTTCCGTCTTACTTAAAGTATTTGGTACCACAGGTACCTTCATGTATAGACTATAAAAATTTGATAAACTTTATACCTAATTATACCCTAACTTACAACATTGTTCCATTTAACTCTACATTTTAGCGTAAAGATCCAATTGCCGATAAAAAAATAAGAAGAGATGAAAAGCCGAACCCAAAGGGGAGGGGCGGTTATGAATAGACATGGTAGCAATAAAATGGGCGGCAGGAAAATGGTGATGGAAAAAGGGGGAACGATTTATAACTTGTATATGTTGGCCTGGCCAGACCTTATGGACGAGGAGCTGAGGGTCTTTGTGGATAATAAAGGGCATTTGCCAGATGAGGGCATGAAAAAGGCCTGCGGAGAGGCAGGGGGCCTTTCTAACTGTTTTGATTGTTTTTGCCATCGTTGAGGAGAAAGAAGATGACCGACTATTACTATTGCCGATTTTGTCCGCGTGTGGAACGTTGCTGGCAGGTCTGGGATTATCTGGGCGGCGCTTTGTGTGAGATGCCCATATCATCCGTGAGCTTCCGGACGCCGCGTGATTCCGAGTGCAGCGGTGACTGCGGTCAAAATAAAGAGGTCAAAAAGAAGAATTAATAGGGTGGATCACTGATCCGTATCAGGGTTTTGTCCCAAAATTCGAATTTAATCCACAGATTACGCAGATTTTTGTGAGTTATCGGGTTAAATTCCCCGAAGCTTGCTTCGTCGTAGCTGGCTGCGGGGTAGTTCATTTAGTGCCTTTACTATAATCTCGCGACTTGGGCCTGTCGATTTTCTTGAAAAACCCCCTGCTACCTGTTAAAAGTATTTCATGGCTGATTTTTTAAGGCTCGATGTCCGGGGTTTTTTGCCGCCGCAAGTCCTGGGATTCGTATACAAGTGCGCACGTGAAGGGATCAAGATTTGCATGGCGGGCGGCACCATCCGGGATATGATTCTCGGCCAGGAGGTAAAGGACATCGATCTTACGGTTTCCAGAGACGCGCTGGCACTGGCGCAGAATTTTGCGGAAACTGTGCACGGCACCTTTATCCTCCTGGACGATGTTGAGAAGGTGGCCCGGGTAGTCTTTGAGGGCTATCAGATAGACTTTGCGGAATTTCGCAAAGGGAGCCAGACCCTGGAGGAAGACCTAAGCCTGCGTGACCTGACCATAAATGCCCTGGCCGTTTGCTTTACTGACGATAAGCTTGAGGCCCCCCTAACCCTTATCGATCCGGTGGGTGGACGTGCAGACATTGAAGACAGACTAATCCGCTTCATAACCGGGCAGGGCATAATAGATGACCCCTTGCGTATGCTGAGGGCCTACCGGTTTGCCGCTACCCTTGATTTTAAAATAGATACCGCATCCCGGGAAATGGTAAGAAGATACGGGGCGCTCATCAAAAATACCTCTGTAGAGCGTATAGCCTATGAATTGAACACCCTGTTAGGTGCAAAAAATAGTTATCCCGCCTTGCGATGGATGGCGGAAGACGGTCTTTTTGCAGCGATCTGTCCGGAAATAGAGGACATGCACGGTGTACAGCAATATGGCTACCATCACCTGGATGTTTATGACCATTCCTTTCTTACCCTTTACTATATAGAAAAAATCGAGGCTAATCCGGCGGATTATTTCCCTGATAAGTACAAGGGAGAGATAGAGGAGTATCTGCAACATGACGCAAAATCTGTTCTCCTGAAATGGGCAGCACTTTTTCATGATGCAGGAAAACCCAAGACAGCGGAGGAGAGCGCCGAAAAATTCACCTTTTACAACCACGATCAGGTCGGTGCGGCTATATTTGCCAATTTTGCCCGGAGGCTTAAATGGAGCCACAAGCACCTTGAGTTTGTGGAGAAGCTGATCTATCTCCATATGCGGCCTTTTCATCTGGTAAATGTCTTAAGGTCCGGGGAGGTAACACCGCGGGCCCTGGGACGGTTGGTTCGGGAGACGGGAGACGAGCTTATTGGATTGTTTGTCCTGGCTATGGCCGATAGCCTGGCCGGCCTCGGCCCGGCCAAGCCGGATGATTGTGAGGCCTTGTTGGTGCAACTCTTCGAGACCACGATTACTTTCTATCAGGAGAAGGTAAAGCCGCTTCTTACCCGTCCGCGGCTTATAACCGGCCATGATCTGATAAACATCTTTCATCTTGAACCGGGCCCCTTTTTTAAGGTCTTGATGGAGGAACTGGAGGATGTCCAGATCGATGGTCTGATAAGTACCCGGGACGAGGCATTAGACTGGGTGACGGCGCGTTTAAAGGAAGGTGAATATTACAAATAACTAACGGTTAATGGCTGAAGACAGGCTCTATAACGACCTTAATCATTACTTGCGCAGCCTCTATGGCTGCCGGGTGCAGAAGATACCCATAGACGCCGGTTTTACCTGTCCTAACCGGGACGGGACGAAATCGACGCAGGGCTGTATTTACTGTAATGCCTATGGCTCCGGGACCGGCGCTTTCAGGCGAGGTATGCCCATCTCCGAACAGATCAGGCAGGCCAAATCATTTCTGGGCCGGCGGTATGGGGCCAGGAAATTTATCGCCTATTTTCAGTCCTTTTCCAACACATATGCGCCGCTTCCGATATTAAGGCAAAGATATGAGGAAGCCTTAACGGACGAGGACATCGTCGGACTGGCTATCGGCACCAGGCCGGATTGCATCAGTGACGATATCCTGGCCCTTCTTGCCTCCTATCAGGAGAAGTATCTGGTATGGATGGAGTACGGCCTTCAATCCGCCCATGACCGGACCCTTGAGTTTATCAATCGGGGGCATACGGTAGCTGATTTTATCCAAGCAGTAAATATGACGAAGAAGGCGGGGCTTCCTGTTTGCGCGCACATAATACTGGGGTTGCCGGGAGAGACAAAAGAGGATATGCTTGAAACAGCGCGGCTGGTCGCCAGGTTGGACATCCAAGGGTTAAAAATCCACCTCCTCTACGTAGTCAAAGGGTGTGGCATGGGAAATCTTTTTAAAATAGGCGAGTATACCCCCCTTACGCAGCAGGAATACGTGGACTTAGTCTGCGCTGTCCTGGAATTGATACCTCCGGACGTGGTTATTCAACGTTTGACCGGTGACCCCGGGCCAGAGGAATTGGTGGCTCCCCTCTGGGCCAGGGATAAGATGGGTACGATAAATGCCATCAAAACTGCCCTCAAGGAAAGGGGCAGCTTTCAGGGTAAATACTTTAGCCGGTTGAAAAGTTCACGGTTACGGTTTTAGGCTATGGATCAGTTGAAAGATAACCTTAATCAATTAGAAAAAAAGATTAGAGATGAGGCCCGGCAGATCTATAAAAATGGCAGCCGGAGCCATGCCTGGGATCATGTGGAGCGTGTCTATACTCTGGCCGTGCATATCGGGGAGAGGGAGGGGGCTGATCTCCATGTCCTGAAATTAGCGGCTATCCTGCACGACATTGGCCGGGAGACCGAGACGAAGAGCAATGGAGGCATTTGTCACGCCGCATGCGGCGCAGAAATGGCCGAAGAGGTCTTACGGAGGCATACCCATGATGAAGACCTGATAAAGGCGGTTACGCATTGTATCGCCACCCACCGCTTTCGAGGGGAAAATAACCCCCGGACCCTTGAGGCCAGAGTACTCTTTGATGCGGATAAACTTGACTCCATCGGGGCGGTGGGGATAGGCCGTTCCTTTCTTTTTGCCGGCGAGATCGGCGCCAGGCTGCACAACTCTCAGGTAGATATCTTGCAGACCGAACCCTACAGTATAGAAGATACGGCTTTTCGGGAATTTAGTGTTAAGTTGAAAAAGGTTCATAGCCGTATGCTTACCTCAGAGGGTAAACGACTGGCCCGTAGCCGCCACCGTTTTATGGTGAACTTCTTTAAACGATTGCATGAAGAGATAGACGGCCTGAGGTAGTACCTTAGTTTGTTGCCTATTATGGCCAGGGCTGAGCCGATAAATTTCCAAATAATAGCGTGAGCGTGCGCGGTTCAGTTCAACTATAGTTTTTATGGTCGGCTTCACACCGCAGAAACTTTTATTCGTCAGGAGTAATACATGACAATCAAGTTAGCCTTAAAAGCAAGTGGCATCTGGTTAATTATGGTTGTCATGGCAATAGTTAATGGTGTATTTCGCGAAAAGGTCCTGTTGCCTAACCTTGGTCAAAATATAGCATTACCACTTAGCGGGACCATGCTATCTTTTTTTATTTTTCTCATAGCATATCTTGCGGCCCCATATTTTGGCAAAAATGACGGAATCACCTTCATTTTCATCGGGCTCCAATGGGTATCTATGACCCTGTTGTTTGAGTTTCTATTTGGCCATTACGTTTCCGGAAAATCATGGCGAGAGATTTTTCAGGTTTTTAATATTCTTAAAGGCAACCTGTTTATTTTTGCCCTTGTAATATCTTTGGGATCGCCTTTCTTTGCAGCAAAACTTAGGGGGTTCCTGTTACAGTGACTTTCTTGGGAAACCTGGCCGCAATTCTGTTGAATCTCCTGGGGTTGTTTTTGGGCTACATGACAGGAAAGACTTTCGGTTTTGATACTCTGAAAAAACGGGCTTTGTCCATTGAAGTCGGCATGCAAAATGCCGGTCTGGGCAGCGTGCTGGCCTTGAAACATTTTAACGAGAAAGTGGCCCTGCCCGCGGTCATCTTTGTTTTTATCTGCATATTCAGCGCCTCCTTTCTGGTACAAATCTGGTCCAGTACGAAAAAGCCGGGCTGAGGCCTCTGACCACGAAACACAAATCGCCCGTCATTTTCAAACTTTAATCCTGGGAGCGTCCCCTCAATCCCTAAATATCATTTTTCTTGGAATATCAGACAATTCCTAATAGTAATGAGGTTTACTGGCTCTCGGTCTGGCCGGATGTACCTAAAAGATACTAAGTCAATTAGTCCCAAATTTGCCCGTCTTTATTATTTCCCGGTGATCTCTAAATTGAAATAGGCCTGGGCGACCTGCCCGTCGCCATAATATGCCTTGATCAAGGCAGGATAGGTTCCAGATAACGAGGTTCTGCCCAGGAGTTGAAGGTTCAACTGGGTCGCAACTGAGACACCGGCCCGGAGTGCCGGGATAGGACGGCGTTCGGGGGTGACATATCCTTCGTAGTGAAAGTCTGGTTCGTCGGTACTTGGAGAACCGAGAATAATGGGATCAGAGGTATATACTTTTAGGAAGACCGGGCCGGTGGTTCTGCCGCCCTGGTTCCGTTCTATAATCCGAAAACTAAGCCAGGCCGATTTATCCGGGTTTCTTCCCACTATTGCCATGATATTTTGCCCTTGTAGCGGATTCCGATTTGCCCCCAGGAGGACAAGCTCTGGTTGACTATCCGTATACCCGGAAGCCTTCTCAACTCCTTCCTTCAGGCCGGCCTTATATGCGTGCGGTGACTTTTTCTCTGATTGCAGGTTGAGTTTCACATAGAATAAGTGGACCGTCGCTATAATGAGGACTACGAGCGTAATCTCTACAAGCCACTTAAGATGGCGAACCCGTTTTTCCAGTTGCTTCAACCGCGTATCAAATTCTTCGCTCACCGGACTTTCCGTCTATTTGATCCCTTTATCTTTTGGATGTTTTTTAGGAGCCAGTTCTGGGTAAAGAGGTGTTCTCTATTAAGGCCCAGGTGAAGTTTGAATGGATTGTATATTCAAAGCTTACGGCCCACTCGTGCTCCCGGGCGATGTTCAAAAGCCTTAAGGCATCTTCCTTTGGTCTCCACTTTTTGAACATACATAGCGAGTGCATTCCCTGCAGCTTGCTGCGGGGGAACTTCAATCTTGTCCATAGGCTCGCAGCATATTTTTTATTATAAGCACATTACCTGCCTTTTGACAACTGCGAGTCAGGATAGAACCTGGGAAATTGACTTTATTTAACCTTTTGTGCTAATCTCCCGAAAACTTTTACATTGGTCATTAGTCACTGGCCAATAATGAATAACTAATCACACAGAGGTGGAAATTGTTAGGTCAGTTTTGGAGCAGAAGGACCTTTCTCAAGGCCTCTCTGGCCGGAGTCTTTGCGCTCTTCGGCGGACGGGCCTTTGCGAAAGAGTGGACAGCGCCGGGCCTTCCAGAGGGAAAGCTGTCACTCTATAATATCCATACAGAAGAAAGACTGAAGGTAACTTACAGGGATCCATGGGGCGCGTACGATCCCGGGGCACTCAGTGACCTCAATTATATCCTCCGGTGTCATTATACCCAGAAAGTAAAGAAAATGGATATAGACGTAATTGAATTTTTGAACGCCGTGGATAAGGGCCTGGGTGGAGGCAACGAAATACACATTATCTCCGGTTACAGATCGCCGGAGTACAATGACCTGCTCAGGCGGGAGGGCAGGGGAGTTGTGAAGAACAGCATGCATCTGTCCGGGAAGGCCATAGATATATCCATCCCGCGGGTAGATCTGGATGTCCTGAGAAAGACCGCTGTAACCTTGGGTTATGGCGGCGTGGGTTATTATCCTAAGTCCAATTTTGTCCATATAGACTCCGGGAGATTCAGGACCTGGTGAATATCCCCCGGCACTTGTTAACATTCTTCCTCATCGGTTTTTTCTCGTTGTCAGCGCCGGAAGACGTGTGGAGTGCCGATCCAGGCAAGCCGCGCTCTCCGTGTAAGATTCATTATCCCAGTGATGTCAATGTGGAATGGAAGTGTTGGAGACTTAAACCGGGCGAGACACTAGAGTCGGTCTTCGGGGAGCAGTGGAGGGATGTCCTTCGATTTAACCGCATAGACCGGCGCCATGTCCGCCAGGGGTTTCCTTTAAAGATCCCTAATAGGCTCGAAGATATCAAGGATTTTACGCCCTTGCCTTCATATTATCCACCGGCCGAGGCAGAGGCAAAATTTATTCTGATAGACTTATCGGAGCAGTTCCTGGGGGCGTATGAATACGGACGCCTGGTCTTCTCTGCTCCTATTACCACAGGTGAGAGGGGTAATGAGACCCCCACCGGGGAATTCAGGGTAACGGCGGTTGACCGCCACCGGAAATCGTCATTATACTTTATTGAAAAAACCATGATTCCCTATCCTATGAATTATGCCCTCCGTTTTTACGTTACCAAGGCTGGAGTAGCGTACTGGATTCATGGGCGTGACGTTCCTGGCTATCCGGCCTCCCATGGTTGTATTGGACTTTATGATGAACCGATGCAGAAAAAATACTATAAATATCCGAAGGATCCTGTATTGGAGGATGCCAGGATACTTTACGAGTGGGTTATCGCTCCGCTTCCTGATGAAGAGGGATTTCGGGTGCTCGAAGAAGGACCCCGGGTGCTGATTGTAGGTCAAGCGCCGTGAATGGCACTATATCAATCCCTTCCCGCAGTTTCAAAAATATCTTCTCGGTACTAAAAAAGAAGCCCCCAGGAATCTAAAGCAAGGTACCTCGCGAACATTTATGAAAATCTTTGGAGTTGATATGCCACCACAACACATTAACGCCAACCAAGCGACCGCCGCCTGTCTGCGTGCATCGCACAGGCAGGCGCATCATGAGTACGGGCATCTACGAATTATGATTTCCTGCCACAAAAAACACGAAATTTAGAACTAAGGGTCTAAAAATACAAATGTCATTATAGGGTTAAAAGGTTAGCTATTGTGTGGGGGTGGCAGGAGCTTGAAGATAGTATAAAAGCTGGATCCACGGGCCGGTTCACTGTCTACAAAAATCTCACCGCCGTGGAGCCGGATGATGTCCCTGACTACCGCAAGCCCGATTCCCATACCCGGGGCCCTGGTGGAATGCGAGGATTTGGCCCGGTAATATCGCTCAAAGATCTTTCCCTGTTCTTCAGGCGGAATGCCTATACCTGTATCTTTTACTGAGATACACACCTTTTCCAGACCGTAGGCCCGGGCCTCAATTTTAACGTTGCCTCCGGGCTGGTTGTACTTCACGGCATTGGAAAAAAGGTTATTAAATACCCTGCTCAACTGATGTGCGTCACCCTGTATGATCATGGGGCCGTCTTCTATCTCTGTTTCCATAGTTATATTTTTGAGTTCAGCGAGAGGCTCCAGCCAGGCCAGGCTCTTTCTTAAAACATCGCTAATATCGACCGCTCCTTTATTTATAACCGGTTTTTTACCCTTGGTCCGGGCATAATTTTCAAGGCCTTCTACCAGCTCAGCCTCACGACTAATGGCCAAGGAACAACTCCGCAGGAATTTCTCCTGCTTGACCGTAAGCGGCCCTGCCTTCCCGCTCAACATCATATCGATAAAGCCTTTGACCGCCGTCAGAGGTGTCTTCAGATCATGGACGATGCCGGCCAGGTATTGGCTCCTCATTTGCTCCAGGGTTTGCATCTCTGCATAGGCTTTTTCAACCCTAGTCTCTCTTTTCTGTTGCTCTGTAATATCTCTGGCAACTGTCAGGAAAAATCTCTTTGAATGGCAGGATATGGCACGGCAAGCTACCTCCACAGGTTTTATTTCGCCATTTTTACAGACATAAGCGGTTTTAAAGGTAACTGGCCGGTCTGCCATATCCTTCTTGAAAAGGCTGGAAGATGTTTTTGCCCCCTCTGAAGCAGTAATATCACTATACCGCATAGTTAGCATCTCATCCTGTGAGTAGCCAAGCTCCATGCACACAGAAGGGCTGACTTCAACGATATTGCCTTTGCGATCTAACACGACGACCTGATCGGGGATATGTGCAAATAAGACCTCGTATGTATTAGCCCCTAAAGCAGATGCAGGTCTAAACTTATTAAATTCAATTTCTGGATTGACCTCTGGTGTATAAAGATCATCTATGAACCCTTTATTATTAATCCAGGGCCTTTTTCTTATTTCGGCAAGTGATCCGTTCAGCATGTCCTTTGTTCTTTCTCAGTTTCTTTTAACAAGGTTTTATGTAATTATTCATCGACCTTATTAATTGAAGTCATAAGAATATTTAAGATAATGTGCTTTTTTTCTCTTATTATAGCCCTTGATACGGCGAATAAAGAGATTCAAAAGATACGACTACTCAGGTTCAAAGTTCCAAGGTTCACGGTTCAAGGTTAGAGAGCGATGAAGATTGATATGAAAAGCGGGCAGTCTCCGATAGCAGCAGTCGAATACTGGAGAAAGGCCTTTCATCTTTGCGGCCTGTGCATCCCATTGGCCTACATGTATCTGCCGGAAAATATCTTTTTGTACCTCTTTTTTCCGGTGGCAGCCGCCTTCATAATCATTGATCTGGCCAGGCTCAAAATAAAGTGGCTGGGAAGGATATACCTGCGCATCGCCAAAAATCTATTACGCGACAGGGAATATAGCAGACCTGCAGCCAGCCTTTACTATCTCGCTGGTTCCGGCCTGACTATCATCCTCTTTCCAAAACAGATCGCTATTGCGGCGTTGGTAGTACAAACCTTGTCTGATGCCGCGGCCGCCCTGGCCGGTCAGCGTTTAGGGAGACACAGGATAGGGGATAAGACTGTAGAGGGGAGTGCGGCCTTTTTTGTTTCGGCCTGGATAATTCTGGCCGTATATTTTGGCCGCGAGCCCTTAAAACATCTTCTGCCCGCCCTGGCGGGAACTCTGACCGAGCTTTTCCCTTCCCCAATTGATGATAACCTTACCGTCCCTCTGGCTATCGGTCTATCCTACGTAATCTTTTTTTAGGTTGACGACACCTGTATCGGCTGGTATTTTACTTTTGTATCACTTCAGCCCTTTGAAAAGGTTATTAAGTCCGAAAGTTGCAATTGCATCGGGATCGGAGGTAAATCCGAAATCCGAATATCGAAATTCGAAACAAATTCAAATTCCTAATGTCTCAATGTTCAAAACCGAAGTGCGGCCAATTCGTTTTGGGCATTCAGATTTTGCTCATTCGATATTGTTTCGGGATTCGCGCTTCGAGTTTCGGATTTAAAGCCACGCTGAATCCAGAAATCCAGCGTATTTCGTGGCTCATAGCGTTTCAAAAAACCTAAGCTGTTGCCCACCTTTTAAACTATGACCGATCTCAAAACCGTAACTATCATCGGTGGTGGGCTGGCCGGGAGCGAAGCCGCCTACCAGATTGTTAAAAGAGGCATCCGGGTCGTTCTGTATGAGATGAAACCGGTCAGATTCTCGCCCGCCCACCAATCTCAAAATCTGGCTGAACTGGTCTGCAGCAACTCTTTACGGTCCGATGCCCTGGATTCTGCCGTGGGCCTGCTCAAGGAAGAGATGCGCCGCCTGGGTTCTCTCATTATGGAGGCGGCGGATAATACCAGAGTCCCGGCTGGAAAGGCGCTAGCCGTTGACCGGGAGCGCTTTTCTTCCTACATAACAAAAAAGGTAGCTGCCCATCCCTTGATAACCATAGTGCGCGAAGAGGTCACGGAAATTTCGGAAGAGGGCCTAACCATCATTGCTACCGGCCCCTTGACCTCGGAAGGGCTGTCTAAAAGATTGGGAGAACTGATCGGCGAAAATTACCTGTATTTCTACGATGCCATAGCCCCCATTATCTTCAAGGACTCCATCGACTTCAATGTGGCCTTCACGGCCTCACGTTATGAAGAGGGCGGGGGAGATTATCTGAACTGCCCTATGGATGAGAAACAATACAAGGATTTTATCCGGGCATTAAAGGAGGCCGGGAAAGTGCCTCTGAAACCGTTCGAAAAGCCCGTCTATTTTGAGGGGTGCCTGCCCATCGAGGTCATGGCCGAACGAGGGGATGAAACCCTGCGGTTCGGTCCCATGAAACCGGTGGGTTTAAAAGACCCGCGCACAGGAAAAGAAGCCTGCGCTGTGGTGCAGTTAAGGCAGGAGAACGTGGCCGGGACGCTTTACAATATGGTCGGGTTCCAGACCAAACTCAAATGGCCGGAGCAGGAACGCGTCTTCCGTATGATACCCGGCTTAGAAAAGGCAGAGTTTGCCCGTCTGGGCAGCATCCACCGCAACACCTTTGTCAAGGCGCCTGTGGTTATTACCAAGACCCTCCAGTTACAAAAAAATAGAAATATCTTCCTGGCCGGTCAGGTATCCGGAGTTGAGGGTTATGTGGAATCTACCGCCATGGGATTGATAGCCGGGATAAACGCTGCCCTCCTGGCCGGTGGTAGAGAAATGATTGTGCCGCCGGATACCACAGCCCACGGAGCCCTGCTAAACCACATAACGGAAAGCAAACCCGAATCGTTCCAGCCTATGAATGTCAACTTCGGCCTCTTCCCTCCGCTTTCCCGGAAGGTACCCAAGCAAAGGCGCGGACAGGTCTATGCCGAAAGGGCGCTTACAGCGTTACACAATTTCGCACGCCGTCTAAGTCTATAAAAACATTGATACAACTGACTACTAACAACGGGCCGCTGACATTGCTTATTTCTTTAGTGAAGCGATAAGTTCATCAACCGGCATCGCCGCTAGGGTCATGCCCTGCATAGTACCCCGTGCCCCAAGCTCTACGGAGACCCTGGTGACCGTGGCGTTATCCGGCGCTTCGAGGATATTGACAAAGTCATAGGGACCAAGCACGGCATACTGGGCCAATATCTTTACCCCCATGGCCTCTACTTCTTTATTCACTTCCTTGATTCGTTCCGGGTGCTTTTTGAGGGTCTCCCTGCCGTCATCCGTCAAGGTAGTTAACATCACATAAATACCCATAGAAAACCTCCGTCAGAAATAGATTTTTATCTTAATGTTATGATCGCAAATCTGCGTATTCCTTGTCAACATAAATTCTATTTTCAGCATCCCACAGCGGCCGTTACAGTATAGATCGCTATCAGCCGGCTGATAAAGGCAGGCATAACTTGTGCGGAAAATAATTTTTATTTTTCTTGACAAACTGAATGCAAATTCATAGTCTTTAATCAAAATATGTGCAACTAAAGCTATTCCTTAACAGATAAGGATTTCCATGGATGGAAGCCCGCAGCCCTCTGAAAAACCAAATCTCACATATATATTTATATTCGCTGTTAAACTTAGGCCGGTGCCTGAGAGAAGGGTCGGTCTGTTCCTTCTGGGGAAACTTTTTTCCCGAAACTGAGCGAGGCTTAAAACCATAAAAAGGGCTTAGGCCCGAGGAGGTTAAAAATGCCAAACGGAACGAGTGCAGCAGTAACCGAGGCCGCCCGCCTCAATGAAATTGGTTTTCCGGAGTTCACAGCCAAACTGATTACAGATACCTTCGACGCCCTGGTATCCGCCAATATGCGCCAGACCGAGGCCTATATCGACCTGGTCACTCAGGTATCAAAAACCCTCACCCAATTCATCAACGACACCAAAGATGATATAAGCGGGGAGATGATTCTGCAGTTTCTGGCCAAAGTCCTTCCGGCCGCCGAGGAGGAATCCGGGACAAAGGTGAAAGAGGGGGGCACACTTACCGAAGGTGAAGCCGCCACTATCACCAGCGCCGTGGCCGTAGCAGGAGATGAGGCCAACAACCCCACCATCAGCCAGGGCGACATCGATAAGAGCAAGTATCAGTCAATCCTGGATGCCGTAGCGCGCCGTATCGCTGCCGATAAATACACCATGCTCAAAGAAATGGTTAAGATGGGCATTCTCCGGTTGGTGGTCGAGAACGGGGTGATCGAAACCAGGCTCACCTTTACCACGTACGGCTCGACCTTCTATCAAAAGCAAACGAGCAAATACCACCGCGATGCCTTTAGCTTCAGGGCCAAGGCCAAGACCGGATCTCTGGTCAGTCTGTGGGCCAAGGCCTCGGCATCCACATCATACACCAGCGTCAATATAAGCACGGCCAAGGAGACTAATCGCGATATATCAGGCAGCCAGGTACAGATCTACGGCCGGGTGGAGATTAATTTCAAAACCGATTATCAGCCTCTGACGGCGTAAGGGTATCCCGATGCCAAGCCCTGTCACTAAACCGGCGGAGGTGGGCTTTGCCGAGTTTACCGGCCAGCTCATCTCCGAGACCTTTCAGGCGGTGGTACAGTCTCTGGCCCAGCAGGAAAGGGAAATAAGAGAACTGGAACGACTGGTGTCCATGGAACTGCCGGATTTCGCCAGGGCCACTATTGCCGAAGATGTGTTGAGAGCTGAGATCATTCGACTCTTTCCTTCTAAAGAAGGGAAAGAGGCGGAAAGTTCAATAGATCCAGGCTCCCTTTATACCCCGCGAGATGAAAAGCAGGCCGAAGATCCTGCTATATTCATTCAGACCGGCTATCTGGTAACAGAAGAAGATATAGAAAGAGATGCCCAGACGCGCCGGTTTAAGATAACTAGTAAGGGATATGGGCATATCAAAGAAAGGGCGCGGCTTTCGCTCGCGGCTGCTTACAAAGAGAGCCTCCTCGCCCTATTCCAGAAGGGGATGCCGAGGGTCCTTGTAGATCACGGGAGGATAAATACCAAGCTTTCCTTTTACCTTACTCAAAAGACAGAGGAGACAAAACCAAAGGTATCGTCTTCTTTTATATACAGGGCCTCTTTGCCCAGACTGACGGTCAAGCCGGTAAGTAATCGCACCCCGGAATTCTTAACCCTCAAGGTCGATGTTATTGGAGAGGTCGAGATTACATTCAAAACCATAAGTATTTAATCTGAGCGCTGACTGCTGACAGTTTTTTATAAGACTATGCCAGAGAACGATACGAAACGAAGCACAAAAACCAGAGACATCTTTTTGACGGAGACGATATTATCTATCCACCATGACGTCCAGAGCGCCATCGATTACATAAGCGAGGTGGCCGCTCGCGAGTCCACCGAATTGGGAAAAAGCCCGGCAGTTATGGGAATCGAAAAGGTGAGGATCAGGGTTCCCTTTATCTACGAGATAGAGCAGAAAGAGCATAAAATAGAAGAAAAGCCGGCTGTTTTTGATATCAAGACCATCGTAGGGAACCTGGCCCGGCGCAAGGGTTTTCTCATAGATAAGGGGGCGCCCGGTAAACGCGGCCTATATACCAAGGTCAAGATGATACACCCAAAGGTGGCGGAAGTACCGGTATCCGAAGAAAAACCGCCTAAGGAGCGGCTCGTGGGTGAGATAGAGATTATCTTTGCCCCCCTGGGCCGGGAGGAGTCCGAATAGGTGTTTCACGGCTTGACCTGACCTCTGACAGATATTACGGAGGAGCCCATGCATCCGACAACATCCTTCCAGCGCCTAAAGATTAAAAGACTATCCTGTGTAATTTTCTTTTTCCTCTTCTTTGTGTTTTTTTGCCCATTAATAGTTCAGGCCGGTGAGCTAAGGGGGCAGGTCTTTGGTGAGGCGGGAGATCTCAAAAGATATGTGAGAATCACACTGATTGGCCCTAAGCCCATAACCACGTTTACCGATGATGAAGGAATCTTTGTCATAAATGCACCGAATGGTGAGTATAAGTTGATTATATCGGAAAAGGGCAATGAACAGGTATTTAAAGTCGTAATACCCGGCAAGGATAAATTTAAGGTCGCCTGGTAGGCGAAGGCAAGGCTATGTCACAGGAACAAAATAATAAGGCAAACGACAAAAGAAAAGATGCCTGGGACAAGGCAGATATCGTTATAAAGGGAATCGGCATAGCCGTCATTTCCGGGGCCATTACCCTCTACGGCATCTGGGCCAATAACAGCCGGGAAAGAGAGGCCGAGATCAACCGGAAGGCCCAGCTTTTTGTGCAGACTATGAGCAACCGGGAGACCTCGGAGTCCAACCTGAGGGCCAAGATGTTTGAACAGCTCATGAATCATTATTTTGAAAAAAAAGACGAAGAGGCCCAACTCCTGTTTCTAAAACTGATTGCCCTCAATTTTCAGGAATACCTGAACGTCAAGCCCCTCTTTGAACACCTGGACAGAAAACTGACCTCAAGTCTGCACAGGGTAGAACTCCGGAAGGTAGCCAAGGATACGGTCGGTCACCAGATTGCGGAACTGGAGGGAAGCGGGGGCGAGGTATGGGAGGAGCCGGGCTGGCTTGAGAAAGGAAAGATTACCCCGGCCGGCCCGCTGCAGTTGGAATTATTAGAGGTAAGCGAAGACCGCATCCGCATAAGAACATTACCGGAAGATGAGGACGGATTCGAAGTGACGTACTTTGATATGCCCTATGTGGATAACAGCAGTATAAACGCCATGAGATATTCGGTGGTGTTAGCGGAGGCAAGGCCGGAAGAAAATAAGGCCAGGATAAAGATAGTAATCTTTCCGGAAAACTATCTGAGCCCCAGAGACAGGCCGCGCATGGACTGCCTGATTACCGATCTTCTGAAAACCCAGGAGGCGCCTGCCCCGGTAAAAAAGTAATAGATCCTGTTAAACAGTTTAAGCAGCTCAAACAGTTCAAACGGCTTAAGCTGCTGTATTAAATTCCGTCAAGAGGTGGCTATATGTTTCTTAAAAGAGATAGTCAGGGCCGCCTGGTCCGTCCACTCCTGGGCCATAGCGATTGACGTAAATGCCGCTTGGAATGCCTTCGGCCAGAGGGACTTTGAAATGTCTGAGGAATTTGCTGCCTGTTTTGAGGAGGTCGGCTTCGTATGGGGCGGAAGATGGTCAAAACCGGACGCTATGCACTTCCAGTACTGTCTGGACAGGTAAGCACTATATGCTTGACAAACCTAAAAGCCTTTCCGAAATAAGGTTTAAACCGGCAGGCCAGGTCTTTCCCTCTCCTTCAGACTGGCGGGACCAGTTTGTCTATTTTCTCCTGGTGGACCGGTTTAACAGCGGGAAAGGTGATATCCCTCCATTCGTACCTGGCTCAACCCCCACCGGCAGAAACGATGAAGAAGGCGAAAGATGGCAGGGCGGGACACTGAAAGGTATTGCTGGGCGACTTGACTATATAAAAGGCCTGGGGTGTACGGCCGTGTGGTTAAGCCCTATATTCAAGAACCGGAAGGAGCTTAACACCTACCACGGCTACGGCATCCAGAATTTTCTCGATATCGACCCGCGCTTTGCGTCGGTTAAAGATTTACAGACCCTGGTAAAAAAGGCCCACAGGATGGGGATGTATGTAATCCTTGATATAGTCCTGAACCATACCGGCGACAACTGGGCCTATCCGGGAGGCTTCCGCTACGACTACTGCGGGGGGCAGAGGTTTCCCTTCGGTTTCTGGCGGGAAGCTGCCCCCGGTTCAGGGATCGAGTGGCCGGATGATGCGGTCTGGCCGGTAGAATTCCAGAATCCGGAGTGGTACAGGCGAAAGGGAGAGATAAAAAACTGGGACACATTCCCGGAGGCAAGGGATGGCGACTTTTGTACTCTAAAGGAGCTTGACACCTCAAATCGCGACCTTTTGCGGGCGCTCATCGACGTGCATAAGTACTGGATTGCCGTCACCGATGTGGATGGCTACCGCCTGGATGCGGTCAAGCATCTCGAAGAGTCCAGTACAGCCATATTCTGCGCGGCCATAAGGGAATATGCCCAGTCCATCGGCAAAAAGAACTTTTTGTTGTTCGGAGAGATCATCGGCGACGACCGTTTTATCGACCAGTATATCGGCAGAAACGTCCGTATCCCGGGCACCAACGAACGCGTTCCTTCCCTGGACGCCGCCCTTGACTTCCCCTTGTGGGGGATACTGGAAGGGGTGATAAAGGGATTTACCAATCCGGCTGAGCTCAGGAAAAGATATGAAGGATTCCGGGCTCGTGACCATGAATCGGGATATGGAGCCAAGGAGTGACTTTGTAACCATAGATAGCAGCCTTTCTCCCATCGATAAAGAAATGGTTAACCTTCTGGATGCGCGGTCAAAAGTAAAGATAAGCGAGGTAAACGGACGGCATGTAGTCCACACCGACCTGCAGCCTCATGAAATAGCAATATTTAAAATCATTGTTCCATAAGGAGGACTAAACATGAGCAAATCTGATAAACCAGCTTTGGGGTGGCTTCCTGATTATCCGGATTTCAGGGACTACACAGAAGAGCAGGAAGAAATCAACAAGGTGCTGGCGCCCACTGGCGTACTGAAGGCCAGGGTGAAGCAGCCTACCTCGGTCGATCTGAGGCCGTGGTGCTCATCCATTGAGGATCAGGGATCCCTCGGGTCATGCACGGCCCATGCGGGTGTAGGGATTGTAGAATATTACGAGAGGCGCGCCCTTGGAAGGCATATCGATGCCTCCCGGTTATTTCTTTACAAGGTCACCCGCAATCTCCTCCACTGGACCGGGGATACCGGGGCGTTTTTACGGAGTACTATGGGCGCCCTGGTCCTCTTTGGCGTACCGCCTGAGGAGTACTGGCCTTACGCCATCGCCGATTTTGACAAAGAGCCGCCAGCCTTCTGTTATGCCTTTGCCCAAAACTATCAGACCATCCAGTATTACCGCCATGACCCACCCGGGACGCCAGGAGATGTCCTGCTTAATCGAATAAAGACTTACCTGGCCGTAGGCCATCCATCGATGTTTGGATTTACGGTTTATAGCTCCATCGATCAGGCGGACAAGACAGGGAAGATACCTTTTCCCTGCCGGGGGGAAAGGATAGAAGGCGGCCACGCTATTGTAGCCGTCGGCTATGATGACAAGATAAAGATTAAGAATACCGGGCGGTGCGGCGTTGAAACCACCGGGGCCCTTCTTATCAGAAACTCGTGGGGCACAAGCTGGGGAGATGATGGCTACGGCTGGCTGCCGTATGAATACGTACTTAGAGGACTGGCCGAGGACTTCTGGTCCATTCTTAAGAAGGAATGGGTGGATACCGGAGAATTCAAGGCCTGAGAATTGTGGAGATATAAAATGGATCTGGAAGAGCGCCTTAAGGCAGCAGATAAGACCGTTGCTAATCATGAAGATATACTTTCCTGTCAAGCTGAGCTATGGCGTTTAAAGGGTAACCTCCGGGAGGCCAAAAAACATTGGCTGGAGATTATAAGAAGATTTAAAGATGAGGCTCAGGCGGCCTTACGTACCTCCGCCCCGTTCTCTGATAGAGACCGGGACGGCCTCAGATTATTTTGCGCTGCGGCCGTCAACCTCGGGCAGTTATGTTTTTCTTTTGAGACTGGAGAATTGCAGGACGCTACACTTCTGGAAAATAGAGATTACATTGATGCCGTGGCCCTGGCTGTAAGACTAACCCACAAGTACCCCCAGATATTAACAAATGTGAGGAGTCGTGTCATTCTACATGGAATAATGGGCAAGATATTTGCCTTTCAGAGTCAGTGGCCGGAGGCCTTTTATGCCTTTCTGAAAATAACCGGTGATATTCCTGGCCGGGGGACGTCATGTATTATTTTGTCTGAATAACGGGGGCAAGGGGACCGCTATTTTTGCCCTTGGCAGGACGCTTACTGTCAGGGTAAAGGCCGGACGGTAAAAAGGCTGTGTATCGCCGGCGTGCTTGCGACTCTGCTGCCCTTGTAAGGCACACTTCCGGATGACGTAGTATCTAATTTTTCCCGTAACCGGCCTCAGGCCGACCATAGGCCGGAAGCAACCTACCTAAGGCAGAACGTAGGGAGAAGGTGAGGAGATGATATGATCGGTGTCAAGGGGCTTGCCGATTTTCAGGATCGTTTTTTCAACATCGCTAAGGGGAAAAGTGCGGAGCTAATAAAAGGGAATTTGGACGAGGAGTTGGGGTCAGGTAAAGATTTTCCCGTGTCAATCCGGGCCGACTTCTGTCTGCTTATAAACGAAATAAACGCCTTGAAGGGGGCGGGGAGCCTTCTTGCTGGCGTTACCAAAGAGCTACAAAATGATTTTAAGGAGCTTATCAATAGTATAAGTTTTGATGACTTTGTTGACAACTTCAGGGAACTGGTCACGGTCGAACAGTTGAAAAAAGCACCCGATGTCTTGCGTGGTATCGTCCACATGGAAATAGGGCTGGCTTTATCGTTTGTCACCATATTGAAGAACTTCGAAGGGCTTAAGATGGAAGATTATGCAGAGAGCCTTAATCAGTACTTCTTCTCGCAGGCCGGCTACAAAACCGTATCCGGCGATCTGATTATGCGGCCCCGGTTTCCCAAGGTCCGCAATCTGGAGGACGCAAGGGGAATGGGTAACCAGATCAATGCCGAACGTTACATCCGGGATATAACCAGGATCGTCGTAGAGACTACCGGCGACGCCCTGTATGATCTCAGGTCCCGCTACGCCGGGCTTGTTCAGCAGTATCAGGAGAATTCCAGGAAGAAGCTCATAGGCTGGTTCGATTCATTTGGAGACCTGGCGGAGGCCTCGTTGCTCCCGGCCGTTGAAGGTATAATCAACGGGGCCTTTAGCCTCAACTTAAATCCCCTGGTAGCCGCAGCCATAGGGACGTTTTGCTCGGTCACCGCAAGAAAGGCCACGGAGCATTCGTATCTCACGCTTTTAGGAATAACTAACTGAATCGTGAATCGTTTTTGAAATTTATGACTTCAGGTTTCGGGCATTCCATGGCTTACCCAAGGGCCATAATCTACTTTATGGAGTGATCTTATGAATGAACGGTCAGCTCGGCTGGAAGCACTACTATCTGCTCCCACTCAGCTACGGATATCTCAAGAAAGGTTTTCAGGCTATTTTCAAAATTATCAGATAAAGGGACGTGACCGGCTTGACCTTTCAGCCGCCGAGATTTCTGAGTTATGGGAGCTATTAAAGCAGGATACTATTAACCTGGATCAGGCATTTAAAGTCATTACGCTTATCGGTCGCCAGTGGCATCCCCAGGCAGAAAAGGCGCTTACAGACTGCTACCTGAGATTAGAAAACCCCCTAAGCAATTGGGCCGCATTAGCCCTGGGATCATATTATACGTACTCCAGCCTGATTCACGTACAAGACATCCTGGCAAAGGAACTGGAGGCCCATTTTGCTACCGACCCTCGTCTCAGATCGCGCGCCCAGGAGATGCTATCGGAGATTGCACGCCGCCTCGCCCCATCAGAGTTCGTAAAACTTGAGATTAAGATTGATTGTGCCGATGCTTCGCCCCATGCTTGCAAAGCCGAGATCATCAGGTCATCCCACTTTCCCCAGGACGAAGGCATCGACGATACTTTTAGTTTTTCGGATACAGAGCGGTCCCGAATAGAAACTTTTCTACAGACCTGGCAAGTACGTACCATGAGTGAGACGAACTTAAGCGAAATAGGCGCCCTGCTTTATCAAAAGGTCTTTGGAGGAAAGTTAGGCAAGTGTCTGGATAACTGCCTGCTGCGCAGTCGCCAGGATGCCAGGTACGCGGGCGTGGCGCTTGCCCTGCATCTAACTGACGGGTGGCTCATGGGGCTCCCCTGGTCCTGTCTCTATCAAGAGAAAGAACAGCACTTTCTGGTACGGGATTGCGATGTTACCATTGCCCTGCGGTTCCTCAGCGAACGATCCGCATTAAGGCCGTGGGATGGCTCACGGACGACGCGGCTACTTGTGATCCAAAGTCAGCCAGATTCAGATATGCGCCGTGCCCTCTTACAGGCCGGGATCGGTCTGGTAGATGTGGACACCGAGGAGGAAAAGGCCAATTTTTCCGAGGGGCTGAAAAAATGGAATCGAGACAGCGACAGACTCCTCTGTGTAGACATGGTTGACGCGCGCGATGATGAAATTTTTAAACTCATGAGTGACAACCGCTTCGATTATGATGCGGTGCACTACTTTGGACACTGCCTGCACGACGGCGAACGTCCCTACCTGGTATTTGAGGATGCCCGGGGCTCACGGGGCCCCCTAAGAACCGCCCAGAATTTTGTCAACTTGGTTGGTAAAAACAGGGCATTGCAGTTGGTCACCTTAGTGGCCTGCCAGAGTGCCGTGCGGACGACTGGCATGGCGACGCATCGCAGTCTGGCTGGCGAGTTCCTGGCGGCTGGGGTACCCACCGTGGTAGCCATGCAGACCGCTATCCGCAGATCTACCGGATTGACCTTTGCCCGTCATTTCTACCACGAACTCATACGCACCGGGAGTGCCGTAACCGCCTTTCATAAGGCCGTGCAGGCTATCACCGTGCGGCCGCCAGGAAACGTGGTAGAACCGGAATGGGCGGCTCCGGCTTTTTTTATTCGCAGATGAGCCGGTCGTTAGTCAGTAGTCATTCGACCAGTGTTCAGTGACCAACCTGAGGGCCGCCAGACCTACGGCCTGCCGTAGGCAGGTCGGCCAAGGACGGAGGTGAATTATGCCGCATTTTACGATTAAGTTAGCTGATAGTTGCCTGAATCTCAAGGCATTTTATGATCTGGAGAAACCCCTGCCGTTTATGGTCAGACTTCTGTCGCAAACTGGTACCCAAGGTGCGACCTTTGCGATAAATGACCGGAAAACGGGGACTGAGCTGTCCGAGGATCCAGGCGCACGGGTGGCGGTCTTCCAGACGCCGGAGCTGCCGGAGGGACTTTACCGGCTTGAAATCTACTCTCCTTTTACGAATCGCCCTTTGTTCGTCTGCGCCGAAGGCGTACGGTTAGGACCCCAGGGGGGCACCTTTAAGCTCTCTTTGCCCGGTTCAGAAATAGATACGGACGATCCCAAGCTCCAGGCTAACACCGTAGCTATGGATGTGCTGGCCGATGCCCCTTACTGCCTTCGAAAACAGACGGATGGGACGTTTTCTGACCTTCCCGTCCTTATCCTGGTCAAGGATATTCCTGAGCATGGCATTACCATAAGAGAACGGCCGCGGCTTCGCTATCGCAAGGACGGTAAATCGACAACCCTTCCGGCCGCCCTGATAAAGGACATAAAGGATTACCAGGGAAAGGCTTTAAAGGATGAGGATTTCCCCCTTAGACTAAGACCAGTATCCGGCCCGGCCGGCTCTGGTTTAGGCGAGACGCCCTGGTGGTGTCTGCTTTACATTGATGCCGAGAAAGTTTACCAGGACGCCTCTGTTTATCTCGCCAGGGATGCCTATAGCGGATACGCAGAGGTAAGCTTCCTGGAACTCGAGGTAGAAATAGGCTATCAGAACTGGATTGCGCATTCCAGTAAAACCGTACTTCGCACTATGTTCGTAGATTCCTTGCCCCGGTTTGAAGATTGGTATTACGGGGACACCCACTACCACTCTATCTACACCGAAAATCCGGCTGAGTTTGGCGGCCCCCTGGTTCCTACCCTGGAGGCGGCCCGGGCCGTGGGTCTCAACTGGCTCTTTCTGACCGACCATTCCTGGGATTTCACCTGGGATAAGAATATGCGCCCCCTGAGCCCGGAGGAGAAATGGGTTAAATTTCTGGACTGGGCGCCCACGGTTTCCAGTCAACAGGGGCCTGATTCCGTTCTAATCGTTCCGGCGGAAGAAATTACCGTCTCCACCGTTAAGAGAAATGGATGTATCCCGGAGTCCATGCCCGGATTCAAGGGCCTCGCCCTCCACATGTTGAGTTTTGAAGGTGGCCCCGACGGTCTGGTGCAGGACCATTGTTTTGTGGGGGAATTTACCCTTTCGGAGACCATGGACAAGCTTACCGAGGCCAGCACGTCTTTCCGTATTAAGCCGGCAGTGTTTGCCGCCCACCCCGCGAGCAGCGGATATTCGTGGGGCCCCGGCGACTTCGATCAGATTGGAAACAGCCCCCTTTTTTATGGCTTACAGATTTTTAATGAACGGGTCACTTGCGGGAAAAAAGCCTTTGGGACAGATGTTCATGAATACAGCCTCTTCTCTGATGACCTCACTCCCGAAGATCCCTACGGGGAGCTAGAAAAAGGTCTAGAAATCTGGCGAGATCAGTTTCTGTTGCCCATGGTCAGGGACTACGGCAAGAATAAGGAACCCATAATTCCCTGCTCTATTCTTGGCGGCAGCGACGCCCATATGGACTTCAACTTCGCCCTGCGGCCCAATCCTATCTATGTCTTTCTCATGTTCACTGACAATGCCTTTGGCAAGGTACGCACCTTGGCGCATATACCGGGATTTAAAAAAAATCCAGACTACGCCGGACGAAAGGAATTACTGCTCAAGGCCTTAATGCGGGGGTGTTGTGTAGTAACAGACGGGCCCGTGGTGATTCCCACCCTGGTAATCACGCATAAAGATAGCACTGTTACCCGTCTGGTCTGCGGGGTAACAGAAGATGAAAATTCCCCCTTCTACTCCGTGCAGGAAGGAGATAGTTTGGCCCTTGAATATCAACTGGAAGTCCCAGAGGAGTCCCGGGGTGTTAAGACCGAGCTCCGGCTTTTTTACCCACAAAAGGTGGGTGACAAGCTCCGTGAAATCCCTCGCGGGGACGCCGTCTGTATAACTCGCACAGATGCGCCAGAGGCGGGCTACCAGGGCTCTATTCCCCTGGATGACATACTACAAGGCGCGCAGGAATCTCTTAAGGCCGTATATTTTCGTATAGAATGCAACACGGTCAACCAGGAGGGCGAAGAAATCGGCTACTGCTGTACAAACCCCATATGGATAACCTGGGAGTAAGGGCGAGGGCTTTCAGCAGCAGCGATTAAAGAGGCTGAAAAGGAAAAGCCGGACCCGGTTGCAGCAAAGCGTTTACAGAGATTTTTCGTTAATCCAACTTTGCAAAAATTCGCTTATAATGAATCCTCGCTGAAGAATAACATGGTACGCTATGTAGTTTATGGCCATACACATCAAACTGAACAGGTTCCCCTGGATATAGTTCCTATTCCAGGAAGGGAAGTCATAGAAAAGGCCTATTTCAATACCGGCACCTGGCGGAAGGTATTTGAGCATACCGCCTTTGATCAGGATAACTGTGAGTTCATCGGCTGGCATGTGATGACCTTTATCGTCTTTTATCTTGAGGAAGAGAAGGAAAGAGATAGGAACTATGAGGTCTGGTCAGCCTCTCCGGGCTACGGGAGATAATAGTTGCGAGTTACAAGTTGAAAGTTGTAAGTTCCAAGTTACAGATTGCAGAAGTTGCATGGGGAGCTGAAGGCTTGTTCGCCCCGGCGAATCTGCCTATGCCTATGGCACGAAAGGAGCGGTATGGTTACTATTGATGATTTGAGTCTGAAGGACATGACGCTGGACAGTCTGCCCCGGCTTAAGCGGCTAAGGAGTCTCCATTTTGCCACCAGGCCGGATATATGCGTGGAGCTTCCGCGGAATATAACCCATTACATGAAGCATCTGGATAATCCGGCTGATTCTCCGGAGCTGCGGGCCGGGAAGCTCTATAAGTACGTGATGGAGAATAAACGGGCCGTAATTGCCGATGAAAACCTCCTGGCCGGGACGACCACTGCCAGGACTATCGGCGTTGTCCTCTATCCGGACTTTATGGCCCTTTCTATCTGGCCCGAACTGGAGACCGTTAGCCGCCGGAAGAAAAATCCCTTTGGTATCACCCGCCGGGAGATCAAAGAATTAAATTTCGACATATTCCCTTACTGGCTGGATCGCACCATACAGGAGGTGGCCAGGAAGGATAATGGTAATCCCCTCTGCCAGAGGATCATGGAGCGGATTGTCTTTTACATAGCCACCAAGGTCTATTGTATATCCCATACCGTCCCTAATTACGCCATGGTAGTGGAGCGGGGGCTTCTCGATATCATAAGAGAGGCCAGGGAAAGGGAGCTTTCGCTCGGCAGCTCTAAAGAGGACAGGGCGAAAAAGGACTTTTATCAGGCCGTGCAACTCTCGCTAAATGGGATTATCAGCTATGCCGCCAATCTCAGCCGGGAGGCAGAGCGGCTGGCGGCAAAAGAGGTAGATACCAAACGCCGTCAGGAACTCCTTGAGATGGCCAGGGTCTGCCAGAAGGTGCCGGCCGAAAGGCCGCGGACACTCCGCGAGGCATTAAATGCTATATGGATCTGTAAGGTCGCCCTGCACCAGGAAAATGCCAATGTAGCCCTGAGCCTGGGACGCTTAGATCAGGTACTCTATCCATTTTATGCTGAGGATATAAAACGGGGTATGACCCTGGCAGAGGCAGTGGAACTCGTGGGCTGCCTCTGGCTCAAGATCGCCGACCATGTGCCTTTGAGCCCGGAAACCGGCGAAGAACTCTTCGGAGGGAGCGGCTCCAATCAGGCCGTTACCTTGGGCGGAGTGGATATGCAGGGAGAAGACGCCGTAAATGACCTCACCTACGTTATGCTTAAGGCCACGGAACTTTTGCGCCTGCGCGATCCCAATGTCAATGCCCGCTACTGCCCGGGGGTTAGCAAAAAAGAGTACTTAGACCGGCTCTGTGCGGTTAACATCAACACCGGGGCCACCCCGTGTTTCCATAACGATGTCTCCGCTGTTGAGGCCTTGACCGGGCAGGGCGTATCCCTTGCGCATGCCAGGGACTATTCGTCAGTGGGTTGTGTGGAGCCATCAAGTGGTGGTCGGACCTACGGCCATACTGGTTGCATACTGATGAACCTTACCTCGGCCCTGGAGATGGTCCTTTGGGGAGGTAAACACCGCCTGACCGAAGATGAACAGATCGGGCCGAAGACAAAACCGGCCGTGGCTATGACCTCTTTCGCGGAATTTAAAGAGGCCCTGGAAACCCAGCTTGGCTGGATGATCGATCAAGTCGTGACTTTAAATAACAACCTGGGACGGGCCCACCAGAAGATACACCCCACACCCATACTTTCCGCCCTAATGGAAGGCTGCATGGAGAAAGGCAAGGATGTCATCTATGGCGGCGCTGCCTACAACTCATCCGGCGCGGCCATGATCGGGCTGGCCGATGTGGTGGATTCGGTAACGGCCATTCAGGAATTCGTTTTTGACAAGAAAAAGTTCACCATGGCCGAGATGATTTCGGCCATCAATGCCGACTGGAGCGGCCCTTATAAGAAGCTTCAGGCCATGGTTAAGGCCTCACCGGAGAAGTTCGGCACCGACAGCGAGATGGCCAGGGCCAATGCCGACTGGTTGATAGGTTTCCTGCATGATATCTTCCAGAGCAAGGAGAATTACCGGGGCGGCAAATATACGGTCGGCTACTGGACTATGACCAACCATGCCGGATTTGGGGCGCTCACCGGCGCGCTGCCCAACGGCCGGATGAAGAGTGAACCCTTTGCCAGCGGTATTACACCGGTCTCCGGTTCGGCGCCGGTTTTGACCTCCTGCCTCAATTTTGTGGCCCGCCTGGACCACACCAGGATTGCGGATGGCCATGCCCTGAACCTGAAGTACACCCCCTCTACTACGACGCTGCCCCGGTTTGCTAACACCATCGAGGCCTTCTTCAAGATGGGCGGCCTGCAGGTGCAGTTTAATATCATCGGCCGCAAGACCTTAGAAGATGCCCGGAGGCATCCGGAGAAGTATCCAGACCTTTTCGTGAGGGTTTCCGGCTATACGGCCTATTTTAAGGACCTTAACCCTCACATGCAGCAGGAGATAATTACTAGGGCAGAGTATGACTTGGTTACCGGTACAGAGATTTGAAATTTCAAATTTGAGATTTGAAATGTGAGATTCGGGGAGGTGCCCTGATGTTTGATATCGAGAGATTTATAAGCGGGTTATCCGTGGATAAGGCCTTGGACCGGCTCGGCGAGAGGTTTTTAAAGAGCCTTGAGGACGAGACAGCCGAGACGTTTTTAGAGGCCCTGCTGGCCTTTATGAAGATTAAATTTATGTTTGATCCGGCCTATCGTAAGAACATCGAAGGCTTTAGGGGGCGTTATCAGTTCAGGAGCAGGGACGGCGGTGTGGCCGTGCTGGTTAAATTTGAAGATGGTGATATGAAAATAAGGGAGAAGACCTCTGACGATGTTAATGTTACAGTGTCCTTTAAAGACGGCCGGGCCTTAATGAATTTTTTGCTCTCGGCCAACCGGGATATCTTAAGGGGGCTTCTCAATAACGAAGTGGTTGTGGCCGGCAATCTTAACTATATGTACAAGTTTGGCTTCATGGCCAACCATCTCCAACTGGAGTTGACCGGTAATTTGCCTTAATGACCGCTTCTCCAACGGCGAATCTAACAACCACGCCTCTGGCGGATGTGACGACAGCGCGGCCTCTGGTTTTTGATATCAAGAGACACGCCCTGGAAGACGGGCCGGGTATCCGTAGCACGGTTTTCTTTAAGGGATGCCTGTTAACTTGTTTATGGTGTCAGAACCCTGAATCCATTGACCCTGGCCCGGAGATCGGGTTTTATCCCCGGGACTGTATAAAATGCGGCGATTGTGTCTCCGCCTGCCCGGCAAAGGCCTGCTCGCTCGAAGATCCTTTTCTGATCGACCGGGAAAGGTGTACCAGGTGCGGCGGCTGTGTGGAGGCCTGCCCGGGACGTGCCCTGAGGCTGATCGGCCGCTTTTATCCGGTTGATGAACTGGTAGATATCCTCCTTAGGGATAAGACCTTCTATGAGGTCTCCGGCGGCGGGGTGACCCTTTCAGGCGGCGAGCCAACCCTTTTTATGGACTATGTCTCGGCTGTCCTAAAGGTGTTGAAGGATTCAGGTATCCATACGGCCATCCAGACCAATGGCTTTTTCGCCTGGTACGAGTTTGAGGAAAAGATACTTCCCTATGTGGATTTGATCATGTTTGATGTCAAGCTGGCGGATGCATACAAACACCGGGAATATACCGGACAGGGCAATGAACCGATACTGGCCAACCTTGAAAGCCTCCTGTCAAAGACAGGCCGGGGCGGGGCCGAACGGGCGAAAACGGTCTTGCCGCGCATCCCGCTTATCCCGGGATTTACGGCCACGGTGGAAAACCTGCGATCCATATCAGACTTGCTGAAAGGGTTGGGCGTAAAAAAATGTTCCCTGCTCCCTTATAACCCAACCTGGATTTCCAAGGCCGAGAGTATCGGGAAGAGGGTTGACCCCAGGATTTCCAGGCATTTGCTCACGCCGGGGGAATTAAAGAAATATCAGGATATATTTTCCTGGGCGGAGCTGGTCAGGTTTTAGTTGGTGAAGTTCAAGATGTCACTGGTCACTGGTCATCAGTCATTGGTTAAGTTTGGGAAACGGATCACTTTTACCAGTGACAAATGACTATTGACTAATGACATTCACCAGTTGGATTTTGTCGTTTGAATTTCAGACTAACAGCTTCAAAGGAGGACCGCACATGTCGAGGGGCGTAAAAATAAAATGGCTGCCTACTTTAGTATCGTTCTTCACGTTATTCTTTCTTGCCTCCTGCGCCACCACTCCTCCGCCCAGACCGGAAAGGCCGCAGCTCACCCCGAAGTTTACAGAGTTTAAACTGGACGCCGCCGACATCCAGGACGATCCCGTGTTTCAGGCCATCGGGAAGGATTTGGAAGGAAAGGCGTCTATCCTTGAACTTATGCATTTTTACATGAAGGAACTGGAAAAGGAAGCCTCTCTAGATTCTCCCTATATCAGGCGGCTGGCCTGGCTTTTTGCCGAGGGGCGGCCGGTGGATATTCAGGGCCATTACTATGGGCTGACGCTGGTCTTAAGGAAGGGAGAGCACCGCTACGGCGACTTTCTTAATCGCCTCTGGAGCGCGACCCTGAGCGAGGCCTCGCCCTGGGACGGCAAGATATTTGAACCCGCTATCGGGGCTGAACTTGCGGAATATACAGAAGGCCGCGAAAAAGGCGCCCTTCCGACCTTTATGGGGATAAACTGTTTTAAAGAGGTCTGGGGATCGGTCTGGAATGTCCTCAGCACAGAGGTGCTCACCTTCTGGCTGGGCCTGAAAGACGCGCCGCAGACAGAGAAAGAAAGATACGGGTATGACAAAAAGGGTGGCCTCTTTATAGCGCACAGGGCAGAATCGGTATATCCTGGAAGTCCGGGCAAGCAGGTTCTCCAGCTTAATTACCGGTGGCGAAACCTCAAAAACCCGCCGCCCCTGCGCTATCTCATAGATGAGTTGGTGGAGATAGCCGACGGCCTTTATCTCGGGCAACTGCTTTTTGCCACTGACAACATCCTCAAAGATTATGACCCGGATTGTCCGGCAGCCGCATACAAGTACGAACATTTCGGCTATTTCCTGTTAATGGACGACGACTGGAACAAAGAAAAGATTTATCTTATGACTCCCGGCTCCTGACTCCTGACTTCTGACATCCGCATTATGAATTCATACTTTGTAACTTAAAGGAGGACTGACATGAAGGTTAAACGTAAGAACCTTAGCTGTTTTATGTTATGCCTTGTGGCTATTTTTCTTTCTTCCTGCGCGGTCGCTGGCAGGCAGGGAGAGGGCCTGAGACCTCAACCGGGAAAATTCACCCGGTTTACCTTTGAAAAAGAATGCGTGGAAGGCCCAAAAGACCAGTTGCGGGCGGAAATAGAAAGGGAACTGAAAGAAAGAGGGACAGTATTAGACCTGATGAAATTTTATTCAGATGAGCTGCAAAAGGACATAAGTACAAAGTCACCGTATTTTGACAAACTCCAAAAGATATTTAGCTGTAGCATTACGCCCAAGGACATGCAGGGGTACCTACACGGCGCAGTGGTGGCCTTTCAGAGTCAGGAGCTGGTCAAGTGTATGAATATCAACCTCCTCAACCTCCCCTGGCCCCTGGTCAGGATCTTCTCGCCCTGGACCGGCAAGACCTTTGAAACGTGCGATCCTCAAAAACTCAAAGATATAACCGATAGCTTTGAGACCGGCCAAGTCCCAACGACCTGGGGTTCCAATACCTACAGCACCCGAACGTTCCGTCAGAAAGCGGCCGTGGACACCATGAAGGCCCTCCAGATAGAATTGGAGCCGGCCACGGCCGGAGAGATAACAGCCCATGACTATGACGTAAAAGGCTTCTTTTTTATCGGCCGGGAGGGCCGGTCGGTTAACCCGGATAACAATGGACGCATGGTCTATCAATTTAACTATCGCTGGCTCAAGCTCAAGACCTTCCCGCCGGATAACTACTGTATCGATGAGATAGTACAGATAGCCGAAGGCCTCTATATGGGCCAACTCCTCTATGCTACGGATATATCCAGGGCATACGACCCCAGGCTGGATCCAGGCCTGTACCGGTACCGCAATTTCGGTTATTTTTTCCTCCTGGATGAAGACTGGGAAAAGATAAGGGTTGAGATCGGATTCGACGTAGTAAGATAACAAAGGGGCCTCAGGGGTTTGGCAGAGGGATCCCTATGAGATAGGCCAAGGCCCTGCATAGAGAATTTATTTCAAGGCCACAAGGCATCAGAATCTATGATCCTTATTCAAAGACGTGGTCTTATGAAACCATATATAGGTATGAACCTTATTCCATTCAGTATTATACCCGGTCATTGTCAATAAAAGTGATAGATGCCCATAAACTACGTGAATCTGGTCAAACGGAGGTAGTCTGGGCGGGCGACTCTGTGAGCGAGGGAGAGAGCCGTGACCTTAGGAGCGTGATAGATTATCTGCTGGTGACAACATTTGATTATTTCGGAAAGGATACCGGCAGAACTGTTCAAACTACGTTAGCTCCCACGGACCTCCGTGTAATACGTTTAAGGGAAAACAGATAAGATATTGCAGGACACGTTATTGATTACGTTGAACATGCATAACGAGTGCATTCCCCCCCTTTTTGCTTGACGCCACCCTCTTTTTTCTCTATGACTATGAAAAAAGACAGTCGATAGCTAAAATATAATATTAAGCATATAATATGGTTTTGTCCAAGTTGTGGCGGAAAGGGATTTTTTGTTTTAAAGTAATTATTGGTGGTGCAATGCCTGCCCTGAGGTAAAAAATAACAAAAGGAAAAGTTGCCTTATGAAGATAAAGTTCTCACGACATGCTAAAAGGCGGGCAAAACTTTATGAGATTTCTGAAACGACAATAAAGGATATTTTAACGAACATGAATTTGCATCAAGGTGAGCATGAGATTATAAAAGATGTTCCGGGACTTAAGTATCCCTTGAAGATAGTCGTCTCTGTTGAAGAAGATTTAATAACAGTAATAACAAACTATCCACTAAAGAAAGGGAGGGGAAAATGAGAGTCCATTACGATAATGAAGTTGATGCTATATATATTAAATTAGGAAATCAGAAACCTGACGGCGTTGTTGAAATTTCTGAGGGTGTTAATTTAGATATGACATCTGAGAATAAGATAGTCGGAATAGAAATTCTTAATGCTTCCAAGAAAATGAACATTAAAACAATTCTCTCCTACGAACTAGAACTTGATAATAAATTGATTCGAAAAAGTGCCTGATCGGGTGTAACCGGGGGCTTCTCTCCCCCGGTTACCCACACCACCTGGCATCCGCCTGAGGCGGACCAGGCGGTTCATAAAGCCTATCGGGCCGTATCCGGATAAGAGTTTTCCAGGCCAGGGCCAGGATTGCCTATCGTTTAAGTTCTGAATCAGGAATCCCTATAGCCGGGATAGCCAGATACCTGGGGTGTGTACTTCTGCTATTGCCAAGGCCATTTAACATCTGGAAAATACAAAGAAATAAGTGAATATTTTCAACAACGTTCCTACCGGTTGCACGTCTATGCCGGAGCCTTGGACAACAGGCAGGCTCTTACCAGTCTGGCCTCCTCATAGGTTACCGTCCCCCCTGAGTGCTCTACTATGGGTTTGAGATTCCACTGCTGGAGCGCCAGGAACAGGGCTTCGATTTGCTGCCGCTTTCCGGGATCAATAAGACGGTCTATATCGACATCGCGGCCGTCGTGGATAAGCCGTTCCAAGTGCGCGGCAATAGTGGACGGCGTAAGACCACGCAGCCTTACGATTTCCTCCAATGATAATCCTTTCCTGAAGAGTCCATACGTCTCCTCCACTGTTTCGCCCTTTTTCTTTTTCGGGCCGGGCCCGTCATCGAAAGCGCTATATTGTCCGGCCCGCGTGGAAATGCCGGGATTATCATCGTGGTATCTTCTTATGGCACGCACAAAAGCTTCTCCGTATCGTTCGAGCTTGGCAGCGCCAACCCCGCTGATTCTGCTCATATCGGACGGGGTCACAGGGGAGCTCCTGGCCATCTCACGGAGGGTCTTGTCGGAGAATATAATAAAGGGCGGAACGTGCTCGTCTTCGGCAATGCTCTTCCGCACACCGCGAAGTATTTCGAAAAGGGCATTATCCTGCGCCTCGGATGCGCTGCCGGCCATCGGCCAGGCTTTCGCTCCGCTTTCCTCCCTCTTCAGCGCCATAACTTGTTTTTTACCGTGAAGTATGGCCAGACCTTTTGCCGTCAGCTTTAACACCGGATACTTGCCACCCTCCTGGCAGACGGCATCCTGCGCCAGGAGTTCATCCGCAAGATATCGCCAATAATTCTTGTCCTTGTGTGTTCCCGCGCCATAGGTTTTAATTTGGTTGTGCCGAAGCCCGCGGATACGCCTGGTATCAGCCCCGGTTATTATATCGATGATGTGCCCGATCCCAAACCGTTCCTGGGTTCTTGCCACGGCGGACATGAATATCTGCGCTTCTACGGTAACGTCGATGGATTCGACACTGCCGGAACAGATATCGCAGGCCCCGCAAACATCGGCGGGATAATCCTCGCCGAAAAAACCGAGAAGCTGTTTTCGCCGGCAGACGTTATGGGAGGCATAACCGACCATTTGGTTCAGTTTCTCCAGCGCGATCCTACGTTCATCATCGTTTGATATTTGATCGATGAAGTAGCGGATCTTAGGGATGTCACCTCTGCTGAAGAGGAGGAGACACCGGGCGGTTTCTCCATCACGACCGGCACGCCCCGTTTCCTGGTAATAGCTTTCCACATTTTTAGGCAGATCGGCATGAACAACGAACCGTACATTCGACTTGTCTATGCCCATACCGAAGGCAATGGTAGCCACTATCACCGATGCCTCGTCCCTGCTGAACGATTCCTGGTTCCTGCTCCGTTCCTCGGCCGACAATCCGGCATGATAGGGCAAGGCAGCGATTCCGCGGGATTTCAGGAAGTCCACCGTTTCCATAACGGAATCTCGCGTGGTGCGATAGATAATACCGGGCTCATTGGTGTGCTCCTTCAGAAATTGCAGAATCTGTAGCTCCACCCGTTTTTTTCTCATCACCTGATAGAAGAGGTTCGGCCGGTTGAACGACGCGCGAACAATATACGGAGATTTCAGGCCAAGCCTCCCGACAATATCTTCCTGAACCTTCAGAGTGGCCGTCGCGGTGAAAGCCGCAATCGGAACTTCAGTGAATGCCTCCCGGATAATACGCAGGTTCAGGTAATCCGGACGGAAATCATGCCCCCATTCGGAAATGCAATGCGCTTCGTCTATGGCAAAGAGCGAGACGGGAACGGTCGTGAGTGTCTCAAGAAAAGTGGACATGGCAAAACGTTCCGGCGCGATGTAGAGTAACTCTATCCGGCCGTCTTTCAGAATCCGATAGGTGTCCGATATCTGCCGGGTGCCCAGCGAACTATTGATAAATGCAGCAGATATGCCGTTTCCGAGCGCAGCGTCGACCTGGTGCCAGCGGCAATCTGAAAATGTATTAAATCAGGCCGCATGAAAATGCGGTTTTGGGATCTTCTTCCCGTCTTCTTCTCTCTTCTTCCCAACCATCCATAAAGTCTTTTTTCTTTCCTTCTTTTTC
>JBFMAZ010000042.1:0-3625 GCA_040755415.1 Thermodesulfobacteriota bacterium | reverse complement strand
CTCCCAACCTCCCTTTTCCAAAGAGAGGAGAAACACTTCCCCCTTTGAAAAAGGGGGATTAAGGGGGATTTTTGAGTCGCCGTTTTCCGGACGACTAGCTCTTTTCAAACAGCTAAACTGATACTTTACAATAAGTTTACAGGGCAACCACGGCGATTTTACTGCGATTGGCCTCTCGCAGCATCTCCTCTTTTTCAAAAATCAATACCTTGTCCGCTTCGACGGCCAGACAGGAGGCCCGTACCTCCTGCATAGTGCGGATGGTCTGAAGACCAACCGCCGGCAAATCAAAACGAAGGTCCTGTTTCGGTTTAAGGACTTTTACCACAACCGCCCCTTTATTGGCCAGTTGCCCGCCCCGCCGGATGGTCTCATCCGTCCCTTCAATGGCTTCTATAGCCAGAACGACCAGGTCTTTAACCACGATGCACTGCCCGATATCAAGCCCACCGATTTCCTTAGCCACTTTCCATCCGAATTCTACGTCTTTCATCTCCTCTTCCGTGGGCTTATGCCGCGTCAAAAACCCCTTCGGCGCCAGAAGAGACCGGAGAAACAAGGTCGATTCGCGAACCATTATGCCCTCTTCCTCCAGCACACCGGCCAATGCCCGCAAGATGCCATCGTCCAATCTATTCTTCAGCCTGGACCATACAGAGATGGCCTTCATATCCGGCCAGACCTTTCTATAGATATTCTTTTTATCTATACCACCGGCCATAACCACGTCATGCACCCCTTCTTGTTTGAAGATATCGATTATCTTCCCCAATTGGCCCAACTTTAACCAGAAAATCTTATCTACGGCCTCAGCCAGTTCCGGCCTGGTCTCTCCTTTGTGCGCAATAGCTATGATCTCAAAACCTTCCCGGCGTGCCGCCTCGGAAAAAATGAGCGGGAACCTGCCGCTGCCCGAGATGAGCCCGATTTTCCTGGTCATCTTCTTGGAATACCCCTCTCAGAGTTCTTGATAAAATCTATAAAGTATTGAACCTCGGGTACCTGCGAAACCTCTCTTTCTGCGGTTTCAACGGCCTCCTTGAGAGTGAGCGGCGAACGGACTATTAATTTATAAGCCGCCCGCAGGGCCTCTATGGCCTCAGGCGAGAAATTATGCCTCTTTAGGCCGATAATATTTATACCAAAGAGCTTAGCCCTCTCCCCTGAAGCTATAACGTAAGGCGGAATGTCCTTAATGATACCGGATAAGCCACCCACAAAGGCATAACCTCCGATACGGGAAAATTGGTGGACAGCCACCAGGCCGCCCAGGATGGCATGATCCTGGACTTCCACGTGCCCTCCTAAGGTAGCGCAGTTAGCGAAGATAACACGGCTTCCGATCTTACAGTCATGAGCTATATGTGTATAGGCCATCAAAAAGTTATAGTGGCCAATCCGGGTAACTTTTCCACCGTTTTCTGTCCCCCTGTGAATGGTAACATACTCCCGTATGATATTGCCGTTGCCAATCTCGACCGCAGTAGGGCTCCCTTTATACTTCAGGTCCTGGGGAGCCGCGCCGATGCTAACAAATTGCGCTATCTTGCAGTCTTCACCGATAGTAGTACAGCCCTCTATGGTAGTATGGGGGCCAACTGTAGTCCGTGCCCCGATCTTTACATCACTGCCAATTATGGCGTAAGGGCCGACTTCGACATCCTCTGCTAAAACAGCGCCCGCATCGACAATAGCCGTAGGGTGAATCTTCATGTAATCTCCTTTTCTATAGCTTTCAGCACTCAGTTATCAGCCGTCAGCCCAAGATATTGGGTGTCTTGATATTTTGCTGAAAGCTGATCCGCCGAAGGCGGAAATGCTGATTGTTAATCTTCATCCGACATAGCGGCCATCAGTTCGGCCTCGGCCACCAGCTTGCCGTCGACCGTGGCCCGGCCAGCCATTATGTACATCTTCATTTTTCGTTTGAGCATGGTTAAATCAAAGACAATCTGATCCCCGGGGACTACCGTCTTCCGGAAGCGAACCTTATCCAGGCCGATGAAATAAAACAGCCTGTTTTTCATTTCCTCCTCGTTGGAAAGATAGGCCAGTATCCCACCCACCTGGGCCATAGCCTCTAGGATTAGTACCCCGGGCATTATGGGCTGACCTGGAAAGTGACCCTGAAAAAATGATTCGTTAATGGTGACATTTTTAAGGCCTTTTATTGATTCTCCCAACTTGCACTCCAGGATTTTATCTACTAATAAAAATGGGTACCGATGTGGTAATATCTTCAATATCTCTCTGATGTTTATCGTACTTGTTCCTGTATTCATTTCTCATATCCCCCCTGCATTCTTTTCCAGGTCGGCAACTCTCTTCTTAAGATCACGAACCTCTTTAAGAAGATCAGGCAAGCGTCGATAAGCTGCGCTGGCTCTTAGCCATTCCTGGTGCGGAATGGCCGGGATGCCAGAGACTACGGACCCTTCCGGCAGGGAACCCGGCACGCCCGATTTTGCCCCAACCATAACCCGGTCACCGATTTTAATGTGTCCGGCTATCCCTACCTGACCGGCCAAAATAACGTTGTTGCCGATCTCCACGCTGCCGGAAATACCCACTTGAGAAATGAGAAGCGTGTCTTCTCCGACTATCACGTTGTGAGCCACCTGGACCAGGTTGTCAATCTTTGTACCGCGCTTGACCCACGTCTTTCCCAGGGCGGCCCGGTCGATAGTGGTATTGGCGCCAATCTCTACGTCGTCATCAATCTGCACAATGCCAAGTTGCGGGATCTTAACATGTTTAGCCCCGTCCCTGGCATAACCAAAACCATCGCTGCCGATTACTGCGCCACTGTGTATTATAACCCGCGCGCCTATAATACACCTATCCATTATGGTTACATTCGGATAGACAGTACTCCCCTCGCCGATAGAAACCTCGTCTCCGATATACACTCCGGGATAAATGGTAACTCCCGACTCAACCCGCACATCGTCTCCAATATAGACAAAGGGATATATGCTGACATTAGAATTAATCCGGCAGTCTTTGCCTATCCAGGCCTCTTTGCTGATGCCCCTTGCCTCAAATGGCCTGGCACTGAAAAGGGCAGCTATCCGGGCATAGGCCAGATAAGGATTCTCTGTCCTTATAATAGGTACGGGGGCCCCGGTTACCTCCATAGGTACAATAAGGGCCGAAGCCCGGGAGGTTTCTATCCTGGGCAGGTATTTTCTCTGGGCGACAAAACTGATCTGGCCGTCCATGGCCTCATCGAGGCTGGCTATGCCGATGATGATGAGATCGCCATCTCCTACCAGTAACCCCTCGCAATATTCGGCTATTTCTTTTAACTTTTTCACCTGAAAATACCTTTTATCTGTCATTCCGTGTTTGACACGGAATCCAGTCTTTTATAGTGAACGACCTCGAAAAGTAGTCATTGCGAGGACCCCGCACTTGATGCGGGGGACGTGGCAATCCCATGAGATTGCTTCACTTCGTTCGCAATGACAACTGGCAGATGTCAACTTATTGTATCAATTTAGCTGTTTGAAAAAGTATTTTAAAATCCCTCCCAACCTCCCTTTTCCAAAGGGAGGAGAAACACTTCCCCCTTTGGAAAAGGGGGATTGAGGGGGATTTTGGCCCTTATAGCGCCTTGCTTAGG
>JBFMAZ010000041.1:0-8733 GCA_040755415.1 Thermodesulfobacteriota bacterium | reverse complement strand
CCAACCTCCCTTTTCCAAAGGGAGGAGAAACACTTCCCCCTTTGGAAAAGGGGGATTGAGGGGGATTTTGGCCCTTATAGCGCCTTGCTTAGGTATATTTTTCAAAAACCTAAAATGTTACGAATTTCGAAATTCGAAATTTTAGAACTGCATACGCATGACTTCTTCATAGGCTGAAATAATTTTATTCCGAATCTGCATCATCATGCGAAATGAAATATTAGCCTTTTCCATGGTGACCAGCGTTTCATGCAGGTTAGCATTCTGGCCGGAGGCCAACTCCTCGACCTTTTTATCAGCAACCTGCTGTAATTCGTTTACTTCGGAGAGATATTTCTTAAGCTGATCACCGAAGCTGGCTCCAGATGCCTTTTTTATATCTCTGAAACCAGACCCCGTGTTATTAAAGGATACAGGAATATCCGGGGTTATACTCTTAGGACTCATGGAAACAACCTCCGATAGTGATGTCATTAGTCAATAGTCATTTGTCACTGGTAAAAACAATCAATCTTCCACAGTTGACCATTGACCGATGACTAATGACCAGTGACGTTGCTTATCTTATAGTAAATGAGTTATTAAGCTATCAGCGGTCAGCTTTTCACTGATAGCTGTTCGCTTAAAATTACTTTCCTATCTCCAGCGTCTTTAAGGCCATGCTCTTGGCGGCGTTGATAGCGGTTACATTGGCCTCATAGGCACGGGTTGCCGAAAGCATGTCCACCATTTCTTCCATGACATTAACATTCGGCATGCGGACGACTCCGCGTTCATCGGCATCCGGATGGGTCGGATCATACATCTCTTTGAAATCTTCCCTATCCTCAATCACACCTAAAACCTCTACGCCCTGCATGCCTTCATGCAACTTATCGGCCAGGGCGGCCTTAAAATCTTCCTGTACCGGTTTGGCCATAAAGACTATAGACCTGGCCCGGTATGGCCCCCCTTCCGGCGTCTGCGTAGTCTGAACATTGGCCAGGTTGCTGGAGACTACGTTCATACGGGCGCGCTGTGCCGTTAGCCCTGAAGCACTGATGCTCATCGCCGTTAAAAGATCCATAATCATTTACCCCCTTCAATTATGGCCGCTTTTATATTTTCAAACTTTTTTGCCAAAAGCTGTATAGAGGCCTGGTACATCAGGTTATTTTCCGCCAGCTTAGCCATTTCCTGGTCTATATCCACCCCCTGGTAAGGGGATTCGACGGCGCGGGCCAATAAATTATCCTCATCTCCGGCAGGCAGATGGCGGCGGCTGGTCCTGATGAGTTGCAGATCAGCCCCTTCTACGGCCGTACACATAGCATCTTTAAAGGATATGTCCTTTGGCTTAAAGCCGGGGACCTCGGCATTGGCCACATTACTCGTAGTCAGGCCATGTTTCAGGAGACGGACATCCAGCGACCGTTTAAGAACCTGCATGGTATGCGTAAATAATCCTTCGCCCATCTGCTTTCTCCCTTCCTTAGAAAATAACCACAGAAAAAATATACGGCATAGCTGCAATCAAATTCAAATATCGAATATCGAAATCCGAAACAAATTCAAAATGTTCAAATGGCCCTAATATAATCGTTTTAAATTTTGAGCTTTGGTCATTTGGTATTGTTTCGAATTTCGTGCTTCGGATTTCGAATTTTCTTAACAACATTTTTTGTCTTCTCTGTGGTTAAATTTTAAAGCAAATTCCATACCATGTGCTATTCAACCCACCCCCGCAGGCGATATTCCTGTAGCTTGTTACGCAGCGTACGCACGCTAATGCCCAGGATTTTAGCCGCATAGGTACGATTACCATTGGTTTCGCCCAGGGCTTTTAAAATCAGCTCTCTTTCTACGTCCTTAAGGGGGACCGTACCGGTCGGGGACGCAGGCTTTTCTCCGGGAGGCCTTACGGCTATGTCATCGAGCAGGAGATCCTGCCTGGTTACCTCTTTACCGGGAGAGAGCAGTACCGCTCTTTCCACGGTGTTTTCTAATTCGCGTACATTACCTTTCCACGGAAGGGTTATGAGATATTCAGAGGCCTCAGGCGATACGCCTTGCACCGGCCTCCCATACAACTGACTGTACTTTTTTACAAAGTAGTCACAAAGGGCAGGGATGTCTTCTTTCCTCTCTCTTAAGGGCGGTATTTTGAGAGGGATTACGTTCAGACGGTAGTACAGATCCTCGCGAAACTCTCCCTTTTTAACCATGGCCTCTATATCCCGATTGGTGGTGGCAATAACCCGCACATCTATAGCTATGGGAACCTTGCCCCCAACGCGGTCTATTTCATTTTCCTGAAGGACCCGCAGCAACTTGGCCTGTAACTGGATCTGCATCTCGCTGATCTCATCCAGCAGGATGGTGCCGGCCTGGGCCAGCTCAAATTTTCCTATCTTACGGGTTACGGCCCCGGTAAAGGCGCCTTTTTCATGTCCGAAGAGTTCACTTTCCAGCAAGCCTTCGGGCAGGGCGGCACAATTGACCGCCACAAACGGCTTATCCTTCCGGTCGCTTTCCGCATGAATAAACCTGGCCAGGAGTTCCTTCCCGGTACCGCTTTCCCCCTGGACGAAGACCGTCGCGCGGCTGGTAGCCACGTTTCTGGCAATATCCAGAAGCCCCTGCATTCGTGCGTTGCGCGTGACCAGTGTGGGGGTAAGCGGCATATTACTTTCAGAGGCGGGTTGTCCTTTCAGGATATGCGCCCCCCGCCTCGTTCCCAGGGCGCGCTCTACCACGTGCTCCAGGACTTCGACCGAACAGGGCTTGAGGATATAATCAAAGGCCCCCCTTTTCATGGTTTCCACGGCATTCTCTATAGTCCCATAGCCGGTAAGCATAACCACCGGCAGATCCGGAAATCTCTTTTTGGCCTCTAACAAGACACCCATCCCGTCCAGCTTCGGCATCTTAAGGTCAGTAATGACAAGATCCAGCGGCGTCTTATCTATCACCTTAACCGCGGCCTGACCATCCTCAGCCAGCACAATCTTATGGTTATTACGCGCCAATGCCTCAAATAGCGCCAGGCGCATGTTGGGGTCATCATCTACGATCAGGATGGATGCTGCAGTCATCTGAGCCACTGTAACTGTTCGTAAAAAGGCTTTTTCACCGCGGAGTACGCAGAGCCCGCAGAGAAAAACTTTAAACTCTTTAATATGTTATCTCGGCGACCTCTGCGGTAGGTCCGATTTTTTATAAAATTATCACTTTTCATTTTTCATTTGGTAAATAAATGGTAAAATTGGTCCCTTTGCCTGCTGCACTGTTAACCTCTATCATACCCCCATGCGCCCGAACGATATTGTTCACTATGGCCAATCCCAGACCACTGCCGCCCTCTTTTGTGGTGAAAAATGGGTTGAATATCTTCTCCAGGTGTTCGGCGGCAATTCCCGTACCGGTATCGGCAAACCGTATAGCCACCCCTTCTTTTCCCTTTCTAATTCCCGTCGAACCCTTCCGCGTGGGGTTATCTTTTTCATCTGTGGTCTCGATAACAAGCTTCCCCCCGGCTGGCATGGCCTGAATAGCATTAAGCATAAGGTTAAGCACTACCTGTTTCAGTAGCTCACGGTCCCCCATAATCCATGGCCGGCGGGCGTGGTACTTTTTAATAATCTCCAGCGGCTTTGCCCGGGGCAGGAGACTGACAAAATTTGCCGCTTCATCGAGCCATGCGGCCACCGGGATTTTCTGCAGCCTCGGCTTTGGCGACTGGGTAAATATCAAATAATTAGCCAGTAGATTGTCCAGGCTACGTACCGCCTGGATAATATGTCCTACTATCCGATGTCTTTCGACATCACCGGCCAATTCTCTCTGCAAGATGGAAGCAAAAATCTCTATGCTGCCGAGTGGGTTGCGCACCTCGCTAACCATCTTGGCGGTCAAATCACACATGGCAATGAGGCGGCTATTACGTTCTGCCTGGTCTTCCAGCCTCTTCCACCTGGTGATATCTTGCAGGATGGCAATACAACCGGCTTCATCAACGCTAGCGCCGCCTTTTAAAGGGGTCAGGGTATACAGGACAGAAACAAAATCATTTCCGTGCCTGAACCTGAGCACATGCTCTTCTCCATATCCTGACGCCCTTATTTCTTTTACAATGCAATCTTCCAGCAGGGAATGTTTACTCAGGACATGGTAAAAATTTCTTCCCTTATACCGGCTGAAGTTGATACCTGTAATGGCGCAAGCGGCGCTATTCCATACCACTATCCTCTCACCTTTATTCAATACCACAATGCCGGGCTCAAGGCTCTCCAGGATATGGTGAAGGAAGTCCCGGGCCTTCTTGTTTTCAGCCAGACTGTCCGCCAGTTTTCTGTTTTTAGACTCAAGTTCGAGGTCCAATTCCTTTATTTTAGACTCAAGCTGAACAAAAGACTTTTGTAAGTCCAGGGCGGCATGATTAAAAGCGGTAAACGCCTTGCCAAGCAGTCTTAATTGTGCTGAGTCGGCCACGGTCATTAGAATCACCTTACCAAACTATAGGCAACGTCACTGGTCATTAGTCATCGGTCATGTTAACTGTGGAAGATTGATCAAGTTTTACCAGTGACAAATGACTATTGACTAATGACATTCACTAATTTGATTCCCTGTAATCTGCCTTGAGCTACCTTTTTCCAAAATTCATCACCGGTTTTGGCAATAGCCGTAAGTTCGGCCTCGGCCTCGGCCCTCTTCCCCAGGACCTCATAACAGGCGGCTAACTTGTAGTGAATTCCGTATCTTTTTTCCGGCGGCACGGTAAGCGCCAGGGCCGTCAGGTAATCCTTTATGGCTGCCTCAAATTGTCCTTTCTCCTTCTGTCTATCTCCCAGATCAATCCACAGTCCGGCAGCCCGGGTCTTCAGTGAGGTGCTGTCGTCTTTTTCACCCAGCAAGGGGCCCAGCATATTCAGTATGTTACGTGTCTCTGCCTCTGCCCCAATGCGCTGTGTACAGTAGGCCCAGTTATACAGTAGAGAAGGGGGCATATCCTTTCCCGGATTCTTTTTAACCAGCCTGGCAAAGTAATGCGCCCCCTCACGCCATTCACCGGCCAGGACATAGTTTTGTCCCAGTTTATCCTGCGCCTCTTTTAAGATAGGCTCGTTGCCGGGGCTGGAGATCAAGCGCTTCAGCAGTATGCCGGCCGTGCGATAATCGCCCTTTCTTTGGGCAGTGTCCGCCCAATCCAGCAGGACACGCTGCCCCTCCTCTCCCTTGACGCCCAGTTTACTGGCCTGGTAATAAAAATGTGCTGCCGAATCATAAATACCTAACTCCCGAAAGGCGCTGGCTAAATAATAGAAAAAAGCGCCGTCCTTTAGCCCGGTTATTATTTCATCGTTCTTACGATAGGCATTAATGATCTCTACATATTGCCGGCGGGAAAGAAGGTCTCTGGCCTGACCGGAAAGCGCCTCCTGACCTGCATCCAGAACGAAAGCCAGATATTCAGACTGAGGGTATGTTTCCATGAAATGCCGCACCCAGCTTATACTCTCTGCCGTATTTCCAGCCTCATGGTACCTTAATGCCAGCCGGGCCATGGCCTCTTCCGCTAACGGGTATTCCCGGGGGTTTTCTATCAAATCAAGATAAGGACGGGTATTAAACGACACCTTCCCCCCCTGCATTGTTTTATCCGGCCATTCTATTCGTTCGATCAGCCGGTAGCGGGCCAGGACAGCGCCCTCACTCTGAGGATAGAAGTTGGTCAAAAAGGTATAAAGCTTTATGGCTTCCTGAATTTTCCCCTCTATTTCATAGACCTCGGCTATCTTATAAATAGCCAGATCGTCTTTATCATCATTCGGAGCTATATTTATATAACGGAGAAAATCGGCACGGGCCTGGGCATACTGTCTTGCGGCCATTTCAGCCTCTCCCCTGAAGAATAAAATCACCGGCCGGCGCTGATGGACATCAGGCCACAGTTTCTGTAGCTTCTCTAAATTCTGTGCCGCCTGTTCATAAGACTTTCTCTGAATATAGACCTCAATTAGTCCTAAATATGCCTCGCCTATTATCTTGCTCTGAGGAAATGTTGATATAACTTTCTGGAACTCTCCTTCAGCCTTGTCCAACTGCCGGGCTGAGAGGCATAACTTTCCCTGGTAAAAATGGGCGTAAGGGATATAGGGCGTGTTCTTATAGTTTTTGCCGACCAGGTTGAAATAGGCCAGCGCCTCATAATCATAACCCATTTCCTGATAAAGCAGGCCTAGTTGGAGATAGGCCCTGGGAACCTCGGCAGAGGACGGATACTTGTGTATAGCCGTCTGGTAAGCTTCGGTGATAGAACGAAAATGGGAAACCAGGCCCGGTCTATACTTATAGAAATAGCAATCCGCGAGGAGAAAATAAGCCTTTTTCATCAAAACGCCGTCTTCGCCGGTCTCAATAACCTTCTCACAAGCAGATATGGCCTCATCATAGTAGCCTTGTTGAAAATTAGTTACCGCCTTTTCCCATAGCACCGTCAGATGTGCCGGAACCTTTCCTTTTCCCCGGGCCAGGGCCTGTCCGACAGGCCCGCCGGCTATGGATAAACTAGCCACCAAAAGAAAGACAAAAATCGATCTATTTATCCTTCCGGGTTTCATACATCCTCTCGGCTTTATGAAAACTATTGCTCCGGCAAGTAAATATATAAAAATGTCATGCCGGACTTGATCCGGCATCCAGTTCATTTCTGGATTCCCGCTGGAGTTTACCCCGTACTTGATACGGGGCCGGAATGACGGTATTTGAGTATTTAATTGCCGGAGTAATAACTAGACCGGACAACTTGCTAAAGGAGAAAAGCAAGGAGTATGCCATAAACGGTCAAGACAGAACTTGTTTCTTATATACAAATAGTTACGTATGTAGAGATTATCGGAGGCCTGTTCTTGGCGGGTAAGGCCAGGGGAGGTTGAGGGCTATATGGTCAATTTTTTGACAAATACTCAATTATGCATGGAATTGGCAGGTTTCATTAGTTTTTGTTTTTTCATCTTCTCAATGAGAGTCGTCCGGTTGAGATTGAGCAACTGTGCGGCCTTATTTTTTACCCAACCGGCCCTATCCAATGCCTGCAGGATGAGATTCTTTTCAAACTCGTTAACGGCGGCATGCAGGTAAAGGCCTTCTTCAGGAAGAAGATTATGTTTTTGTGGTTGGGCAGTCTCCTTCTTACGATGGGCCAGTAATCTTTCCGGCAGGTCGCGTATGGTGATCTTATCATCATTGGCCAGTATGATCAGTCGCTCGATCATGTTTTCCAGCTCGCGAACGTTTCCCGGCCAGTCATAAGACATGAAGCATTGCATGACCTCTTTAGAAATAGATTTTATATTTTTCTTCTTGCTCTTGTTAAATTTTTCCAGGAAATGATGCACCAGAAGAGGAATATCATTGGCGCGTTCCCTCAAAGGCGGGACATGGATAGGGATAACATTAAGCCGATAATAGAGGTCTTCCCGGAATTGTCCTGCTTTCACGGCCTCTTCCAGGTTTTTATTGGTAGCGGCGATGACCCGGATATCCGTTTTGATAGTTTTGGTCCCTCCGATACGTTCAAATTGGTGGTCTTGCAGGACGCGCAAGATTTTTACCTGGAGGTTGGGGCTCATATCGCCTATTTCGTCCAGGAAAATGGTCCCGCCATGGGCCAGTTCAAAGCGCCCGATCCGCGTGCGAATGGCATGTGTAAAAGCGCCTTTTTCATGGCCGAATAACTCGCTTTCCAGCAGCTCTTCCGGAATCGCGCCGCAGTTTACCGGGATAAACGGCTTATCCCGGCGATCGCTTTGGTAATGAATGGCATGGGCAATCAATTCTTTGCCGGTCCCGCTCTCTCCCATTATCAAGACCGTGCTGTCCGTCTGGGCTACCTTGTCAATAAGGCGAAAAACCTCGCAGATATTTTCACTATCTCCAACGATATTTTCGTAAGCGTATCTGGTAGTAAGTTGTTTTTTTAGAGTGGTATTCTCCCGCTTTAAGTCCCGGTAATTAAGCGCCCTTTCAATAATCACCTGTATTTCTTCCGATTTGACCGGTTTGGTTAGATAATCAAAGGCGCCTAATCGAATAGCTTCAACCGCGTTCTTGATAGTGCCGTAACCGGTGATGATAATACACATGGACTCCGGTGAATTTTCAGTGATATATTTCAAAACCTCCATGCCATCCTTTTTGGGCATAGCCAGATCTGTCAAAATTATGTCATAAAATTTGTCATTAATCTTATCGATGGCTATTGCCCCGTCAGGCGCAGTATCCACTACGTAGCCGTTGGACTGCAAAATTTCAGTAATGCCGCTTAAAACAGATGGGGAATCATCTACAACGAGAATCGTCTCATTTCCCATAATTAAGCCTCTTTATTACGTATTGTCAAAAGATTAACCACAGAGGGCACAGCGCGGCATAGCCGCGACTAAATCCGAATATCGAAATCCGAAATCCGAAACAAATCCAAAATACAAATATCTAATGTTCGAAACGTCCATCAGTAACGTCTTCGATTTTTCGTTTTGGTCATTTGAATTTGTTTCGAGTTTCGTGCTTCGGATTTCGAATTTCCCATCTCTGTGGCTGTTTTTCATAAAACTTCTGACATTATCGTATCAGTTTAGCTGTTTGAAAAAGTATTTTAAAATCCCTCCCAACCTCCCTTTTCCAAAGGGAGGAGAAACATTTCCCCCTTTGAAAAAGGGGATCCCCCTACATTCCCCCTTTGAAAAAGGG
>JBFMAZ010000040.1:0-8858 GCA_040755415.1 Thermodesulfobacteriota bacterium | reverse complement strand
TACTTATGAGGCTTATTGAAAAAGACGGCCGGAGCCGTGTCAGAGAAATGGAGATATGGCGAAGGGATTTTGGGGAGTTAAAAAAGACGCTGATCCGCTTTAACAGCCCGGCTGAGATAAGAGGAACCGGGTTTATGACCTGGGAAAATAAGGGCCGGGACGATGACCAGTACCTGTTTTTACCGGAACTAAGACGGAGCAGAAGGATTGTATCGAGCCAGAAGGATCAAAAGTTTGTCAATTCGGATTTTACTTATGAAGACATGCAAAGGAGGAAGGTCGAAAAAGACGTCCATAAGCTTTTGGGATCAAAGGTCGTGGGCGGCTTTAATTGCTGGATATTGGAGAGTACGCCGAAACCCTCTGCCGAGTCTCAATACGAAAAGTTTGTAGCCCTTGTAACCAAAGATAGCTATGTGCCTATTCAGATTGACTATTACAATCATGGCCGGGCAATGAAACGCTATACGGTGCTCAATCTCCAGAAGATAAGCGGCATATGGACGGATATGGTGGCCGAGATGGCCGATCTCCGTAACCAGCACAGGACAGTGCTTGAAATCCAAAAGATCTCATATAACGTCAATGTTGACCAAAATATCTTTACATTACGCAATCTGGAAAAATATTGATAAATGCAAGGCCTTGTTCCTGTTTTTTGCCCTGGTTGCATTCCTGCGCCCCTTTCCCGCATACACTGCCTCTGCCCAGCCTTTCTCCCTGATCCGAGACTCCGAGGTCAGCGGCAATATCTGGGCCCGTGGGGCGGAAGACCTGCGGCACGACGCACCTTACGAAGACACACGCACCTTTAGAAACAAGTTATTCCTGGAAGGAAAGGCCCAGATTGAGGAACATATCAGGATTCTTGCCTCGGTGATGTCAGATTACCTGTGGTTCCGCAACGACGGCTCAAGGGATGATTTCAGCGCCGAACTGTTTGAGGGTTATGTAGAATTCTCAGAGCAGAAGTGGGATATAACAGTCGGCAACCAGATTGTGCGCTGGGGCAAGACAGACGAAATAAGTCCGGTGGACAACCTCAATCCGCAGGACCTGCGGGAGAGTATCATATTAAGGCTGGAAGACAGAAAACTGCCCGTATTTATGCTGCGGGCGCGTTATTTTTTGGCCGAAGGCACCATAGAGGGCATATATAAACCACGCTTCCGCAGCGCCAAAACCGATTTCTTTGGGTCGGACTGGGCCACCCTCAAGCACCTCAAGACTCAGGCAAGGCACTCCACGACATTATCACAGGCGCTTAAAGACTACCTGACCGGCCTGGAGACAAGGGAAAAGGAATACTCCACCGGCCTTGAGAACGGAGAGGCCGGACTGCGGCTTACCGGGACAGCCGGCAACCTCGACTATGGAATCAGTTATCTTTACACGAGGAATCCTTTACCCTTTATTGAAAGTTTCCCCATTAAAAATATCAACGTCAGCAACCCGTCGGCAGAGGCGCTTTTGGGCCAATTGGCACAGGCCCAACTGCTTGATGAGGATATCATCGTAACCTATGAGAGAAATCAGGTCATCGGGGCCGAAGTGGAGACCACCATGGGCCTCTTCGGCATCCGGGGCGAGGCGGCCTATATGACCGACCAGGTATTTTTAAAAAATGACCTCACCTCTACCGGCAAGCATATACTGCACTACGTCCTTGGTATTGACAGGACCTTTACCGACGACTGGTATGCGAATCTCCAATTATACCAGAGAAAGATATTCAGCTATGACGACAGGATCCTTTTCGACCATGAGTTTGAGTCCGGCCTTTTCCTTCGTATAAGAAAGCCCTTCTTCCACGACAAACTGCGTCTCAATCTTGATTCATGTTACAACCTCACCGACAACGGCTTCTATCTGAATCCGGAAGTCGAACTGCGTTATGTGGACAATCTGTCTATCTTCGCGGGCCTGAACATTTTTGACGGAAAGGCCGATACATTTTTAGGGAACTACGACAGAAACGATCAGGGTTATCTTGCCGTCAGGTTCTCATTTTAACCCTCAAGGGGTTCAGATACGGTAACACTTTAGTTGTTTGAAAAGAGCTAGTCGTCCAGAAAACAGTGCCTCAGAAATCCCCCTTAATCCCCCTTTTTCAAAGGGGGAAATGTATTCCCCCCTTTTGGAAAGGGGGGGCGAGGGGGGATTTGATCCTGGGTTTTGCGACATTTTCAAAAGACTAAAGTGATACCAGATACGTTAGCAGTAAGCGATCCTTATGGAGAAAATAGCCCGTTTCATATTGCGAAAACGCTGGCTGCTTCTGGCAACCCTCTGCCTCCTTACGCTCTTCTTCGCATCCATGCTCCCCAGGACAAAGATGGAACATTCTGTAGAGTCTTTTGTCCTCAAAAATGATCCCGATCTCGTCTTCTTTGAAGAATTCAAGAGGAATTTCGGCACCGATGAATTCTTTGTCCTAGCCTTTAAGGATGAAAATATCTTCACCAATGAAATGCTGGCGAAGATCAAAGCACTTACAGAAAAACTGGAAAACATAGAAGAGGTGCGGGATGTAATCAGTCTGACCGACACCACGGACATCCGGGGCGAACAGGATAATTTCTACGTCCGGTCCCTGGTGGAAAAATTGCCGCTTTCCCCGGATGAACTAAACGCCCTCAGGGAAAAGGCCCTCCTCAACCCCCTTTATGTCAACAGATTGATCTCCAGAGACGGCCGTACTACCGCCGTTATCGTGAAAACCTTTGATTGCCCGGACGATGACCTCTACCGAACCCGTCTGCTCGAAAAGACGGATACCGTCATCAACGACGTCTTTCCCCGGAATCACCCCAAAATCTACAAGGCCGGCTGGACGGTAACCGATAACACCTTAAGCCGGTATATGATGGGTGATCTCAAGACCTTTGTCCCCATCGTCCTGGTCCTGATCGCCTCCGCCCTTTATCTGATCTTTAGAAGCCTCTGGATCATGTCCATTGCCACGGTAAATATCATAATCTGCCTTATATGGACCATGGGGTCGTTTCCTCTGGTCAAAGCCACCATAAATAATATAACCACCATCACCGCCCCGCTCATCATGGCCATCGGCATTGCAGTGGCCATCCACATCATCGATCAGTATCGGGAAGACCTGCCCCGCCTGCCCGATAAAGACTCCGCCCTTATATCCTCCATAAGGCTGGCCATCCTTCCCTGTTTCTTAGCGAGCTTTACCACGGTGGACGGCTTCATTTCCCTGAGCGCCAACGATATCCCGCCCATACGGGACTTCGGCTATGTGTCTTCAATGGGCATATCTTTTTCCTTTTTAGTATCCATAATGTTCATTCCCGTCATGCTCTACCTCCTGCGCCGGCGCCCCATAAATCTTAGACCTCATGAAAATACCTCACAGACCAAGATCATCCGTTTCTTTTACGGGCTTGTGAACAATCATGAAAAAAAGATAATCATTCTTACCCTCGTTATAATGGGGCTCTCAATCTGGGGCGTATCCCGCATAAAAGTAGAGACAAACCTTTTAGAATACTTCAAAAAGGGGAGCGATGTCTATCAGGCCACGGATTTTGTCGAGAAAAATTTGGGTGGTGTAACTACCATCGAGATCTCGGTCAAAACAAAGGCGATGGACGGCATACTCGAACCATCGGCGCTGAAAAAGATAGACTCTGTGGAAGAATTTCTACGCGGGCAGGAAAAGATTGACAGCGTCATTTCTGTCGCAGATTACCTTAAAGACATGAATCAATCCTTCCATAATGAAGACCCGGCCTATTACCAGCTGCCGGCCGCCAAGAATCTGGCCGCCCAGTATATGCTCCTTTACAGCGCCGGGGATATCCGGGATTATATCGATCCTGACTACAAGACCGCCCGCATCTCTGCTCACTTCAGGGAGCACAATTCGAGACACATCCGGGCCATGATAGACAAGACTGATGCATTTATCAAACCCTTGCAAGGACCTGACCTTGAGATTCGGATAACCGGCAAATCCCTGCTTACTGCCAACCTGATCGAGGCCCTGGTAAACGGCCAGATATATAGCCTCTCTCTGGCCGTCTTCCTTATCTTCGGCGTAATCTTTATCATCCTCCGGTCGTTTTCCCTCGGATTTATAAGCATTATACCCAATGCTATCCCGCTCCTCATTAACCTCGGCGTGATGGGGTGGCTGGGCATCCCCCTTAATACCTCTACCGCCATGATCTCTACAGTGGCCATAGGCATTGCCGTTGACGATACCATCCACTTTCTGACCCGTTATAAGCACGAGAGAAGAACAGGTAAAGACAACTTCCAGGCCATTGCCATAACCATGCAGTCTAAAGGATCGGCCGTGATTTCTACCTGCATGGTAATTGTGATGGGTTTCGGCATACTGGTATTATCCAATTTTATCCCGACGATCCAATTCGGCTGTCTGACGGCCTTTACCATGTTAATCGCGCTCCTGGTGGAGCTGACCACGCTGCCTATATTATTGAAAGTTGTTAATCCAAAAGTTAACTAACTCTTGACATTGGTAACTTAATGGATATATTTTACTGTAAAATAGTAAAGTAGGGGGTTGTCATTTACCATGAAGATAAGTTCCAAAAGGCAGGTAGCCATTCCTAAAAAGGTCTTGGAGACGCTAAGGCTAAGACCGGGCGATGAAATAGATTTTGTAATAGAGGGGAATGCAGCAAAAATAGTACCCATCAAAACTATCAAAGTGCCAAGAGACCAGGCCTGGTTTTGGACGCCGGAGTGGCAAGAAAAGGAAAGGAAAGCAGATGAGGATCTAAGAAAGGGCCGATATAAGGACTTTGAAAATGTGGAAGATCTCTTGAAGGATATTCATGATGAAAATTAGGCGTACAGAATCCTTCCTGAAAGATTACCGAGGCCTTTCACTGGAAATTCAAAAACACGTTGATAAACAGATCACCCTCCTGGTCAAAAATCCCAGGTATCCCTCACTTAAGATGAAAAAACTCAAGGGCGCTGACAAGTTCGAGGTAAGAATAACCAGGGGCTATCGGATGACCTTACGATACGACGGTGAAATCCTTGAATTACGAAGAGTTGGTACGCATGACCTTTTAAGAAAAGAAGGATAGCCATTTACTGCCTGATATGAAAGATGATTCTACAATCTCCTGGTCATACGATGAGGCCTTCTGCCGGAACATAGGGCTCATATCTCCTGAAGAACAGCAAAAGATTAAGAAGGCCCGAATAGCCATTGCCGGGGTCGGCGGCGTAGGCGGCCACTACCTCCTCACATTAGCCCGCACCGGATTCGAACGCTTCAATATCGCTGACTTCGACCATTTTGAAACAGCCAATTTCAACCGGCAGGTGGGAGCTACCATGGAAACCGTCGGCATGCATAAGGCTGAAGCCATGAAAAAGATGGCCCTGGCCATAAACCCACAAGCCGATATAAAAGTTTTTGACCAGGGTATAAGCAAGGATAACATCCCCGAATTTCTGAAGGACGCAGATGTCGTGGTGGACGGTATAGACTTCTTCAATATAGAAACCCGCCGTTTGCTTTTCAAAGAGGCCGGAGATCGTGGTATTTATGCCATTACCTCAGGGCCTATGGGGTTCAGCGCCACCCTGCATGTCTTCACCCCCCATGGTATGAGTTTCGATGAATATTTTGATCTTAATGATAATCTGCCAGAAATCGATAAGCTCATAGCCTTTGGCCTGGGTCTGGCACCCAAGGCCACACATCTTAAGTACATTAAGTCATCATCAATAGACCTTACCAAACAAACCGGGCCTTCCTTGGGGCTGGCCTGCCAGCTCTGCAGCGCCCTGGTGGCCACGGAAGTTATGAACATCATCCTGAAAAGGAGAAAAATAAAGGCCGTTCCGTACTATTTTCAATTCGACCCATATCTTCAGGTTTATAAACAGGGTTATCTACGCTGGGGTAATCGAAATCCAATTCAGCGATTGAAAAGGTGGTACGTAAAAAAGTTTTTCTTGGGACGCAGATAAACGCAGATTATCAGGATATTAACAGCTTTATATTTACCGCAGAGATCACGGAGAACGCTGAGTAGCATATTGTCTGTCTCACAATCTTTCTCTGTGGACTCTGCGTTCTCAGCGGTAAAAAAGCTTTTCTGCGGGCATCAGCGAAAATCTGTGGCCATAACTTTCAGGAATTAACCTTTCAGGCCGGCGTCAATTTTTCCCCTTGACGCAAAGGATAGCTTGTAATAGTTTGTAATACAAAAAATAAGGGGTGATAAGTTATGAGGACTGTGATTTCTGTCAGCCTCCCGGAAGAAATGGCTTCAAAACTTAATAAGTTCGCAAAAGAAAGCGGTATGGCAAAGAGTGAAATTATAAAAGAATCGCTGCGGGCTTATCTATGGGAAGAACGTTTTAAAAGGCTTAAAAAGACCTTGGTTCGAAAGGCAAAACGGGCCGGGATTGTTACGGATGAAGACGTTTTTAAGGCGGTATCTTGAAAGCCCTTTTTGATACCAATGTCTTGATTTCAGCCTTCCTGACGGATGGATTGTGTTCGAAACTGCTTTCAAGGGCAAACAAGCAAGAGTTTAAGTTATACACCTGTCCTTTTATCCTGGCCGAATTTGAAGAAAAGCTCCATAAACAATTTTCTGTGAGCAGATCAGAGACAAAAGATGCCCTGTCCCTTATCAGAGAACTGTCTTTCATCATAGATCCTATTGAGGGGAATGTCGAGGTGAAGGGGGTCTGCCGAGACAGGAACGACGACTTGATACTGGTCTGTGCCCTGGCTGCAAAGGCGGACTTTCTGGTCACCGGCGATAAAGATTTGCTTGCGATCGGGATATATCAAGGGATAAGAATTATAACCCCAAGGGATTTTGAACTACTTTTTGACGACGATTGAACATGCATAGCGAGCACATTACCCATCCACCTAGCGGACTGCGCAAGGTTTTAATCTTATTGCCTTTTAGAGGTTGTAATGCTATAGTTCAAATCAAAGAGACAGCCGATGAAGAATATTGAGATAGGTCAGGGTAATAAATGCCTACCATACTTCGAGAAAAGGGTTTCAGATTTCTCTTTTATAGTAATGAAGGGTTTGAGCCCTGCCATATTCATGTCATAGGCCAAGGCGGCGAGGCAAAGTTTTGGATACCTTCATGTCAATTAGTGTGGAGTTATAACCTCAACGCAAGCCAGTTAAGGATTGTCCTGGATGTAATAAAGGATAACAGACGTATAATCGAGGGAAAATGGAATGAATACTTCTATAGCCGAACAGATTAAGCTACCAGGTATATTGGATCTAAAATTTTTGAAGCATTCTATGCAAGTATATTTAACCGATGGAAGAACTATAACTATTCCTTTAGCCTGGTATCCCAAGCTTTCAGAAGCAACCAGAGAACAGTTAAAAAATTACGAGATTTCTCCATCGGGGTATGGAATCTATTGGCCGGATTTAGACGAAGACTTGAGTGTCTTGGGTTTTCTTTTTCCTGACCAATCCAGAGCGAAGAAGTAGCACCAAAAAGCAAAGGGCGGGGATATTCCCCGCCCTTTGCTTTTTCCTTCTGTATCCTGACTTCCTGTATTCTGCCTTCTAACTCCTTCAGCTCTCTTGCTTTCATTACTTCTTCGTGAACTTTCTTCGCCAAAATACCACCTGAAGATGCGCCGAGGTGTGCGGATTTGTAACAGGCAATTCCGCCCAGACCAGCCGGACTGTAGTCGAAGTCCATTGCCTTTTAAGGCTTATGGTGTTATACTTATTTGAGTTATATAAAAGTCGTATTCATACCTCCGACAAAAACGTCTGTATAAATATGAACATAAATGATATCATTGAAGCCATCAGGGCCAATCGAATCCGAATTACCGATCATGCGGATGAAGAAGCCCAGGCTGATGGTCTTACTTTCGACGAAATATTCTTTTCCGTATTCCAAGGCGAGATCATTGAGAGTTATATAACAGACAGACCTTATCCGAGCTTCCTGATTTATGGTTGTAATTTTCGCGGAGAGCCTGTCCATAGCGTATGGGCATATAATGAAAGAAGTCGGTGGGCTGTATTAATTACCGTTTACAGGCCGGATCCCCAAAAATGGATCGACTGGCGAAAGAGGAGGTAGCAACTATGATGCCCTTCAACAAGTGTCCGGTGTGTGGCGGCGAACTGATGGAAAAAGAGGTCGAAAAATTGTTGCGAGGTGGGGCCCATATCGCCGTAATCAAGGTACAGGCGGAGGTTTGTCTGCATTGTGGGGAACGCCTTTATTCCCAGGAGACAGTCCGGCGATTTGAAGAGATCAGGTCCAAATTAGAACGTCAAGAAGTAGAAGCCTTTCAACCTATGGGACGTTCTTTCCAGGTAGCCCAATAAAAGCAAAGGGCGGGGTTTCCCCGCCCTTCCTTTTTACTCCTGACTTCTTGAGCATGGAGTTAAGGCTTTAGCCTTTTATAAAACCAAGGGTTAACTCCAGGGAGCTTGGTGCATAGGGCATAGAGCTTTGAGCTTTCTCGCTTTCCAGCTTTGAGCTTTCTCGCTTTCCAGCTTTGAGCTTTCTCGCTTTCCAGCTTTGAGCCTTCTTGCTTTCAACCCTCTCGCTTTCAGCTTTCTTGCCTTCAGCTTTTAGGCTCTCCTGCTTTCATTACTTTTTCTTCCCCAACTTCCTCCGGGCCGCTCCAGCCAGACCGATCAGGCCGGTGCCGAAGAGGATCACAAATAACCAAACAAGAAAAGCATATTTACATGCAGCTTTGTCCGGTTAGGTTTTTGCATATGTTGAATACTGAGAAAACGGAGAAAAATTTTGCATCCATGTCGTTTTTTGCTTGACTTTTGAAAAAGTGTTAGGGCGGCGAATTTTTCGTAATTACTT
>JBFMAZ010000039.1:0-20819 GCA_040755415.1 Thermodesulfobacteriota bacterium | reverse complement strand
GCTGCTGTCGTTTGGAACATTGGGAATTTGGACATTTGAATTTGTTTCGGATTTCGATATTCGATATTCGGATTTGAGCCCGGCTGCCTGGTAATCGGAGATCACCCCTTGCTCTCTGTCAATAGTTTGATGGTGGATCAAGGGTGGCAGAAGCAGGTTGCTTTTTAAGATGAGGTGGAGTAAAGAAGATGTCTTACTATCACCTCTGGAGGGAATAATGATTAAACCCCTTGTGGCTGAATATATCCAAAGCCTTGTTCCCTACCCGCCCGGAAAACCAATCGAAGAATTGGAAAGGGAATATGGGGTAAAAAACTCTATAAAGCTGGCCTCAAACGAAAACGCCCTGGGCCCATCGCCAAAGGCCGTAGAGGCTATTAAGGCTGCCCTTGGCAGGTTGCACCGTTACCCGGACGGTAGTGGCTATTATCTGAAAAAGGGCTTGGGCGAAAAACTCGGTCTTAGCATGGAGAACATCGTCCTCGGCAACGGCTCTAATGAACTGATCGAGCTGATTGTGCGCACCTTTCTTAACCCGGGCGACGAGGCCATCACGAGCGACCCCACCTTCCTGGTCTATAGAAAAATGGTGCAGGCCGTAGGCGGCCGGAATATAGTCGTGCCGCTGAAGGAAGGCAGCCATGACCTGGCCGGGATAGCAAAAGCGGTCACCGCCCGGACAAGGCTGATATTTCTGGACAATCCCAATAATCCCATGGGGACTATAGTTGCAAAAAAGGCCTTTGAACAATTCTTAAAAGACCTCCCGCCGGGTGTGATCGTGGTGGCCGACGAGGCCTATTATGACTTTGTTACCACGGATAGCACCTTCTGCGGGCTGGATTACCTTGATTCCCCCTATCTGGTCATAACCTTAAGGACCTTCTCCAAGGCCTATGGCCTGGCCGGGCTCCGTATCGGCTACGGGGTGATGAAAAAAGAACTCTCCGAATATATAAACCGCATCAGACAGCCCTTTAATGTCAATTCCCTGGCCCAGGTGGGCGCCCTGGCGGCGCTGAGTGATGAAGAGCACCTGGCCAGAACAAAGGAAATGGTCAGAGAAGGTCTTAATTATCTAACGAGTGAAATCGGGCGCCTTGGTTACCGCTGTCTTCCCACCCAGACCAATTTTTTCCTTATAGACATAAAAACCGATGGCAAGGCAGTTTACGAAAAGCTCCTTCGCAAAGGGGTTATTGTAAGGCCCATGCACGCCTACAAACTGCCCGGTTACATCCGCATTACCGTTGGCCTCCCGGCGGAAAATGAGCGATTTCTAACCGCCTTCAAGGAGGTCATGGGAACCCATGGCCGATAATAACATCCCGAAGGGTCTGCTCATAACTATAGACGGGCCGGCCGGTGCAGGTAAAAGCACGGTCAGCAAGAAAATAGCCGATATCCTGGGCTATACCTATCTCGACACCGGCGCCTTATATAGGGCCTTAGCGCTCTCTGCCCAAAAAAATAATCTTAACCCCGATAGGGAAGAAGACCTGGAAAAGCTGTGCCGCAAGCCCGCCATTGCCCTGACCTATAACGCCGGCAGACTAACGGTTATCTTGGCCGGAGAGGATGTTAGTGAAGAGATCCGGACCCCGGAGATCAGCATGCTTTCCTCATATATCTCAGCCAAACCGATGGTCAGAAGATCCTTGCTGGAGATGCAAAGGGACATGGGCAAAAAGGGCGGCGTAATAGCGGAAGGAAGAGATATGGGAACGGTGGTCTTTCCCGATGCTGACATCAAGTTTTATCTTGACGCTTCACCGGAAGAAAGGGCCTCCAGAAGGCACAAAGAACTGCGGCAAAAAGGCAATAACCTGGATTACGAACAGGTCTGTAAAGAGATGTTAAAAAGAGATGCTGACGACAGCAGCCGGGTTGTAGCCCCGTTAATGCCTGCCCCGGATGCTATTTATGTGGATAGTACAGACAAAACCATAGATGAGGTAATCGCCTTTATGCTGGCCAAAATAGAAGAAAAGGCCGCCCTTAGGGCAGAAGAAGGGGGAGGGTAAAAGTTCAAAGTTCATAGCTCATAGCTGATGGCTGAAAGCCAAGAAGAATGACAAATTTCAAAACTCATCCGCCTCAGGCGGACAAATGAATGTCAAAGCGCTAAAGTTCAAAACGTCACCCGTCACTGGTCATTGGTTAAGCTGGAGGATGGATCACTTTTACCAGTGACAAATGACTATTGACTAATGACATTATAGTCATTTGAACTTGGGATTTTGGCATTGGTTGTCTGCCCATGGCAGATCCGGGTTAGATATAAAATCCGTGAAACTGGTTGAACTTTCCGCCTCAGTTTGTTATATATTGTAAAATAGTCAATGAAAATAGGGAGATTGTTGGTTAATGGATATAAAAGAGCATACCATAATGGAAGAATTATCAAAAACAGACCTGCTTAAGTCCAGCAGCGGAGAGAATAAAGGGGACACGGCCCACCGTAGGCAGGAGGCCGCCGAATCGCTGGAATTTAATAAACTTTACGAAGAGAGCCTGAAGACGGTCCACACGGGGGAGATTCTTCAGGGCAAGATTATAAGTATTAACAGAGACTATGTGATGGTTGACGTAGGCTGTAAGTCAGAAGGTCAGGTCCCTATTGAAGAATTCACAGGCGAAGATGGTCAGGTACAGGCCTCCGTCGGAGAAATAATAGATGTTTACCTGGAAAGGCAAGGCCGGGAGGATAGCTTATCCTTACTGTCTAAAAAACGGGCCGATAGAATCAAGGCCTGGGGTACCATCGAGCAAAACTTCAGCGAGGGTTCCAGTATAGAAGGCAGGATAGTGGGGAAGGTTAAGGGCGGCTTTAGTGTAGATATCGGCATTAATGCATTTTTGCCTGCATCTCAAGCCGATCTACGGCCGGTGAAGGACGCAGAAAGTCTCATCGGAAATAAATACCGTTTCAAGATATTAAAAATAAATGCCGACCGCTCTAACGTTATTCTCTCGCGGCGGGTCCTTTTAAACGAAGAAAGAAAGGCATTGAAAAACAAGACGCTTTCTACAATTGCGGAAGGACAAACGGTAGAAGGAAAGGTCAAAAATATCACTGACTACGGCATTTTCGTTGATCTGGGAGGCATTGACGGCCTTTTACACATAACCGATATGTCCTGGGGGAGAGTAGAACATCCCTCCAGGGTATATAGGCTCGGCGACACCATAAAGGTAAAAATCCTTAGCGTTGACCGGGAGAACGAAAAGATTTCGCTGGGATTAAAACAGCTAACCCCTGATCCATGGGAATCAGCTGCAGATAAATATCCGCCCGGCACACGGGTCGGGGGAAAGGTAGTCAGCCTCGCCGACTATGGCGCCTTTGTGGAGTTGGAAGAAGGAGTAGAGGGCCTGGTACACATTTCAGAGATGTCGTGGAACAGGAAGATTCGCCATCCTCATCAGGTAGTATCCATGGGTGATACTGTCGAGGTAATGGTCCTGAATACTGATGCCAGGGGCAGGCGTATTTCTCTGGGATTAAAGCAGGTGACGCCTAACCCCTGGGACGCTATAGCGGAAAAATATCCGGTGGGGACGGTAATTGAAGGGAAGATCAAGAACATTACGGACTTCGGGATATTTATTGGTATAGAGGAAGAAATCGACGGCCTGATACATATCTCTGACCTTTCCTGGACGAAAAAGATTAAACATCCGGCCGAACTTTATAAAAAGGGGCAGCTTATCAAGGCCGTTGTCCTAGGTATAGACAGCGAACATAAAAAATTTTCCCTCGGGGTCAAGCAATTGCAGCCCGATCCCTGGAGCAAGGTCTCCAGCGTCTATCCCGTAGGAACCAGAGTAACCGGTGTTATAACAAACATCACTGCCTTCGGTATCTTCATCCAGTTGGAAGAAGGGATTGAAGGACTGGTGCATACATCGGAGGTCAGCCAGGATAAATCGAAAGATATACGCGAACTTTACAAGACAGGGGATACGGTTACTGCCCAGGTAATAAATATCTCACCGGAAAAAAAGAAGATCGGCTTATCCATAAAAAGGCTGGAAATAGAAGAAGGGAAATCTTTAGCTAACGGCTATCTCGCTAAAGATGAAAACGCCACATCTACTCTGGGAGAACTTTTAAAAAGAGAGCTTGCCAATAACCATTAATAAGACGCCGTAAGACATGAAAAAGCATCCGATCCTATTCGGGTTAGCCATTCTGGCCTCTATTTTTTTCGGACTTATTATTATTGTCTTTATATTTGCCTGGATCGGCGAAAAAGGGTATATGCTAGCCCCGGGCGAAAAAATAGGGATAGTCGAAATAAACGGGTTAATCACAGACTCTAAAGAAACCATCCAGGAGCTTTCGGCCTTACGTAAAAACTCACAGATCAAGGCCATTGTTGTCCGTATCGACAGCCCGGGTGGCATAGTGGGCGCTGCTCAGGAAATATACGCCGAGGTAAGGAGGGCCAGCCAGGTAAAACCAGTGGTCGCCTCCTGTGGTTCCATAGCTGCCTCCGGCGGCTATTATATAGCGGTGGGGACAAATAAGATCATAGCCAACCCAGGGACAATAACCGGCAGCATCGGCGTTATTATGAAGTTTGCTAACGCAGAAGAACTATTACGTAAAATAGGCCTGAAAATAAGCGCCTTAAAAAGCGGTGAATTAAAAGACACAGGGTCCCTGACCCGGGAAATGACGGCAAAAGAAAAGGCCATGGTTCAGGGAGTCATAGATGATGTACAATCCCAGTTTATAGAAGTTGTGGCCTCCGGGCGAAAACTGCCTCAAGAAAAAATCCGGGGGATAGCCGACGGCCGGATCTTCTCCGGTAAACAGGCTATGGAGCTGGGGCTGGTTGACAAACTGGGGAATATGGAAGAGGCCGTAGCCGTGGCCGGACAGATGGCGGGTCTCAAAGAAGAGCCGGAGGTGATATATCCCAGGAAAAAAGGAATATCCCTCTGGGAGCTTGTCTTTGACACCACCTTTAGGGAAAGTGTCCTGCAAGGGATTTTCTATATCCCATACAAACTTTCTTTCGAAGCCGGATTAGGAGCTTAGCTCCGCTTCGCTACGCAATTGGAATACTGGGATAATGGAATGGTGGACTCATTTTTCCAGCATTCCATGTGTGAAATATAAATAACAGGCAGGTGTATCTTATGGTTAAAAGCGATCTAATAAATCAACTAGGCGTACGGTTCCCTAAATATTACAAAAAAGATATACAGGTCATAGTGGATACCATCTTTGAAACCATGCAAAAATCTCTGTCTGAAGGTAAGCGCGTAGAAATCAGAGGCTTTGGCACTTTTAATCCCCGGATGAGGAAATCACGCATAAGTAAAAATCCAAAGACTGGGGCGGCAATGGAATTAAAGTCCAGAAAAACAGTCCTCTTCAAGATGGGTAAAGAACTCAAAAAGACCTTAGCTAAATAGACCGATATCTCCCTTGCCTACACGTATTATTTCCGGGCTATCATCAATAAGCGAAACTACTGTAGAAGGCTCAGGGTACAGCACCCCGCCGTCAACAACCAGGTTCAAGGAGGCCCCTGATTTCTCTTCTATCTCTTCGGGGTCCCCAATCATTATTTGAGAATCTCCTATAGTAGCGCTGGTACTGATAATAGGATGCCCCAATGCCCGTACTATAGCCAGACAAACGGTATGGTCCGGCACCCTGATCCCAACCGTTCTGCGGCGGGTAAGCATCAATTTTGGTACTAGACTAGACCCCTCCAGGATAAATGTATAGGGGCCGGGCAGTAACTTTTTCATAATCTTATAGGCAAAGTTGGAAACGTAGGCGTATTCGCTGATATTCTTAAGGTCGGCGCAGATAAAACTAAAGGGCTTATGCCTTGGTCTATGCTTTATCTGGTAGATCTTCTCTATAGCCTTTTTATTAAAAATATCACACCCTATTCCATATACAGTATCCGTCGGATAAGCAATAATCCCGCCGGAACGGAGTACTTCTACTATCCGGTTAATCAATCTGGGTTGGGGATTGACAGTGTTAACAGAAACAATCAAAAGGTATTATGGCCTCCCTTTCCTTTTGTCTGTGAATATAGTAATATACAATACTCAATGTCAAGCCTAGACCTGTCTCCATAATGCAACAAAAATTGGCCTCTATAGACGTTGGTACAAACACCATACGTCTCTGGATTGGTAAAATCAAAGACAAAAAAATCCTCGCCCTTCATACGGACAGGGCGAACGTCAGGTTAGGAGAAGGTCTCAAACAGCAGGGTATTATAAACGAAAAGGCTGTAGCCAGGGCTGCACCGATTCTGGGACGTTTTAAGGAGGGAATGGAAAGGCACTCAGTCGATGACTTCCGGGCCGTAGGAACCAGTGTCTTTCGCAAGGCCAGTAATGGGAGAGAAACCATACAACAGCTCTATAATCAGACAGGCGTCCCCATCGATATAATATCCGGTGAAGAAGAGGCTAAGCTCTCTGTAAAGGGCATCTTATGGGATTTTCCGCAACCCTGTAACCGGGCTGTGGTCGTGGATGCAGGTGGCGGCAGCACGGAACTCATTATAGTCAGAGATTACAGAATCGAAGCCGTTCATAGTATGGACCTGGGAGCGGTATATCTCACCGAGACCTATTTTAAGCATGATCCTCCCTTGGAAAAGGAGATAGAGAGTCTCAGGGTCTGTACGGCCGAACAATTAGGCAAGGTCGTAATGCTTGCGCCATTTAACGATATTATGCATGGAGGGGACTATATTCTGGTTGGCACCGCAGGAACCGCAACCACCCTGGCCGCTATGGACCTGGGCCTGAGCGCTTATATTCCCGAGCTGGTGCACGGGCATATCCTGACCATAAACAAACTGCTTGCACTATTCGACCGGTTAAGGGTAAAAAAGGCTAGGGATAGATTAGCCCTGGCCGGTCTCGAACCCGGGAGAGAAGACATTATCCTGGCCGGATTAATAGTATGGATAGGTCTCCTGAAGGCCTTTTCCCGTTCAGAAATGACCGTCAGCCACAACGGTATCCTGGAGGGAATAGCCATAGATATTTGGGAAAGGAATAGGGAAAAATGTTACATGAAATAAACGAAGCTTATACCTTTGACGACCTGTTACTGGTGCCCCAGAACTCATCGGTTTTGCCCAAGGACGTGGACACGAGCACCCGGTTCACATGCAATATTAAGCTCAATATCCCCCTGGTCAGCGCCGCTATGGATACTGTAACCGAGGCCCATACAGCCATCAGTATGGCCCGGGAAGGCGGGATCGGAATCATACACAAGAACATGCCCATTGAAAGCCAGGTGCTGGAGGTGGAAAAGGTCAAGAAGTCTGAAAGCGGCATGATCGTTGATCCGGTGACCGTCAGCCCGGGGCAGAAGATATATGAGGTATTGAACATCATGCAGCAATACCGCATCTCAGGTGTACCGGTAGTCGAAGGAAAAAAGCTGGTCGGCATTGTCACCAACCGCGATCTTCGCTTTGAAACCAATCTGGATCAGGAAGTGGAAAAAGTAATGACCAAGGAGGACCTGGTAACCGCTCCGGTAGGAATAAGCCTGGAGGAATCAAAGGTTCTCCTGCATAAAAAACGCATTGAAAAACTATTAGTGGTTGATGAGGAAGGAAATCTGAAGGGTTTGATCACCATAAAGGATATTGAAAAAATAAAAAAATATCCCATGGCCTGCAAAGACAGCCTGGGCCGGCTCAGGGTAGGTGCAGCCGTAGGTGTAGGTCCGGAACGGATTGAACACGTAAATACCTTAGTTGAGGCCGAGGTTGACGTTGTAGTTATTGATTCTGCCCATGGAGACTCAGAAAATGTGGTCAAGGCAGTAAAAGAGATCAGAAAGCATTTTCCCGGTCTGGAACTTGTCGCCGGTAATGTAGCCACCGCGGAAGGCGCTGAACGATTAATTAAGGCCGGAGCGACCGGCGTAAAGGTGGGAGTCGGCCCCGGCTCTATCTGTACGACACGCATCATCGCCGGCGTGGGGATCCCGCAGATGACGGCCATACACAACTGTGCCCTGGTCTGTAACAAGTATGACATCCCGGTCATCGCGGACGGCGGCATTAAGTTTTCCGGGGATATAACCAAGGCCATAGGCGCCGGGGCCCATTCTGTGATGATAGGAAGCCTTTTTGCCGGCACGGAGGAAAGCCCGGGTGAGACCGTGCTCTATCAGGGAAGGACCTACAAGGTCTACCGGGGCATGGGATCGTTGGAGGCCATGAAAAAAGGTAGTAAAGATCGCTACTTTCAGGAGAATATCGAACAGTTGTCCAAGCTCGTACCGGAGGGCATTGAAGGCCGGGTCCCCTACCGCGGCCCGCTGGCGGCCACTGTATATCAATTGCTGGGCGGCCTGAGGGCCGGCATGGGTTATGTAGGCTGTAAAACCATAGAGGAACTGCGCCATAAGGCGACCTTCGTCAGGATTACCCCGGCCGGCCTGAGAGAAAGCCATGTCCACGACGTCATTATAACCAAAGAGGCCCCGAACTACAGGGTGGACCAATAAAAAAACAAAGTACAGTAGAGATGAAAGACACTTTACACGCAGAAAACATACTGATTCTGGATTTTGGCTCGCAATATACCCAGCTTATTGCCAGGCGAATCCGCGAAAATAAGGTCTATTGTGAGATCCATCCCTTTAACCTGTCTTTAGCCGCGATCCGCGCCTTCCAGCCGAAGGGTATTATACTTTCCGGAGGGCCGTCCTCAGTCTATGATAAGGGCGCTCCCATAAGCACACTGGAACTCTATGATCTTGGCGTACCGGTACTGGGCATCTGTTACGGTATGCAGCTCATGGCCCATCAATTAGGCGGTAAGGTGGCTCATGCCATAAAGCGGGAATACGGCCATGCCGATCTCTTCATCGACGACGCAAGAGATTTATTTTACGGCCTGAAACTAGGCCTGGAGAAGACCCATCCGGTGTGGATGAGCCACGGGGATAAGGTTAACCGCCTCCCGGCCGGTTTTGCACCTATCGCCCACACCGCGCACTCCCCTATTGCCGCCCTGCGGCACAGAGAAAGGCCGCTCTTTGGGGTGCAATTCCATCCCGAGGTGGTACACACCTCCATCGGAAACCATATCCTGAAAAACTTCATCCTGCGCATCTGTAAGATCAAACCGCGCTGGACCATGAAGTCCTTTATTGAGACCACGGTGGAGGCCATTAGAGAAAAGGTCGGCCCGGATAAGGCTATTTGCGGCCTCAGTGGCGGCGTGGACTCTTCAGTAGTAGCCGTGCTCATGCATAAGGCCATCGGCCCGCAGCTTACCTGTATCTTTGTAAATAACGGGATGCTCCGGAAAGGTGAGCCGGAAAGCGTCCGCAATCTCTTTATGCGGCATTATAAGATTAAACTCGCCTATGTGGACGCCTCAGAATATTTCCTTAAACAACTGAAAGGGGTCGTTGATCCTGAGGCCAAAAGGCGTATCATCGGCCACGGATTCATACATGTCTTTGAAAAGGAGGCCCGGCGCATAGGAAAGGTCAAGTACCTGGCCCAGGGTACCCTGTACCCGGATGTTATTGAAAGCGTCTCCTTTAAAGGCCCTTCCGCCATAATCAAGACCCATCATAATGTAGGCGGCCTGCCGGAAATCATGAAGCTTGAGCTCATTGAACCCCTCCGGGAACTCTTCAAGGATGAAGTGCGCAAGGTCGGCCTGGAGCTGGGCATGTCCAAAGATATCGTCTATCGGCAGCCGTTTCCCGGACCGGGGCTGGCTATCCGTATCCTGGGGGAGGTAACCGCAGAAAGGCTGGCTATCCTGCGGGAGGCCGACGCCATCGTCCTCGAAGAGATGAAAAAGGCCGGTCTGTACCGAAAGGTATGGCAGTCCTTTGCTGTCCTCTTACCTATCAAGACGGTGGGGGTTATGGGCGACCAGAGGACGTATGAGCATGTCATAGCCCTTCGGGTGGTGGACAGCCTCGACGCCATGACTGCTGATTGGAGCAGGATACCCTACGACCTCCTCGGCACCATATCCAATCGCATCATCAATGAGGTAAAGGGCATAAACCGCGTAGTTTATGACATCTCTTCCAAGCCGCCCAGCACTATAGAATGGGAATAAGATAATAATACCGTATCATGGAACGTGCCAACTTTATCCATCTGCATGTCCATACCGAATATAGCCTCTTAGATGGTGCCATCCGCCTCAAGGACCTCGTCCGTACGGCCAAAGAATACCACATGCCGGCCATAGCCATGACCGACCACGGCAATATGTTTGGCGCCGTTGACTTCTATCAGATGGCCCGGCAAAACGATATAAAACCCATCATTGGCTGCGAGGTCTATGTAGCGCCCAAAGGCCGTTCGGATAAAACGGCGCGGGTAAACGAAGAGAGCGCTTTTCACCTGGTCCTCCTGGCCCAGAACCAGGAGGGATACAAAAACCTCTGTCATCTGGTAACCACCGCATACTTCGAGGGCTTTTACTACAAGCCGCGCATCGACAAAGAACTCCTGGAAAAATATAATGCCGGGCTTATTGCCCTCAGCTCCTGCCTGCATGGCGAGATCCCTTTTGCCCTTCTGCATGAAGGCGAAAAAGCGGCTATGGAGAAGGCCAAGGCCTACGCCCGCATCTTTCCGGATCGCTTTTACCTGGAACTACAGGAAAACGGCATAGCCGAACAGAAGACGGTTAACAGCGGCCTCAAAGTGATTGCCGATCGCCTCTCTCTCCCTCTGGTGGCTACCAATGACTGCCACTATCTGCGCCGTGAAGACGCCCGCATCCATGATGTCCTCCTCTGCGTGCAGACCGGAAAGACCGTGGGGGATCAAAACAGGATGAGATTCTCTACTGACCAGCTTTACCTGCGTGCACCGGCCGAGATGGAGTCGCTCTTTTCCGATACCCCGGAGGCCTTACAAAATACCATAGAAATTGTCCGGCGTTGTAATCTGGAACTCGAACTGGGGGAATATCATTTTCCCGTCTATCCTGTGCCAGAAGGAGAAACGCTCGATAGCAAGCTTGCGCAGGAAGCCAAAGAGGGGCTTAAAAAACGCCTTGAGGCTATAAGCCGGAAGGAAGGGCTGGATAAAAAAAGAGAAGAGGTTTACCGGGAGAGACTGTCCTACGAGCTGGACGTTATCCGGCAGATGGGCTTTTCCGGTTACTTTCTCATCGTATCCGACTTTATCAACTACGCCAAGAAGAAGGGCGTCCCGGTCGGCCCGGGCCGCGGTTCGGCCGCCGGCAGCCTGGTGGCCTATGCCTTGCGCATCACGGACGTTGATCCATTGCCATATAACCTTCTCTTTGAACGCTTCCTGAACCTCGAAAGACGCAGCATGCCGGATATCGACGTCGATTTCTGTAAGGATAGAAGGGAAGAGGTCCTGGAATACATATCACAAAAATATGGGGGTAAGGACTATACGGCCCAGATTATAACCTTTGGTAAGATGCAGGCGCGGGCCGTGATACGGGATGTGGGGCGGGCCATGAGCATGCCTTACGGCGAGGTGGACCGGATAGCCAAGTTGATCCCCAATCAACTGAATATAAGACTGGAAGAGGCCCTGGGAAAGGAACCACGGCTCAGGGAATTGGCCGAACAAGACCCCCGGGTGAAAGACTTACTTTCGGTCTCTATGGCCCTGGAGGGATTGCCGCGGCATGCCTCTACCCATGCGGCAGGCGTGGTCATCTCAGATAAACCCATAGTGGAATATCTGCCGCTATATCGGGGTCCCAAGGGTGAAGTGCTTACTCAATACCACATGAAGGCCGTGGACAAGATCGGCCTGGTTAAATTTGATCTCCTGGGACTGAAAAACCTGACTATCATCCGTCATAGCCAGGAACTGATTCAAAAAGAATATAACGAGGCCCTCGACCTGGAACAGATACCCCTGGATGATCAAAAGACCTATGAGCTGCTTTCCCGCGGAGACACAACCGGCGTCTTTCAGCTTGAAAGTGCGGGGATGAAAGAATTACTTATCAAGATGAAACCCCAGACCTTCACCGACCTCATCGCCTCCGTGGCCCTCTATCGCCCGGGCCCGCTGGAAAGCGGCATGGTCGATGACTTCGTAAAGGGTAAACATGGCCAGATCGAGGTAAGCTATCCCGTCCCCCAGTTAGAAGAGATACTCAAAGAGACTTACGGGGTCATCGTCTATCAGGAACAGGTCATGCAGATCGCCAGCGCCCTGGCCAATTATTCCATGGGTGACGCCGATGTCCTGCGCGCGGCCATGGGGAAGAAGATACCCGAAATAATGGCCGCACAAAGGGAAAAGTTCGTCACCGGCGCCACAAAAAATAGCGTCCCCAGGAAAAAGGCGGAAAAACTGTTTGACCTTATGGAAAAATTCGGCGGTTACGGCTTCAATAAATCCCATAGTACGGCCTACGCCCTTATCGCTTACCAGACCGCCTATCTCAAGACCCATTATCCCCTGCCCTTTATGGCTGCCCTACTTACCAGCGACAAGGAGTCTACGGATAACGTGGTTAAACATATAGCAGAATGCCGTGAGCAGGGAATTGAAATCCTGCCGCCGGATATAAATGAAAGCGACCGCGACTTCAGCGTGATCAAAGACCAGATCCGCTTTGGCCTGGCCGCCATAAAGAATGTGGGGACGGGCGCCATTGACTCCATAATCGCCGCCCGGATTCAGGAGGGCCCGTTTACCTCCCTAGAAAACTTCTGCCTCAGAGTCGACCTCCGCCGGGTCAACCGCCGGGTGACGGAAAGCCTGATAAAAGCCGGGGCCTTTGATTCTATGGGCGCCAGGCGTGCCCAGTTATTCGCCATCCTGGATGAGGTCATAGAATTTGCCCAAAACCGGCAGCGTCAAAAGGAATCCAGTCAAATGTCTATATTTAGCGAAAAGACCCTTCTGGATACCGGTTCATCCATCACCCTCCCGGCCATGGAAGAGTGGCCCCGGGACCAGTTATTAAATTTTGAAAAAGAGGCACTCGGCCTCTACATAAGTGAGCACCCTCTTAATGGATATACCCGGGAAATGAAGAAGCTGGCTACAACCGATACCGCCCAGATCCCTACTCTCCCGGAGGGTAAGGAAGTGGTCCTGGCGGGCCTGGTCCGGAACATAAAGGAGATAAGCACCAGAAAGGGCGAGCGCATGGCCTTCCTTTCCCTGGAAGACCTTCAGGGAGTGGTCGAGATAGTAGTTTTTTCGGAGACTTATCGCGACTGCCGGGATGTACTTAAAAGCGACAAACCCCTATTGGTAAAGGGGAAGACCTCCGGCGATGAAAGAGGGGCCAAGATAATAGCATCTGAGATTCTCGGTCTCAGCCAGGCGCTGGAAAAATGTATCGCCGCATTGGATGTGCGGCTTTGCCTGACGGGGTTAACGCCGGAAAAAATCGTAGGATTAAAGAATATAGTCGAGCAGCATAAGGGCCATTGTCCCCTATTTCTCCATTTTCATCTCCCCGGCAAGGGCGAAGTGACTATAGGACTCCCATTTGCGCTCAGGGTCGCTCCTTCTGCCAAGTTTATAGAGGAGATCGAGGCCTTTTTGGGCTATCCAGCCGTTCAAAGTCCCCCTGTTAACGGTGCATCCAGATAGTTATGTCTGAATTAAAGAAACTCCTGGAGGCCTTGATATTCGTCTCCGAAACCCCCCTCCGCCGGGATAAGATTATCGATGCCCTCCCGGAATACAAAAAGGAGGAGATAGAGGCGACCCTGATTCAACTCAAGGACGAATACGATACCGAAGGCCGCGGCTTCGCCCTTTATGAGGTAGCCGAAGGCTTCCAGTTCAGAACAAGACCTGAATACCGGAATTGGATTGCCCGTCTGAAAAAAACCGCTCCGGTGCGTCTCAGCCGCGAGGCCATGGAGACGCTGGCCATTATCGCTTACAAGCAACCTATGTTGCGGTCTGAAATAGAAAGGATCCGCGGGGTAGATGTGAGTGGCGTCTTGAAATCGCTTCTGGAGAAAAAGCTTATTCGCATTGTAGGACGCAATAAGGAACTGGCCGGGAAACCCCTTATTTACGGGACCACCCAAAGGTTTTTAGAGGTATTTGATCTAAAGGATCTGTCCTCCCTTCCCAGTCTTAAAGAAATCAAGGCCTTGGCCCCCGATACTATGGAAGGCAGAGAAAAGACCCCGGATCTTTTTGGCCAATCTTAGATAGTACCTGAACAAAAAGTCACGTTCAGGCAAAATTCGAATATCGAAACAAATTCGAATATCAAATGACAAAATGACCCAAACTAACATATTGAAAATTTGATGTTTTTGTCATTGGTACATTTGTATTTCTGTCATTATTTCGGATTTCGTACTTCGGATTTCGAATTTTTGACCGAAAAAAGAGGTTTTTCGGTCAAGCACTAGATATGGAAGAAAGGTTGCATAAGACATTGGCCCGGCTCGGCATCGCCTCGCGAAGACACGCCGAAGATATCATCCGCCAGGGCAGAGTCACAGTAAACGGCCGTATAGTGACTGCCATGGGCATAAAAGTGGACACCGAAAAGGATATGATCCTCATCGATGGCAGGCCACTGCCGCCTCCGGCACCTCTTGTCTATGCCCTGCTAAATAAGCCCAGGGGATATGTGACTACACTGCGGGATCCCCAGAAAAGGCCAATAGTTACCGACCTCTTAGAAGATATATCCGTCCGTGTTTATCCGGTGGGGAGGCTGGATTATGATACCGAGGGTCTTCTATTGCTTACCAACGACGGAGACTTGTCCTTTAAACTCCAACACCCGCGTTTCAAGGCTTACAAGACCTACGAGGCGGAAGTAAAAGGGAGACCTGCGAAACAGGCTATTGATCGTCTGAGAGACGGGGTTATTATAGAAGGCCGCAAGACGCAGCCCGCCCTGGTTAAGTGCCTCCGGAAGGGAGAAAATGCATCCCTCCTGGAGATAACCATCCGGGAAGGCTGGAAGAGGCAGATAAAAAAGATGTGTGCAGTCATCGGACATCCCGTGCTTAACTTGCGCCGCACAGCCTTTGCCAGTCTCAAACTGGGTCATCTGGCCCCCGGCCAGTACCGGCTTCTCCGCCCGGAAGAGGTCAGAAAACTTAAAAATTACGTAACCATGCAGCCACAAAGGCACCAAGACGCAAAGCAACACTCTTAGTGCCTTGGCGTCTTAGTGGCGATGGTTTTTTACGAAGCCGCCAAATTGTTCTTTACAAGTTTATACAAGCTTTGGTATATGTATTGACCTAGGCTAAAATTGGTAGTGAGGATAGTGCCATGAACAAGTCAGACTTAGTAGCAGCCCTGAGCAAAGAGACTGCCCTGACCAAGCAGGTAGCTGAAGGAGTAATTGACACTGTCTTTGAGGCCATGAGCCAGGCACTGGTGGCCGGTGAGGGTATTGAGATAAGGGGATTGGGCAGTTTTATAGTAAAGGACTATGAACCCTACCTGGGCCGTAACCCCAAAACAGGCCAGAATATAGACGTATCTGCCAAAAAACTTCCATTCTTTAAGGCGGGTAAGGAATTAAAAGAACGGGTCAACTCCAAAAAGCCATAAACTATTTCATCGTTATCCTGGTGTGACGCTAAAGCTTAAGCCCAAGGTTTCATCCATCGCAGTCAACATACTTCTCTTTTTGCTGACGGTCATTTCAACCACGGCGGCCGGGGCTCTCCAGCAGGGAGTCTCTTTAGCTGCCGTGCTTAAAGATTGGACCCTGATCACCAAAGGAATCCCCTTTTCCTTTACCCTTTTGGCCATACTCATAGCCCATGAGATGAGCCACTATTTCGTCTCCCGGTACCACGGCGTACACGTTACCCTGCCCTTTTTCATCCCTGCCCCATCGGTAATCGGCACCTTCGGGGCCTTTATCCGGATAAAATCACCCATGGAAGACCGAAGGGTGCTCCTGGATATCGGCCTCTCCGGACCACTGGGGGGAGCCGTTGTAGCCATCCCGGTACTCTATGTCGGGCTTAAGATGTCCACTATCCAGGTAATGCCTAAACCCGTCGGCGTGGAACTCGGGTCTTCCATTCTCCTTGACCAGATGGTCCGGCTCGCGCTGGGCAAGCTGCCTGACTATTATCAGGTCGTCCTCCACCCGGTAGCCTTTGCCGGCTGGATCGGGCTCCTGGTGACCTCTCTTAACCTCATCCCCATCGGACAACTGGATGGCGGGCACATCGCCTACGCCATCCTGGGAGAAAAATCAAAGCGGCTAGCGGTGGCCTGCTTCATTGCCCTTATAGTCCTTGGCCTGGTGGGCTGGTCCGGCTGGTTTATATGGGCGGGGCTGCTCTATGTTATGGGCTGGCAACATCCCCCGCCGCTCAATCCCGCCATTCCACTGGACACAAAACGAAAGTGCCTTGGGGTGTTGGCCTTGATCCTTTTTGTGGTGACCTTTACTCCGACACCGTTCAGCGGGTTTTAGGTAGTATCCAAAGTCTCCTGAAAGACAACCACAGGGGGCATTGCACAAATTCCAAATGATAAGATCCAAATTTAAAATAAAGTTCAAATGACTAAAGTAGAAGTCATTAGTCAATAGTCATTTGTCACTGGTAAAAGGGGTCTATCTTTCTCCCGACTTAACCAATGACTAATGACCAGTGACCAGTGACGTTTTGAGCTTTGGGATTTGTTATTGATTTGAACTTTGAGCTTTGAAATTTGAACTTATCAATATATTATTGTTTCTCTGTGTGCTCTGTGGTTAACTTTTTGTGTAACACTTTAGGTTTTTGAAAAATATGCCTAAGCAAGGCGCTATAAAGGCCAAAATCCCCCTCAATCTCCCTTTTCCAAAGGGGGAAGCGGTTCTCCTCCCTTTGAAAAAGGGAGGTTGGGAGGGATTTAAGAATACTTTTTCAAACAGCTAAACTGATACCTTTTTGTAAATACGAAATATAATTAACGGGGGACACGATGAAAAAGGTAATATTTGTCCTTTTTTTAATAGTTATAGGTACTTTTTATGTCTGCAACGGCTATGCTGAGGAAGACCTTCAGGTCCTGGCCCCGGCCCGCGCGGTTAAGCTGTATCATCAGATTACAGGCGAAAATAAGGTGCTGGTTTCGGCCCTGGACGCCGAGGATAACCCTGTTGAGGGACTGAAGGCCGAAGATTTTGTAGTGCAAAGGGGGCGGAAAAAAGCCAGGATATTATCGGCGGAGTCCCTTGAAACCAGGAAGGATGTGGGACTAAATGTGGTTCTGCTTGTAGATAATTCGTTTTCTATGAAGGAACGCCAGGCTGTGCAGCCGCTCCTCTCGGCCCTGGAAGAATTCCTTAAGATAGTGCGGCCCATCGACGATATTCAGGTGGTGGTCTTTGATGATGCACATACCATAAGGGTCAACGAACGCAACCTGCACGTCAAGACCTTTCGTTCCAACGATGTCTCAAGACTCAGGGACTTTTTCCGGGAAAGCTTTGATCGCGGGTTAACCAACCGGACCTTCCTCTACGAAGGCATGGTGGCCGGCCTGGATTTAATCCAAAAGATGCCGGAAAAGGGCAATAAGTTTCTCGTAGTCTTTTCAGACGGCGAGGACCTTAACAGCATCCTGGACCATAAGGCAGTGGAGGCCGGGGCCAAGGGGATAATGAATCTTGCGGCCTATTCCATAGACTATATGCCGGTGCCCACTATGGATCCCTTCCTCAAATCCTTTGCCGGGACCCACGGAGGTAAGATCTGGAAGGCTACTTCCGCCACTGAACTTCTGCCCATTTTCCAGTCCTTTTCTACGACCTTGTTTCATCGCTACGTAGTTACATATCGTTTCCTCAATCCTCCGCAGGGGACATTGTCCATGGAGCCGGCCCGCCTAAACCCCGACATATTCACCATGACCGATGGCTCGCCAATATCAAATTATGTATTCTTTGAGACCGGCAAAAGCGAGATTCCCGGAAAGTATGTCCTTCTAAAGGACAGGGCGCAGACGCAGACCTTCGATGAAAAGACCCTGAAATCTGCGCCGGAGCGGTATTACAACCTGCTCAATATCGTGGGCAGACGCCTGACCCAAAATCCCATGGCCCGGGTGTGTATCATAGGCTGTAACTCAGATACCGGTGTGGAGAAGAATAACCTTGACCTTTCGAACCGCCGGGCCGGAGCGGTAAGGGCCTATCTTTATAATGTCTGGGGGGTAGATCCCCTGCGCATGAAGGTGGAGGCCCGCAATCTGCCGGTGCAGGCCACGGCCGCGGATGTCTTGGGCGGACGGGCGGAAAATCAGCGGGTAGAGATTATGTACGATCTGCTGACTATGCAGGCGGATGCGGTAAACGAATTTATAGTCGAGACGAGTGGTATAGATGAGATAAAAATCAGGCCGCAGATAGTGGCCGAATATGGCATTGCCGATTGGGAACTCACCCTCCTTGGTGATAATAAGCCTGTAAAGATCATAAAGGGCAGCGGCGACCTAAAACCATTATATACGTTTCCTCTGGACGAGCTGGGCCGGGCGACACTGGCCGGTTTCGGTAACCTTGAGGCCCGCATCAAAGTAACCGACGTCTATGGCGATAGCTGTGAAACTACTGCAGGTCCATGTCCGGTCCGGGTTTCCTGGCAAAAAGTGATTCATGAGCTTGTACCTCCGCCTTATGGATCGCTGACCATGGAGCCGGATAAGATAACTATCGAGGAGATAACCACGGTCGATAGCTCTCCATTACTTAATTATGTATATTTTGAGACAGGCGAAGGTGTGATCCCGGGGCGTTATATCCTTTTTACAGATAAGGCCGGGACCGGGGCCTTTAAAGAGAGTGAATTAAAAGGCACGATAGATAAGTATCATCACATCCTGAATGTTATAGGGAAACGCCTTGTGGAGCATCCGGAGGCCCGCATAAGAATCATCGGCTGTAACGCGCATTACGGCGTGGAGCGGGGTAAACTTAACCTCTCCCGGCGCCGGGCCGAGACGGTACAGTCTTATTTAAAGGATATATGGGACATAGCCCCAACCCGGATGGATATTGAGGCCTGCAGCCTGCCGGCTATGGCCAGTACCAACCGGGTAAAAGAGGGAAGGGTCGAAAACCAGCGCGTAGAGATATATTCTGATTCCCCGGCCATAGTCGATGCCATAAAAAGCACATATCTGGAAGCGATGAGCGACGCCAAAGATATCCGGCTCTTACCACAGATCCAGGCCGGATATGGCGTGGCGCATTGGAATATGGAGATAATGGGCGATGACGCCGCAATCCGGTCTGTAGATGGCGAGGGAGAACCTGCGCCGGCCTACGCCTTCGATCTGAAAGACCTTGATCTCCGCAGGATCGGTACTTACAAAAATCTCAGTGTTCGCATGGAGGTCATGGACGAAAAAGGACAGAGATACAAGACCGTTTCCGCGCCTTCTTCTATTACGTTCATAAAGCGCGAGGAACAGGTTGCTCAGAAGACGGGCTATAAGGTGCTGGAAAAATATGCGCTTATACTATTTGACTTTGATCGTGCGGATATCAAGGAACGAAACAAGGACGTTCTGGATCAGATAATCAAGCGGATAAGGCAGCTTCCTGATGCCCGGGTTAAGATCGTCGGCCATACAGATACCATAGGAAAAGAAGATTACAACCTGAGGCTCTCAGAAAGACGGGCTAAGGCCGTTTACGATCAGATCCTGGCCGGAGGGATGACGGCGGATAATAGAATCACCTATGCGGGCGTAGGCCCCCGTGATCCCCTTTATGATAACGGCCGGCCGGAGGGCCGGGCGCTCAACCGGACGGTGACTGTTTACCTGGAGTATGAGGAGAAAGAATAGACAGCCGCATGCTTATGTCGCAGGCCGGGGCCGAGTGAGTGAGGGCGCCGATGGATATCAGATCCACGCCGGTCTCGGCTATTTCCTGCACGTTCGTTAGATTTACTCCGCCCGAGGCCTCCAGTATGGCCTTCCCCCTGGCCAGGGCCACGGCCTCTTTCAGGGTCGGGATGTCCATGTTGTCCAGGAGGATGGCCCCGGCCCCGGCTTTCAGGGCCTCCCTGAGCTGGGCTATACTGCTGACTTCTACCTCAACCTTCATGCCAGGGGGGGCAGAGGCCCTAGCCCGCCTAATGGCCTCAGATAATGTGGGAACCGCGGCCAGGTGGTTGTCCTTGATTAAAATGGCATCATAGAGGCCAAAACGGTGATTATGGCCGCCCCCCATCCGGACGGCATACTTTTCCAGAAGGCGCAGGCCGGGGGTGGTCTTCCGGGTGTCTAAGATCTTAACCGGCAATCCGGCCACGGCCTCAACGAATTTATGGGTGTGGGTGGCGATACCCGATAGGTGCTGCAAGAAATTAAGGGCTACCCTTTCCCCTCTGAGCAGGTCGGCGACCGGTCCGTAAACCTCGGCTAGTACTTCGCCAGACGCAGCGCGCCCCCCGTCTTTGAGGAGGGCTTTAAATTCAATAGTGGGGTTCAGCGTATGAAAGACCTGCCCGGCGACCTCAAGCCCGGCGACCAGGAAGTCCTGTTTGGCTACGATGGTGGCCTGTCCCTGGAGTTCAGGATCGATCAGGGCCTCCGTGGTCAGATCCCCCGTCCCGATATCCTCGGCCAAGGCCTGTTCGATGAGAAATTTTACCGATGTAGATATATCCATAGGCATCATCCTTTTATCTCCACCAACTTCCCCACCCGATCCTGCCAGGATAGCGAAAGACCGGTAGTAGCCGAAGACTGTTTAAGGAAATTTTTGACGGTTTGATAGGCCTTCTCCGGGTGATTATTCACCTGACTCAAATGGGCCAGGACTACGTGCTGCAACCCGGGATGGAGTATCTCTTCCAG
>JBFMAZ010000038.1:0-8569 GCA_040755415.1 Thermodesulfobacteriota bacterium | reverse complement strand
TTCCGGGCTTGACCCGGAATCTAGTCTTTTTGTCTTTCTGGATTCCTGCTTTCGCAGGAATGACGGTTTTTGTTACCAGAATACCAGAATATATGTTGCGCTATTTATAGCGTACTACACTAGTTAGCTCCCATCCGAAAAGTCTCCAAAAACTCCCCCCTCTCTCGACGGGAGGGGGGTCAGGGGAGAGGGTGAAGAGTCTGAAATCACACAATCTTTTTTACCCCCACCCTAGCCCTCCCCCGTCAAAGGGGGAGGGAATATATAGGTTTCCGGATGGAAACTATTTAATCTCCCAGGCAATGGCATAAGCATTGCACAGTGTAATGTACAATCATCAAAAGGGGTACGCGGGAAGGCTATATGGAAGTTATCTTTAAATCAGGTCTGGAAGGAACAGTAGAGAGCAGCCTCCTCCTTGAAAAAAAGATGGATCTCACGGCCAACAATCTGGCCAATGTCGCTACGGCTGGTTTCAAAAGGGACCGCATATCTTTCCGTGAGGTCCTGCTGACTGCCTATAATGGAGAGGTAAAACAGGCCCAAACAGATTCGATTTATACAGATTTTGGCCCAGGAGAGGTTAAGCGGACGGGCAATCCACTGGATGTGGCCCTAAACGGCCAAGGCTTTTTTAAAGTAGAGACCCCCAATGGGATACTTTATACAAGGGCCGGAAATTTTGCCCTTAATGGCGACAACGTGCTGGTTAACGCACAGGGTTACCCGGTTATGGGGCAGGGTGGGCCGCTAACTCTGGATGGGACAACCATTGAGATTAACGAGGTGGGGGGCATATCCATGGATCAGGAGGGGGATGGGGTCATGGCCGAGGTGGACAGGCTGGCTGTGGTTAATTTTGACGATTCATCCGTAATGGAGAAAGTGGGGAACTCACTATACCGGCTAAAAGATCCCCGGGCCAGTGAGATACCGGCCGACGGAACCCAGGTCAGGCAGGGCTATCTGGAACAGTCCAATGTCAACGTCATGGAAGAGATGGTTCAAATGATCCAACTACAGCGAAATTATGAATCTTATCAGAAAATAATCCAGCTATTTGATGAGATTGATTCACGTGTGATCAATGATGTCGGAAAATTGACATGATAGAAAGCTGTCGGCTAACAGCTATCAGCAGTCAGTAGGCTGAAGGCTGTTAGCTTATCATAAAAAGGAGGTAGCATTATGCTACGAGGTATGTGGACAGCAGCTTCCGGTATGGCATCGCAGCAGCTTCAGCTAGATGTCATTGCCAATAACCTGGCGAATGTCAACACTACCGGGTTTAAGAAAAGCAGGGCGGATTTTCAGGATCTACTTTATCAGACCCTGCGCATGGCCGGGGCGACAACTGCTACCGGAGGAACCGTGCCCACCGGTATTCAGATCGGCATGGGCTGCCGGCCGGTGGCGGTGCAAAAACTGTTTACGCAGGGTGACTATAACCAGACCAAGAACGAATTAGATTGGGCCATAGAAGGCAAGGGATTCTTTAAGATCCTCAGTAATGAGGAGGAACTTTATACCAGAGCTGGCGCCTTTAAACTGGACAGGGACGGCTACATTGTAACCTCAGACGGTGACCGCCTGCAGCCGGAATTTGCCGTGCCCACCGGGACGGTGACTATCTCCATCGATTCCGGCGGACGTCTGGTGGCTGCGGCTTCGGATGGCACAGAACTGGGTTCGGTGCAGTTGGTTTTATACAGCTTCCCTAATCCGGCCGGCCTGTTCAGCGTGGGGCGAAATCTTCTCCGTCCGACCGAGGCTTCAGGCGAGGCCGTCCAGGGAAACCCGGGGATAGAAGGGTTTGGGACCATAGCCCAGGGATTTCTGGAGGTATCCAATGTGGACGTCGTGGAAGAGATGGTCAGCATGATCATTACCCAACGGGCCTACGAGGTCAATTCTAAGGCTATTCAGACCTCAGATCATATGCTTGAACTGGCGAACAATATCAAGCGATAGAGTAAGCAATGAAATGAATCCAGAATACAGAAGCCAGGAGACAGGAGCCAGTAGTAATGAATATGAGGAAAACAACAACAATCGGTATAATTAGCCTTTCTTTCCTTATTATGCTGAGCGTGTTACAAGCCCCCCTGGCCCTATCTGGAGAAGGTAGAGGGGGATGTTCTACCTATACCCTTACGCAGGAAGACATCGAGTCTATTTACAAGGATTTTGTTTATGCACACATGCCCTGGCCCAAGGAAGATGTGGTTATCTCACGCGTTCGTATTGAGGAGGAAATAGTGCTGCCGGGCAGCCGGTTTACTTTTGAAATAACACCACCGACCAGCTCATATCTGGGGGATACGGCCTTAAGAGTGGTGTTCAGGGTTAACGGGCAGGAAGTAAGAAAGACCCGTATCTCTGGGCGTATCGATGTCTATAGGGAGGTAGTCTGCATGGCCCGCTCTATGCGAAGGCACGAGGTTATAAGGGAAGAAGATTTATGTGCGGCGCGCCGGAATATATCACAGGTCAGCGATGCAGCCATTAGTGATATAAGAGAGGCGGTTGGTAAAAGACTGGTCAGTTCGGTGCGGGCCGGGGAAATTGTTAAGCAGGATATGATCGAACGTGCCCCCATCATAAGAAGGGGAGACCGGGTTACGATAATAGCGGAAACAGAGGCGCTGTTAATCAGGGCCCGGGGAGAGGCTATGGAAGGGGGGGCTGCGGGCGAGGTGATCCGGGTGCGTAACAGCAAGAGCAAAAAAGAGGTTTATGCCCGGGTGGTGGACGCCTCAACCGTGCGGGTCGATCTCTGATAGCGAGGTGAAATCCATGCATATCCTGAAGTGGATCATGACCACAGTTTTTACAGCGCTGATTGCGTCCGGTTGCGCCAGCGTTATACCCGAAAATAGATCGATTATGCCTCTTGCATCGGGTACGTCATTCCCTGAGCCAGAGCTGCGCAGACTGGAAGGGGCTATTTACGCCCAAAATATGCCGGTGAAATTGTTTGGCGACTGCCGGGCGCGAAACATAGGCGATATCGTTACTGTCAATGTAGTGGAAACATCGAATGCCTCCAAGAAAGCCGCCACTAAAACCGGCCGGACCACCAGCGTAGCGGGTGGCATCTCCGCCCTGCTCGGCTATGAAGGGGCTATAGAGGACAGGAACAGCAGATTTAGTGCCGACAGCATGATAGAAGGCGGCATCTCCAGTGATTTTGATGGCTCGGGGACAACCACGCGGAATTCCACCGTTACTGCTTCCATCTCCTGCCGGGTGGTCAATGTCTTGCCCAATGGAGATCTGGCTATTCGCGGATTAAGGGAGATCCGCGTTAACAACGAGACACAGCACATGATACTGACCGGCGTGATTCGCCCCGAGGACATCGCTGCGGATAATACCATCCTGTCGTCTTATGTCGCCGATGCCCGCATTGAATATAACGGCCGGGGCGTATTAAGTGAAAAGCAAAGTCCGGGTTGGCTGGCGCGCATATTGGATTATATATGGCCATTATAAATGACAAAGTTCAAAGCTCAAATTTCAAATGAATGTCAAATGTCAAACTAAAAACATCACTCGTCACTGGTCACTGGTCATTAGTCATTGGTTAAGTCGGGAGAAAGATAGACCCCTTTTACCAGTGACAAATGACTATTGACTAATGACTTCTACTTTAGTCATTTGAACTTTGGATTTTGATATTTGAAATTAAACAAGAGGTCGTCCATGAATCACCGACAACGGATCCTTCTAGCCGCCCTTATGACGCTAATTTCATTTATATATCTTGCTGGTTCGGTTTTTGCCGCCCGGATCAAGGATATTGCCTTTTTCAAAGGGGTGCGCAGCAATCAGTTGGTTGGTTATGGGCTGGTAGCCGGCCTGAACGGTAGCGGTGACAGCGACCAGACCAAGTTTACGGTGCAGTCTATAGTAAATATGCTGGAACGTATGGGCGTACATGTCTCAGCCAAAGAGGTAAAGGTCAAGAATGTGGCCACGGTAATGGTTACCGCCCAGTTGCCGCCATTTGCCAAGGCGGGAAGTAAACTGGATGTCCTGGTATCCTCAATGGGAGATGCCAAAAGCCTCCAGGGAGGCACTTTGCTCCTGACACCCCTTAAGGGGGTCGATGGTCAGATTTATGCCCTGGCCCAGGGATCTGTATCTGTGGGTGGATTTGCCGTAGGTGGTGCGGCCGGGGGCGGTGTCCAGAAGAATCATCCTACCGCAGGCATGATAGCAGCAGGGGCAAGCGTAGAAAGAGAAATTCCATACACCCTTGGTTTCCAGAAAGAGATAATGATTAGTCTCTACCGCCCGGATTTCACCACTGTAACCAGAATGAGTGCAGCAATTAACAAAGAGGCGGGGATGGCTATTGCTGAACCACTAGATGCGGATGCGGTGAAGGTTATGGTGCCTGAATCTTTATCCGGAGAGATAGTCAAACTTATGGCCCGGCTGGAGATGGTTGAGGTCAGACCGGATATTGCCGCCAGGGTGATCTTAAATGAAAAGACCGGTACGGTAGTCATGGGAGAGAACGTGCGGGTGTCCCGGGTAGCCATAGCCCATGGAAATCTTAGTATCCAAATCAAGGAAAGGAAGGCCGTCTCTCAGCCCCTTCCCCTTGCCAAAGGAGAGACGGTGGTTACGCCGGAGTCGGAGGTCGCCGTAGAGGAAGAGGCCGAGAAATTGCTCCTGCTTGAGGAAGGGGCGAGTATTGGTGAGGTAATTAAGGCCCTTAATGCTATTGGAGTTACACCGCGTGATTTGATCGTTATCCTACAGTCCTTGCGGGCGGCCGGGGCATTACAGGCAGATTTAGAGATTATTTAGATATAAGCTTTCAACTTCTGGATGCTGACCGCTGATAGCTTCAATTTGAACTTTGGATTTTGACATTTGAAATTCGGTTAAGGGGCCTATCATGGCTGACAATATCTCCATACCTGCTGAAAGCAGCAAAATCAAGGTCATCGGGCAATCAGCCGATAAGCGTACTAAGGACGAAAGGTTAAGGACGGCGTGTGCCGAGTTCGAGTCACTTTTTATCTATCAACTATTAAAGATGATGCGTGAGGCCGTTCCTAAAACAGCCCTTTTTCACGGGGGGTTAAGTGAGGATATTTATACCTCTATGTTTGACCAGGAAGTGGCCAGGAAAATGGCTGAGGATAGAGGGATTGGCCTGGGGAAACAGCTATATGAACAGGTTTCAGAGGCAGTAGCAAGGACCAGGAGAAGCGAAATCCCTGGTTCAATCAGACGTGAGGGCCTGAAGGACAAAGAAAAGAACGGGGTAAACAAAGATGACGCCCAAAAGTGATGGTCGTAAGTTGCTTCTTCCCAAAGGAATATTTGAACTTCTGGAAAAAGAGGTGGTTTTTTACCAGGAACTTTTGAGGTTACTGGACAAGGAGCACGAGTGCCTGCATAGCCTCTCTATAGAAGATCTCTGCGCGGTAAGCAAGGCCAAGGAAACAGAGATATTGAAGATAAAGGTAATAGAGGAGAACCTGAGAGATATTACGGCCGGGCTTTTCAAAAAACACGGTTATGTGGCGGAAGATACCGCAATAACCGCACTGATGGAGGTTGCCGATAGAAAGCAGGCCGAGATACTTAAGAATTATCTGGCTATTCTTACTGCCTTGCAGGAAGATATTCAGAAACGGAACGGCAACAACAAACGATTCATCGAAGAAACCTTAGAGTGTATAGAAGATTCACTGTCTATTCTGATGCCGCCCCGCAATGCCCCTTTTTATACTCCGCAGGGGAAGAATGCACGTTGTTCGTGTAATGCCAATGTCTTAAGTAGAGAGGTGTAAGGCATGAGCGGTGTAAATGCCATCCTCAGCATCGCCAAAACAGCTCTTCTTACCCAACAGATGGCCATCGAGGTCACCAGCCATAATGTGGCCAATGTCAATACGCCCGGATACTCCCGCCAGCAATTGTCTATGGAGGCGAACAACCCCACTCCGGTACGTGTAGGGCAGATCGGAACAGGGGTCCAGGCGCAGTCTATAATCCGGTATTATGACAAGTTTATGACTATGAAAGTGGATCAGAAGACATCGACCATGACTGGCTTTGAGGCCAAAAAATCGAATATGAAGATTATCGAAACACTTTTCAACGAGACCACAGAAGAAGGGCTCAGTAAACTCCTGGGACAGTTCTGGGCCGCCTGGCACGACCTGGGCAATAACCCCGCTGGCGAGGCTGAAAGGGCTACTTTGGTAGAAGGGGCGGGATTGCTCGTCGATCAATTTCAGAGTTTATATAGCGACCTGATGCGCCTTAGCGCGGATATGGACATTAATCTGGACGCCGGAATTGAAGACATCAACTCCCTCACCGGACGTATTGCCGATCTCAATGTGGAAATCGTTTCAGCCGGTGAAGGAGGCGAGGCGGCTAATGACCTGCGGGATAAACGTAACTATCTGGTGCAGCAACTGGCGGAGCTTATGGACATCAATTACTTTGAGATAAGTAGCGGCGCCTATACCATAATGTCCAGCAGCGGGCATATCCTGGTAGAAAGCGATCAATCCTGGGACCTGGAACTTAGTAGCGGTCAGGTTAACTGGGTCAGCAGCACGGGAGCAAGGGTGGAGATGACCAGCAGCGATGTGCAGGGAGGAAAGTTAGGCGGCTGGCTGGCAGTTAAACAGGACATTATCCCTGATGTACTGGACAAGGTGAATAATCTGGCCGAGTCCTTCATCAGAGAGGTGAACAGCCAACACAGTCAGGGTATCGGTCTGGCACCATTTACCTCGGCTGTGACCGGCTCGCACGGGGTGGCAACGGGCGCTACCCATCCCATCGCTGACCTCCCATACGGAAGTGAGGTCCAGGCAGGATCACTTAAGATTTGGGTATATGATGCCCTTGGCGCGGCTACGGAAGTATCTGTAACTAATGCCGGGTGGACCACCTTAGAAGATGTCGTGACCGATATAAATACAGGACTTGGCGCCCTAGGGACGGCCAGCATTTATACAGAAGGGGGTAAGGGATACTTGCGTATTACGCCAGCCGCCACTTATAGCATAGCTTTCTCCGACGATACTACCAACATCCTTATGGCCGCGGGCCTCAATACCTTTTTTGACGGCTATGACTCGGGGACGATAGCCCTTAATTCAGCTATCACCGGCAATACGGATAATATAGCCGCCGGGACAATTGGTGCGACGGGTGATTATAGCCTGGGTGATAATGAAAATGCCCTGGCCCTGGCCGATCTGCAGATTCAGGAAGTGGACATCGGTGGGGAGTCAACGACCTTTAATGACTATTATAATGCCCTGGTAGGGGAAATCGGTATTATGGCCAGGGGTTATAATCGCGACTATGAGTTCAGCCAGAACATGGTTAATCAGCTCAGTCAGCTTCGGGATTCAATCTCCGGCGTCTCTCTGGACGAGGAGATGGCCAATTTGATCAAATATCAACATGGATATGAGGCAGCAGCCCGGTTAATTCAGGCCTCGGACGAGATGATGCAGACCCTTCTTTCTACAAAATAGGAGTAATCGGCCATGCGTATCACTATGAACAATATCTATGGCTCGATAATCGCCAATCTGGATAAACTGACCGGTGAGATGCAAAGACTAAATGAGACTATTTCCTCCGGTAAGAAATATACCACGCCTTCTGATGACCCCATCGGCCTGGTCAGTGCCCTGGAAATGCGGTCTATAATCGATGAGATGGAACAGTACGAGCGGAATATCTCCTATGGCCTATCGTGGGTGGATAGCGCAGAGATCGCCCTGAGGCAAACCGGCGAGGTCGTATCCCGGGCCAGAGAGATAGCCGTTCAGATGGCTGACGCCACGCAGGATGCCGCCACCCGCGCCTCGGCGGCAGTAGAGGTTGATCAGTTAATCGAACAGGTGGTCTCTTTGGCTAATTCACAGTTAGGGGAGAAATACATCTTTAGCGGGCAGAAGACGGATACGGCCCCCTTTACTTATGATTCAGGGGCCGGTACGGTTACTTACAATGGTGACGAAGAAGACATAAATATCCGGATAGGGCGCAACAACAACATGGCGGTTAATAAGGACGGCAATGATGCCTTCATGGACGGCAATGAAACATCCAACCTTTTTACCTATCTTATTGACTTAAAGGAGGCCCTGGAGGGCAACGACGTAAGCGGGATTCAGGATAGTCTTGGCAATCTGATTACAGCCTCTGACTATATTAACGAAAAGGTAGCTGACTTTGGGGCAAAACGTAATAGGTTGGATATAAAAAGTAATATATATGCCGAATTACAATTAAGCAACACAGAAAAATTGTCCGATATAGAGGATACAGATTTGGCTGAGGCCATATTGAACCTGAAGACCAAGGAGGTTGCCTATCAGGCGGCCCTGACTGCGGCCTCAAAGGTTATGCAACTCAGTCTTGTTGACTTTATACGATAACCACCGATTTTCGCAGAAGCATTCTCCTTGAGATTTGAAAAAGATTTCATGGGTGTCAATCAAAAATAGGGTAATAAAAAAAGCATGTTATAAATATTTCTTGTCGAGAAGTCTCTGCGAAATCTTAT
>JBFMAZ010000037.1:0-57666 GCA_040755415.1 Thermodesulfobacteriota bacterium | reverse complement strand
TCCCAACCTCCCTTTTCCAAAGGGAGGAGAAACACTTCCCCCTTTGGAAAAGGGGGATTGAGGGGGATTTTGGCCCTTATAGCGCCTTGCTTAGCTATATTTTTCAAAAACCTAAAGTGTTACGAATATCGAAATTCGAAACAAATCCGAATTTTCAAATACCAAATTTTCAAAACGAGATCTCTTCAAATTTGTCTTGAATTTTGGGCTTCGGTCATTTGAAATTGTTTCGTGCTTCGTGCTTCGGATTTCGAATTTTTAACTTTGCGCCTTTACGGTGAACAAATTTTTACGATTTCTGCAAAAATACCTTTACCTGCCGGACGATTTCATCTGCATCCGACGGTGCATACCACCTTATCTCCGGGTCTCTCCTGAACCATGTCAACTGCCTCTTGGCATAACGCCTGGTGTCCCGGATCATAGTGCGCAGCATCTCGTCAAAGGTGTATTCACTTGGAAATCCCCCTGTATCCCCCTTTTTCAAAGGGGGACTTAACATATTCCCCCCTTTAGTAAAGGGGGGTGAGGGGGGATTACTTTCATTTCCGAGATACCGGATGACGTGCCGATAGCCGAGAGACTGCATGGGTTTGAGGTCTTTAGCGTAACCAGCCGCAAGAAGTCCCCTGACCTCATCAATCAGGCCCGCCTCCAACATCTCATGTGCGCGAATCTCGATCCTTTCATAAAGCTTATCACGGTCGAGTTCAAGGCCTATTTTTAATGTGTCATATTTGCTATCCCTAAATTCATGCTCGGATTGATAAACTGAAATAGGTTTGCCGGTCAGGCGGAATACCTCGAGGGCCCGCAGGATGCGCACCTTATCGTGGCGGTGGATATTTTGGGCGGCCTTCAGATCTACCCCTTTCAATTCCGCATAGAGGCGGTCCAGGCCGTTTTTTTCCATTTCGTTCCGTAACGTCTGGCGTACGGCCTGGTCGGTAACCGGCATATTAAATAGACCGCGCGTCAGGGCCTTGATATAAAGGCCGGTTCCTCCGACCACGAAGGCGCATTTCCCCCGCCCGGATATATCCCGGATAGCCTCTTCTGCATCCTGCCGGTAGCGGGCGGCATTATACACCTCATCCGGATAGACGACATCTAAGAGATGGTGCGGCACCAGCTTTCTTTCCTCTGGTGAAGGCTTGGCCGTGCCGATGTCCATGAGCTTATAGATCTGCATGGAATCGGCATTTATGATCTCGCCACCAAATTCTCTGGCCAGCGCAATGGCCAGGCCGGTCTTTCCAACCCCTGTCGGCCCGGCAATGATAATCAGCGGTGTTTTACTATTTACGTTTGAAGCCTTTTTCCAGTTCATAATACGTATAGAGTTGCCGGATGGGACGACCATGTGGACAGTTTGAAGAAACGGGACAGGAGTTAAGCTGCTGCAAAAGGCTCTCCATCTCTTCGACCGTCAGCGGTTGTCCGGCTTTTATGGCGGCGCGGCAGGCCATGAGGGCCAGGATATCATTAAGGAGCCTTTCGTCCAGGAACGCGCCTCCGGCAGTGACCATGATGGCCAGGGCCGATTCTACTAACTCCTTTATATCCCGGCCGGCGAGTATGGCGGGCGCGGCCCGGATGACAAAGGTTTCTCCGCCAAACGGGGCTATCTCCATCCCCAATGCGGCGAAATCCGCGAGATGCCCGGACAAGGCCTCTTTTTCAGATCGGGCCAGTTCAAGGGTTACAGGGAAGAGGAGTTGCTGGCTATCAATTCCACCTTTCTGGAGCCTGCTTTTGAGACTTTCAAAAAGGATGCGTTCGTGAGCGGCATGCTGGTCGATGATAATCAGCCCTTCTTCCGACTGACAAAGGAGGTAGCTCGCGGCCAACTGACCGATAAGCCGCAAATCAGAAGGTGAGGCTTGGGTTAATGGAAGAGGGCTGGTCAAAGGTGTCCCGGGGTGCACGTATGGGGCCGCTTTTTCCTCTATGCTGCCCCCGGCCCTTAGCGGTTCTTCAGAAAAGAGGTCCTGTGTATGATGGATAGACATACCACAGGCAGACCTATCAGACTCTCTATATGGTTCCTGTGCCCGGTGTGTTTCAGTCAGTTTCGGCCTTCCGACCTTTTGCCGGGAGAGAATGGCCGCACGGACGCCTTCACTGACTATTTGATGTATCAATTTGGGTTCCTTGAAACGAACCTCATGTTTGGTCGGGTGCACATTTACATCCACCCCGGCCGGAGGAAGCATTAAGTAAAGGGCTCCGACCGGATAGCGTCCCTTCATAAGGAAGCTCTCATAGGCCTCGATGACGGCGTGCTGGATGATCCGGTCGCGTACAAAACGTCCGTTGATAAAGACACAGAGGGATCGCAAGGAGGCCCGGTTTATCTCCGGCCTGGCTATATAGCCGGAGAGGGCTATCTCTCCGCGGGCATTTGATACCGGGATCAGATTTCTGCCGGGCTCAAGATGAAATATGGCCTGCAGGCGATCTTCGAGCCTTTCACCGGATGAAGTAGTGAGCACACTGCGGCCATCGTTTACGAAGATGAATTGTACATTGCAGGCAGAGAGCGCCATATGCTCGACGACGTCCTGAATATGCCCGGTCTCCGTGCTGTATGACTTGAGGAACTTCCGGCGGGCCGGCAGGTTGCCGAAGAGATCCCTTACTTCAACCACCGTCCCTTCCGGGCAGCCCGTTTCCAGGACTTCCTTTATGCGGCTATAATGGATGGTCACCCGATGCCCGGATATATCCCCGCGGCGGCGGGATATCAGGGTCATTCTGGAGACAGAGGCGATGCTGGGCAGGGCCTCGCCCCTGAATCCCAGGGTATTAATGTGGAAGAGGTCCACATCCGTCGCAATCTTGCTAGTAGCGTGGCGTTCCAGAGAGAGGAGGATGTCCTCGCGGTCCATCCCTTCGCCATTGTCTATGACCCGGATAAGCTGCTGCCCGCCGCCTTTTACCTCTAACTCTATACGCTTCGCCCGGGCATCCAGGGCGTTTTCGATGAGTTCTTTCACCACCGAGGCCGGGCGTTCGATGACTTCTCCGGCCGCAATCTGATTGGTAAGGGCTTCAGGGAGTATCTTGATTTTTGCCAAAGTTTCGCTCGATTCACCCTCCCCTCAATCCCCTCCCGTCAAGGGAGGGGAATAATTGATAGTCCCCTCTCCCCTTGCGGGAGAGGGTTAGGGTGAGGGGGATTGCAGTTTCAACGACACGTTATCCTGAATCCAGTGTTCATCCCACCACTCGACCGGATTGACAAATGTCCCCCCTACAAGCATGGAAAAGTGGAGGTGGTCGCCGCCGGCCAGACCGGTAGATCCTGAGCAGCCCAACACCATCCCCTTTTCCACCATCTGCCCGGGAGCGACATTGATGCTGCTTAAATGGGCGTACAGGCTGAAGATCCCCTGTCCGTGGTCCATGATAACTGTATTTCCGTAAATACCGAGGTATCCGGTAAATATAACCTTGCCGGTATTGGCGGCCTGGATGGGCGCCCGTTCGTTTGAGGCCAAATCAATACCCAGATGGACAGCACGGTCTATTTCCTGCCCGTTGTAGGTGTAGATACGCTGATCGGCAAAGAGGCCCATGGGCGCTGCGTTTTGCATACGCAGAAATGCCCCGGTCCAGAGTGGCCTAGCCTCAGAACGGGAACAGATCTCCGCCACTTTGCGGTCATTTTCAACCCTGATTTTGTGGTTAACCTGCACAAAGACCTCTTCATAGCTCCCTTTAAGGTCTGGATAATGTTGCATAAGCTCCGGCATCTTAGTCTGCAGGAAGGCCGGGGAGAGCACGATCTTATCTGTCCTGAACCGGCGGGTTTTTATACGATACGTAAAAGGCACCCGTGCCGTATTGCCGGCCTCATCGCAGGCGGTAAGGTACAGAGGGACATTGTCCGGAGCGTCCCAGGGCAGGGCGAAATAGGCCACATAAACCCCGTTGGGGCCCTCTGGTTTTGGATACCCGCGGTAGAATTTCTGGCCCACATAGACACCGCTGACCGGAACATCGTTCTCTGTCTGATAGACGATGAGCCCGCTGCCTCCCAGATTGATATTATGGGCGGTGCTCAGGGCATAAACGTCAGGTGGCCTGCTGTCAATGGATACTTTTTTATCCACGATACGCCTGTTGCCTGAAAACCACCCCCACCATGAATAATCCCGGACTGATACCCGGAGAAGGGCCTCACCATTAGCCAGCCCCGTGCCAAGCGGGCGAAGCGTTACAGGCATAGAGGTGCTTTTTACGTTTCCTCTCAACAGCAGGCCTCCTCTAGGAAAAGACTGCCTTGCCACCTCCACCTTTTTACCCCCCTGGAGGAGGCTTACTTCTATTTCTCTGAGACCGCTCTGTGTGTCTTTAGCGGTAATGGTTATAGTCTTTTCCATGCCAATACGGTTAACATCAGGTGTAATGAGTACCTCCGGCTTTAAAAATTCGAACCTTAATGCAGCTACTACAATTATCAAAAGGAATATTAGTAGTCCAAATACAGTGATGAGGAAGCGGGATTTAGACATAAGCCAAGATTCACTCCTTAAAGATACTATGACGTAACGAAGGTATACCGAAACGTGGAAAAGGTCAAGTGCCCGGCAGATTCCTGTCAAGCCAATTGCCCTTTAAAGGGGGGCCTCCCTTTTCCTCTCTTTGTAAAAAGCACACCTATGGCACATCTACGAGCGGCCAGTCGTGCCATAGGCAGATTCGCCAGGGCGAAGAGGGATCTTCAGAAAAAATATTCGGGCCGTTGGCTCATAAAGGATGGTGTAGTCAGAACAGCCCGCCTAGAGCGGACTCCTTATGGATTATAATGTTGTACCATAGGACAGGCGTCCGCGGCCGACCTGTCTACGACAGGCCATAGGCCTGGCGGTTCGCCTGTCAAAGGGTGTTTTCTAGGGAAATAGGAGGGTATTCTTTTGGGCTGCCTTCCAGTAAGGTGAAGTTTTGCGGAGCCCACGCATGTAGGGAACACTAATGACATATGAAGATGTGACCCCAACTCCATTCCTTTGTGTGGATATTGCCGTCACTGAAAGATTCGGCCATTTGGCAACCTTCGCAGATCTCATCTCTGTTCTTAATTGCCCTGTAACACTGTTGGCCTAAAAGTTCTCCATAGGAGTCTCTGTGAACCTTATTTTGATACACAAACCTAAAGTCAGTATCTATAATACTCAGCGGCTCCCCTATGCTTTCGATAATTGATTTTGATTTGAGCCTTTCATCTTCCGCTGCCCTGAGGGCTGCCCTCAGGGCCTCCTCGGCCTGCTTGCGCTTCTCTTCCGATGCTTCCAGTTCAGATATCCGCTGCCGCAATTCTAATAATTCATTCAGCAGTTGCTCTTTTGTCTTATCTTCATCTTTCATCTTGCGACTCCCAGATTAGCCGGCAATTTTACTCCGCTATTTCCAGGCAGGTTCGGTTTTTAAATAGTTTCTTATAATATCGGCGATATTGTCAATATTCTACAGGTTCACGCTCATTCAATTATTTCGTTATAATGTTTACTCCTTGTTTTAATGTATAAATATCACGACCTCGGTTGACAAAAAGGTGAGATAATATGAGAGATAACTTTGGAAACTCAAGATTTTTTCAAGGGCAGTGTTATGGTAAGGGTAGTCCCTTTCCCGGGTTCACTCTCCACAGAAATGCTCCCCCTGTGTTCCTGAACTATTTTTAGTGTGAAAGTAAGGCCGAGTCCGGGTCCGTATACCTTTGAGGTGAAAAATGGGGCAAAGATGTTTTTGATTTTGTCCTTCGGGATACCCCTGCCGGTATCAGATACCTGTATCTCCATGCGTCCATCGCTTATATGACTGGTAATCTTCAGTAGCTTAAGCTCCTCTTGCATGGCCTCGATGGCATTTTTGATAACATTGGCGAGGGCCATTTTCATCTGTTCTTTATCTATAGAGATAAGGGGAGGGTTATCGACTAACCCAATCCTTACCTCAATGCCTTTATCCTTGAAGTCCTGTTCAAACAATTTCAGGGCTTCCATAATTACATCATTGATATCTGTGAGCTCTCTATAAGATATCGCCGTAATCTTTAACTCGACAAGCTGCCTGATCATATTTTCTAGGCGCGCTACATCATGTATGATCATCTCCAGGTATTTTTTGTTAGGGTCACCTTCAGGAAGCTTCTCGTAAATCCGGCGGGCAAAACCCCCGATAGAGGTGAGGGGATTTCTTATCTCATGGGCCACTGCTTCCATCATCTGTCCCAGTGCCTTTGATTTTTCCTCTTCCACCAGTTTTTCTCTGGCCGCCTTTATGGCAACTAACGACCTGACCCTGGCAGAGAGTTCTCTATAATTGAAGGGCTTGGCTAAATAATCATTAGCCCCGATATCCAGTCCCTTTACTTTATCCTCTAACTCGCCTTTTGCAGTAAGCATAAGAATAGGGATATGTTTTGTATTCTCATCTGACTTAAGCCTCCGGCACACCTCATAGCCATCTAATTTTGGCATCATGATATCGAGGATAATTAAGTCAGGATTGTATTCAGCGACGTATTTAAGGCCCTCCTCACCGTCGTATGCCTCTGCCGTGTCATATTCTTCGAAGCGGAGCCTCTTTTTCAAGAGTTCCACCGTGTCTACAGCATCATCTACAATTAATATTTTAGTTTTCTTCTCCACCTCAGACATTCTCCCTTTTGCCTCTCAGGTAAGCCGTTATCAGTCCGGGTAACGTACGGACATTAATCGGCTTTGAGATATATCCTTGACAACCTGCCTCCAGGGCCTTTTCTCTATCTCCTTTCATGGCATGTGCGGTTAAGGCCACTATCGGGATATCTCTAAACTCCTCCCGGCTCTTAAGCCTCCTGGTGACCTCATAACCATCTATCTTGGGAAGCGAGCGGTCCATTAAGATAAGATCTGGTCTTTCTGCCACCGCCTTTTGTAAGGCCTCTTCTCCATCAATAGCCTCAATCGTCTGATAACCCCTGGTCTTAAGTATCTTTACTACCAGTTCCCGGCTATCCTGATTGTCGTCAACGACCAGTATCTTCTCTGGCAAGCCACTTTTTGGTTCTTCCATCTTTCCTTCCTTTATTTCATTGCGCTTCGCTGACCTTACTAATGGTGTGCTTAAGCTCTTGTAAAAGATCTTCCTTACTAAGCACGACCTTGTTTAGTATCGCCTGTATCCTGCCGTTTAGCTCACCTATTTCTTTTTCGGTTAAATGCTTGTGGGTAAGCACGACAAGGGGGATATCCTTTACATCTTCTTCTGTCTTCAGGTATTCAATCACATCGAAACCGCTCACCTCCGGCATGGTCAGGTTTAAGATTACCAGGTCGGGTCTAAAATCCTCTATAGATTTGATGGCATCCTTACTATTATAAGCCGTTGTCACCTGGTATTCTGCTTCCTTAAGTACAGTACCGATCAATCTTACCGTCTCCAGCTCATTATCGACTACAAGCACCCGTTTAATCTTCCCCATCTTTTCCAGATTTCTTAATTTTCTTAATAGAACCTGCTTTTCTACTGGTTTTACGATATATTCTGTGGCACCAAGGCTGAAGCCCAGTCTCTTGTCATCCACGATGGAAAGTATGATTACAGGAATATCCTGGGTCTCGGGAGTATCTTTTAGTTCCCGTAGCACCTGCCATCCATCCTTTTTGGGCATCAGGATGTCCAAGGTAATGGCCAGGGGGCCGACCTCCTTTGCCTTTTCCACCGCCTTTTCACCAGAGAGAAGGCCGACTACCCTGTATTCCTCTCCCAAGTATTTACTTATAATGTCGACGGCCTCCGGATTATCATCTATAGCTAATACGGTCTTTTTAGCGACTCCTCTGCCTTTAGGTGCCTTAGCGCCAACAGGCTTATATCCTTCCTCTGCCTCGAGTATAAGGTTCTCTATGAGCTCACACCCTTTACAGAAATCTACCTTTTCTGGATAACCGGCTATTTTCATGCCTGCACAATGGGTCCCGAGGATTAACCAACACCTGCTTTCCTTACTTCCATATGCAGGACAACTAGGCTGCCCACAACGGACGTATTCCCAGCATCTTATCGGCTTGCCACCATATTGTGGCTCCCTCAAAAAGATCCCGACGGGCTTCCCAAAATAATCGGCCAGGGCTTCGGCTACCCTGGATTCTATTACAGCCTCCGTAGGCTTTTCGAGTATCCCTTTATTCAAGGGAATGGTAAAATAAAATTTGCTACCTTCACCGTATTTGCTGGTTGCCCAGATCATACCTTTATGCAATGCCACCAGCCCCCTGGCAATACTGAGGCCCAGGCCGGTGCCTTCGTACGGACGGACGGTAGTACGGTCTACCTGGACGAACTTGTCAAAGATCGTGCCAAGATCCTCCTCCTTTATCCCTATCCCTGTGTCTTCCACGCAGACCTCGGCAAATATAGGTTCCTCTCCGGGTTTAATACCCCGCCCAGAAGGTCTGGCGGTTATGGTGATCCCTCCTTTAGGGGTGAACTTGACGGCATTAGATAAGAGGTTTATCAAAACCTGTCTGATGGTGTCCTCGTCGCCATAGGCTAAGGGCAAGCCCTCATCGATATGGTAAGCAAGGGTGAGGCCCTTTTGTTCTATCAGAGGTTCAAAGGTAGGAATGACAGACTCGATCAGCCATTTCAGGTCGAGCTCCTTTGGCTCTAATTCTATCTTCCCTGACTCTATCTTGGATATATCGAGGACGTCGTTTATCAGTTGCAAGAGGTACCTGGAATTACCGGCAATCTTTTTCAGGCTCTTTTGCTGTTCTTCGTTAATAGGCCCATCAACCCCGTCTATCAACAGGTCTGTATAACCGATGATAGCATTCATGGGAGTGCGGAGTTCATGAGACATATTAGCCAGAAAAGTGGATTTTAGTTTATCCAGCTCCCTGAGTTCCCGGTTGGCCTTTTCTAAAAGGGCTATGAGCCGGGCCCTTTCATCTAACAAGGCGGTCTTTCTCGTTACCTCTTCCTCTAATTTTCTACTGGAGGAGGAGACGCTCTCAACCATGTAGTTGAAGGTGTTGCCCAAAACTCCAATCTCGTCTTCTGTCTTTATACCTATAGAGACGGACATATCCCCCTCTGCAAATCTCTTGGCCTTCTCAGCCAAATCCTCCACCGGACGTCTGATAAATTTGTTCACTATGAGATAAATTATGGTGATGACCAGGGATACGCCGAATAGGGTTAATACCAGGGTCCGGTTTCGCTGGGCGGCCACCGTCTCATATGCCCTTTCGGCACTCATTTTTATTACCATACTACCGATAACCTTCCTGGAAGAACCATGGCAGTGATAACACTCTCTTTCATTTAAAACAGGATAGAAGGAAACCAGGTACCTTTTGCCTGCGAGTTCATCTTCGAATGCCTTTTGTGGTTCAGCCCCGGTCTCTAATATCTCCTTTAAAGTCTGCAGGGCGGCTTTATTGTAGATAGAATCTGCTATCCTGGTCCTTATCTTATCCTCATGAGTGGAATAGATTATCTCCTGATCGAAATTACAGATAAATACCTCAATATCCTCAGCCGCTTCCCTGATGTCTAACAATTCTCTTTTGATGCCCTCGGCGTCTCCTACTTCCATGGGGTGTTTTATGCCGGCATAGGTCGAGGTGGCCACGTCCCGGGCTAACATGTTCATCAACTCTATTCGGTCCCTGGTACCGAAATATATCCGTACCATGATTTCGGTTCCCATGATCAGAATTATAGTGCTTACTATGGCAACCAGTATCTTATTGGCCAAACGCTTTTTTAAAAAACCAATCATCCCGGCCCCCTGATTTCTATGACCTCAGCCCTTTAATGCGCCCCCCCGTGAATCAAGGGTTTGTACCTGAAGGCCCTGACCCTTTCCTCGGTGTGACAGACCTCACAGTCTTCTTTTGTCAAACGCATCCTTGTATCCCGAGGGTCCTTTGTCTTTACATGAAACTCACCCGGACCATGACATACCTCACAGCCGGCATTTTTCAGATGAGGGGTCTTTTCCGGACTTATGAAACCACCTGGTTTGCCATATCCGGTGGTATGGCAGTAATAGCAACCCTTAATCTCCTTTTCCGTTAGCTCTTTTTTTACCCTCTCAATACTCTGAAAAGATGTGCTTTTTTTCGCATACATCATAAAGCTTTTATATTCCTTCTCATGACAGGTCTTACAGGCCAACGAACCCACATATTTGGGTATCCCCTTATTTTCGGCAAGACTCAAAGGCAGGTTTATGCAAACAAGCCAGATGGTGACGAATATGCAAGACACGCACTTAATTGAAGATTTTGAAAAACTGGCCATTGTTATAACCTCGGATTGCGAGTTAATAAAAATTTAATATATTTTCCCCTATTTTTATAAAAAATTCTAATAAAATTTGGCCACGGGGCAAGTTTTCTTTTTCCTGTAAAAGTCGGGAGGCTTGGCATTATGCACTTATAGCCTCCTCCCATTTATTATTAGTTCCCACATTCCGATAATGTGGTAGAGAACCAACGCCACACTCGCATCTCTTCCGGGTGGAGAAACCGTGGCTGTCCGGACGGCATGCATGGGAGAAAATATAGGGATTGCTATCGTGGACAATGGTCCGGCCGTCGCTCCTGCTGCCTCTCAGCAGCTTTTTGATGACCCCTACGCCGGTGTTAGCGGCCCGCACGGCGATGTGGTGAGGACGGAAGGAAGCGGCCTCTTCCTGGCGCGCGAAATCATTGAGGCACACGGGGGCACGCTCGTTGCCGCGGGCCTGGCCGGCAGAGGGCTGCAGGTCACGCTCATGCTTCCCGGCACGTCTTAGGGAATTCAGCCTCGTCCTTCCGGCTCCCACACCCGGCCGGCATCAATGATGTGCACTACCCGCCAGCCCCGGGTCTTGAGGCTCTCACCTATAAACCGGCGGTGGCACTTCCAGGGAAGCCTCTCCGCGCACATGAAGGCAGCGGGGCCTTGACGGGCTATTTTCCCCAATTCTTCCAGGCCCTCTCTATAGGCATCGGTCTCCATGTAGGCCTCATAGCCTCCCTTGCGGTAGCCACCCAGGGCCTTACCCAGATAGACATAATTTATGGCGTTTTCCTTAAGCAACGTTTCCAGATTTTCTTTCTTGAAGTGTTCAAAACGGCTGGTGGGGAAACTGCGGACATCGACGAGGGTCTTTATGCCGTGGGCATGCAAGACGCCGATGAATTCTTCCGGGGTGCGGGTGCTTGAACCAAGACTATAGATGGTAGGTGCGGACATTTTTGAAATCAGCCTGCATAGGAAATGTAGCCTATTTTCAATTAAAAATCCAGGCTGCTAACAGGTGAATTGGGAATTGCCCCCGCTTACACCCATACAGAACAGAAAAAAATATCACCCTTTGTATTTAGGGAAAAGAGATATTTGCCGATATGCCCTTCAAAGTACCATCTAAATCAATCGATTGTGAGGTAAAAAATCATGATGAGGCAGAAAAGATGGCTCTCTTCAGGAAAAGTTAAGGCCGCAATCTTCTTGCTGATATGGTGCGCATTAATGGCCGGCCCTCATAATGTCACGAGATTCAGCGCCGCCTATGCCAATGAAAACGGGCCGCTCTCCCCGCTGGAGCCCCAGGCCAGCCGCGGGCAACCCACAGGAGATACCCACATAGACAACCTCTATCCCGTGGCCAATGCGCTGATACCCCCGCTCATCAGAGAATTTATCGATAAGGTGCCGGAGCGTTTCAGGCGCATTGATTTTTCCCTCCAATTGGAAACCGATGAGAAAACAAGGTATTACATTGAAACCGTGCAGCCCCTTTACCAGGATGCGGATAGGAACAATACCTATTTTTTGCAGGGCCGCGCCTCCTTCCAGCACGGCGCCCAGGCTTATAATATCGGCCTTGGTTACCGGAGACTCCTCTTTAATGAAAATCTCCTGGCCGGCATAAATGCCTTCTATGACTGGGCCGACCCCAATGACCACTCCCGCTGGGGTGTAGGCATCGAAGCTATCGGGAAAAAGGCAGAGTTCAGGGCGAATAGCTACTGGGCCCTTTCCGACGAGCGTCTGGTCAATAACTCCACCTCTTCGTATGAGGCCGCCATATCCGGGTTTGATGCTGAAATAGGCGCCCCCATTCCCTATCTTCCCTGGGCCCGGGTCTATGGCAGCTACTTCTGGTATGACCATAAACACGGGGAAAATCGCGAGGGCTATAAGGCCAGAGGTGAAGTAGATATTACTTCCTTTCTACGTTTGGACCTTGCCGCCTGGGATGACAACAAGGGTCCGGCCGAGTACTATGTCGCTGCCGCCCTGCATTTCCCATGGGGTGAGGTCTGGCAGCCACCTGCGCTTATTACGGGGGAGAAGGGTATCGTCGCTGACCAGGCCTGGCCGGATCGCGACCTGAAAAAACTTACGCTCAATAGAGTAGTACGCAGTAACGAGATAGCCCTGGAAAAATGGACTAAATCCGGCTCTGTCACCATAGAAGTGGGGCGTGGTAACTAAAAAGCTAAAGGAGAAAGCCCAATGTTAAAAAGATGCCTGACTTTTTGTATCCTCCTGGCACTATTATTATGCCTGTGTGATCTTTGTGCTGCGGACCCGGTGGCAACCGGTACACCTACCATATACAAGGTAACCATGCGCAAATTGGAGGCCTCAAAGGATGGAGGAAACACCTGGTATACGCTCGGTGAGGGGGACATGACCTTTGACATAGCCTCAGCCGATGCCGGCGCCGTGGTCGGTGCGTACGCGAGTAATGGTTCAGTACCACTAGGTACATATACAAAAATGCGGATTACTTCTTCACGTACATTTATCCTAAGGGGCTCTGTCGATTATTTGGGAACGACATATTATACATCCTCCGGTGGAACGACAACAGTCGCCGGTCAGTTGTCGGAGCAGTCGATTTCCGTCCCTGACCCGCCGGTACCGGTTGAGGGGACAACATTTACCGCCACCGACATAATAACCGTAGAGGATCGCTCGGCAACCCCCTTTATAGTAGAAGAGGGTGTCATTAAGACCGTAACCATAAAATTCGACGTCACCGGCAAGCTTGCCCTCTATGATATGGGAGGTGGCAGTTACCAGTTCATGCCGCAGCAACCCACTGTAACCCTGACATGCAATTAAGGGTGTTTCAAACCACGGCCTGTCGCAGGCAGGTTGCTGCCTCTGGTTATGATCTGTCTGCCCAGCTTTTCCCGGATCCGGTCAATCGCGTAATCGACCCGTTCCAGTTTCTCCATCTCTTTTTCCGGGCCGGGGAGGAGAGAATATTGCTGCCCTCCACCAAAATTGGAGACGGCCAGCCCAATCAAACGCACGGGCATCTTCAGATTATACCGTTCCAGAAGCATGGCGGCGGTGTCATAGAGGATTTTAGTCGCACATGCGGCCTCTTTAAGGCTGTGGCTTCTGGTCACCAGGGTAAAGTCGCTGTGTTTCAGCTTTAAGGTTATGGTCCTTCCTTTTAGACCATGCCTGCGCAGCCGTTCCCCTACCTCTTCTGCCTGGGAGAGGAGCTGCTTCTTAAGGGTATTAATATCGGCTGTGTCCTCAGGAAGGGTATCTTCGCTGCCCATGGATTTGGCCGGGGGGCAAGGGACAACCGGTGAATCATCGATCCCCCAAGCCAATTCCACTAAGCGCAGGCCATACTTGCCAAATTTTCTCTCCAGCAGCCCGGGCGGGAGGCGCAGGATATCAGAAACGATGCGGATTCCCAGCCTTTGGAGCACCTCTTCAGACTTAGGGCCGATGCCGGGCAGTCTGCTGACCGGCAGGTCTTTCAAAAAACTCTGCACCTCTTGCAGTACAATCGTCAGCCCGTCCGGCTTTTTAAGGTCAGAGGCTATCTTGGCCAGAAACTTATTGGGGGCAATACCAATAGAGCAGGTTAGAGAGGTCTCCACCCATATTCTCTCTTTAATCTTACGGGCGGCCTGCGTAGCATCCCCGTGCAGCCTTTCCGTGCCGGTGAGATCGACAAAGGCCTCGTCTATGGATACCTGCTCGACAAGCGGCGATACGGCCTCCAGTACGGCCATCACTTTTTGTGATACCTCCTGGTATCTTTCCATCCTGACCGGTAAAAAGATACCCTGCGGGCAGCGCCTTTTGGCCTCAAAGATGGGCATGGCCGACCGCACGCCGTATTCCCGGGCCTCATAAGAGGCGGTAGAGACGACGCCCCGTTTCGCGCCGCCCACGATAACCGGTTTGCCCTTAAGCGCCGGATTATCGGTCTGCTCTACCGCGGCGAAAAAGGCGTCCATATCCATGTGGAGGATAGTGCGGGACATTTTTTATTTATTTGCTCCTAACGCGGATACGTCGAAGGCGTAGAACCAAAAGGGCTTGCTAGAATTTCAAATGCCAAAATCCAAATGCCAATCACTTCCAAATGACTAAATGACAAAGTCGGGCCTTCAGCCTTCAGCTTTTGGGCTTTGACATTTGACATTCATTTGAACTTTGAAATTTGAAATTTGTCATTCTTGTTGGCTTTCAGCCTCGATCTTTGCGCTTCGTCTTCACTCTCCCCCTGCGCTTCTCTTTCTCTTCCGCCGGTCGAGCACCTCGGCTAGAATGGGTAAAAGCAACAGCCCCCCGGGTAGGAGCAGGACGGATAAGACGGGTATCTTTTTGGCAATATCAGCAAAGTGTCTCTTCATGGTGGCTAGTTCTTCCTCCGTCCACTTGGCGTGCGTGCCCTTCATAAGGATGCGCATGAGGTCCTGAACCCGGAGGACTTCACGCAGTATCTCCTCCCGGTACCTTAAAAAAGTGGCCTTGGCCTCTGCCTTGAGATCTTTTAGATGCATAATATGACTATGTCTTCTTTGTGCCCCCGGGACGTTCGCTTTTTTCGCGGCGCCGCAAGATAAGCCGGAGCGGACACCGGTCAAAGGCGAATTTCTCGCGCAGTTGATTGATAAGATAGCGTTCGTAGGAAAAATGGATGGACTCCGGGTAATTGCTGAAGACCACAAAGGTAGGCGGCTTTATCCCGGTCTGGGTCATGTAGTACAACTTGACGCGGCGCCCGTTTCGGAAAGGCGGTTCGTGATGAGCAAGGATTTCCTTGAGGGCCTGGTTAACCTTGCCGGTGGAGATGCGGGCCGTGTATTGTTCATATACCTCGTCCACGGACTTTAATATGCCCTTAACCCGATAACCGCTCAGGGCAGAGATCTTCAACACCGGGGCATAGGCCATAAAAGGCGCGGCCACGGCAATATCCTCCATGAGCTTTTTCTTGCGCTTCTCGTCATCCTTCACCAGGTCCCATTTGTTAACCGCTATAACACAGCCCTTGTGATTATCCGAGACATAGCCAAGGATGTGGGTGTCCTGATCGGTGATCCCTTCTCCCGCGTCAATAAGCACAATGGCCACGTCGCACTCCGCCAGGCTCTTTAATGCCTTTAGGATGCTATACTTTTCCAAACGATGGCTGATGCGCCCCTTCTTCCTTATTCCGGCGGTATCGATCAGGCGGTATTTTGTCCCTCCCTTTTCCAGGATAGTGTCCACGGAATCACGCGTGGTACCGGCTATCTCAGTCACCAGCATCCTTTCTTCACCCAGCAGCCTGTTAACCAGCGAAGACTTGCCCACGTTCGGCCGCCCCAGTATGGCTATCCGTATAACTTCCGGCCCGGCCTCTATAGCCTCCTCAGCGGGGATGCGAGCGGCAAGCTCATCCATAAAATCCCTGATGCCATAACCATGTTCAGCCGAAACCCCATAAATATGATCCACTCCGAGCTGGTAAAAATCTAAGAGGAGGTCCTCCTTTTCCAGGCCGTCTATCTTGTTTGCCACGTAGAATACCGGTTTTTTTATCTTCCGCAGGCGATCGATGGCTTCATAATCGGTAGCCGTAAGCCCCTCCCGTCCGTCCATGAGAAAGATAATGGCATCGGCCTCTTCCATGGCCAGGGTGGTCTGCTCCTGCATCCTTGTGACCAGCTTATCAGCGCCAGCCGGCTCGAATCCGCCTGTGTCCACCAGGACAAACCGCTTTCCTTCCCAGGTAACGTCGCCATAGTTTCGATCCCGCGTCACGCCGGAGGTGGAGTCAACTATGGCCTTCCTGGTACGTGTCAGGCGGTTAAAAAGGGTCGATTTGCCGGTATTCGGCCGCCCTACTATAGCTACTAGAAAAGACATGGATACCTCATTTTATAATACCTTAGCTCTTTGAAACAGTTATTAAGTCCGAAAACTCTGGTTACTTCGAGACTGGAGCTAAATCCGAAATTCGAATATCGAAATTCGAAATAAATTCAAATTCCTAATGTCTCAATGTTCAAAACCGCAGTGTGGTCAATTCGTTTTGATCATTCGGATTTTGCTCATTCAATATTGTTTCGGGATTCGTGCTTCGGATTTCGAATTTGAAAACCCCGTTGTATCCGGGAATCCACCGTATTTCATGGCCCATACCGTTTCAAAAACCTAAACTGTTACGAAATTATTTACTACCTGGCGCAGTTTCTGGAAAGAAGCAAATATCTCCCGGTCCAGGATATTTTTCAAGTTCTTTACGGCCACCGGTATATACGGCTCGAAAAAAGGCTTTTTCTTTACTCTGGTCAGGAAGCCAAAGGCGCCCAGCACCTGCAGGGCCCGCTGCAGGGCTATATACCAGAAATGATGCCGGAAGTCTTCTTCATTAATCCGGCGCTGCCTTTGCAGCTTGCGCAGATATGTCTCGAATAAGGCCTTTTTCATATCATCCGGCAGGTCAACGTAGGGATCGAAGATAAGAGAGGCCAGGTCATAGGCCGGGGGGCCGAGGCGTCCTCCCTGGAAGTCTATTAACCGCAGCCGTCCCTTACAGACCATGAGATTCCTTGACTGGAAATCACGATGGAGAAAGAGGCTGGGGGGTTGTTCACCGGCCAGAGTGGCCAGCCTTTCAAAATCCGGGGCCAGTTCATCCCGGGTGATCTCCAGCCCTAGATAGCCCTGTAAGAAGGCGCGCAGGAAATAGCCGGACTCCCGTTCCAGCATAAGCCTTCGGTCATAAACAGGCGTATCAAAACAATACCGGATATCAAACCCCTCGACCCCTCTTACCTGCATATTTACCAAGATATCCACGGCCTCCAGATACCACCTTTCCGTCGCCCCGCTATTGTTTTCTTCCTTGACGGCCCGCTCAAGATGCCTATCCCCCAGGTCTTCCATGATGATGGCCCCGGTGGCCCGGTCATAACCGTGGATAACCGGTGTGGGGATACCCTTTGCAGCCAGATGCCGGCCGATGTAATGATAGGCCTCGCTTTCCTTAAGGTGCAGGGGGTCTTTACTCTCCGGCAGGACGACCATGAGCGATCCTTTAGACCCGGAGATACGATAAAAAGGGCGGTTGGAACCGTCGCCGGTGAGCATTATAAGGTCCGGTGCTGCCCCCTCATCCGTAATCAGAGAAAGATAAGGTTTAATAATATCCTGTAACACCGTTTAATCCTGTGGAAAGACGCCGTGTGCCACGGCATTGACGATCCGGCTGTTGGCCTTTATACTGGCCCCCTCCCAGATTATTGATCGCGTCAGGTGTGCATGAGGCCCCACCGAGACCCGGTCGCCCAGAGAGACCCAATCTATAAACTCTACGTCTTTACCGATGGAGACGTCCTCTCCCAGGCAGAAAGGGGAGTCACATGGCAGGAGGTCATCTATCCCTTTCACCTGGCCTTTTAATAAATCACCATGGAGCGCCAGATAGGCCTCTGTGGTCCCGATGTCCGTCCAATAATGGCCGCTAACCCTGAAGGCGCCTACCTTTGCGCCCTTTGATATAAGGGTGCGATAGGTATCCAGTATATCATAATAGACGCCCTTGGGAATAAGAGAAAGGACGTCCGGGTTTATCACATGGATGCCGGTAAAGGCCATCCGGCCATCCGGACGAGGGCTGAAGCCCTTTATGAAATCCCGATCATCAACCAGGACATTGTTATATTTCGGGTAGTGGTGGAGCGCCATGGTCACTGCATTCCCTGAGGCGATGTGAAAAGTATAGGCCGCCTTTAAGTCTATGGTGGTGAATATGTCTCCATTGACCACCAGGAAGGGTGCGTTATCCAGGAAACGTCCGGCATTCCTAAGGCCGCCGCCGGTGCCTAAAATAAGCCTCTCGTGAAGGACGTGGACTGTAAATCCCGGTAGATTATATTTCTCAAGGAATGCCGCAATCTGATCGCCCAGGTGATGGGTATTGACCGCTATCTCAGTCACCCCGGCATGCCGGAGTTGCTCAATAATTATTGCCAGAAGGGGTTTATTTAGGACCGGAAAAAGGGGCTTGGGCTTAAGGAGCGTGAGCGGCCTTAAGCGCGTACCAAACCCCGCTGCCAGAATCATGGCCTTCATACTATCTTTTAAGCAGTCGGCTTTCAGCTATCAGCAATCGGTCTTTAACGTTCGACGTTCGGGTTGTTTTATCAGAAAAACCATAACTACTCAGCCGCCGATCTACGCCGATCATCACTGATATTTTTTCTTTTATTGTCAGATACAAATTTTTTGAATTCTGGTTTTCTGCCAAAATTAAATAACAAGCCAACTTCAATACTTGTTGCCTTCAAGTAATTGATTAATTGAGCTTCATGTGCAGGGTCAAAGGTAAGAATAATATCTTGTGATTTCTTTGTATTTAAACCTAACTGTGTTCATCTGTGTGAATCTGTGGCTGAATAGTTATTAGAAACCAGGATGGCGGGTGTAACTCAAGGTTGGAATCCATTAACCGGAGGTTAAGCCTTCAATTTGTCGATGCTCTCTTTTACCTCACGGACTTCCTTCACTCCAGGGAGATCATCCACGGCCTTTTCCAGGGGATTCTTGTCCCTCACTGCAGTTGTATCTTGTTTTGTCTTATTATCTGTTTGTTCAGAAAGAAGCCCTTTGCTGTCTTCTTCGATATCATTCAGGCCCTTTTTAAAGGAACGAATCCCCTTCCCCAGATCCCGGCCAATTTCCGGGAGCTTTTTGGCGCCGAAGATAAAAAAGGCCACTACTAAGATAATGACCAGTTCCTGAGTTCCCAACCCGAACATATCTATCCTCCTGGTTTGTCCCCGGAATCACCTAATCATCGGAAGGGGGGTTATTTTTCCCCTCTATTTTAGACCGGTCGGACGGGGTCTCCTCCTCTCCCCGGATGCTCTTGCGAAAGTTCCGTATGCCCTTACCGATGCCAGCCCCTATCTGCGGCAATTTACCCGCGCCAAAGATAACCAGAATAATAACCAGAATAATCAAAAGCTCCGGCATTCCTAATCCGAACATGAAAGAAAATCCTCCGAGGGGCCTGAATAATAAAGTATTAAGTCATTATTAACACCCTTTTATTATGGCTGTCAATTAAAAAGGCTCCGGGCTTATGCCCGCTGACTTGTATTCATCCGGAAACTACCGTTTCCGGTCGTGCCACGGGCAGATTCGCCGAGGCGAACTTCACGCTTTCAGCGATCAGCGATTAGCTGTCAGCAAAGATCTAAGACAACACATTAAGCTGAACGCTGATTGCTGAGTGCTGACTGCTCCATCCGGCCTTAGGCCGACCGTAGGCCGGAAACCCCTAAAAACTCCCCCCTCCCTCGACGGGAGGGGGTTGGGGGGGAGGGTGAACTGATAGGAAAATCGCTAGGTTATCCCCCTCACCCTAACCCTCTCCCGCCAGGGGAGAGGGAAAAAACTGGGGTTTCCGGATGGAAACTGACTAATTGATACTACCCGGTCGTCCTATACATTAAACCGGAAGTTTATTATGTCGCCGTCCTGGACGATGTAGTCCCGGCCTTCCAGGCGTACCCGTCCCTTCTTCTGGGCCTGGGCATAGGAACCGTGTTCTACAAGATCATCATACGCCAAGACCTCGGCCCGGATAAAGCCCTTTTCCATGTCGGAATGTATTACTCCGGCTGCTTTGTGGGCATTAGTGCCTTCTTTGATGGTCCAGGCACGCACCTCGTCCTTTCCTACGGTAAAGAAAGAAATAAGCCCCAAAAGGGCATAGGAGTAACGTATAATCCTTTGCAAGGCCGGTTCGGCATCCACCTCCAGACTGCCACGGAAAACTTCGGACTCCTCGGGGCTCAACTGCGCAAGCTCCATCTCGAGCTGGCCGCAGACCTCGGCGACCATGGTGTTGGGCGGCACCTCGGAGACCTCGACCTTTGTATATTTCTCTCCGTTATTGATGACCCACAGGATTGGTTTTGCCGAAAGGAGGGAAAATCCTCGGAGAAGGGGTGAAGACGCTGCTTCACCGAGGGAGCGCAGGGGTTTTTCCTCTTCCAGTGCAGTAAGACACTTGGAAAGTAGGTTATGCTCTTCTTCGTTTGTCTTCTTCCCCCTCTTTTTATCTTCCTCTATCCTGGCAAGCCTCTTTTCTACTACGATAAGGTCAGACAGTATAAGTTCAGATTCTACCTTCTTAATATCAGACCAGGCCGTAGGCGCAATGCCGCCTGTCTCAAAGTTACGGGCTACAAGCACGATGGCATCTGCCGGCCGCACAAGACCCCATAGCTTTTCGTCAAGAGGTTTGTCTTTTTCACCGGAACTGTCAAGGCCGCCTACATCCACATACTCAACCTGGGCATAGGTGGTCTTCTGGGGTTCATACATGGCGGAAAGCAGGTCCACCCGGGCATCCGGCACCTTTACCACGCCAAGATTAGCTTCCCTTGCCCGTCCCCCGGAAGACAGCGCCGCATGACCCCTGGTCAGGGCATTAAAGAGTGTGGTTTTACCGGAGCCGGGCAGGCCAATTATAGCTAGCTTCATCTAGTACCCTTTCTTCGGTTATTTTTACAGGTATGTCGTTTTGTATAGTGAATGTCATTAGTCAATAGTCATCTGTCACTACTTAAAGAAGTTGCAAGTTGCAAAAGTTACAAGTTACAACTTTGTAACTTGTGTAACCTGTAACTATCCTAATGTGACGGATGACTAATGACCAGTGACGAGTGACGTTTTGAGCCTTGGGATTTGTCATTCATTTGAACTTTAAACTTTGAACTTCTTAAGTAATGATTATTATCCCACCCGGTGGAGACGAAGTAGATTTGTCCCTCCGACTTCCATAGACGAGCCGGCCATAACCACTAAGTGGTCACCTTTGTTGATCAAGCCTTCGACTAAGAGTTTGTTTTCCATTTCTCGAATGGCCTCCTGGGTATCGCGGGAAAAGTCCATGCGCATAGGAATGACTCCCCAGTAAAGAGAGACCCGCCGGCACGTTTCCTCGTGCGGAGTGAGGGCTATGATCGGGCATCCAGGCCTGTATTTGGAGATAAGGCGGGCTGTAAAGCCCGTCTCGGTGAAGGCGATGATAAATTTAGCGCCGATTTCCCTGGAGCTGTGATAAGCGGCGTGGCATATAGACTGGGCAAAGGAAATGATCGTATCTGCCGGGACATCGCGGTGTCCTAAACGAAAGTACGGCGTTTTTTCAGCCTCCTCAATGATGCGGGCCATCATCTCCACGGCCTGGACCGGATACTTCCCGAAGGCGGTTTCCCCGGAGAGCATGACGGCGTCACTTCCGTCAAAAATAGCATTGGCCACATCTGATGCCTCGGCACGGGTCGGTGTGGGGTGTACCATCATGGAATCAAGCATCTGGGTGGCGGTTATGGCCGGTACACCCTGCTGGTGGCACTTTTCAATGATACGCTTCTGAAGGGCAGGAACTTTGGCCGGCGAGATCTCCACCCCCAGATCGCCGCGGGCCACCATAATGCCGTCCGCCAGGGCTATTATGGCATCGAGCTTTTCCAGGGCCTCCGGCTTTTCCAGCTTGGCTATGACCGGGACCCTTTTATCGCCCATCACTTCTTTTATTTCAATTATATCCCGTGGATCACGGACAAAGGAAAGGGCTACATAATCCACCCCGTTTTCCAGCCCAAAGCGCAGGTCTTCTCTATCTTTAGGCGTAAGCGACGGCTCCGAGATACGTACTCCGGGGAGGTTGATCCCCTTGCGATCGTAAAGCACGCCGCCATTTACTACCTCGCAGGTTATGTCTTCCGTATCTGTTTCCAGGACACGGAGTTTGATTAAGCCGTCGTCAATGAGGATAAAGTCGCCGGGATGAACATCCCGGGCCAGCTTGCCATAAGAAGTAGAAACGCCGGTCTCGTCCCCCGGTCTGGGCCTTGTGGATATGACAAAACAGCCGCCCGGTACCAAGTTTGCCGGACCACGGGCAAAAGTTCCGATGCGTATCTTGGGTCCCTGGAGGTCCTGCAATATGGCGATAGGCTTTTTTAATCCGGCGGAGACCTGCCGGATTAGGTTAATATTCCGTAAGTGGTCATCATGCGTGCCATGCGAAAAATTAAGGCGGGCCACGTCCATACCGGCCTGAGCCAGTTGAGAGATGACCTCCTCGGATTGCGAGGCCGGGCCAATGGTGCAGATGATCTTTGCCTTGCGTTTCATATCGACCATGATAGACCACACCATCCTAAAAGTCAAAGAGCGTTTTGGGAATGTTTTTTATTGGCAATTTTTTTGGGGTGTGTTAGGTTTTATCCCTCTTATTTCTATCCGGAGGCTAACTAAATGAAGGAACAAGTGCAAGGCGTATTGGACAAAATCAGGCCGATTTTGCAGAGAGACGGCGGCGATGTCGAATTGGTGGATGTCAAAGACGGGGTAGTTTCAGTCCGCCTCACCGGTGCCTGTAAAGGCTGTCCCATGTCTCAGATGACCCTGAAAGACGGCATCGAAAAATACCTCAAGAAAGAGATACCGGAAGTAGTCCGCGTCGAGTCTGTCTAGCCGGTTCCTTTGTGGTACTTCTCACCTGCCTTTATCGTATAAGCCCGGTAAACTTGCTCGAAGAGTATGAGGCGGCACATCTCATGTGTAAGGGTGAGTTTTGAGAGGGAAAGGATAAAGTGGCACTCCTTGAGCAGGGTGGATGAAAGGCCCAAGGGGCCACCGGTGATGAAAACAATCTCTTCCCGGCCCTGCCTTTCGAGGTCGGTCAAAAATCGGGCCAGATCGACAGACGAAAGCTGTTTCCCTGTGCTATCAAGGGCTATGCGATAAGCAGTAGGGTTTATTTTAGTCAGGATAGCTCTGCTTTCAGCCTCAATAACCTTATTTGTGTCCGCTTTAGGTCCAATCTTCCCGGCTTTCACAACCCTTACCTCAGTCGAGACGTAGCGTCTCAGGCGATGCAGGTACTCATCTATCCCCATCTGGATAAATCGCTCTTTGGTCTTGCCCACAAAAAAGAAGCCTAGCTTCGTGGCCATGCTCTATGCCTCTCCGCCGTCTGGAAATCCCCTAACCCGGATCCGCCATAGGCGGACCGAATTTCAAATGCCAAAATCCCAAGTTCAAATGAAGCTCAAATGACTAAAGTAGAAGTCATTAGTCAATAGTCATTTGTCACTGGTAAAAGGGAGCTATCTTTCTCCCAACTTAACCAATGACTAATGACCAGTGACGTCTTGAACTTCGGTGTTTTGACATTCATTTGAACTTTGAGCTTTGAAATTTGTCATTCTTTTTGGCTTTCAGCCTTCAGCTTTGAGCTTTAAGCTTTAAGCTTTCCCATTTTCTGCCATAAAAAACACGAAATTTAGAACTAAGGGCTTAGCGGATCCCCCGTCCCCCGTTTTAGAAAAGGAGCGTGTAGCAGGATTCTAAAAGGGCATAGGGTATCGCTAAAGAGAAAAATAATTCCACAAAAATGGAAAAAAACTACCCTTATTAAGGGAAAAATATTTCTTAAGGCATAAGATCGATTATTAAAGATATATTATAACTTATTGTATTTACATTGTTTATTAGCTAGCGGTGATTATCTGGCACTGAATTTGCGTTCACTACATGCATCTCTCTGGCAAGGAAGTATGGATTATGCGTAAAAGTTACATTTTTATTATATTACTGGCCCTATTCTCTATAGGGGCTACCCTATCATACACAGACGGAGAATCACAGGGGCATTACTATAGGGTCTATTCTACGGCTCAAGTCAAAAAGATGATGCGATATCACGGTACCCTGGCCGCAAAATTTGACGGACAGACCTGGTGGTTCCAGAAAGATGGGCGATGGATGCGGCTGGATACGGACGACGCCAAGAGAAGATGTATCTAAGCTTGATCAATTCGTAAAAAACCCTTTCACCGCAAAGACGCAAAGGACGCAGAGAAAACTTCATTTTCGTTATTGGTTATTAGTTAGTACTCATCCGAAAACTACCAAATCCCCCCACACCCCCCTTTGCTAAAGGGGGGGGAAATATTGGAATCCCCCTTTGGAAAAGGGGGATACAGGGGGATTTTCGGATGGGAACTAGTTATTTGTTACTCGAATAACGAATAACAATTAACGAATAACTTCAATCCTTACCTCGGCGTTCTCGGCGACCTCTGCGGTAAATTTGACTTTTTACGAAGTCATCAAGCCTTTTTCCGGTAATAAATCGGAATTGGCGCGCGCTTGTGCTCCGAGGCCAGCATCATGGAGTTAATCCTGTTTTTCACCTGTGAAGTAAGGTCAGATGTGGTTTTCTTCTCAATTCCTTTCAGATAATTATCTATCTCCTCATAGGTCACGCCCATCTCCGACTCATCGGTTTGTCCGGCCCAGAGTCCGGCCGAGGGCGGCTTGTCGATTATAACCTGGGGTACCTTCAGATTGCGGGCCAATTCCCTCACCTCACGCTTCAAAAAATCTCCCAGGGGTAATATATCTACGCCGCCATCACCATACTTCGTAAAGTACCCGACACTTATCTCGCTCTTATTACCGGTGCCGACCACCAGATAATGATTAAGGTTGGCAAAGTAGTAAAGCGTCATCATGCGCAGGCGTGGTTTAAGGTTGGCGTAAGCCAGTTGAGTCCCTTCGGGCAACATGGCCTTAAGGCTATCAAAAACGGGGCTGAGATCAACTGTTAGCGTTTTGACCTGAAAAGTGTCTGCCACCAGCCGGGCATGGGTAATATCCTCGTCCAGACTATGGCAGGGCATAATGAGACCGAGAGTATCTTCACCCGTCGCCTCCTTACAGAGGGCAGCCACCACCGCTGAGTCGACCCCGCCACTCAATCCAAAAACCGTGCCCCTTACCCCTGCCTTCCTGGCCTGCTCCCTTATCCACTCAGAAATAACCAGGGCCTGATTATGACTCATAGCGCATAACCTCTCTTTTTAAGATGAATGTGAAGGATGGAAACAGCCGCCGGCGTGATGCCTGAAATGCGGGCGGCCTGTCCGAGAGAGCGGGGGCGGATATGATCCAGCTTTTCCTGTACCTCCCGTGATATACCCGGAAGAGTTCTGAAATCTATATCTTCCGGGACCAGACAACCTTCCAGTTTCTTGAAACGCTCTACCTGTTCAGCCTGTCTCCGCACATAACCTTCATACTTAATCGTAACCTCCAGCTCACCGCCCACCTCCGGCGGCAGGTCAGCTAAAGGAGGGTACAATGGAACGAGATCCTTCAGAGACAACTCGGGGCGGCGCAGAAGATCGGTCAGTGAAGTGATGTTCTTAAGCGGGGCGCTGTTACAGCTCCTTAGCCAGTCATTGTTGGCGGTATTAGGCGGGAGTTTGATCCCGTGTAGGCCGGCTAATGTCTCTTCTATCTTTTTCTTTTTTGCCTGGTAGATGGCATAGGCATCGTCTGTAACCAGGCCAACCGCACGGCCAAGCTCTGTAAGCCGTAGATCGGCGTTGTCTTCACGTAAGAGGAGACGGTATTCGGCCCGGGAGGTGAACATGCGGTAAGGCTCATTGGTGCCTTTGGTAACCAGGTCATCGATAAGAACGCCGATATACGCCTGCGAACGATCCAGGATAAAGGGATCCTTGCCCTCTACATAACAAACAGCATTTATACCCACGATCAGGCCCTGGGCGGCGGCCTCTTCATAACCGCTGGTCCCATTTATTTGACCGGCATGGAACAACCCGCGTATCAGTTTGGTTTCCAGAGATGGTTTCAACTGTTGAGGGTCAACATAGTCATACTCTATGGCATAGCCAGGCCGTATAACCTCCACCTTCTCCAGTCCCGGAATAGTCCGAAGCATGGCCAGTTGTATATCCACCGGCAGACTGGTGGCAGTGCCATTAGGGTAAATCTCTGCAGTATTAAGCCCCTCAGGCTCAAGAAATATCTGGTGGCGCTCCTTATCCGCAAAACGCACCACCTTATCCTCGATAGATGGGCAATAGCGCGCCCCCACACCTTCTATAATGCCGGTAAAGAGCGGAGAACGGTCTAGTCCCTGCCGGATAACCTCATGGGTGCGCTCGTTGGTATAAGTTATATAGCAGGGCACCTGTTTCTGTATGGCCCCCTTGCTTCGAAAAGAAAAGAGGTGCGGCGGATCGTCTCCATGCTGGGCTTCCAGCCGGCTGAAGTCGATGGTCTTACCATCCAGACGGGGGGTGGTGCCGGTCTTCAGTCTGCCAATAGTGAACCCCAGGTCTTTAAGGTACTGGGAAAGCCGCTGGGAGGGAGGATCGCCCATCCGCCCGGCCGCAAACTGGTTGAGACCGATATGGATGAGGCCATTCAAAAAGGTGCCCGTAGTCAGAATAACCGCCTTCCCCCCGATCTTCTCGCCCACAGAGGTCTCAAGCCCCCTGACTGCACCGTTCTCCACTATGAGGCTATCCACCATGGCCTGTTTGATATCCAGGTTGACCTGGTTTTCCAGAACCGATTTCATGCGCAGCCGATAAAGGAGCCGGTCCACCTGGGCCCGCGAGGACCAGACGGCCGGGCCCTTCTTGGTGTTCAGACGCCGGAACTGGATGGCGGTCTCATCGGTATTTATGGCCATCTCCCCGCCCAGGGCGTCAATTTCCTTAACCAGGTGGCCCTTGGCCAGGCCGCCAATAGCCGGATTACAGGACATAGCCCCTATGGTATCGATGTTTATAGTAATGAGCAGGGTGGGATGCCCTAAACGGGCCGCGGCCAGGGCTGCCTCGCAGCCGGCGTGTCCGGCACCAACGACGATGACGTCATAAACCCTGGGATACGTAGTGGACATGGGACGAAATTAAACAAAAAGTGATGTTCTGTCAACTTTACATCAGGATCGCCAGATGTCTTTAAAGGTCAGTCCCGCTGCCGTGAGAAATCCAGCTATGCCCCCGATCAACAGAACACCTTTTTGATGCTGCCAGAGGTCATCGAAGGTATTCCATTCAAATACCGGATAGAGACGGTTTACATAAAAAAGAATGACAGGGTACACAGCTATCCCCAGGATGAGCACTACGGTTTCTAATATCAATACGCGTTTCCCGAACTGCCGTAGGTTCCGGAAAAGATTCTCTACTATTTCCATCTTATGCACAACAGAGACCATTTCCTTCAGTTCCGATGCCATCTCGTCCACAAGGGCCCGAGCCTGTTTAAACAGACTGGCCTCATCTCTTCTGGCCAGTGCCGCCGCATAATTTAACTTCTCCCGGATCTGCTGCAACCGGGAATCTACAACCTTGAAAAGCCCCTTCAGCGGGTATGCCTTCCAGTAGAGTTCGTATCCTTTTATCTGATGACCATATGACAAGATTGTCTTGTGAAGGGCTGCCTTCATATTGATAAGGACCTGGCGACAGCGGCTGGCAAGCGAACGGGCCATATCTTCGGCCTCTGTGTAGCCCAAATAGCTGTTTTGTACCATGAGTTGTCTGATCTTATCTGCCAGCGCCCTGTTTTCCTTGTAGGCCTCTTCTTCTTTTTCCAGCCAGTCGTCCAGGCTATTAACCGCGTTCTCGGCCTGCTGAACGACCTCAGTGGCGTTGAGGCGGGACTCTTCAAGCATCCCAGCCAGGAGCGGCTCCAGAATCCTCTGCATCGAAAGCAATTGAGGGTCGATGAGAGCGGACAGGAAAAAATCTTTTTGTTGCAATATGATGTTTTTTAACCTGCTTATGGCCGAGTCGTAAAGACCCATCTTAGTGAGCAGCGCTACCTTGCGATACTGGGCCTCTATACACTGGGGTTCAAGAAATATAATGCTGTTTATTAGCTCCTCTGCCTTGCCATAATCTTCGAGTATCTCATGGATACGGGCAATCAAAAAAAGCGTATAAATGCGTTGTAAAGGATTATCCGAAAGCTCCCGGGCCCTTTCAAACTGGTAAAGGGCCTCATAATAATATTCTTTTTCCAGATGAAGCAATCCCCTGAGCATGTAAAGCCTGTAATCTCTGCCGCTTTTATCCTCCCCCGCTTTTAAAAAATATTCCGCTTTTTCCAGTTGGCCTACGCGGAGACAATCCATGGCCAGCCACAGCGTCCCGCCTTCTTCTTTCTGCCCGGTCTCGGCGCCCAGGAACCTATTCCAGCCGGTGGCCTCTGCACGCCAGATCCGCCGTACAAATCTCAGTTGATAGATCTCCATAAGATCAAAAAAGGCGTGATAGGCTATCTGCGCCTCATTCTGTTCGGAAATAGACTGCAGGGCACTCTCTTTAAGATTGGCCAGGCCTTCGTTGTATTGTTCCGGGTTGTTGAATGCCCGGAAAAAACACCGGCTCACCCTATCAAGGGATAAGTGGCCTATTTGCGTAAGGGCCCTGGCTGGAAGTTGCAGATTTTTCGAGGGACAGGCGCTTAGGTGGTGCCGGCGCGAGCCGCAGTAAAAACACTCCCTTCTATTGCCCAGGGCCATGATCTCACGATGTGGGAAAAGAACCCTCTCTTCCAGGAGGCTTCCACCATCTGTCTCCACGCGGTAAATGTTCCTGCCGTGCGGGACCAGCTTAAAATCGCAGTCTCCCGGCCTGTTTTCCAGCCAGGAATCATAGGCCGGCTTTGTCAGGTAAACAACATCCGGTTTTAAGTTTTCCCATCCTATGGACAATGCTCCAACAAAGGAGTCATCTTTACAGTTGGTTATATCTTTATGCAGAATAACCTGAAGGGGAAGGTTCTCCAGGGGTGTTTCTATTAAATACCTGTTCCGCAGGGTAACCAGCATATCAAGAAGGCGAGATAAGGTCTCGGGCAGATTGTCATAGCAAGAAAGGATCATCTTATTTTCCAGGATCCTGGTTTCAGTAGCCTCTTCACTCAGATAGCTATATACGGCCTGGAGAAAAAAGGGCCATTTTTTGCCAAAGGCCTTCTCGCCAAGAAACGGGACCGGATTGACCAGAATGATAATGTTGGTTATGGGCAATAGATCCAAATCATCTTCCCATAATACCCGGTAGACCCTCTGGCCTGGTAAGTCGGAGTCGTCACCCGGCGACACATCTTCATAACGAAGCGGCAGCCCGTTGCCAATAATTAATCTTACCTCCTCACTTACACAGACAGTATCCGGTTCCGCCAGAGGTAATATCTTGGCGGCGACGTTGACTACATCCCCAAAAATATCCTCCTTTTCGATAAGGCCGTCACCGTAATGGACAGCTATCCGGATACGGATTTTGTGATTTGGCGGTTGGTTTAAGTTAAATTGGGTCAGCCTCTTCTGCATCTTTATCGCTGACTTTATGGCTTCAGCAGGATTTAAAAAGTAGGCCATGATAGAGTCGCCAACCGTCTTGACTACGAGGCCGCTGTGTTCCTTAATGATTGGGATAAGCATCTTATTATGCTCTTCGAGCATCCGGCGTCCGGCCAGGTTACCGTATGTCTTGAAAAAGAGGCTGGAGGCGACTATATCCGTAAAAACAACCGTTATCTTCCGGGTAAGCGGGGGATTTTTTGGGTCTGCGATAGCCATCTAAGACTGTCCACTCCAGTGGAATGTATTCATCTCTTTCTATCGGCATCTTTGGGCTAAGATTTTAAATTCCTTTACGAATTTATACCTTTTTGGTTGTATTTCCGCCCCAAAAACTGATACAATTATTTTGTTCCGTCCGTCCACGGCGGCGAAATAGCCACAGGTTTCACGGAGAAAATCAAAGATTTTCCAAGGGACAAAAAGAAAACGGTAGTGTCAGTTGTTGGTTGTCCGTTGTCCGTTGCAACTGACTACCGACTACTGACCACTGACATTGCTCTGTGGTTAATCTGACAACACAGACCGTGCTCCCAGGAGACGATTATGAAGCCTAACGACCTGGCTGCATTAATGAAGATCGACTTTCAAGCCGGACATATCCATCTGGGTAAAAATCGTTTTCTGCTCTTTTCCACGGATGGGTTGGGTTTTTTAAGAAAGGATCTTATTAACACCCTGGGCGATGAGATAACCAAGGGGGTTCTCTTCCGGTTAGGATACCAGGCTGGTTATATAGAGGCTATCAATCTGGCCAAGGACTTTTCCTGGGAAAACGACCAGGAACGTCTGCAGGCAGTTTGCGATTTACACACTATAAAGGGCCTGGCCCAGCCTGTTGACATCAATATAGACATTGCCCCTGACAAAAAACATATCTATATGGAAGGAAAGTGGCTGGACTCCTTTGAGGTCGAGCAACACCTCAAACATTTTGGGCTGGAAAAACATGGCGTATGCTGGACCCTGGAAGGTTTGGTATCGGGCTATGCCAGCGCCGTTATCGGCCATACCGCCCTCTGTTTAGAAACAGCCTGTCGCGGCAAAGGCGACCCCGCCTGTTCCTGGCAGGTAAAGCCGGCTGCGGATTGGGGAAGGACAGGCAAGGAAATGTCCGATTTTCTCCGTTCCATTGATATCAGAGGACGTATAGACCTCTTAGAGCAGATCGTTGATGAAAAAACCAGGGCCCTTAAAGAAACCCACGAATATCTCCTTAGGGCGGAAAAATTAGTCGCCATCGGACAGATCTCCGCCAAAATTGCCCATGAGATACGTAATCCGCTGACCGTTGTCGGCGGATTTGCCAACCTGATCCAGCGCCGGACCAGGCTAAAAATGCCGGAAAAAAAATATGTGGAGATTATCATAAGCGAGGTCGGCCGCCTGGAACGCTTTTTAAATGATGTGCTGACTTACTCTACGGAATTTCCTATAGAACGGCGTCAGTTAAATATCAACAAGTTGATTATAGATGTGTTGCTCCTCTTTGAAGATACATTTGCCAAGAGCGGCATTGCCGTGCATCAATACCTTGAAGAAGACATGCCCCTGGTATTAGGCGATAAGAAAAAGCTGGAGGAGGTTTTTATCCACCTGTTTTCCAATGCCGTAAGCGCCATGCCCAAGGGAGGACACCTCCGCATCATAACCAGCCACGTAGCGGATCCTCCGCCATCCCGCCTGCGCATTGAGATAGCCGATTCAGGAGTGGGCATACCCGCCGATGTCCTGGACAGAATATTTGAACCGTTCTTTACTACCAAGACCATAAGCAGCGGGTTAGGGCTTACTGTTTCCCGTGAGATATTAAAAAGGCATAATGGTACTATAAAGATATTGAGTGAGGTAGGCAAGGGCACTACTGTAATTGTTGAACTCATACTCTGACCTTCCCCCCCTTACTAAAACGGGGGGCATCCGTTAAGCCCCCTTTGGGGAAAGACGGGTCCCATCAATTCCCCCTTTGGAAAAGGGGGATATAGGGGGATTTTTAGATGAAAATATCCTTGTGGTTTAAGCTGGTTATCGCTACAGTCTGTATTTCTGCATCTGTTTCCTTCGCTCAGGGTACGATATATAAATGGACGGACCAGGAGGGCATAGTACATTACACAGATAATCCCGAAAACGTACCTGCCAAATTTAGAGGTCGCGCAGAGCAAAAGACCATAGATAGGCGGCTGCCCCCGCATCCTGCACCGGAGAAATCTGTGGCACCGCCTGTATCATTGGAGGAAAAGCCGGCGGATCTCACCGATGTCAGGGGACGGGATAAAGAATGGTGGCTGGGGCAGAAGAAAAAGTGGCAGGATGATGTCAAGCGGTTAACCGAGCAAGTTAAAAAAAATAATGAAGATATAGTGACCTTACGCCGGGGAAGGGTAAGGCAGGGAACACGAACCGAAGAAGGCATCATCCTTAACCAGGGCCCGCTTATTGATGACTACCGGGAATTAAAACGGTTGCAGGAAATCACGCCAAGACTGGAAGAAAAACTCAAAAAGGCCCAATACATGCTTGACCAAGGCCTTATCCAGGATGCCTACCGCGCCGGAGCCCCCCGTGAATGGATTGAGGAATTAAAGAGTAATTAAAGGCAACATAGCATCTATCACCTAATAGATAAAAATACCCATAGGTTATTCGGTGATGGCGGATATATAATCTTCCCCCGTGCGGGCGGTAGGGTCTTTACTTTTGAGAGGCGCTGGTCTTGGCTTTCCTTTTGAGTTCTTCGGTGAGTATAAAATCCTGCGGGTCTTCCAGATCATACACAGAAAGGGGTGAGGGCGTTTCAATGCTCAATCCCGCCTCAAAGTTGTAAAGCGTGCGTATGTCCTTATTCAGCTTGCGGGTGAGTTTGGTTATTGGTATGCCTACCGGGCAGGCGCTCTCACAGGCCCCGCAGTCCGTGCAGCGGCCGGCGCAGTGCATGGCGCGGAGAAGGTGAAAGGTAAAGGCGTCTCCGGGGGCGGGCGGTTTATCAAACCACTTAGGATCGGTTCGATCCACAAAACAGGTCGGACAATAGCAGACCGGACAGGCCTTACGGCAGGCATAACACAGCTTGCACCGGTCAAACAGGGTGCGGAAATATTTTGAACGCTCTTCTGCAGATTGGGCCTCCAGCGCCTCTATATCCTGATCGTCCGTTTCTTTATCCGCATCTGTCGGCTCTCCAGCCAAGGCATCGTAGATGACAGGATCTTTATGCCGGCAATAAAGGCAGCTCTGACGGAGGAGTTCGCGGCGCGGATATTCCCTGGTGAAGCCATCACCGGACCATGTCACCCGGTCGGATTCCGTCCTGATGTCTTTTATCTTTTTTTTGCCTAAGAGCACCTTAATCTTATGCCTATCCAGCATCCCCTGGCAGGGAACGCCTATGATATAGATGTCTTCCCTTTTGATCTGATTTTCTACGATATAAACCACGATATTGCGTGAGGTACAGCCATTGGCGATAATGCCGATCTTCTTATCCCGCTCGAGCAGATGCTTGGCCAGATTGCCTACACAGAGGTCATTCCAGATAAGCTTTCCCGCTGCGGAAGACTCTTCTATAAACGCCGGCTGGGTAGTGAGCGGGATTGCTCCCGGCGTGAAACCTATGACCAGGTCAACCCTTTTCTCTTCCAGGGCCTTCGCCGCTATGCTTCGTATGACTTCGGTAGGCATTAACTTTAAACCATCGTATCAGTTTAGCTGTTTGAAAAAGTATTCTTAAATCCCTCCCAACCTCCCTTTTTCAAAGGGAGGAGAACCGCTTCCCCCTTTGGAAAAGGGGGATTGAGGGGGATTTTGGCCTTTATAGCGCCTTGCTTAGGCATATTTTTCAAAAACCTAAAGTGTTACAAACCATCAAGGTCGGCTCTTTTTGAGATGTCTTAACGGGCCGAGGGTTCTTATCCGGTCGGTAACTTCCTGCATGGTTTTTACAAAGAGTTCTGCTTCTGATGCAGAGATCCAGGCAAAGTGCAGGCGATCCCCCTCCAGGCCCATAAAATTAAACAGATTCTTGAATAGTTGAAAGCGGCGGCGGGCATAAAGGTTTCCGCTGCGGTAATGACAATCTCCCGGGGCGCATCCGGATACGATGACGGCATCCGTCCCCTGCCGCAGGGCATACAGTATGAAATAGGGGCTTACGCTGCCTATGCAGGGAACGCGCACGATGCGCACATTCTGCGGATACTTGAGCCGCTTGACGCCGGCCAGGTCAGCCGCGGCGTAGCTGCACCAATTGCAGAGAAACGCAACGATTTTAGGTTCCCAGCCCTGTGATTTTTTCTTCATTTTGGCGGCGTATCTCAGATAGTTGGTTTTCATCCGGAAACCCCAAAATTCCCTCCCCCTTTGATGGGGGAGGGCTAGGGTGGGGGTGAAAAAATAAGCAATTTAAACTTCTTCCCCCTCCCCTCAATCCCCTCCCGCCAGGGGAGGGGAAGTTTTCGGGTGAACACTACTTATAATTCCGCTGTTCCCTTTTACCAGATGAGCGGGGGGCTGTCAACACGCGAAGGAGGGAAAACAAAATTGACATAGATGGTCCCTTTTGTTAATTTTAGAGGTATGAAAAAGCCGCTAAGCCCTGCCTATAATTTTACGGTCCGGTTGAAGTCACCGGATCGCTCCGGGCCAGAGAAGGTCGCGGCGGCCATTGAAAATGGTGATGGCCGTCTCATAGATATTCACATCTTAAGTGAGGCCCGGAATGCCGTCCAGGTGCAGGCCAATTTCCATGCCCGTGACGAACAACATGGCCAGGCCCTGGTGGAAAAAATAGGCAAAATAGGAGGGGTGCGGATCCTGGAAGTGGTGGATGAGGTATTAAGACTGCACGAAAGGGGCAAGCTGGAGATAAAAAGCCGCATACATCTGAAAAGCAAGACCGAGCTTTCTATGGCCTATACCCCCGGTGTGGCGCGGGTCTGCCAGTTGATAAATGAGGACGAAAACAAGGTCTTTGACTTCACAACCAAGGCGAATACCGTGGCCGTGGTTACAGATGGCACCGCCGTGCTCGGTCTGGGGGATATCGGACCCCGGGCGGCGCTTCCGGTCATGGAGGGTAAGGCCATACTTTTCAAGGAATTCGGCGGGGTGGATGCCTTCCCCATCTGTCTGGACACAAAGGATGAAGACGGGATAGTAGCGGCGGTCAAGGCCATAGCCCCTGGTTTCGGCGGTATTAACCTGGAAGATATTTCGGCCCCCCGGTGTTTCACCATAGAAGAGCGTCTTAAGAGGGAACTGGACATCCCGGTCTTCCACGACGATCAGCATGGCACGGCGGTGGTGGTACTGGCGGCCATGATTAACGCCCTTGAAGTGGTGGGCAAAAAGATGCCGGAGATTAAAGTGGTCATAAGCGGGGTAGGGGCGGCCGGCGTGGCTGTGACCAATATCCTGCTGGCCGCCGGGGTCAGAAATATCATCGGCTGTGACAGGGCGGGGGCTATCTACCGGGGTCGAAGGGAACACATGTCTCCCGTCAAGGAGGAATACGCAAGGCAGACCAACCCTGAGCGGGAAAAGGGGAATATTGCGTCCGTCCTGAAGGGAGCGGATGTGTTTATCGGTGTCTCGGCGCCAGGGATTGTAACGCCGGACGATATAAAGAAGATGGCGGCTCAGGCTATCGTCTTTGCCCTGGCCAATCCCGTCCCGGAGGTCATGCCGGAGGATATTGCCTCGTATGTAGCGGTGACGGCCACCGGACGCTCTGATTATCCCAATCAGATCAACAACGTGCTTTGTTTCCCGGGGATATTCCGCGGGGCCCTGGATTGCCGGGCCAAAGACATAAATGAAGAAATGAAGCTGGCTGCGGCCCAGGCCATAGCCGGCGTGGTAAAGAAGGATGAACTGGACCCGGGGTATATCATCCCCAGTGTTTTTGACCCCGAGGTGGCCAGGAAAGTGGCGGAGGCCACCATTATTGCGGCACGCAAGACCGGCGTGGCCAGGGCAAAGGTAATGCCAAAAGTTTCATGAAAGATAACCACAGAGGACACGGAGAAAAAAAACAAATTTTAAAGGCTCATCGTGAAAGAATGGGGGCAATTTTCTCTTAAAATAAGGCGTCCCTCTTATAAATCCCCCCCCCTTTAGCAAAGGGGGGCGAGGGGGGATTTAAAAATTCTTGGCAGTAACTTTGCTTTCATATAATAACAGCCTAAAACAGTTATGACTTATAAAATCTCCCCTTCCCCTCTTTTCCAAAGAGGGGGATAGAGGAGAGTAAGAAATTACCCACTCGATTACGCGAAGACCCATTTTAAAACTCTGGGTACTCTGTGTTTAATCCTTTGACAATGCCGGAAAAACAGAGGGAGAAGAGTTGAAGGCCGGAAAAATCCATAACCTTATCTATCTGTTATCGGTTGTTATTCTTATACTGGGGGGGTGTATGCCGGCGGTAAAAGAGGCAGCCTTGCCACCGCCTGCGCCGACACCGCTACCCGCACCCCCACCTCCGCCACCACCTCCGCCACTGGTCCTTACGCCGGAAGAGGATATACCGCCGTTCCAGGATGATATGGATTTGGACTCCCTGCGCCAGGCCGCTCTAAAAAGCCTTTGCTATTTAGAACGGTTGCCGGTCACAGAAAGTTTTCGGTTCGGGGATGATATTTACAGCCGTGACGAGGTCATTGATTCGGTCAAGACACTTGTGGATATAATAAATGCCCGCCCTGCGCCGGAAGATTTTGCCCGTCTGGTAAAAGAAAATTTTTCTTTTTACCAATCCACCGGTCGAAGCGGTCAAGGCGATGTACTTTTTACTGGCTACTACCTGCCGGTTCTCAAGGGAAGCCGGGTGTGTACCGGTGGATACCCTTATCCGCTTTATCGCCGCCCTGACGATATGCTCTACGTAAACCTGCAGGATTTTGGCCTTGATTACCCGCAAAAGACACTGGTGGGAAGACCATACAAAGGGAGGCTGGTGCCTTATTATACGCGGCGTGAGATAGATTACCAGGGGGTCTTGCAGGGAAAAGACCTTGAACTTCTCTATCTCGCAGACCCTGTTGAGGCCTTCTTTTTGCAGATCCAGGGCTCCGGGCGTATTGAATTTGAAGATGGCAAATCAGTCTTTGCCCAGTATCAGGCCAAAAATGGACGCCCGTACCGCAGCATCGGCAACCTGTTCATCGAAGAAGGCAAAATGGAGCCTTCAGAGGTGTCCCTGTTCAGCCTGAAGGATTATCTGAAGAAGTATCCGGAGGAACAGGAAAGAATTTTATGCTATAATGAAAGTTATGTATTTTTCCAGTTGGCGGAGGATGGACCGCGCGGCTGTTTGGGCGAGATACTGACTCCAGGGCGTTCGATTGCCACGGATTCCCAGATACTTCCACGTGGGGCTATTGCCCTGATAATAGCCGAAAAACCGGCGTTGGATAATAATGGCGGTATCGAAAGATGGACGTCATTTACACGCCTGGTCCTGAACCAGGATACCGGAGGGGCCATAAAGGGACCGGGGCGTGTGGATATTTTCTGGGGGTCAGGTCCTTATGCAGAGGCGGCCGCCGGTAACCTCAAACACACGGGGAGGCTATTTTTCCTGGTCAAAAAACGCGCGGGAATTAACCCGGATACGAATAGAAAGGAAGGGCTGCCGTGAAGGTATCTGTCAATAAATCCACGCTGGTGTTGGTGCAAGGGGATATCACAAAAGAAGAGACCGAGGCGCTAGTAAATGCGGCCAATGACCGCCTGGCCGGCGGAGGTGGGGTGGATGGGGCCATACATCGGGCCGGCGGCCCGAAAATTATGGCAGAATGCCGGCTTATTGGCTGCTGTCCGACCGGGCAGGCCGTAATTACCACTGCCGGTAACCTTAAGGCCCGGTTTGTGATTCATGCCGTGGGCCCCATCTATATGGGAGGCACTAAACATGAGCCCCAGCTTCTGGCCAGTGCTTACCGGGAGAGCCTGCACCTGGCCTCCCGCTATGGACTTAAAAGCCTGTCCTTCCCCTCCCTAAGCACCGGGGCGTACGCTTATCCGGTGGAGGAGGCCGCAGAGATTGCCTTGACTACAGTTATCAGCTACCTCAGAGAGCACCCGGAGATCAACACGGTTCGCTTTGTACTCTTCAGCCGGGCAGTATTTGATACTTATTGTAAGGTCTTAAGCAGGCTGCTCAACTTAGTCGAATAAGGCGCTGACAAAGGTGTCCGGGTCGAATTCTCTTAAGTCTTCCATCTTCTCTCCGATGCCGATAAAACGGATCGGGATTTTGAGTTCATTGCTAATGCCCACCAAAACCCCTCCTTTGGCTGTACCATCCAGTTTTGTCAAGACAATGCCGGTAATACCCAGGGCGCTATTAAATAGCTTGGCCTGGGAGATGGCATTCTGACCGGTAGTAGCATCCAGCACCAAAAGGATTTCATGAGGTGCTCCGGGCATTTTTTTCTGAATAACCCTATGTACCTTTTTCAGTTCCTCCATGAGATTTACCTTGGTGTGGAGCCGCCCCGCCGTGTCTATAATCATTACATCTGTTTTCCGGGATTGCGCAGCTTCCAGGGCGTCATAGACCACCGCAGAAGGATCGGAACCGCTTTTCTGCTTAATAAAATCTGTGCCGGCCCGCTTGCTCCATATCTCCAGTTGCTCAATGGCCGCAGCACGAAAGGTGTCCGCCGCCACAAGCATGACGTTCTGTCCCAGGCCTTTAAATCTGTGGGCTAGTTTCCCGATAGTAGTAGTCTTTCCTGTACCATTTACCCCTATGACAAGTATGACAAACGGGCTCGCCGTAATCTCTTCCCCTTCTTTTTGCGGAGAACGCAGCAAGGCGAGGATTTCTTCCCGGAGATAATTCTTGAGGGCAAAGGCATCGGAGAGTTCCTTGCGCTTTACCTTCTCCCGGATGCGTTCTATGAGTTCGGTAGCGGTGGACACACCAATATCTGCCGTGATCAATGTCTCTTCCAGCCTGTCCAGGAGATCGGCGTCAATCTCCTTTTTACCCAGGAAAAGTCTGTCCACCTGTTTGACAAAGGATTCCCTGGTCTTGGCTATCTGATCTTTAAGGCGCTGGAAAAGACTGCGCTCTTCCTCCGCTTTTTCTTCCGGTCTTTCTTTCTTCTTTTGAAACCATTTGAACATAGTAAATTATGCCTTTCCTCACATCTGTCCAAAATAAGATTTTTAAAATCTCCCCCGACCCCTCTTTTCCAAAGAGGGGGTTTAATGGTATTTCCCCCCTTTGAAAGAGAAGCCTTTAATTCCCCCTTTGGGAAAGGGGGATCAAGGGGGATTTGAAGGCCACAACACATGAATCATCAATTTGGACAGCGATGGCCTTTCCTAGTTTAAACGTACCGAAAGCAGCTTTGATATACCTTTCTCCTCCATGGTCACACCGTAGAGGACGTCGGCTGCCTCCATAACCTTCTGGTTATGGGTGATAAGTATGATCTGGGCCTCTCTCCCGATCTCTTTGAGCATACGGTTGAATCGCTCTGTATTGGCCTCATCCAGAGGGGCGTCCACCTCATCCAGGAGGCAAAACGGGCTGGGTTTGACCATATAGACCGCAAAGAGTAAGGCGAGGGTGGCTAAGGCCTTTTCGCCGCCGGAGAGCAGGTTGAGATTGGTCAGTTTTTTGCCCGGGAGCTGGACATAGAGTTCAATACCGGCGCCTAACGGGTCATCCGGGTCAGTCAATTTAAGCTCAGCCTGGCCGCCTCCGAAGAGCGTGGGGAATGTAAGGGAGAGCTTTTCATTTATGGCCTTAATAGCCTCATAGATGCGCTCTTTTGAGGTCCGGTTTATCTTCTGGATGGCCTGTTCCAGGGACTGGATAGAGGAGATAAGGTCCTGGTGTTGCGTGGAGAGGAAGTTGTGCCGTTCCTCCAGCTCTTTATACTCCTGGATGGCGGTCAGGTTTACCTCTCCGATCCTGGCGATATCTTCCCTGATTTTTTGCGCCTCGGTCAGGGCTTCGTCTGTAGAAAGCGCCGAATCTGCATGGACAGCATATTCTTCCTGCAAAGAGATATGATAGGTCTCTTGTATCTTGTCTTCAAGATGCCGTATATTCAACTGTGCCTCTGTCTTCGCTACCGCGAGTGAATTCAGGGTGGTCTGGACCTCCTTTAAGTCCTTTTGCCCGGCCTTTAATGCGGCCTGAATTTGAATGAGGGACTCCCTTTTTTGCTGATGTTTCTGGAGGTAATCCTGTAACAATTCACCCGTTTCCTGTTGTTTTTGCGTATCGGCGGTCAGACTGCCTTTGGTATCGGCGATCTCCCCGGTTACTTTGTCCTGCCGGGCAAGAAACTCTTCCATCTTAAGGTGCAATCTTCGACCCAGCTCTCCCACCCTTTCATATTCCTGACCGAGGCGGCCTGCTTCGGATTCCAGATGACGGATTTTTTCCTTTAAGGCGGTCAGTTCCATTTTGGCCTCTGTAACACGGGCATGACTGCCTTCCATCTCGTTTTCCATGGCCGCCGCATCATTTTCCCGAAGGTCTATCTCCGCCTGGAGCGAGGACTTTACAGACTGCATTTTCTCAAGCTCTTCCCTGACCACTGCAAGTTCCTGCATATGCGCAGCCCCTTCCCGGTCAAATTCAGCCTCTTCCTGTTCTAAGAGGGCCAGCCTCTTTTTATGTATCTCCTCTGTCTGCGTCAGTTGTTCCAGTTCCTGCTTTTTGAGGCGATGCTCGAATTGCTTTTGCGCCAGTTCCCTTTCTTTCTGTTTCCTCTCGACCTGTATATCAGCAAGATTGGTTTCTGCCTCTTTAAGGTCTTTTTTCGTCTCCTCTATGGCGCTTCGCAGCTCATCCACTTCTCCGGTCAACTGCCGTATCTCTTCCTTGCGTGAGAAGAACCCGGCGGGCGCCCCCTGGCGGCTGCCGCCTTCGATAAAGCCGGACTGATCTATCATGTCTCCATCGCGCGTGACTACTGTACATTGACTGCCCCGACCTTCCCAGAACGTCCGGGCCTCCTGAATGGTCTCAAACCAGTAGACATCCCTCAGTAACTGCCTGACCAAATTGTAGTAAGGTGGAAGGACCTTGACCCGGTGAATGAGCAAACGATCTTGTTCCTGTGGAGTGGTAGCCTCTTCCCCGGCAAGGCTGAGGAACCCGCTCCGTCCGGCCTCCCCGTTCTTCAGACAGGTTATGGCCTCAATAGCCTGATCCACATCTTCTACCACCAGCGACTGCAGCTTGCTGCCCAGGACAGATTCTATGGCCATGGTAAGCCCGGGTTCAGTCTCCAGGAAGTCGGCCAGAAGCCCCTGTATCCTGGGGCCGCCTTGATTATTATGGAGCAGAGCCCTGGTTCCCGCCGGGATACCCTCCAGGTTGGTGTGCAGGTTTTTCAGGAGATCCAGTTTGGCCGTTTTTTGGGTATGGGCCTGCGTAATCTCCCGCAGTTTTTTCTGCAGGGCCTGAAGCCCTTCTCCCAGGGTCTCTTCCCGGGCCTTCAGGCGGGAAATAAACGGAGGTATGGCGTTAATATCCTCTTCTAATTCTGCCTGTTCATTGGCCTTGACCGTGCGTTCCTGGCGGGTCATCTCCCGGGTGGCTGCAACCTCCTTGCGATCGTCCTGATTTCTCTGGCGCTTTTGATTAAGGGCGGCCAGGCTCTGCTCTATGGTTCGAATCTGATTTCGGTGGTGAGTTTCACGGGAAAGGAGGCCGACCATCTCCATCTTGTGGTCTTCGAGCTCATCCAGTCTGGCCCTTTGCTCCGCACGCAGTTCTTGCAAGCGCCTTTCCGCCCCGGCAAGCTCTGCATTCTTTTCCGCCATCTTGCTGTTTAGTGACCCAGCCTCCTTTATGCACCTCTCTTTCTGCGCAGCGATCTCCTTTTTGTGCTGCTCTTCGCGTTTCAGACCCTGGGCAGTCTCGGCCAGATGGCGCTTTATTTCTCCCAGGCTATGATTAAGATATTCAATACGGTTTCTTTTATCCTGAATGAGTTTTTCCAGATGATGCGCTTCGCTCCTCTGCTCTTCGATGAGCTTCTCCTGCTCCAGGCTCGCCAGCTCCAGCTCCTCTGCCTGCAATTCCAACTGCGCTATCCGGGCGGCCAGGGCATTTTCCTTCTCACGTTCGAGCGTTATGTCCGCCTCCTTCCGGATGAGGATATCCTGCCACTTTGCATAGTCGGTAGAGGCCATGAATAGCTCCAGTCCCTTTAACTTCTGTTTGAGTTCCAGGTATCGATCTGCCTTCCTGGCCTGCCTGTGCAGGCTGTTCATCTGCCTTTTTACCTCGCCCAGGATATCTTCCAGGCGCAGGAGGTTTTGTCTGGTGTGCTCTATCTTTCGAAGGGCCTCGTCTTTCTTGAATTTAAATTTACTTATTCCCGCCACCTCTTCTACCAATATCCTTCTTTCTCCTGGTTTGGCCTCTATAAAGCCCCCGATCTGCCCCTGATCGATAATGGAATAGGCCCTTGTCCCCACGCCGGTGTCCATAAAGAGATAAACGATGTCTTTCAACCGGCAAGGGGCCCTATTTATCAGGTATTCGCTCTCTCCGGAACGATAAAGGCGGCGGGTTACAGCGATCTCGCTCATATTTTCAAAGGGCGGGGGGGCGGTGCCGTTGCCATTGGCCAGGGTTATGGTTACCTCCGCCACGCCTAAAGGGGCCCGGCTTTCGCTGCCGGCAAAGATGACGTCCTCCATGGCATTTCCCCGGAGCTGCCTTGGACTCTGTTCGCCTAAAACCCAGCGTATGGCATCGACAATATTGCTCTTGCCACAACCATTCGGGCCGATAATAGCGGCGATGCCTTCGCTAAAGGAGACACTCGTCTTGTTGACAAAGGATTTAAATCCAAACATCTCCACACGATTTATTTTCATCGATAAGCACCCGCCTTCGGTTGTTGATTGCCTGTACCCAGGCCGGATATATGGCACATTACCTTAATTTTATATAATAGCAAAGATGTGGCAATCTGTAAAGGATAAAGTACAATAGAGGGTATAACCTCAAGGGCTATATACTATATATTGGGGAGGCTGCTATAAGGTCATGACGCGGATTGCAATTTACCAAAGTCAGCGATGTTCTTAAACAGATTTGTGATGAGAGTGAGGAGGTTCAGCCTGTTTCGGCGCAGCCGTTCGTCCTTATCCATGACCATGACGGCATCAAAGAACTCATCTATGGACTTTTTCAGCCCGGCCATATCCTGTAATGCGCCCGGGTAGTCATGCCTTTTCATCTGTTCCCGGACCTTCTCATTTATTTTGCCATAACTGGTATAGAGATGGCCTTCCGCTGGATGGACAAAGAGGCCGGGATCAATGTCTGTTTCTTTATTATCACGTGAGATATTCACTACCCGCTTGCAGGAGGTCGAAAGGTCCTGGAATTCAGGCCTCGATTTGAATTGCTGCAGGGCCTCTATCCTGCCCTGGGTTTCCTGGAGACGGTCAAAGTGGAGAGATGTGACCGCCTCTATGACATCTGCATCCGCCTGGCTGCTTAGAAGATGCTGATAGCGCGTTCGGAAGAAGGAGAGGATATCTTCCCCGGTTTTATTTATATCCCCGGTGATCTTCCCGGCCAGGAGGGTCGTGCCGCGGGCTATCAATTCTTTCAGAGAGACATCGAACGAACGGCCCAGGATAATGTGCAATATGGCCAGGGCCTGCCGGCGCAGGGCGTAAGGGTCGGCCGTGCCCGAGGGCGTCAGCCCGATGCCGAAACAGCCGGCTATAGTGTCCATTTTGTCTGCGATGCTGAGGATGCAGCCTATCTCCCCGGCCGGAAGGGCGTCACCGGCAAAGGCGGGCCGGTAATGTTCGAGGATGGCCTCAGCCACCTCCCTTTTCTCGCCGGAGAGGAGGGCGTATTCACGGCCCATTATCCCCTGCAGGGTGGGAAATTCACCCACCATGGCCGTGAGCAGGTCGGCCTTGCAGAGATAAGCCGCCCTTTCTACCTCAGCCAGTCTGTCCGGGCAGATTTTTTCGGCCAAAAAGATCGCCAGTCCCGTGATGCGCATGACCTTTTCATGGGAGGTGCCGAGTTTGGAGTGGAAAATAACCCCTTTTAATCTCTCGGTCCGGGCGGCCAGGGGCTCTTTCCGGTCTTCCGCAAAGAAAAAGCCGGCATCATGGAGCCTGGCCCTTAAGACCCTTTCATGGCCTCTGGTAACCATGGCTGGACTGGTGACCGGGGTATTATTGACCGCAATAAAATAGGGGAGAAGTTCCCCCGCAGCACTGACCACCGCGAAATATTTCTGGTGTTCCCGCATGGCGGCTATGAGCACGGGCCTGGGGAGAGAGAGATATTCTGCGGCAAAGGAGCCTAAGACCGCGGCCGGATACTCTACCAGGTGAGTGACGGTGTTTAAAAGGTCTTCGTCCGGTAAGGGCTGGCCCCCGGCTGCGGCCGCCGCCTGAGTTATCCCGTTTATAATCATCGCCTTGCGTTCCTCAAGATCAACGATTACGCCAGACCGGGAGAGTTTGTCTTTATAGTCGGCAAAGTCTTTGACCTCTACGGGCTCAGGCGCTATGAAGCGATGGCCATAGGTGAATTTGTCGCTTTGGATCGAACCAAAATTGAAAGGAATAACCGCTCCCCCATAGATAGCCAGTATCCAGTGGATAGGCCGCGCAAAACTTACCGTCTCCGAACCCCAGCGCATGGACTTGGGAAATGAAACGCTGCGGCAGATCTCCGGTAAAAGGGCCTTCAGGAGAACAGCCGTTTCCTCACCCTTTTCATCTTTCTTTATAAGGAGATATTCACCCCTGGGGGTCTGGATCGTAGTGAGAGCGGAGACATCCACCCCTTGAGACCTGGCAAAACCTATGGCAGCCGGGGTAGGGTTACCGTTATCGTCAAAGGCCACCCGCTTGGGGGGGCCGGTAATCTCCCTGGATTGGTCTGGCTGATGGTCGGCCAGGTCGGATACAACAAGGGCCAGGCGCCGCGGAGTTCCCGCAACGCTTATGTTCCCAAAGGAAATCTGTTTTTCGCTTAATAGACGGGAGGCTATATCTTTCATCTGGGCCAGGGTATCAGGAATAAAGCCAGCCGGGAGTTCTTCTGTTCCGATTTCCAGGAGCAATTCGTGAACCATGCTATGACTCCAATTTAATCCACAGATTACGCAGATTACGCAGATTTTCGTGAGTTATTGGGTTAAATCCCCGAAGCTTGTTATGCATGTTCAATATGTTATCTCCGCGTTCTCGGTGGCCTCTGCGGTAAATTTGTCTTTTTAGGAAATCATCATTTATGTCTGGCCGGCATATTTTTCAGCCACGGCCCTGGCCAGATTCCTCACACGGGCGATGAAATGTGTCCTCTCTGTGACGCTGATGGCCTTGCGGGCCTCGAGAAGGTTGAAGGTATGCGAACACTTCAAACAATATTCATAGGCAGGCAAGACCAAATCCTTATCAATCAGGCGAAGGGCCTCTGCCTCATAGGTGTCGAATAGTTTCAGGAGCATCTGGATATCGGCTTCCTCAAAGTTATATCTGGAAAATTCATATTCAGTGCGGCGGTGGATATAGCCGTACTTGACCCCGTCTCTCCAGGCGATATCATAGACATTGTCTATGCCCTGGAGATACATGGCCAGTCTCTCCAGCCCATAGGTAATTTCTACGGAAACGGGATGGAGGTCTATACCCCCTACCTGTTGGAAGTAGGTAAATTGGGTAACCTCCATGCCATCCAGCCACACCTCCCAGCCCAGGCCCCAGGCCCCCAAGGTCGGCGATTCCCAGTCATCCTCTACAAAACGGATATCGTGCTCCTTAGGATTCAGCCCCAGGGCCTCTAAACTTTTCAGATAGATGTCCTGAATCTCCAGGGGAGAGGGCTTGATAATCACCTGAAACTGATAGTAATGCTGGAGGCGGTTGGGATTCTCGCCATAGCGGCCGTCCGCCGGACGCCTGGACGGCTCGACATAGGCCACCTTCCAGGGATCCGGCCCCAGGACGCGGAGAAACGTGGCGGGATGAAAGGTCCCCGCCCCAACCTCAATATCTACAGGCTGCTGGATCACACAACCCTGGTCTGACCAGAACTGCTGCAATGAAAAAATCAAGGTCTGAAAATCCATTAATAGCTCCTTACGCCCGGAAAGGCGCCTTTTTATTACCACCATCCACAAACAAAGTCAATTAAAGGATACGTGATCATTGAGGATCTGCAGGATGAGCGGATATATGCCGTAAGGCTACCGTATGCTGAGGAACTGGCGAAAAAGCTGGGGATATATTGATCTTCGGGGCAAATTGCAGTATTATGGCTGGTAGCCTTGTTAACCAGCTAACGTTACATTTTGTGCAAATGTCACTTTCAAGTTTGGCTTCCTTGACACGAGCGTGCAGTACAACGCTCCGGCCTGTTGTTTTCCTTTTTCACGTACCCACATTAGGCGGTGATACGGCCGACCGCGCGGCAACCCACTGGTGGAGTGCTGTCGCCCGCCTGGCTGCACGTGGGCGAAGGTTTTGTAGCAGGTCAACTGCTTCCCTTGAGGCGATCACGCTGGCCCTGACGCCGCCAAGGCTGTCAAATCCGGACAAATCCGCCGAAACCGTTTGACAAACAGCCCATATTTCATATAATTTCAGTCAGTTTGTTCCAGTTTATTCGGATTGGCTGGCTCTGGAAGTTCAAGAAGAAAGAAGTGGACGAGTGGGTGCCTGGATGATATGCCAATGGAAATCGTCCAAATAGAGGCGGCAAGGCTGAAAAAGGTGACAACTCCAAGTGAACGAATAAACGAAGGTTCTATCGTAGTCGGCTTGCTTTTCAACGAGCCCATGCGCGTGGAGACGGTACGTGCTGGCGGCGACGGGACCTGGACCGTTGGCCTGGTAGGCACCCAATCCGAACGTTTTCGCAAGGTCACACTTACCGCTCGTGACCTCCAAGGATTGACCATCTTTGATACCGGATTCACCTACGATGGTGACGGCCACCTGCTTCGCCTGGGCCTTCAAGCATATGCGCTGGGCATTGCATGGGAATTCGATCCCTACTTCGGCCTCTCGATTTCCCGCGTAGACCCGCTGCCCCATCAGCTGGAAGCCATTTACGACTATCTCCTCAAGCTGGCTCGTGTCCGATTCCTCCTGGCGGACGACGCCGGAGCCGGAAAGACTATCATGGCGGGGCTCCTCATCCGCGAGCTCCAGCTACGCGGGCTTGCCGAGCGCATTCTCATCGTCTGCCCAGCGAACCTCTCCTTCCAGTGGCAACGCGAGCTGAAAGAAAAATTCGATGAGAAATTCCTAGTCCTGAAGGGCGGGGATATCCGCGACCAGTTCGGTGTCAACCAGTGGCTGGAGCAGAAGAAGGTAATCACATCGCTTGACTTGGCCAAGCGGACAGAAATCCTGCCGGGCTTAAGACAAGTCCAGTGGGACCTCATTATCGTGGATGAGGCCCACCGCATGTCCTGGACCCCGCCAGCCCGCAAGACCGCGCGCTATGCCCTCGGTGAACTGTTGCGGGATACCTCGGACAACATCCTTCTTTTGACGGCAACTCCCCACAAGGGTGATCCGGTCAATTTCTCGCTGTTTCTGCAGTTGCTCGATCCGGACGCCTATGCAGACGTCCGCTCCATCCGCGAGGCCATGGACCGTCGTCGTGCTCCGTTCTACCTTCGCCGTACCAAGGAAGCGATGGTCTACTTCCCGGAGCGGCGTTCGGACGGCACATGGGCCGCTGAGAAGATTTTCACCAAGCGCATTCCGCACACTGTCGACTTTCATATCGATGGGCCGGAGTTCGAGCTTTATAAAGAGATCACCCGTTTCGTAAAACGCCAGAGCGCCAAGGCCGCTGCTCAGGGTGACGATCCCCGCGCCCGAGCTGTCGGCTTCTTGATGTCCCTCTACCAACGCAGGCTGGCTTCCAGCACCTACGCCATGCGACACAGCCTGGAGAACCGTGCACGTAGACTAGAAGAAGGCTTAAGAAAAGCCCAGCAACTGGCCCGACTGGCTCCCTGCCTGCCGGCAGGCACGGCGCCAGACCTTCCCGACCCGGAAGAGATCGAGGAAATGGAGGAGAACGAGCGTGAACGACTCGAGGAGATGCTCGAAGCCATCACACTCGCAGGAAACGCCGAGCAGGTCCGCGAGGAGATCACGGAGCTTCGGGGGCTCGCCAAGCAGGCCCAGGCTGTAGAAGGCTCCGATGCGGAAGCAAAACTCTCAAAACTCAAGGATCTGCTTCACCAGGAAGGTTTCTTCGATAATCCGAACAAGCGTCTGCTACTCTTCACCGAGTTCAAAGACACGCTTGACTACCTGGTCGAGAATCTGAAGTCCTGGGGCTTCAAGGTGGGGTGCATCCATGGCGGCATGAAGCCGGGCTCCCGCGACGAGCCCGGTACACGGAGCTGCTTGCCCGCCGCGAGCGGCGCAGGCAGGAACTCGAACATCAGCGGTCGCTATCCCTTCAGGCTGTGGAACGTATGGCGAGCGTCCTTGTACTTCCTCATCCAGAACGCGAGGCACCGGACGTCCGCCGTATGCAGCCCAATTTAGAGACCGAGGCTATTGCCATGCGGGTGGTGATGGAACATGAACAGGCTCAGGGCCGCCAAGTTTACGACGTTCACGAGAAAAACCTGGGCTACGACGTAACCAGCTTGGACCTCAACTCCGGCGAACTGCGCCTTATCGAGGTCAAGGGCCTGGGCGCGGAGACCGGCACAATTCTGCTCACGCCCAACGAGCGGCGCGTGGCAGAGGACCGCCGCGATTGCTACTGGCTTTATGTGGTTACCAACTGCGCCCTGCCTGCGCCGCATCCGGCTACCTTTTGGGTGTATGCCATCAAATGCGAGGACGGAAGTATATATATTGGGCATACCGATGATATCCCCCGCCGATTTAATGAGCATCGGCAGGGTATTGGGGCTGATTGGACAAAACACCATAGACCTCTCTATATTGTGCATTATGAGTCCTTCCCCTCACGAGAAGAAGCCATTAAACGCGAACATGATCTGAAAACTGGATTTGGCCGTAAGTGGCTAAAGGATCATATTGAATCAGGACGGGCGCGGCAGGCGGGCGCCCAGCCTACGCTTGAGGAGCCGATCAAAGACCCGGCCCGGTTCGCCTGGCAGGAGGTGACCAAGGTCGCCCATTACTGGCTCGAAGTAAATGCCATGACAAAACCGATGATGGTCAGGGAGGATCAACCGCCGTATGGGAGGCAGAAACCATGAGATCCTTTGAATATGGCTATTATCTTGAAACGCCGCTCTCCCATGCGCTTCTGATGACAATGCGGTCATTGGGTGAGTTCAGGGGCCGCCAGATGCTTTATGCCGATCAATTTCCGGAAGTCCTCGACACGTTACGCCGTGTCGCCGTTGTGCAGAGCACTGAATCATCGAACAGAATCGAGGGGATAACAGTCGCCCCGGGGAGAGTTGAGGCCCTTGTTTCAAAGAAAGCCAAACCACGTGACCGATCTGAACAAGAGGTGGCGGGGTACCGGGATGTTCTTGCATCTATTCACGCCAATCATACCAACCTGCAATTGTCGACGAGGCTCATCCTGGACTGGCATCGCGCGCCTTACCGCTTCACCGACGAAAAGGGTGGAAAGTGGAAAGAAAAGGACAATGCTATTCTTGAGGTCAGACCGGACGGTCGTCAGGCTGTGCGCTTCCGGCCTGTATCCGCCCTTGCCACGCCTGAATTCATGAATCGCCTGCTGACACTGTTCATGCAGGCAATGGATAAAAAGGAAACAGACACTTTACTGCTGATTGCCACTTTCGTCTTCGATTTTGAATGTGTTCATCCCTTCAAAGACGGCAACGGCCGCATAGGGCGCCTTCTCACTCTGTTGCTGCTCTATCAGGCCGGCTACGAAGTCGGAAGGTACATAAGCCTTGAACGAATAGTTGAGGAGAGCAAGGAAACGTACTACGATGCCTTGTTCAAAAGCTCGCAGGGTTGGCACGAAGGTAAACATGATCTTCGACCGTGGTGGAATTACTTCCTCGGCATGCTGACAGCGGCGTTTAAGGAATTTGAAGAACGTGTAGGGACAATAACGTCGGCACGGGGGGGCAAAGCGAGAGATGGTCCGAAGCGCCATTGAACGCTTGCCTGAGCGGTTTATGATCGGCGACCTCAAACGGGCTTGTCCCGGAGTGAGCTATCCGACACTTCAGCGCGCGCTCACCGATTTGAGAAGGGAGAAAAAGGTAAGGTGTCTGGGCAGGGGGCCCGATGCCGAATGGGAGCGTATCAGGGGTTGATATGATAATATTATCACGAAATGGCATAGTGATAAGATTACACAGATTCGTTTTGGCAACCTTGTTTGAGGAGGTTTAGATTGAATGCCTTGGCCGTGGCCCTGGCGTTCTTTGGCAAAAGCATGTGGAAGAAAGGGTAATACCCTTACAGTGGAACGGCTCACAATCGAGGACAAAACGGATGATCCCCAAAGAATGTAAGCGCCTGGCCGAAGTCGACTTCCCCATTGCCGTGGTATCGAAACACTCGGCGCGGGAGAAGTCCATCCGGCACGGACATCCCTCGACTCTCCATCTTTGGTGGGCGCGGAGGCCGCTCGCGGCTTGCCGGGCGATGCTCATGGCGCTTCTTCTTCCCGACCCCTGCGATCCGCTATGTCCAAAGGAATTCAGATGCAGGGCAAAGGAAGCGTTGCTCGGCGTTCCGGGGTGGAATACCCCACGAATGAGCAAGCAGGTGAAATCTAATGAGGGTCTGCGCAAAGCGCTTCTTGCGTTCATCGGTGACCTTGCCAATTGGGACAAGGCTGCAAACAACGACTATCTCTCTACGGCCCGTGCACTGGTCAGGGCTGCCCATCTGGATGAGACACCGTTGGTCGTGGACCCTTTTGCAGGTGGCGGGTCGATTCCGTTGGAGGCGTTGCGGTTAGGGTGCGAGGCGTTCGCCAGCGACCTCAATCCAGTGGCCTGCCTTATTCTTAAGGTCATGTTGGAGGATATCCCGCGTCACGGGCTAGAGCTAGCTAAGGAACTGCGACGGGTCGGCGGCGAGATCAAGAAACAGGCCGAAAAGGAACTAGCCGAATTTTACCCCAAGGACCCGGATGGTGCCACACCAATTGCCTATCTCTGGGCGCGGACAGTTAAGTGCGAGTCGCCACACTGCGGGGCCGAGATTCCGCTCATGCGGTCGTTTTGGCTCTGCAAAAAGCCGAACAGAAAGCGGGCCCTCCGCTACAAGATTGTGCATGAACCATCTCCCCCACAGAATGGATGCTCCAAACCCTCTCCCTCTGGGAGAGGGCAGGGTGAGGGAATTCCGAATCGCATCGGCGGAGCACGGATGCTCGCCGTGGTAACACTCCATCCAAGCATCCAAGGCCGGAACTATCGCTTGCCAACAGACCGCGACTACCAGCCCGTCTGGAAGGCGCAGAAGTGGGTCAAGGCTATTCTGGACGAGTGGGAACGAGGCGGCAGGAAAGGACTTTGCCCTGTACCAGATGAACCCATTGCTATGAATGAAATTCGAAGAGTCTCTATACCGCTATATGGAGCAACTACATGGGGAGATATCTTTACAAGACGACAGAAACAGTCTCTTTTCACTTATGCCAAAGCGATCCGCGGTATTGAAACTACAACTCCTTGTTCTAGGCCTTGTTCTCTTGCTTTGGACAGACTTCTCATATTGCTAAGTGCACATTGCAGATGGAAGCCCACAGGCGAGTCCCTCATTGACATGTTTGGACGACACGCAATTGGTATGGTCTGGGATTTTGCAGAATCGACACCTGGATTTGGAAAAGAGAATACATTCGGCACGTGGATAGAGAGGTATGCAGCTTTGGTGGATTTATCTGCGCTACAGAGATTAGAGCCTGGGCAAATCCAACAATCGGATGCAACAAAAAGTTATTTGCCTGATGAATCTTGCCAAGTTTGGTTCACTGATCCGCCTTACTACGACTCAATTCCCTACGCTCATTTGGCAGATTGTTTTTATGTGTGGCTAAAGCGTTCTCTACCCGAAACAGTCATCGGGTTTTCGGAATCGTTATGCCCAAAGGAGGGGGAATGCGTTGTTGATCGACCACACCGTTTAAGCAACTCAATCAAAAATGAGGAGGATTTTGAAAGAAGAATCGCCGAAGCAGCGAATATTGGGCAAAAAGTTCTTTCCTCGTCAGGATGTGGTTCTATTGTCTTCGCACATAAGACAACAGAAGGATGGGAAGCCCTTCTTTCAGGCATTATTGGAGGCGGCTGGTGTATTACTGCTTCCTGGCCTATTGCCACTGAACTCTCATCAAGGCTGAATGCGCGTGATACCGCATCCCTCGCCACCAGTGTCCATCTTGTCTGCCGCCCGCGTCCCGAAGACGCCCCCGTCGGCGACTGGGGTGACGTACTCCGCGAACTTCCCAAGCGCGCTGGCGACTGGATGGAACGTCTTCAGGGCGAGGGTATTCGCGGGGCATATCTGGTCTTTGCCTGCATAGGCCCGGCACTTGAGATATTCAGCCGCTACCGGAAGGTCGAGACTGCCGATGGTAGCGAGGTTAATCTCGCCGAGTATTTGGAGAAGGTATGGGAAGTTGTTGGACGAACCGCTCTGGAGCAGGTTCTCGGTACAGCAGAGGCCAGAGCGAGAAATAGTGTAGCGGGTGCTCTTGAGGAAGATGCCCGGCTCACTGCCCTTTTTCTCTGGACGTTGCAATCCACCAATGGCAATGGCCCTCACCCTGACCCTCTCCCAGGGGGGAGAGGGAAAAGAGGAGGAATCCGACGAGGATGATGAAGACGACGAAACTCCCCTCGCCCGTTCTGGGAGAGGGGGAGGGGGTGAGGGTCGGAGAGGTTACAGCTTGGTCTTCGATGTGGTTCGTCGTTTCGCGCAACCTTTGGGCATAGAACTCCCAAAGTGGGAAGGCCGCGTTATTGAGACTAAGAAGGGCGTAGTGCGGCTCCTGGCCGTCTCCGAACGGGCGAGGCAGCTTTTCGGTGAGGATAGGGCCGATGCTGTTGCCGACTTGATCGAGCACGATCCAGTCGAAAACCTGCAGATGGTGCTCTTCCCCGAGATGGCGGAGGATCGCACGCCGAAAATTCGAGGTCGAAGAAAGGGAAGGATAGTGCGCGACCTGCCTGCCAAAGCTACAGCGCAGGCAGAGGCCACGACGCTCGACCGGGTTCATGCAGCGATGCTGCTTCAGGCCGGAGGGCAGGCGAATGCTCTTAGGATGCTCATTAAATCTGAACAGGATCGGGGGTCCGGACTTCCTTGCGTCTGGCTAACGCGCTTTCGGCGCTCTATCCGTCAGGAAGCGAGGAAAAACGATTACTGGATGCCATGCTTTTAGCAGTACCAAGATAGGGGGTACGATATGAAACTCGACGAAAAGTTTGTGGAAAATATACTTAAACGAATCCTATCCGTCACCAGACCGGAACGGGTTATTCTGTTTGGCTCTGCGGCAACGGGTACCATGACCGCCGACAGCGACCTTGATTTATTGGTTATCGAGCGTTATTTCGTAAACCAGCGGGAGGAAAATATCCGGTTACGTTCCGCCTTGGGGGATTTAGGCGTTCCCGTGGACGTTTTTGCCATGACCCCCGAACGTTTCGCAGAAACCAAGGATGTGATCGGCGGTTTGGCTTACCCGGCTGACAAGTATGGGAAGGTGATTTATGAGGCGACCTGAAGAGGTAAAGATCGAGTTTACGCGTGAGTGGATCAGGAAGGCGGAAAGTGATTTTGCCATCGCTCAGCACCTATACGAGAGTGGAGAACTTTACGTGTACGGAACGACCTTTCATGCTCAACAAGCGGCTGAGAAATACCTGAAGGCTTTCCTTGTCTGGTATCAGATTGAATTCAGAAAAACGCACGATATACGAGAACTTTTGAATCTTGCAGCCGGCATTGACCATGAACTGCCGGATGTCCTCAGCGAGGCAGTAGATCTTACCCCTTACGGGGTTGAGTATCGTTATCCGGGCGATTACCCTGACGCAACGGTGGAAGATGCGACCAAAGCTCTAACCGTGGCTCGTCATGTCCGCAACGTAATCCGATCCCGTCTGTCTGAACACGTTCTGGGGTAAGGAGAATTTCATGGATCCCTGGTACAAGATCGCTACACCGCGAAAAGAAGTTCGTCAAGGCCGTTCGTTCAACCCGGACGAGTTCGCCATCCACCTGGAACAGGTTATTGCCGGGACAGCCCCGGAAGATTACCGGGAGCCGGATAAATTCTTTGCCCGTACCTGTTTCACGCGGGCGCTTCGTGAGCATGCGGGAATGGTGCTACGTCGGCTCTCTGGTGAGACGGCGAACACCGCGCCGGTCATGACCCTGATCACCCAATTTGGCGGTGGGAAAACCCATACTCTGGCGGCGCTTTATCACTTGGCAACCAATGGGGAAAGAGCGGCGGAATACTCCGGTGTCGGAGAACTGATTTCGGAAGCCGGCATGAAGACTGTGCCAGCGGCGCGTGTTGCTGCCTTTGTGGGCAATGCCTGGGATCCGCAGGAGGGGCGGGAAACGCCTTGGATCGATGTGGCCTGGCAGCTTGCAGGTCAAGAGGGGGTCAAGGAACTGGGCGGCGCGGCGAAAACGACACCGCCGGGGACTGAGGCTCTTGCCCGTGTTTTCAAAGCAGCAGGAGGACCCGTCCTCCTCCTTTTCGACGAAGTTCTCAACTTCCTCAACCGCCACAGGGGAATGGCTGAACAGTTCCATGCCTTCATTCAGAACCTGACCGTGGCCACCACCGGCACCACCCATGGAGCGGCGGTCATCAGCCTGCCGCGCAGCCAGGTCGAGATGACCGACTGGGATATGCAGTGGCAGGACAAGATCACCAAGGTCGTGCGCCGGGTGGCCAAAGACCTCATCGCCAACGATGAAACCGAGATCAGCGAAGTGGTCCGCCGCCGGCTTTTTGAGGACATCGGCAGCGAGCGGTTCGAAAGGCCGTCTGCAAGACATATGCGGACTGGTGCTTCGAGCGGCGCGCCCAACTCCCGCCGGAATGGACAGCAGTGGACAGCGCTACAACAGAGGCAAGAGCCCGAGAATATCTGCGCGGTCGTTTTGAAGTCTGCTATCCGTTCCATCCGGCCACCCTTTCTGTGTTCCAGCGTAAATGGCAGGCCCTTTCTCAATATCAGCAGACGCGCGGAACCCTCGCCATGCTCGCGCAGTGGGTCTCCTGGGCTTATCGCACAGGATTCACTGAAGCCCGGCGTGAGCCGCTGATCAGCCTTGGATCCGCACCGTTGGAAGTGCCTGAGTTTCGAAGCGTTGTGCTCGGACAACTTGGCGAATCCCGGCTCGTAGCGGCCATCGATTCCGATATCTCCGGAGCCCAGTCCCACGCCCGGGCACTCGACGCCGATACCAAGGGTGCCTTACGGAACATTCACCGACGTGTAGCGACAACCATCCTGTTTGAATCCTCGGGCGGACAGATAGACAAGGTTGCGCACCTGCCGGAGCTGAGGTTCGCCCTTGGTGAGCCGGATGTGGATACGACTTCGGTGGACACCGCCGCATTCACGCTGGAAGACAAGTCGTACTTCATTCGGCGTGTCGGTTCGGACGGTTTCAAGATCAGTCACCAGCCGACCATGAAGAAGGTGGTGAGCGACCGGCGCGCTTCACTGGACGAAGAGACCGAAATCAAGCCGGCCATGCGGATACTCATCCAGAAGGAGTTTGACCGGGGAGCGAGTATCCTAGTTGTTCCTTTTCCGACAGATGGGACCTCCGTGCAGGACACGCCGAAGCTTACGCTCGTTGTGGTTGAACCGGAGTCTGAATGGACGGGAAGCGGCGACCCTCACCCCAACCCTCTCCCAATGGGAGAGGGGGTAGTGCATCCGATGTAGAACCCTCTCCCTCTGGGAGAGGGCAGGGTGAGGGTGATTGTCTAAAGACCATCGATCTGGGCGCAGGGCATTCAAGCGGTAGTGAAACGCTCTGCGGGCGCGTCATCACCGCGCTGAAGTCCCAAGCCTTGCTCAATGAATCCGTAGGCGCTGGTTACATCGAGCGGAACTGGCCCCCCGCCCTTAAGGATTCCGGCGCTTGGCCGTTGGCAAGTCTCAGGCAGAGCTTCCTGAATGGATCATTAACACGTTTGCTTGATCCGGACACGATCCTGAGAAACAAGATCGTCGAGTTGGTTTCGAGGGGTGATTTTGGGTTGGCCTCCGGCCGGAATCCCGATGGCGGTTATGAACGCGTGCTCTTCAACGAGTTTACTGACCCAGCGGATGTCACCTTTGAGCCAGGCGTCTTCCTTTTGTTAAAGGCCAAGGCAATGGGATTCAAGTCCACACCGGAACCAATTCCGGGTGGCGGTGGGAAACCAGTCCCCACACCGGAGCCGGTTCCGCCTCCTGGACCCAGTCCGCAACCTGAGCCGGAACCCCCCGCCAGGCACTCCCACAAAGACCGTTCGGATTCGCGGAGATGTCCCGCCCGAAATCTGGAATCGGCTGGGAACCAAGATTCTGCCCAAGTTGCGGAGTGGCTCAGACATCAGGATCGGCATCGAGTTCTCGGTGACTGTCGATGGGCAACTCGGGAGACCTCTTGAAGCCGATCTTAAGCAGATACTCCAAGACCTCGGCCTAACCGGACGCGTACAGATCGATTAGATGGACGAGGTGGAACAAGGCGTGAGATAGCTGATGCCAAAGACAAAAACCGGCATGCAGAAGGTATCCTGGGCTGGCCGCATTGTGGCAGTTCAGCCTCGCATCCGCCTCATGCGGTCCTTTGATGAGCGTCATCACAGCTACCAGGGGTACGTGCTTAGCGTTGACGGAACATGCGGGGATGAGATGGGTGAATTTCAGATTGCTGTGGGGAAGGCCGCCCACGCGAAGCATCAGTTTCGCGCTGGCATGGAAGTGAGCGGCCTTTCTGTCCCGGTGGACGACCCGCGGATCGAGACGGCTGGATTCTACAAGACAAGCGGCATCAAAGTCAGCAAAGAGGCTGAAGCCGGGTCATCTACGACGCCAGCGTTCCAGGGGGTTCCGCCTGACCTGGAAACCTATCGCAGCCGGGGTCATCGACGCCTGGACGCCAGGACCTACGAGTCCAAGTGCTCGACCTGCATCTGGGGTTGCCGCATGCCGGTCGAGATGATCATTGACCAGTGGAACCCGTCCAAGAAGCAGTACCGGTTCGAGACCTTCTGCTACGGCCCGAAAAGTTGCCCACTGTATCGGGCCGGGGCGACGCGCAAGGTGCCGGGACGAAAAGGCATGTCTTACACCGAAGAGGACTGGGTGGACGAGAACGCAACGTCGCACCGTGATCCGGACGCTTGAGGAAGCTGGTGTTCTGAACTTGCGACATCCAGGGCGGGGCATGGCACTATAGGGAAATCGAACCTGATACCACTTCTGGTCGGAGTTGCCCGCTCTTTGATAACTCGTTGAATAGTGAAGGCTAGGGAGTCGCGGTTTCCTAAAAAACCTGTGATGCAGTAAGTACAGTCTGCCGCGGATAATGCCATTTGGTATGTCTATATGTTGGGCTCGTAAATTCTTGAAACGAGAAAATCTCTCTCCCCTTTGTGAAATTCGCAAACGGAAAGGGAGAGGTCATGAAGGGATGCCGACCACTGAACGACCAAGAAGTCAAGCTTGTGACAATGAGTTTCGGAGGCAAATATGCTACAAGGGACAAGGCACTGTTTTTATTGGGGCTCAAATCCGGTTTTCGTATTTCGGAACTGCTGAGTCTTCGCTTGAGTGATGTCCTTCGGGCTGGCCGCATGGCCGACTGCGTCAGCGTTCAACGCCGGCACATGAAGAAGAAAACAGAAAGCCGGACCGTCCTCCTACGTCCCGAAGCCAAAGAAACACTGGACAAGTGGATTAACGAATTGAAGGCCAACGGCCACATTGCCGCCGACACCTTGTGTCGAGAATTTCACAAACCTGAAGATTTTTTCTAAAAGAAAGAATTATTGTATCAGTTTAGCTGTTTGAAAATGTATTCTTCAATCCCTCCCAACCTCCCTTTTCCAAAGGGAGGAGAAACACTTCCCCCTTTGGAAAAGGGGGATTGAGGGGGATTTTGGCCCTTATAGCGCC
>JBFMAZ010000036.1:0-4316 GCA_040755415.1 Thermodesulfobacteriota bacterium | reverse complement strand
GTCATTCCGGGCTTGACCCGGAATCTAGTCTTTTTGTCTTTCTGGATTCCTGCTTTCGCAGGAATGACGGTTTTTGTTACCAGAATACCAGAATATATGTTGCGCTATTTATAGCGTACTACACTAGCTCTTTTCAAACAGCTAAGGTGTTACTAAAGTGCCGTAGGGTGGGCTTAGCCCACCATCATTGGCGGCGTAGTAGTTTTGGTGGGCTTAGCCCACCCTACGAAGCTGGGATTGGGCATAATCCCAGAGGAGGACTTTCACCTCCCAGATCGCGCCTGCTCCCAGGCGCACTCATTCCCGCGAAAGCGGGAATCCAGTGTTTTCAATAGATTCTGGACCCCGGCTTTCGCCGGGGTGACGGTTTTCTTGAGTTTTGCAAGAGGCTCATATCTGAGGGATATTTCGATATTTTTTATTGAGATTTACAGACTGATGTGTTAGATATTGGTGAAAAGAAGCACTCGATCAAGATATTGCTAAAAACGCTGAAAAGGATTACAAAAACAAAAATGAAAGAGCCAGAGTATCTTACAACCTCAGAAGCAGGCAGGATCTGCGGTGTGGCCCGGACCACCATCACCCGATGGATAGACGAAGGTCTGCTTAGTGCCTTCGTAACCCCGGGTGGTCATCGTAAGCTAAGGAGAGAGGAGCTGCTCAATTTCCTGGCCAGCAAAGATGCAGTTCCGCCGGAAGCCGTTAGTCCCGGTAAAAAGCACATCCTGGTGGTTGATGATAACCCTTACGACCTTAAACTCTTTGAGGCTGCCTTCCTTATAGCCAAAGACAGATACCAGGTTCATACCGCCGGCGACGGATTTAAGGCCATTTATAAAATCGGCAAGGTTAACCCGGAAGTTGTAGTCCTGGATCTCATGATGCCTAACATGGATGGATTCGAGGTCTGTACCAGGATTAAATCGAATGAATACACTAAACATATCAAGGTAATAGTTACTACAGCCCATGCTGGGGAAGAACACAGGAAAAGGGCGCTGGAATGCGGGGCAGATGCCTTCTTTGCCAAGCCGCTGGACTGGACGGCCCTGATTGAAAAGATTATTGAGTTTTCCGGCCCCCGGTCGGCCTAAGGCCCGTAGGGTGGGCTTTGCCCACCATCATTGGCGGCGTAGTGTAGTTTTGGTGGGCCTAGCCACCCTGCATGCTTAACAAATCTCAAATGAATGTCAAATTTCAAAGCTCAAATGTCAAATGAAGCTCAAAGTTCAAATCACAAAACATACCCATGCGGATAAGTTTGGGCATTTAGTCATTTGGATTTCACTTGAACTTTGGATTTTGTCATTTGACATTCATTTGAACTTCTACTTTTGTCATTTGAAATTACATAACTATGCCTCATACCTTGACAGTCTCGCCTGGTGAATATCTGGTTACTTCTGACCTCGCGGCCATACTTGAGACCTATCTCGGTTCATGCGTGGGTGTAGCCCTTCATGACGATAGGGCCGATGTGGGTGGATTGCTCCACGTCCTCCTCCCCGAGGCCAATGATGAGCGGGCCAGGGCCGATCCGGCCAAGTATGCCCGTACCGGCATACCCCTCCTCATCCAGGAAATGGAGGCGGCCGGCGGGAGGAAAGACCGTTTTAAGGGTTGGATAGCCGGCGGGGCGGAGATGCTGTTTAACAGGCCGAATATTGCCAGTCTGGATATCGGGCCAAGGAATGTGCGCGCCGCCCGCCAGATCATGGAGACCCAGGGGATACCGATTTTAGGGCAGGAGGTTGGCGGAAACTTCGGCCGTCTCCTCCGCCTGCGGATGGATAAGGGTGCGGCCGAGTTTGTATCCAGGGCCCATATGGTCACGAATACAAAAAGAGAAGCCACGGTCCCTTCCGGCCTTGATAAGACAGAATTGGTAAAATCCATTAAGGGCCTTCCACCTTTTTCCAGCGTGGCAACCAGACTTTTTGACCGCATAGAAGACGAGGCCGTACCCTTTGCCGAGCTGAAAGAGGAAATCTATAAAGACCAGTCCCTGACGGCAAATATCCTGAAACTGTGCAACTCGGCCTATTTTGGCCTGCCCCATCAGGTAACCACCCTTTCCCATGCCCTGGTCCTCCTCGGCATGAACAACCTGAAAAAGATCATCCTCACGGCCCTGATAAAGCCGGTCTATAGTCAGAATGCCAATATCTATTTTTTGAAAAAGGGGGACCTCTTCCGTCATGCCCTCGGCTGCGCCCTGACCGCGGAATGGCTGGCGCGCCTGAAAGGGTATGCCAACCCCGAAGAGGCCTTTGTTGCCGGGTTACTGCATGATGTAGGGAAGGTCATTCTCGGAGAGTGCGCCCTTGAGCAGTTTGAGCGGATCATGCGCAAGATTATCGAGGAAGGAAAAGGCGTTGTCCAGGCCGAGGAAGAAGTATTCGGTTACCACCACGGCCAGGTGGGCGCCTGGGTGGCAGAGGCCTGGCGCCTGCCGCCGCTCCTGAAGGACGTCATTTTATGCCATCATCAGCCGTCTGAGGCCGCAGTGGACCCCATGATGGTCTCGTTGGCGCACGTTGCCGATGCCATTTGTAACATGCTGGGCCTCGGCTGCGGTACGGGACTGGCCAACCGGATTGCCCCCGGCGCCCTGTCCCTGCTCCAGATCAGCACAAAGCAAGTGGACAATGTCATCGGTGTCCTGCCGGAAATAATAAAAAAGGTGGAGGATATGTTTTAGTGACCTTGATCCATCATCAAAATATTGACGAGAACAATTGGCGAGATCCGATTACCAGGCAGCCGGGTTCAAATCCGAATATCGAATATCGAAATCCGAAACAAATTCAAATGGCCAAATCTCCAATGTTCCAAACGGCAGCAGCGATTATTTTGGATTTGAATTTTGGTTATTCGATATTGTTTCGAGATTCGTGCTTCGGATTTCGGATTTATTAAAGCCATGTAGGGTGGGCTTTGCCCACCAAAACTACGCTACGCAGCCAATGACGGTGGGTAAAACCCACCCTACGAGACTATGAGCTATGAGCCATGAGCTACGAGCTATCAGCCATGAACGAAGACCATTTACAGGAACTCCTCACCAACGTCTGGCAAAAGACCGGATATGACTTCCGGGAATATCGCCGCCAGACCATCGAGCGCCGCATCGCCAGGCGGATAGCCTTATTAAACGTCACAGATATCCCTGCCTACCGTGCCCTACTGGAACGGAATCCGGAAGAATACTGGCATCTTATAGGCGAGCTGACCATCAAGGTCAGTCGCCTCTTCCGCAATCCTTACGTCTTTGAATTCATGGACCAGGCCATCTGGCCCGAATTATTAAGGCCGCCCGGCGCAGATAAACATCTGCGCATCTGGAGCGCCGGCTGCGCCTATGGCGAAGAGACATACTCCCTGGCCATATCCATCCTGGACCACATGGAGCGCAAAAAGATCCCGCTTAAAGGTTACGAAATCACTATCATCGGCACGGATATAGATGAAGAGGCGTTGATGCTGGCCCGCGCCGGCCAATACGATTCTACAAGTGTAGGCGAGGTCAAAAAAAGGCTTCTAGACAGATACTTTTATTATGAAAGTAATCCCCCCATCCCCCCTTTAACAAAGGGGGGCAAGGAGGGATTACTAAAAGGGGGGGCATCTGCTAAATTCCTCTTTGGCAAAGGAGGGCATCCGCTCTATCCCCCTTCGGAAAAGGGAAGCCCTTACATTCCCCCTTTGGGAAAGGGAAGCCCTTACATTCCCCCTTTGGGAAAGGGGGATACAGGGGGATTTTCAGGTGAAACGGGTTATTACACCGTCGTAACCCGGGTCAAAGAAATGATAACTTTTGCGGTTCATGACCTTACCTCTCCTACTATAATGTCCCCGCCTCCGGGAGTGGTAACCAACTATGACCTCATATTCTGCCGCAACCTGCTTATTTATTTTGCCCCTGCCCTGCAGGAAAGGGTTCTGTTCAAGCTCTTACGCGTCCTGAACCCAGGGGGTTATCTTATCCTGGGAGAATCAGAGACTTTGCCCCCGCAAATGGCCGACTCTCTCCAGGTCTTTGACAAACGGGCCAATATATATCAGAAGGTGAAGTAAATATGTGGCAAACGAGAATAAAAGGTCAGAATACAGGAGACAGAAGACAGAATGCAGAATACGCAAGGAATTAGTTCCCATCCGGAAACTGCCAAATCCCCCCACCCCCCCTTTGCTAAAGGGGGGAAAATATTGAAATCCCCCTTTGGAAAAGGGGGCCTTCTACATTCCCCCTTTGGAAAAGGGGGCCTTCTACATTCCCCCTTTGGAAAAGGGGGCGGGCTACAGACCCCCTG
>JBFMAZ010000035.1:0-18118 GCA_040755415.1 Thermodesulfobacteriota bacterium | reverse complement strand
CCCTCCCAACCTCCCTTTTTCAAAGGGAGGAGAAACACTTCCCCCTTTGGAAAAGGGGGATTGAGGGGGATTTTGTCTCTTATAGCGCCTTGCCTAGGCATATTCTTCAAAAAACCTAAAATGTTACCGTTATTTTAATGGCTTTAAGGGAAAAAACAAGCCGGTTTCTCATTCCCGAAGACATCCGGCAGGCGGATGGGTAAAAAGCTGTTTACTTTTATATGATTATAAAATATAAATTTTATAGGCTTGTGGTTTACGAACGGGAATTAAAATGGCCAAGATTTTAATCGTCGATGACGAGGAAAACATAAGGTACCTGTATTCAGAAGAATTAAAGGCCGACGGGTACGAGGTGATTACGGCCGACAGCGGATATATGCTTCTAGAACGCATAGAAAAAGAACGTCCTGATATTATCTTGCTCGATATCAAGATGGCCGACTATAATGGATTAGATCTGCTTCAGGATATACGAAATAAATATTATAACCTGCCGGTTATACTCTGTACTGCCTACGACAGTTATAAGGGTGATGTAAAAAGTATCGCGGCAAATTCTTATGTAATTAAGTCCTTTGACCTTACGGAACTTAAGAAAAGAATCACCCAGGCCCTGGAAAGCGCGGTCCCTCAGACGTAAGGCTGCCAATTACCTAAAGTGAATGTCATTAGTCAATAGTCATTTGTCACTGGTAAAGGTGATCCATCTTTCCAACCTAATCTATGACCAATGACTAATGACCGATGACCTGACCTATTCCTACTGCCAAACCGTCCGCCATCCGGATGCGCCGAGTGCGCCAAACAGCGCAAGCGGCAGCCAGGCAGCTACAAATGGCGGAAGCAGTCCTGCCCTCCCCATGCTCAGGCTAAAATTCCAGGTTATCCAGACCACAAATACCAGAAACATGCCCAGGCTTATGCCCAGGGCTATGCTCGATTTTAGTCTCTTCCAGAGTAAGGCCGGTACGCCGAGGAGAAGCAGGATCGGGCCCAGTACCGGGTAGGCAAGCCTCGCCTGTAAATCTACCCGGTAAGGGGTCGTGTCCTGCCCCTGGTGTTTCAGTTTCCGTATGTAAGCCGAGAGCTCTTCGAAGCTCATTTCGTCTGCCTTCTTGGTCATCTCCCTGAAATCTGCCGGACGCTCGGTTAGGTTAATCAATTGTTCATCAAAGGAGATTATTTTGTAACATCCATCGCTATCCAGGATTTTCAGCCGGCCTTCCTTGAAAAGCCAGCTATGATCAGTCCACCTGGCTTCATGGGCATAGATAACTTTTTTTGGGTAAAATTTTTGATTAAAAACGAAGACTTCTATATCCCGCAGGACCTTGCGGTCCGGACTAAAGTGGCCGATGGAATATATGGCGTTCTCCCCTCTAAACCAGAACTTATCTTTTCCAAGGAACCCCTTGGGCTGCTTTTTTTTGACCTGCATCTCCCATATAAAATTAGTCTTCACCATGGTTAAGGGGACAATACCTTCCTTTATCTGAAAAAGCAGGAGGCTCAGGAGTAATGCGGCCCAGAAGATCGGTTTGGTCGTCTGTAAGAGATTTCTCCCGATGGATTTCATGGCCAGCATCTCATTGCTCCGGATGAGCAGGCTGATAGTCAAAACCCCGGCCATGAGGACGGCTACCGGCTCCATCTGGGTTATAATCAAGGGGACCTTATACACAAAATACGTTAGCACAGCGGAGGCTGGCAGATTGACCTCCAGGAAGTTGTCTATCTTTTCAAAAAAATCGACGAGTAGATAGATGAAGACAAAGATACCGAGTACCAGAAGAAAAAGGCGTATAAACTCCTTGAGTATGTAACGATTTAGTACGTACATTTGAATTTCCAGCTTTCATCAGAAAATCCCCCTGTTTCCCCCTTTTTCAAAGGGGGGAAATTACATCCCCCTCTTTGGAAAAGAGGGGGCAGGGGAGATTTTATGGTATATTTTTGACTACATCTTGGCTTGAACTTCGAGCTTTGAGCTTCTTTATTTATCCCCGCGACCTTTACCTCTAATGGCTGCGGTATCCTTTGACCTTTCCAGACGGTCGGATAGACGTTGCAATATTTCCATGAACCAGATGGGGCGTTCCCGGTTAGTCTTCACCGTGAGGTAAACTGCCATGAGAGCAAATGTGATATTAGGTACCCACATGCCAATAGCGGGATAGACTACCCCTGTCTCCCCCAGGCCTTTGGCCAGGGCCAGCATTAAATAATAAAGGAGGAAGACCGTAAGGCCGATGGATATGCCAAATGAAGTACCGGCAAATCTCGACTGGGCACCCAGAGCGGCTCCCACCAGTCCCAGGATAATACAGGCTACGGGCAAGGCCATCTTCCGGTGTAGTTCCATGAGCAACGAATAGTATTCCGGGGAGGAGAGCGGGGCTTCCTTCAGCCTAGCCCGTATCTCACCCAGAGACATCTCACTTTTACCCTTTTCCACTATCTCACTATGGCCTGTAGATTGGAGGCCCAGGGTCAAGGCATATTTTTCGAAGTGGATAGTTTGGACCGATCGCCAATCCCTTCCAACACGGTGAACGCTGCCGTCCCGCAGATAAAGGACTAGGGTCAGGCGCTCCGGCCGAGGGATAATCCACCCTTCCCTGGCCACAATGGCGTTGCCGGCCTCCGGCCTTCTCACATCGTTTATATAAATACCATGCATCCGGCCGTCTTCCCTGGAAATATTCCGGACATATATGACGATATCCTTGAAGGCATTACTGAATTCACCCTCCCGTACCCCTAAATCGGCCCGGATTTGCATTATCCGGAAAAGGAGGGTCTTCAGGGCGAAATTTCCCCAGGGTTGTGCATAAACCGCGGTAAATAACGTAAGCAGATAGGCTACGACAGATACCAGAATAGCCGGAGGCAGCAATTGATAAAAGCTTATCCCGGAGGCCTTGATAGCCAATATCTCCCGGTCCTTGGCCATCCTGGTGTAGGTGAGCAGGGTCCCCAGGAGCGTAGCCATAGGAAGGGCAAACAGGAGAAGGTGAGGAAGCACAAATACTACTATCTGCAGGATGCTCCCAAAAGACAGACGCCGGGTCAGCAGGAGCTCGGCCATGGGGGCCATCTTTCCTAAAAGCAAGATGGAGGTAAGAACAAATAGGGAAGTAAAAAAGGTAGGCAGGATCTCTTTCAGCAGGTAGGAAAATAGTATCTTGTTCATCTCATTTTTGCGGAGATTGACACCCAGTTTAAAAAGTGCTAGGAGAGTATGAATAGCTATAGGCAACGTCACTGGTAATTAAGTCATTGGTCATAGGATAGTTACAGGTTACAGAAGTTACAAATTTGTAACTTGTAACTTTTGTAACTTGCAACTTCTTTAGTGACAAATGACTATTGACTAATGACATTTACTATAGAAGGGCATCATACCAGAAAGGAAGAAAAAAGCAATTGTCCGAATCTATACGGCAGAAACTTGAAGAGCAGGAGGGGAAAAACCTTTCTCCGTATGCCGCCCTCAGCGCCCAAAGCCGCGGCCGTCAGGTACCAGAAAAAGAATGTCCGGTGCGGACGGCCTTTCAACGAGACCGGGATCGTATCCTCCACTGTAAATCCTTCCGTCGTCTAAAACACAAAACTCAGGTGTTTCTTTCTCCCACCGGCGACCATTACCGCACCAGACTAACCCACGCCCTCGAGGTCGCCCAGATAGCCCGTACCATAGCCCGGGCCCTGAGACTGAACGAGGACTTAACCGAGGCCATCGCCTTGGGACATGACCTCGGCCACACTCCATTTGGCCATGCCGGAGAAACGGTGCTGAATGCCATATATCCCGGGGGATTTGCCCATTATGAACAAAGTTTGCGGGTTGTGGACATACTGGAAAATAACGGCCGCGGATTAAACTTAACCCATGAGGTCAGAGATGGGATTTTAAAGCACTCCAAGGGACGGGGGCAGATCCTGCCGGAAAATACTGAAGAGTTGAGTTCGACCCTGGAAGGACAGATTGTACGTATAGCGGATATCATTGCCTATATAAGTCACGATATAGACGATGCTATCCGCGGCAATGTGATCTCCATCAAGGACGTACCGGATGCCTGCGTCAGGGTCTTGGGTAAAACCCACTCCAAACGCATCGGGACTATGGTGCTGGACCTGATCGATTCTACCATCCAGACCGGTGGCCAAAAATTGGTTATCAGGCCTGCCACAATGGAGGTCATGCTGGAATTGCGGGAATTTCTTTATCAAAACGTCTATGAATCTGAGATAGTTCACAGGGAATTTATCAAGGCCAAAAAAATCCTGGAAGAACTCTATGATTACCTACTGGAAAAGGAAGATGTCTTTGACAAAGAAGCTAAGGCATATCCGCCCGATACGCCCAAGGAAAGGATAGCCTGTGACTTCATCGCCGGAATGACCGACCGTTACGCCCTCAACCTTTATGAAAGCATCTTCATCCCCAAGCCCTGGATGATCTATTAAAGCCTTGACACCTGGAAATGCCCTGTGTTAACTTCCTTTAATTATTGACTAAAATCGTTACATTTATCGGACGCCGATTTTTGTCGATGCCCGCAGCGTAAAAAATTCGAAATTCGAATTTTAAAAAGTAAAATCTGCGTCCCGGACATCTGGAAGGAAAACCGATTATATGGCTGAAGCGATATCTACGACAGCAGAAATATTACCAAAGGCTTACGAACCCCACGAAGTGGAAAAGAGGTGGTATTCTTTCTGGGAACAGAAAGGGCTCTTTATGGCGAAAATAACAGACGAGAAGAGGCCCTATTCCATAGTCATTCCTCCCCCGAACATCACCGGTTCCCTGCACATGGGCCACGCCCTTAACAATATCCTGCAAGATATATTGATACGTTATAAGAAGATGGCTGGTTACAATGTCCTCTGGGTGCCGGGAACCGACCATGCGGGCATAGCCACGCAAAACGTGGTGGAAAGGCAACTGGCGGCCGAGGGGTTGGACCGGCATACTGTTGGCCGTGAGAAATTCATCGAGCGCGTCTGGCAATGGAAAGAAGAATCCGGCGGACAAATCATCAACCAGCTTAAAAGATTGGGGTGCGCCTGTGACTGGAGCCGGCAGCGATTTACTATGGACGAGGGGCTGTCCCGGGCGGTGCGGGAGGTATTCGTCCGGTTATATCGCGAAGGACTTATCTATAGAGGCGATTACATCATCAACTGGTGCCCACGCTGCCACACGGCCCTGGCCGACCTCGAAGTAGAACATGAAACCCATAAAGGGAATCTCTATTATATCCGTTATCCCTACGCCGAGGGTACCGGCTATGTAGTAGTGGCCACGACCCGTCCGGAGACCATGCTCGGTGACACGGCGGTGGCCGTAAGCCCTGAGGACGAAAGATATAAGAATGTAATCGGGAGAAATCTTATCCTCCCTCTTTTGAAAAGGGTCATTCCGGTTATCTCTGATTCTTATGTTGATCCTTCCTTTGGCACCGGGGCCCTGAAAATAACACCGGCCCATGACCCTAACGACTTTGAGATCGGCCTGCGCCACAAATTACCTACGGTTAAGGTCATGGATGAGACCGGGCACATGAACGATGAGGCCGGGCCATATCGGGGCCTGGGCCGCTACAAGTGCCGTAAAAAGGTGGTGGCGGATCTCGAGGCCGAAGGACTGCTGGAAAAAATTGAACCCCTGGAACATGCCGTGGGGCACTGCTATCGCTGCAAGACGGTAGTCGAGCCCACCCTTTCCAAACAGTGGTTCGTCTCTGTAAAGCGGCTGGCCGAAAGGGCCGTCGTTGCGGTAGAGACCGGCCAGACCCGCATAATACCCAAGACCTGGGAAAATACCTATTTCGACTGGATGCACAACATCCGCGACTGGTGCATATCCCGCCAGATCTGGTGGGGGCACCGCATCCCGGCCTGGTACTGTGATACCTGTAGTGAGGTTATTATCGATACCGAGGCGCCGGTGCGCTGCCCAAAATGTGCTGGCAAAAATATCCGGCAGGAAGAAGACGTCCTCGATACCTGGTTCAGTTCGGCCTTATGGCCTTTCTCAACCCTGGGCTGGCCGGAGGAAACCAGGGAACTGAAGCTGTTCTATCCCACATCCGTGCTCATCACCGGTTTTGACATACTCTTTTTCTGGGTGGCCCGCATGCTGATGATGGGCCTCCATTTCATGGGTGAAGTTCCCTTTAAGGATGTTTACATCCATGCCCTGGTGCGTGACGCTGAGGGCCAGAAGATGAGCAAATCCAAAGGTAATGTCATTGACCCGCTCATCATCATGGATAAGTATGGGACGGACGCCTTTCGCTTCACCCTGGCGGCGTTTGCTGCGCAGGGGCGGGATATCCGCCTCTCTGAACAGCGCATTGAGGGCTATCGCCACTTCATCAACAAGGTCTGGAATGCCGCACGTTTCGTACTGATGAACGTGGATGGATGCCAGACGGTAGAGGTTCTCCGGCCTGCTCCCCGTCTTTCGCTGGAAAACCGGTGGATATTAAGCCGCCTGAAAGAGGTGATTGTTCAGGTCCGGGAAGGACTCGAGGACTACCGCTTCAATGACGCGGCCCAGGCCCTTTACCAGTTCGTCTGGCGCGAGTACTGTGACTGGTACCTGGAAATGATTAAACCCACCCTTTATCTTACCGAAGACCAGGAGGCGCGCAATGCCGCACAGCAGGTCATGCTTTCGGTGCTAAGCGCCAGCTTGCGCCTGCTCCATCCCTTTGTCCCCTTTGTCACCGAGGAACTGTGGCATTATCTTCCTGGAAGCACTGGAAGTATTATGGAGGCCCCCTTTCCAGAGGGTAAGGATTATCCGGAAGATCTGGAGAGTGAAGAACAGATGGGCCTGCTCATGGATGTGATCACCGGAATACGCAACCTCCGGAGTGAGATGAACGTTCATCCGGCCCAAAAGGTAAACGTGATCATGCTCAGCGGGGACGCAGCAGGCCGTGCGCTTATTTCTGTCCATGAGGGTTCCATAAGGACTCTGGCCAGGGTGGAAAACCTGGAGATACGGGCGGATGGTGACCGGCCTAGGGGGGCGGTGTCTTATATAACCGATCAGGTCGAGACCTACATGCTCCTCCAAGGGGTAGTTGATATCACTGCAGAAACCGCAAGACTGCAGAAGGAGGCGGTCAAGCTCCAGACGGAGCTGAAGCGGGTACAAAACAAGCTGGCGAACAGCGACTTTCTGGAACGCGCTCCGGCTGCGATAATCGCCAAGGAAAAAGATAAGGTACAGGAATTCGTCGCCCGGCTGGAAAAGATAGAGGCGAACCTTAAGAGGTTAAAAAACGTACAGGTGTAATTTGCCCTTGCAGTTTTTAACGGCCCGTCGCTCTATAATAGAATAGTAATGCAACACATCTCGGACGGAAAGCTCGATAGAACAAACCCCAATGGAGATTTCAGATAAAAGTTTTCGCCGGTTTTTTGACGAGGCCCGGGAGATGCTTTTTATAGCAGACAGGGAGGGTCGATTGCTGGCTGTAAATCCCTATGGCGCCAGTCTGCTTGGATATGCCTCACCGCACGAACTGCTGGCCGTGGGGTCAATTCATCAATTATATTATTATCCGCAGGATGAGAAAGATTTTAAAAAAAGGATCGAACAGGAAGGTTTTATACGTAATTATGAACTAACGTTAAGGAAAAAGGATGGCGGCAAGATCTCCGTCTCTTTGACCGGGAATGCCGTACGGGATGAAAGCGGCGAGGTTGTCGGCTATGAGGGGATTGTCAGGGATTTCAGTGAACGCAAGAGGTTAGAGAAACAGCTCTTACATCTGGAAAGGCTTGCGGCCATGGGCAAGCTTTCCGCAGAGCTGGCCCATGAGATTAATAATCCCCTGGGCGGCATACTGATGTACGCGAAACTGGCCCTGGAAGACCTGCCTGAGGGCGATGCCCAGGCCCAGCACCTGGAAAAGATTTCCAGATTAGCGACCCGCTGTCGTATGATTGTGCGTGGGCTGCTTGATTTTGGCCGCGGTGACACGGCCGAAAGGGAATGGGTGGACATCAACCAGACTATCCTCGATATGTTTGACCTGATTCGTGACCACATCCTCTTCAGGCCGGTTCGCGTAGAGATGAAGCTGGGCGAGAATCTGCCCCGGGTATGGGGGAACCGCAGCAACCTGGAGCAGGTAGCCTTAAATATGATGATTAATGCGGCTGAGGCCATGGAAGGGCAGGGGACGTTGACGATTGAGACCGGATATTCGAAGGAAGAATCTAGCTTTTTCATATATTTTAAAGATACCGGCCCGGGTATAAGTGAGGAAAACCTGAATAAGATATTTGAGCCCTTTTTTACGACCAAAAAACGTGGCAAAGGGACTGGACTGGGCCTCTCTATCAGTCACGGAATCATCCAGAAGCACGGGGGATCGATTCAGATCAACTCCAGACCAGGGGAGGACACGACATTTGTCATCCAATTGCCGGTGAGAAAGAGCGACCATGAAGACACGAGGCAAGATATTAATCATTGATGATGACGAGGCCATCCGCGATGGCTGCTACCATACCCTCTCCCGAGAAGGTTACGATGTGGTCACGGCTGCCACCGGCCGGTCCGGTCTGAAGGTATTTGAAGAATCTTCATTTGATCTGGTTCTATTGGATATGAGAATGCCGGACTTGGGCGGCATGGAGGTGCTTAACCAGATCAAGGAGCAGGACCCGCAGGCGGTAGTAATCGTTATTTCCGGCTTCGGGACTATACCTCTGGCGGTGGAGGCTATGAAAACCGGGGCCTATGACTTTTTCCCAAAACCTTTTGAACCGGATGAGCTCCGCATATTGGTAAAACGGGCCCTGGATACCAGACGCCTGGCCATGGAAAATATCTATCTGAAGCAAGAGCTTAAGAGTAAAGAAGGCACAGCTCGTCTCGTCTATCAAAGCAAGGCGATGTCCATAATCATGCGGATGGTGGAATTGATGGCGCCCACGGACAGCACCGTACTTATAACCGGTGAGAGCGGAACCGGCAAGGGACTGGTGGCCAGACAGATACACGAGATGAGCCAGCGCAGTAAAAATCCCTTTGTAGCCGTGGATTGTGGAACACTGGTGGAAACCCTTTTTGAGAGCGAACTCTTTGGGCACGTCAAAGGTTCCTTTACTGGTGCCGAGGCTACTAAAATTGGCAAATTTGAGATGGCGCAAGGCGGCACTATCTTCTTTGATGAAATCGCCAACATCAGTCTGGATGTCCAGGCCAAGCTGCTCAAGGCCGTAGAAGAGAAGACTATATCCAAGGTCGGCAGCCACCGCCCGATCAAAGTAGATGTACGTATTATCGCAGCTACCAATAAAAATCTCGATGCGGCCATACAGCGCGGGACCTTTCGTGAGGACCTTTTTTACCGTTTGAATGTTATGCCTCTACGTCTCCTTCCCCTTCGGGAGCGCAAGGAGGATATCCCGGTATTGGTCCTGTATTTTTTGGAGAGATTCGGTGCCAAGTACAAAAGAGAAGATCTTTCTATATCTGATGAGGCATTGAACTTATTGATGAACTATAATTGGCCGGGTAATGTGCGGGAGTTAGAAAACACGCTCGAACGGGTGGTTATCCTGACCGAAAAATCAACCCTGGATGTCCATGATTTTATGTATGCCGGGTTGCCGGGTTCCAGCCCGTCACTCTCTGCCGGTTCTTACGCCCTTGCCGATATGGAGCGCAATCATATTGCGCACGTATTGCATCGCTATAAAGGGAACAGGTCCGAGGCAGCCCGGGCGCTGGGCATTGATCGTAAGACCCTCCGCGAGAAGATAAAGCGCTACGGCCTGTCTGATTAAAATCAGCAGGTTATAGAGTATTCCTGATCACCAGCAAGATATTAGATGCAAGGCGCCGAGGAGCGACGACTGAGGCGTATGGAGCAATACGCCGCAAGGAGGAGCGATCGAAGACAACGCCGCAGATGATGTCTTGATGGTGAATCAGGGCCAATTTGCCCTTGACTTTTCCCCGTTTTTTCCTTAATTATTACAAAGTGTAAGGCGTAATATTAATACTGCTGGGGGATCGTTTAGCGGCAGGACGGCAGACTCTGGATCTGTCTACCGAGGTTCGAATCCTCGTCCCCCAGCCATTTAAAATCAGAGGGCTATCCACCAAAGGGGGATAGCCCTTTTTAGTTTTTGCGACGCTACCGATACTAAGATGCAATCAAATAGACCAACTTTTATTTATTTTTTCTTAATTATTGGTTATTATTCCAACCGAAATCCTTGGGGATCGTCTAATGATTAGAAACGTTGGAATAGTAGGTATGCCGCCTCGAGAGGTCATGATTCGCCTCAAGAAGGAGGGGGCAAAGATTTATGACCTCGATGCCCTGCATGTAAAACCTGACCTTGAGATTACTGCTTCGTATATACCGCGGGTTTATTGTGCCATCCTGCGTACGGTCTTGACCAATGCCAAAAAGATGTCCTTAGATGCCATCTACATAGATGTGGGCGAGGGAAAATGCAGCGGGGCCCTTTATATTGCTGATATCCTGAAAGTAGAACTTAATATCCCTATTATTCAAACACGCAATGAAGATAAGATGCATTTCGGTAACCCTATCTGTGAGAGTGACCTGCCTTTGGTAGAAAAAATGGAGTTGATAACACAGGGTGTGTTGGGGCCGGAGGCAATGCGAAATGACTTGGTGCGCTGTGAGCCGGTGGCTGGATTCTGGGGCGTACCGCCCAGGGACTTCTCTATTCTGACTCTGTTTCCACCGCGTACCCATGTCTTTGGCTGGACAAGGTGTATGGAGAATAAGACTCCGGCTGATGCAGCGTTAGAAAAAGTGGTCAACCCTGATGTTCCTACCGTATTCTTTGCCCAGTCTTTTTGTCAGAAGACGGCCTTAGCCTATTATCTGGCCAGAAGACATCCCTGTGGACTCTATGTAGATGCTGATGTATATATGGGGCATAGCACCAAGTCAAAAGTGCAAGCATTTCTTGAACTAAATGGAGCAATAAATTGATATTAGGTGATTTTGGCACATCATATACGAAATTATGGGATATGGAAAAAGAACCTGTCCCGCGTATTGTGCGCAGTATGGATATATCTTGTGGACTTCGTACTAATTTAGCTACCGGCCATAATGGGGCGCGGTTCGGCGAACGCTACGTTAATGAGCTTACGGCCCTGGCCCGTGGCGCCAAGAGGCTGATTAAAGAGGATGATTTTGTCATCCTGGATTGCGGCAGCCGGGACCTGAAATTTGTGAGGTTCAGCGGGGATAAGGTCAGGGACACCGGATGGAACGCCGAGTGCGGGGCCTCCCTTGGGTTTACCATAGAATTACTGGAAAGGTATTATGACCTCGATCACCGCCGAATGTCCGTGCCATCTACGCACCTAGCGGTGACCTGCGGGGTGCTGGGTCTCAGCCACATCTTTGATGCCATTATTCAGGGCGCCCGGCCGGAAGAGGCGGTGGCCTCTTTCATTAAAGGTATCGCCTTAAACGCCTACCGTTTTGCCGGATCCCCACCCAAGCTTTACCTCTCCGGCGGCCTTTCTGAAAATCCTGTCTTTGTCAAAAGCATGCCCTGTGAAGTGGTTGTTCTAGGACGCTTTGTTCTGCTTGAAGGGCTGCGCTATACAGCCTCTATTTAGCTTGACTATTCAAAGAAAATAAATTAGTTACTTGTGGTTGACGGTTAAATTTTGTGTTCAATACGGTGCCAAAAGTGGAAGATTTTAATAAGCTGACAGAGCAGAGACAAAAGAAGGCCGGTGACCTTAAAGAAATGGGAGTCCCCCTTTATCCCAATAACTTCAGGGTCAAGGACAGGGTAGAGGACATAATATGTAAATATGCCCGGGTTAATGATCTGCCCGGCGAGGATCAGAAGTTTGTTATAGCCGGCCGGATGATCGCCCTCAGGGACTTTGGGAAAAGCATCTTTACCCATGTCCGGGACGGGGATGGAAAAATTCAGGTCTATTTGCGGAAGGACGTCCTGGGCAGTGAAAGTTATGAGGTGTGCAGGCGTCTGGATATCGGCGATGTTGTGGGTATTGAAGGGACACTTTTCCGGACTAAAACCGGCGAATTGACGATTCTGGCCCGTAAACTAAACCTTTTGACCAAGTCACTCCGTCCTTTGCCGGAGAAATTCCACGGCCTTACGGACGTGGAAACGCGCTATCGCCAGCGGTATGTCGATTTAATCGTCAATCCCCAGGTACGGGAAGTCTTTTTAAAACGCATCCGGATAATCCAGGAAGTGAGGAATTTTCTTACTGAAAGGGGTTTTCTGGAGGTGGAGACGCCAATGATGCAGCCTGTCCCTGGTGGAGCCACGGCCAGACCCTTTAAGACCTATCATAACGCCCTCGATATGGAACTGTACCTGAGAATCGCCCCGGAGTTATATCTGAAACGCCTGATTGTGGGCGGGTTTGAACGGGTTTTTGAGATTAATCGCAACTTTCGTAATGAGGGCATCTCTATCCAGCACAATCCGGAATTTACCATGCTGGAATTTTATCAGGCCTATGCCACCTATGAAGATCTGATGGGCCTTACCGAAGAGATGTTTTTCATGCTGGCCGGAAGGGTTTGCGGTCAGCCGGTCATTTCTTACCAGGGCCAGGAGATAGAATTCACCCCTCCGTGGAAGAGGTATGCCTTGAAGGATGCCCTGGTGCAGATCGGCGGATTGCAGGACGAGCTTCTTCATGATGAGGCAGGGGCCAGGGCCTATGCCGCTTCCCTGGGTATTAAGCTGGGTGAGAAAGACGGCCCGGGGAAGACGCTCGTAAAGCTCTTTGATCATCTGGTAGAGCCGAAGCTGATCCAGCCAACCTTTATCTACGCCTATCCCCTGGAGGTCTCTCCGCTTTCCCGAAAAAATGAAGTGGATAGCGAGGTGGTGGACCGTTTTGAACTGTTTATTGCCGGCCGGGAGATGGCCAATGCCTTTTCTGAGTTGAATGACCCGGTCGATCAAAGGGATCGGTTGGTTAAACAGATAATGAACAGGGACACGGTAGATGAGGATGAGGAAATCGTCCCTATTCTGGATGAGGATTTTCTCCGGGCCCTGGAGTACGGCATGCCCCCTGCGGCCGGGGAGGGGATCGGAATAGACCGGCTGGTTATGCTTTTTACAGATTCACCTTCTATCCGGGACGTAATCTTATTCCCACATCTGCGACCTGAGCGTTAAGTTCATAGGTAATACAGGTATGAATTTTGAATGGTTTATCGGCCTTCGTTATCTGAAGGCAAAGAGAAAGCAAACCTTTATCTCGGTGATTACCTTTATTTCTGTGGCCGGGGTCATGGTCGGGGTAATGGCCCTGATAGTCGTGCTAGCGGTCATGACCGGTTTTGAAGAGGATCTGAAGGGTAAGATACTGGGCCTTAATGCCCATGTCCTGGTGCTTAAATATGGTGATTCCGTGGGGGATGTAAAAGGGCTGCAGGAAAAGATAGAAAAGACAAAAGGGGTCGTGGCCACTACCCCTTTTATTTATTCTCAGGCCATGCTGAGCTCGCAGCTTGGGGCCTCAGGTGTGGTCTTAAGAGGAATTGATCTTAAATCATCCAACAAGGTCATCAACCTGCATCGATATATGGTTGAAGGTTCATTGGAGAATCTGGAGATTTCTTCCGGGCAGAAAGGACCCCGGGGGGATACAGAAGGGACTCCGGGTATTATAATCGGCAGGGAACTGGCCAAAAATCTGGGTGTGATAAGGGGCGACCGGGTGCAACTTATGTCCCCGACCGGCATGGTTACGCCTGTGGGGGTCATACCCAGGATGGCGGCCTTCAGGGTAGTCGGCATATTTGAGTGCGGCATGTTTGAATATGATTCTTCCATGGCCTTCATATCCCTGAGAGCGGCCCAGTCTTTGTTGGGCCTGGGCAACCGGGTAAGCGGCCTGGAGGTAAAAGTAAGTGATATCTACAAGGCCGACCAGGTGGCTGTTGCTATCAACAACACGCTCGGTTATCCTTACTGGACCAGGGATTGGATGAAGATGAACAAGAACCTTTTTTCGGCCTTAAAACTGGAAAAGATAGCCATGTTCATAATCCTGGCCCTGATTGTCCTGGTGGCGGCCTTCAATATTGTCAGTACGCTGATAATGGTGGTTATGGAAAAAAACAAGGACATAGCCATCTTAAAGTCTATGGGCGCTACGCGGAAGAGCATCATGAAAATCTTTGTCATGGAAGGGGTAGTCGTCGGCTTTACCGGGACCATACTTGGAATTATAGGTGGTTTTGGCCTCACGAGCCTGCTCAAGAAATATAAGTTCATTAAATTGCCCAGCGATGTTTATTACATATCCACCCTGCCGGTAAAGGTGGAGGCGCTGGATGTGGCCTTAATTTCACTTGCGGCTATTGTTATCAGTTTTCTGGCTACCCTTTATCCTTCCTGGCAGGCTTCAAAGCTGGAACCGGCGACTGCTTTGAGATATGAATAGCAAGGGCTTGCTCACCGGCTTCTCCATGGGCCAGGGAAGTGGACCGGTCATAGGGGCCTGTAACATTTACAAATCCTTTACCACAGACGGGCAAAGGATAGAAGTGCTGAAAGGCATCGACCTGACCGTAAACGCCGGAGAGTCTCTGGCCATAGTCGGTGCTTCTGGAGTAGGCAAGTCCACACTGTTACACGTTCTTGGCACCCTGGAAATACCGGATAAGGGCACTATCCTTTATAATGGTCTGGACGTATCGAAGTTAAGTGATGAGGAGCTGGCCGCCTTTCGAAATAGATATATAGGCTTTGTTTTTCAGTTCCACCACCTGCTGCCTGAATTTACCGCTATTGAAAATGTGATGATCCCGGCGCTTATCGCGCGCCAGGAGAAAAAGGATGCCTGCGCCCTGGCCGAAGGCATCCTTTGTGAGGTCGGTTTAAAAGACCGCCTGAGGCACAGGGTAGGAGAACTCTCCGGAGGTGAGCAGCAGAGGGTGGCCCTGGCCCGGGCCATTGTCCTTTCTCCCCGGCTCCTCCTGGCAGATGAACCCACAGGGAATCTGGATGCAAAAACCGGCCGGAAGGTACATGACCTCATCTTGAGCCTGGGGGAAAAGAATAATATGGCCACAATCGTGGTAACCCATAATCTGCGGCTGGCGCAGGGCATGGGACGCTGCCTGACTATAGGTGATGGACGCCTGGAACAATCTGATCCCGGGAGATTTTCTTGATATGAAGGTATTTTTAAGGTCATTGATCCTGTTTTTCATGGTGAGTTCTATTTTTCAACCGGCCATAGCCGCAGAAAAAAAGACTGTAGCGGTTGCGCCTTTTATCGTGCACAGTAAAGAAGACATCAGTTCCCTGGTTGCTTCGCTGGAAAAGAACCTGATGTCCGCTCTGGCATCAGCGGGCTTTGGGGTGATCGATCCGGCTCGGGTAGCCGGGGAGATCGACAGAAACAGGCTTTTTGATGCCAAATACATGCGGGATGCGGCAGGGAAGCTGGGGGCGGATTGCATCGTATGGGGCAGCATTACTAAAATCGGCCAGCGCCTGAGTCTGGATGTCTGGCTACTTGAGGTGGCCGGCCCTAAGGATCCTATGCCTCTTTATGCTGAAACCACCGGGGCCGAACAATTAGATAGGGCGCTGCAGAAGATAGTGGGCAACATCCAGTTCGCCGTCTTAAAGAAGGAACGTATAGGAGAGGTCTTGTTTTCTGGTAATCGAAGGATTGAATCTGAAGCCATCCGGACTCATATCAAGTCCAAACCCGGCGATATCTTTAATAAGGACAGATTGAGCGAAGATATGCGCTCCATTTTTGCGATGGGTTATTTTACAGATATAAAGATCGACGTTAAAGACTCGCCGGAAGGGAAAATTGTGACCTTTATGGTTACAGAGAAGCCGGTTATAAAAGACATCAGGATAGAAGGGAATATCAACGTTGAAACCGAGAAGATAAAAGAAGTAATCAGCGTCCGGACAAATTCAATTTTAAACCTCAAGGACATCCAGGAGTCTGAGGAAAAGATCAGATCTCTCTATCGGGAGAAAGGTTATTACGGAACACTTCTAGACCACAAGTTATCAGACTTGCCTAATAATGAGGCTATTCTTACTTTTTCCATTAAAGAAGGTGAAAAGGTACATATAAAGGAGATACGGTTCGTTGGAAACAAGGCCTTCGGCAGCAAGCAATTAAAAGATCTGATGGAAACTACGGAGAAAGGGTTTTTCTCCTGGCTCACCTCCTCCGGCATTTTAAACCGGGATGTTTTGGAGCGTGATTTATCCAAGATAACTTCATTTTACTATAACAACGGATACATCGAGGCCAAGATCGGGGAGCCTGAGATCGAACACAAGGAGAAATTCATATTCATCACTATCCCCATAGAGGAAGGTTCTCAATTTACAGTGGGGTCGGTGGATCTTGAGGGTAAGCTCATAAAACCAAAAGAGGAGTTACTGTCGATATTGAAGGTTCGCCAGGAAAAGACTTACAGCCGGGACGTCTTAAGGAAGGATATCCTGGCCTTGACAGATGTCTATGCGGACGCCGGTTATGCCTATGCTGAGGTCTCACCCGAGATCGCCAAGGATGATATAGGGAAAAAGGTCAATATAACTTTCGTTATTCAGCCCGGGGAAAAAATCCATATCGATCGGATAGAGATATCCGGGAATACCAAGACGCGGGATAAGGTCGTAAGACGCGAACTCAGGATAGTGGAAGGAGATCAATTTAGCGCCGAAGGCCTGCGTAAGAGCAATCAGAGACTACAGAGGCTTGGTTTCTTCGAGGATGTGAATATAACTCCGGCCAAAGGCGCTGATGAAACTAAAATGGACCTCAAAATCGAGGTTAAAGAAAAGCCTACCGGGGCCTTCAGTATAGGTGGCGGTTACAGCTCTGTGGAACACTTTATCGGCATGGCCGAGATATCACAGCGAAACCTTTTTGGCCGCGGTCAGGAGTTGAGTCTGCGGGCTCAAACCAGCAGCCGTGCTACCCGCTATAACCTAAATTTTACAGAACCTTATTTTCTGGACACCAAACTGGCCACCGGCATCGACCTTTTCAACTGGGAAACGGAGTATGATGATTATACCAAGAAAAGTACAGGCGGAGGATTAAGACTGGGCTATCCCTTAACCGACAACCTGAGAGTCTTTGGTGGCTACAGATTCGAAGATGCCACCATGTCGGACGTTAGTTCCGACGCCTCATGGGTGATAGTTGAGTCCATGGACATCCATGTAACCAGCGCCTTAACCGCCGCCATAGAAAGGGATACACGCAACAGCTATATTGATCCCACGGCCGGGTCGATAAACAGCTTTTCGGTCGAGTATGCGGGCGGATTCCTGGGGGGTGACAGTGCCTATACGAAGTACACGGCCAAATCCGGCTGGTACTATCCGCTTTTCTGGGATACCGTGGGGCACATTAATGGGGCTATAGGTTATGTGAAGGAGAATCCAGACGGTAAGCTGCCTGTATATGAAAAATTTTATCTGGGCGGTCTAAATTCAGTGCGCGGGTTTAAGTTCGGGGATATCAGCCCTATCGACCCGGAGACCGGTGAGCGCATCGGGGGCGAGAAGATGCTGCTCTTCAACCTTGAATATATATTCCCCCTGATAAAAAAGGCCGGGCTAAAGGGTGTGGTCTTTTTTGATGCCGGTAACGCCTTCCGGGAAGAGGACAGTTATAACCTGACCGGCCTCCGAACCAGCGTGGGTTTTGGTTTCCGCTGGTTTTCACCCATCGGGCCGCTGCGCCTGGAGTGGGGTTATAACATAGACCCGGAACCGGGTGAGGACTCAAGCTGCTGGGACTTTACCATTGGAGGAGCCTTTTAAGTAAATTCGAAATCCGAAGCACGAAATACGAAACAAATTCGAATGATCAAATTGAAATCAATGATCCAAATAAAAATCGAAACAGTTTTGAACATTTGTAACACTTTAGGTTTTTGAAAGGTATACCTAAGCAAGGCGCTATAAGGGCCAAAATCCCCCTCAATCCCCCTTTTCCAAAGGGGGAAGTGTTTCTCCTCCCTTTGGAAAAGGGAGGTTGGGAGGGATTTTAAAATACTTTTTCAAACAG
>JBFMAZ010000034.1:0-4678 GCA_040755415.1 Thermodesulfobacteriota bacterium | reverse complement strand
CCTTACCTGTTGATCAGTTACCATATCAGCCATCCTTTCTTTAAAGATGGCGGACAGTTTACAATTCCCTTCAGTTCCGGGAATTATAATTGTCGTCAGGCGGGAGTTTTAATTGTCGCACATCAACTGTTGGATTTGAATTGGAGCAAGTCCGCAAATACATCCGCGAACAAGAAGGCGCGGATGGATCAGGTGATCATTTCTAGAGTTAACAGAGACGCGCTTTAGCGCGGCGTCTAGAGAACTTGGGTAACTGCCTTTGAGGCAGTCCTACTCATCAAGCCACCCGCTTTGCGGGGGGTGTCTGACTTACCTGGAGACTGAGCCTTGTATGCCGTTTCTGTTCGTCGGCTCATAGCTTTGCACTCCGGCTTCCTTCAGACGGTCTCTCACGATTCCGCCCTTGCCTTCGGCTAGTACTTCTGCTAACGTATCACTACGTGGGCAGGGTTCACGTACAGGGGACTTGCACCCCATAAGTTCACGCCCATGCCGGGCGTACACACGGCCTTCAACCAGACGCGGAATAAGCCGGGCACATTTTTCATTATCACTCTTTGCCCGCGCTGGTTAAGGCAATCGTTCGGCTCTTTAAAATTGATATCAGCATCAGTCTGCGGTATTCTATTAAAAAGAAAACAGGAGGTTAAGCTATGCCAACGATGATGGAAAAGGATGAAGCGCATGGGCTCATTGATCGTATGCCCCCGGGGGCTACGTGGGATGATTTGATGCGGGAAATATACGTTCGGGAAACGATTAAGCGTGGGTTGGCGGATAGCAATGCAGGCCGGACCAAGGACGTTAAAGAAGTCCGCGCGAAATATGGCTTGCCGGAATGAAAGTCCACTGGACAGATACAGCCGAGGGGCATTTAGATGCCATCTACGCTTATATTGCACAGGACTCGCCGGAGTACGCCAAACGTATGGTGGATCGCATTACCCGCAGATTTCCCCTTGTCGGGCCGCAAGGTTCCTGAATATAATATAGATCAGATTCGCGAAGTCATAGAAGACCCCTACCGCATCATTTACCACATTAAACCAGGCCAAATTGACGTTGTGGCGTGATCCACGGGGCAATGGATGTCCTCCGCTCGAGGGATCGAGAGGTTGACTCAATCGAACCTCAGCTTGCGCAATTTTGTTGGTCCAGCTAATATTTAAAAAGGAGGAATATTATGAGCAAGGTCGAGAATATAGAGAGTGAGATCCGAAAACTATCTTCATCTGAACTTGCAAGGTTTCGCAAGTGGTTTGTGCAATTCGATGCTGAGGCCTGGGACCGGCAAATTGAAGAAGATGCAAAGGCTGGGAAGCTGGATGCTCTCGCCAATGAGGCACTGAAGGCTTTCAAATCAGGCGAGCGCACCGATTCAATTCTTCTATCAGACTCCAGATAGACGTTGGCCGGGAAGTTTTACGACAGCAGAAAAGTTTCTTCTAGGAACCAGTCCGGGGCAGTTCCATTATTACGGTGGTGCCGTCCTCTTTGGAGGACTGGAGGGTTATGTTGCCGCCGTGGCCCTGGACGACCAGGCGGGCCATGTATGTGCCCAGGCCAAGGCCGTTTTTTTTCCCAAATGAGGCATATTTTTCAAAGAACCTGGCGCGTATCTCTTCGGAAACTATGCCCCAGTTGCTAATGCTAACCTTAATATGGGTTTCTTTTTCCTGGACTTTGATCTTAACGCCCATATCCGGCGGGGATGCCTCTATGGCGTTTTTAAGGAGGTTATTAAAGGCATTTTGCAGGTAGATTTTGTCACCGAAGAAGGAAAGGCTATCTTCTATGGAGTACATCCTGTGGTTGAATATTATGGCTATATTGATGTTTTTCCTGTCTGCCAATTCTCGCAGGGCATCGCGGGATTGTTTCACTACATCTAGAAGATTGATATGGTCTTTTTTGAGGACAAAGAAGCCCTGTTCCAGGCGCGAGATGTCGAGGTAGGTTTCGATCATGTTTTCCAGTTGCACACCGCACCGCTGGATGTACTGGCAATATTCTGACTGGGTTTCTGTTAATGGCGTGTGATTGATCAGCCTGTTTACAAATCCCAGAATACCGATCAGTTGGGAACGCATATCATGCCTGAGCATGCGCTCCACATCCTTTCTCATGTTGTCCATCTCTACTGAGGGGGTAATATCGCGGAAAGAGGAAAGGAGCGTTGGTTGTCCCTGATACTCGATAAGGGCGGTGTTTACTGAGGCCCAGCAGACCGAACCATCTTTCTTTTTTAGCCGGTACTGGATCGGCCCCTGGTCGGATCCGCCAAGGGTGTCCTTCATATAATGGACAGCCGTTTCCCGGTCATCTGCATATATTAAGTCCTGCAGTTTGCTCTCGTTGAGTGTTCTCTGGTCATAACCGAGTATCTTCCTCAAGGCCCGGTTGTAGAAGACTATTTTTTCCTTCTGTATCAAAGCTACGCCGTCGGCTGTATTTTCAATCAATGTCCGGTAGCGTTTTTCTGATTTTTTCAGGTCTTCTGTCTTGGAAGCGACCTCGCGTTCCAGCTCCAGGAGCTTCCCCAAGCGCTTTACGCTTAACAATAGCTCATCTATCTTAAACGGCTTTTGGATAAAGTCATAAACCCCGGCCTTTATGGCCTCTACAGCGTTATGGAGACTTCCATATCCTGTAATGATTATTATGCCGACGTGGGGATGCTTTTTTTTGATTTCTTTGGCCAGAGATATGCCGTCCATTCCGGGCATGTTAATGTCCAAGATGGCAATTTCATGTCGGTCACTACGTATGGTTTTTAAGGCTTTTTTCGGGTCTTGTATTGATGTGCAAGAAAATCCATTTCCAGACAGGGCCTCTTCTATGCATTTGCACAGAGATCCGTCGTCATCAACTATCAAAATCCTGGGCTTGTCCTGCATCAGGGCCTTTTTGTGAAACGAAGCGGTCTGCCTTTGGGTCATTGCCGAAATTATAGAATGAATCCCTTGCCGCTTGCAAGATAAAAAATATATCGTGATAATGCATAGTTATAAAAAGACATCGTGCAAAAAATCACTAATAAGGTACGATTCGATCTCCGCCTTCTTTCCTTTTTATCTCTCAGTTTACCATTGCCAAACCGGTGAGTATTTCTATACTATCTGCAGTAAGTCCGAGATTAGATTTGACAATACCTAAGGCATACATTATTTTTTGTCATGGGAATCTTCCTTATAATAAATGGAGGCCTGAATGAGCGCAAATAGCCATAGCCCCACTTGCCCATCTTCCGGACATAGCCCGGCCCGGGGCATTGAGGACTTGATGATCCAGGAATCCCTGGCCAATATCAAAAACAAGATACTGGTAATGAGCGGCAAGGGCGGCGTGGGTAAGAGCACGATTTCAACCAATATAGCCCTCACCCTGGCACGGAAGGGGCGTAAGGTCGGGCTGCTGGATATTGACCTGCACGGCCCGGATATAGCGCTGCTCCTGGGGATGCGGGATCTGTCTCCATCCGACCGGCGGAGTGCGGTTGAGCCGGTTTCCTTCTCTGAAAACCTCAAATTCATGTCCATAGAATACCTGATGGCGGATAAAGATCAGGCCGTGATATGGCGCGGTCCTCTAAAATTCAAGGCTATAAGGACCTTTTTGGGAGAAGTACGGTGGGGAGAACTGGATTATTTAATAATAGATGCCCCTCCCGGCACCGGCGACGAGCCCTTGACCATTGCGCAAACCATAAAGGATATCAGAGCACTCATCGTAACCACGCCGCAAGAGGTGTCTCTCTCTGACGTGCGTAAATCTATCCGTTTCTGTCGCAAGGCCGATATGGCTATCCTGGGTCTTATAGAGAATATGAGTGGTCTCAGTTGTCCACATTGCGGGAAGGAGATACCATTATTTAAAACCGGCGGCGGCGAGAGGCTGGCCCGCGAAATGGCTATCCCCTTCCTCGGCCGCATCCCGTTGGAGCCTAAGATTGTCGTGGCCAGCGACGATGGCAAGCCATTTATGAACCAGGCTACGGAAGATCAGAGTGCGGCGGCAATTGCCTTTGAGAAGATAGTGGAAAGGATTTTGGCCGAAGAGACCAAGTGCCCGGCAGCAGCGCGTATGTAACCATGCGTCATAAAAACCCAACCGTTAAAGAAATAAAGAATGCCCGGGAGGTTCTTGGTCTTCCAGCCTTCGCCAGCTTGGCTGAGATCAAGAAGGCCTATCGTAAAAAATGTCAGCGCTGGCATCCGGATACTGCCGGGGGAAAGGACCTGGAAAGACATAACCAGAAGATGCAGGCTATAAATGAGGCCTACCAGGTTCTCCTGAGTTACTGCCAGAACTACCGATATTGTCTTGAGCCAAAGGAAGAAGATACAGATGAGAACTGGTGGATGGATAGATTCGGTCAGGACCCCCTCTGGAGCAGCAAGAGACAAAAGGATTAGGCCCTCGGTTCGAAAGTGCGTGTTTTTATTGGGTGAATGGAATAATGGAATGATGGGTGATAAAATCGGTTCACAGTTCCGAGTTCCGGGTTGAAAAACTGTGAACCCAGAACCGTGAACTTGGAATAAGTTCCAGAATCGTAACACTTTAGCTGTTTGAAAAGAGCTAGTCGTCCAGAAAACGGCGCCTCGAAAATCCCCCTTAATCCCCCTTTTTCAAAGGGGGAAATGTTTCTCCTCCCTTTGGAAAAGGGAGGTTGGGA
>JBFMAZ010000033.1:0-17138 GCA_040755415.1 Thermodesulfobacteriota bacterium | reverse complement strand
CTCTTTGAACGCCTTCCACTGGCCAAGAGTGGAGACAAACTCCGCGCACTCCTGCCCCAATACATTGACCGGGAGATGCTGTCCCGTAGACAATCGGACTGAAAGGGCGGTTCAGTTGGCGCTTACCATCATAGTCGCGGACCACGACTTTAACCCCCGGCGACTTTGTGACGATCTCAGCCATGCCTCCCCTCACTTCGACTTCGACCAGCGGCTCATCGGTGAGTTTTGCGAGAAGCTCATGGAAGGCGTCCTCAGCCTGCTTTCTTCTGGTAATAGTTTCTGGTTTCGAGTCAGACGTCAGGATATGGCCTCCTGCAAAATTGACTACCACAGCCACAGGACGGCGGGCCTTTACATCTTCGATGCCGTGTGCACGCAGTTCAAAATCAAATAGCTCGTGGTCAAACCCGCAATGCTCCAAGTCCACCAAATCCATTACGACCAGGTCTTGACCTTGTAAGGTATTCCCGGTGATTTTACTAAGCCCTGCCAGGGGCAGTTCCGGCAGAAGAACCCCATGCGCTTTACGTAATCGCAGGTATGCGGCATGGTATTGTTCAGGGCACGCCGTATTTTGTACTCGGTTTCCCCCTGCCGACGATGTTTTCCTTCTTTCCTCCCCTTCCGTCACGCAGGGCCGGCCCGAAGTAGATGTTGGCAGCCGGGTCTTTCCGGGAAAACCGCAGGAACTCCAGGGAAACGTCGCTGAAATAACCCCGCCTGGCAAGGGTTTTATCCGGAGATACCTTGCGGACTTCAATCTTTCCTTGGATTCCAGGGAAAAGGCATTTAAAGAATTGAACCTGATTCATTTGGTTCTTAAGCGCGTGGGATTTTCATGTACTGGATTGCTTCAGCCATGTGCGTTGGGCCGATGGCGGTTGTCCGATCCAGGGTTGCTATAGCCCGACTTTCGCAATTCGCCTGTTTTCAGAGCTATTTTTGCCCTGTTTTGCTACTTAACCTTTTGATATCACGTTGACAGATAGCCAGAATTGGCTTGTAGTGCCGACCTACCCCCTTGATTTGTCAGGAACTTTCCCGTAAAACCGTGGCATGTTTCTTCGGGTAAAAAGCCGAATCAAAGACGGCAAAGAACATCGTTACTGGAGCATCGTTGAGAACCATCGAGTGCCGGGCAACAGAATCGTCCAACGCCAAGTGCTCTATCTTGGCGAGATAAATGACAGCCAACGGGCATCGTGGTGCAAAAGCATCGAAGTCTTTCAGCATGGTGAAGCCCAGGGCCGGCAGATGGCGCTGTTTCCCTCCGACCGCAAGGCGCCGGAACTTTCGTGCGAAGTCGTTCAAATTCAGCTCGACAGGCTAGAAGTCCGTCGGCCCCGACAATGGGGTGCCTGCTGGCTTGCTTGCCAGTTGTGGAATATCCTCGACCTAGACATATTCTGGATGCCCAATCTTCCGCCAAGCCGCAAGAATACTCACTGGCTCAACATCTTGAAGACCCTCGTCTGCTACCGGCTTATTTCTCCGGGCAGCGAGTGGCGACTGCACCGCGAATGGTATCACCGAAGCGCCATGGGTGATTTACTCGGCGAAGAGATTAGCATCATCCAGAAAGATAAACTCTACCGGTGCCTCGATAAATTATTGCAGCATAAAAAGGCACTCTTTTCACATCTAACAAAGCGTTGGAGCACCCTTTTCAACGCCAGTTTTGACATCTTGCTCTACGATCTCACCTATTTCGAATGCGATCCACCAGAAGCCGGCAGGGTCTACTCTTTGGTGGACATAACCCTGCCCGGTAAGGAGGAGGCCGTAAGTCCGGAAACTTTCACGTTCCGCCTGCGCAGGGATAAACTGCGGGCAGTTCGTAGGCGGGAAGGCTGCTACCTGCTTCGTTCCAATCTTGTGGAGACCCCGCCAAGCTCTGGCAATACTACATACAGCTCACCGAGGTGGAACAGGCCTTCAAGGAACTCAATGATGATCTCGCTGTCCGCCCGATCTATCATCAGCGCGATGAACGAATTGAAGCCCATATTTTTGTTGCCTTTATGGCTTACTGTTTACAGGTAACTTTGAAATCCCGGGCCAGACAGAAAGCGCCTGGCCTGACGCCTTCGGCAATCTTCGAATTTGTTTTTAGCAGGTATCCGGGATATAGCACGTCTCCAGGAAAATTATCTTGATCGCAACGCGGCATCAGACGGTGTGGGTAAGTGAATGACAAAACGATTGATCTCGTCTTCTGTTTCCAGTTTTATGTGGCCGTCATGGGCCTCCAGAATCTTCCGGGCCAGAACCAGGCGAAGGCCTAATCCAAAAGCCCTGGAGGAGAAATCAAGCCCCCGAAGCATCTGTTGAACTTCCCCTGGTAGGTTAAACCCCTTGCTGCCGATAACAATTTTTACCTCATTGGTTGCTGGAAGCGGCTGAAGCGATATCCAGATCTTCCCGTCTGTCCTCTCAACCGACTGTATTATCGTCTCTAAAATCTGCCGGAAGGCCTTTGAAATGGCCTCCTGGTCAACGGCTAGAAGTGGAGGATTCCACGTGTAGTCACGCAGCACCTCGATGTTTTTCTGCGCCAGGAGCCCCTGCAGGCTATCTATGGCCTTCTCAAGGGCATGAACGAGATTACTTTCACCCGTTGAAGGTTCATATTCCTGAGAGAGGGCGGAGATCTCATTTAATATCGTCTCTAAACGGGTTGATTCCTGGGCGATTATGTTGGCGTATCTGAGCAGGTTTTCTTTTTCTCCCAGGTTCTTACCCATGCGCCGGGCGAATCCACCGATGACCATAAGCGGATTCCGTATCTCGTGGGCCACGGCATCCAGCAAATCTTCAAGGGTCTTTTTTCTTTCTTTAGCTATCTTGGTTGCCTCTTCGGTCTCCAATTGCTCATAATCGGAGACCAGGCCGAGCATCTTACCAAGATTTGTCTCCAATGACCCGTTGATCTTTGCCAGGGCCTGGTTGGCCTTTTCCATAACCGCCAGGATATCGTTATCGGAGTTCACCTTCAGACGAAGCTGACCGGCAATTTCCCGGACCCTGGAAAAGGTCTCAGAAAGGATCTCGTTCACCTTATCAGTGTCCAATCCTAAGGCCGGGGCCGTTTCCTCAATAAATGCAAAATCATCTCTCTGGCCAAAAAATATGTGCGTGCTCGTTCTGGCAAACTCCAGGACCCGGCATAGACTGGAACGCCCTTCTTTGAGGGCATCTGTGCCGAAATATTTCTGGCCTTCAATAACCTGCTCTGGAATCTGCCAGCGCTTGAGCGCGATCTGCCCGATATCCCGGTGATTAATTCCGAAGTGATCTTCCTCCCAGCGAACGGCCTCTTCCAAAGGGCCATTCCCGCCCGGAAATAGCTCTTTCAACGGTTCCGGACAGATATGATATAACATCAGCATGCCTATTTCCAGTATCAACCCCGCGGTAAAGGCCTCCTCCGGACGGATATCCCGTAGCAGCGGTGACGAACCTACAAATCCCTGGGCGATCAATGCCCTGTAAAGAGAGGTCTTCCAGAAATAATCGTAGTCCATACCGCCGACCTTCCCCAGTGGGAACGTGTCCCTTAATGAGAGAGTGAGGGCCATCATGCGTAATTTTTTGAAACCAAGGATGACGACGGCCTGAGGTATGGAGGAAATTTCTCTCCCGCGCGCATAAAAGGCGCTGTTGACTAATTTCAGGAGACGCGTGGCCAGGCCTGGATCCTGCTCTATGATTCGGGCCAGATCCGATGCTGAAGTATCTTCGTCCGCCGCCAGATCCACCAGTTTAATCAAAAGGGGCGAAGGAGACGGGAGGTGCTCGTTGGCCAGGATCTCCTGTATAATCTTGCTCTTCTCTATTTTTACCATTTGGGATGCCTGCCTGTTATTACATCGGCAGCCGAATACCTTGTCACCTTATATTCCATATTGCCCACTCTTGTAAAGAGTTTAACGCAGCTTCCCTCTGGCCAGGGAGGCAAATATGCCAGCGAAGCACAGGGCGGAAAAGATGACGAAGGCGGACTTCACGCTTTTCAGAAAAAGCGGATAGTACGGGGGTGTAATCGGAACCCTTCCGATGTAGGCAGCAAAAAGCAGCATAACAACACCCATGCTGAGCATCTGTCCGGTCATGCGCATGGTGGCGACAATCCCTGACGTCACACCGTAAAACTTCCTTGAAACGGAACTCATAATGGCATTGGTGTTAGGAGATGAGAAGAGGGCAAAACCCAGACCCAGGAGGGCCAAATCGGCTACAATTAACAGCAGGGCTGTTTTTTCGTTTAAAAAAATGAAAAGGGAAAGTCCGATGGTGATCAACGCCATTCCTGTTGAGGCCACCACGCGCGGTTCCATGCGGTCGGAAAGCCGGCCGGCGAATGGCGAAAAAACGGTCATCACAATGGGTTGGGCTACCATAATAACCCCTGCATTTTGCGGACTCAGTCCCTTGACATACTGGAGGTAAAGGCTCAAAAGGAAGGCTACACCAAAGGTTGCACTGTAGTTAATGAGTGCCGCCAGATTAGAGAAGGTGAAAACCCGGTTAGCCCGGAAAAGATTTATCTCCAGGAGAGGACTTTCTGCCTTCGTCTCCCACTTAAGAAAGGTGATGGCCCCAAAGAGACCCATCCCGATGAGCGCCATACCGGAGATAGAGGGCTGGGAAAATCCATACATTATGGCCATAAGCGAAAAACCGTAGATTATAGAGCCTATAATATCTAACTTTTCTCCTCTGGCCTCGGCCCACTCTCCCTTTATTTTCCCGATAACAAGAAGAATTATAAGCAGGCCCAGGGGTATATTGGCAAGGAAGATGGCCCGCCAGCCAAAGTGTTCGGTTATAGACCCGCCGATAAAAGGCCCGAGAGAGAGTCCTAAATAGACCGAGGCAACATTTATGCCCAGTGCCCTTCCCCTTTCCCCCGCCGGAAATACCGAGGTAAGTATGGCCACTCCCGTGCCAAATATCATGGAACTCCCGATCCCCTGCATAACCCGGGAGGCAATGAGTACCCCGGCAGAGGGGGAGAGTGCGGAAAGAAGACAGGCAAGGGTATAAATCGAGATGCCGGACAAAAAAACCTTTTTTCTTCCATAGATGTCGGCTACTCTTCCAAAAGGGACCAGAAACATTGCGGCAGATAGGAGAAAGGACGTAGAAATCCAGCTCAACAGGACGGCATCCATGTGAAATTCTTTGCCGATGGAGGGAAGGGCGATATTGACCGAAGAGCCGATAAAGGGTGTAAGAAACGACGCCAAGGTGGCCACAAGTAAGACACAACCCTTACTTGTGGCATCATGCTTACTATCACAGATAGCCTCACTTCTCACCCTTCGCTCCTCACTCTTCGCTTTGTTCCTTGTATCATAATCACAGACAGGCGGTCAATTGATGTCAGGTTTGTTTTATCTGTCAGGAGTTTCAAAGGGAGGGTTTCTTCTGAACGCCGACCATGCGCTTAGAGAAGTTGTTTGTTACCTTCGGCGCACCCATGTCGCCTGGGGACCCTTATCTCCGGCCTCTTCTCCAAATTCCACACAGTCTCCGGTGTTCAGTCTTTCAAACTTCATATCCTTTACTGCGTTTTTATGGAAGTAAACCTCGCGGCCTTCAGCGGATAGAATGAGGCCATAACTCTCTTCCGGGAAAATATGGGTAATAAAGCCCCGTGTGGGGCCTGGCTCCGCAGGGACCACTTGCTGCCTTAGGCGGTTGTACTCTCTTAATTCGGAATCCAGGACGTCAAATGCCCCTACAATAAGGGGGAGGACTAACTCCCCTTTCTCTTTTACCACAACGGTTTTCTCCGGCACCGTACCGGTGATATGTATTTCAAAAGCTCCCAGCTTGTGATGCCGGGTGCCGATCAAGGTCAGGCGAAAGTGATGAAGCAAGCCGGGATAGTGACAGTCAATTTTGGATAGTTCTTCGTCGATCTTCTCTTCCCATTCAGGGAGCATGGTCAGATTACGCGCTTCAATGCGAATATCCATATGTCCTGTCCCTCCTGTTTTTTTATTAATGTTTAAGATACCATATTTGTTATATGTTATCCCACCTGAAAGCGGAGTACAACCATTAATGATACGCTAATTTGTATTCAGGGGAGAAAATAGATAGATTAATAGAAATGCTAGGGACTTGCACATATTTAATGTTATAATAATCTTAATCCGGACGGAGACCAGGCTGCTGATTTCCTTATGGCGGAAAAATGAAAAAGATAAATAGTACCCAACCAAGGTCAGACGCGCAGAGTGTGGCGCCTCATTTGCAAGAATCGGCCAGAGAGGCGATAAAAAGTCCTACCACCGCCGTTCGCTTTTTGATTATTGTAATCGGCTCCATACTCGTAGCTGAGACATTGGTAATGTTTTTTCTCGCTCTCCTGCCGCCTTTATCCCCGAATCTGGTTGCGTTCCTGGATGCATTTTTGTTGGCCGTTGTGACCTTTCCGGTACTTTACCTCGCCCTGTTCCGGCCGCTCGTCCGCCAAATCACGGAGACGCAGCGGGTCGAGAGGCAACTTCGCAAGGCCTATGAGTTTAGCGAGGCTATTATTAAGACCATCCCTTTTGGAATGGATATCGTGGATGAAGAGGGCCGTATAGTTTACTTAAGCGATAAACTGAAGGCGGCCCTGGGCAATGATGCGATTGGCAAGACGTGCCCGGCTGTCTATAGAGCGGGCAGGGAAGCGTGTGAGGATTGTCCGGTGAAACAACGTATCCCCGTAGGAGAAACGCGCTCGGTTGAGGTCGAAGGGATACTGGATGGAAAGACCTTTCTGATCACCTATACCGGGATGGTACAAGAGAATAAGAAGGTATTTCTGAGGGTTCTCGAAGACATCACCGAGCGCCGGCAGGCCGCGGAAGAATTGCGGGAAAGCGAAGAAAAGTATGGTACACTGGTCGAAAATTCCTTAACGGGCATATATATCGATCAGGACGGAAAGATTGTATTTGCCAACAACAGGTTTGCCGCGATCTATCGGTATCCGAGAGAGGAGCTACTGGAAATAGAGAGCTGGAGGCTGGTCCATCCTGAGGACAGGCCCTTGATCAATCAAATAAGACTAAAGAGGCTGGCTGGAGAAGAAGCACCCTCCGAATATGAGGCTAGGGGCCTGACCAAGGATGGGGAGACCATTTGGATCAACCGGCGAAACACCCGCATAGAGTATAAGGGAAGGCCGGCTATATTGGGTAACATTGTGGATATCACCGAACAAAAGCAAGCCGAAGAACAACTCCGCGAGATAAACGAAGAGCTTAAGAACTTTATCCATATCGTCTCCCATGACCTGAAAACCCCTATAATTTCCATTCAGGGATTTGCTGCCCGGCTGCTCAAAAACTATCAGGAAAAATTAGGGGACAAGGGCCGGAATTATCTTGAGCGGATCAAGTCCAGCGCCTGCCGGATGGAGATGTTGATCTCTGACCTCCTGGCATTGTCAAAAATTGGCCGGGTAGCCTCTACATTTGAGGATGTTTCCGCCCTGGATATTGTAAAAGAGGTTATCTCAAACCTGCAATACAGAATGAAGGAAAACGGGGTAGAAGTCGTGGTCCCTCTCGGTCTTCCCGTTATCCACGCTGATCAGGCCAGGCTCTATCAGGTCTTTGAAAATTTGCTAGTTAATGCTACTAAGTACATGGGTAACACTAAGAACCCCAGGATCGACATCGGATACGAAGACAAGGGGGACTTTCATCAGTTTTATGTAAGGGATAACGGGAGCGGGATTGATCCGCAATATCACCGGAAAATATTTGAGATGTTCTATCGGTTAAAAGAGACAAAGGCCGAGGACGGAACCGGGTTGGGACTGGCCATCGTTGACAGGATTGTACGTAATCACGGTGGAAAAGTATGGGTAGAGTCTGAAAAAGGCAAGGGGGCCGCTTTCTATTTTACCTTGCCCAAAGGTCCTAACAAGGAAGGCTAAAGCTAGTTCCCATCCGAAACCGGCCAAAATCCTCTCAAGTCAAAAATAAGAGAGCCTCTGGCCCGCTTACATGTTAAAATTGTTCAAATTATGTTTGAGCCAGCGTACTTAGAAACATATAGCAAAAGTGAACTTAAACGGCGCATTGAAGAGGCCAACGAGATACTCGAAGAATGCCGCCTGTGTCCGCGCAACTGCAAGGTCAACCGGATGAACAATGAAACAGGGATATGCCGCACAGGCAGGCTTCCCGTGGTATCGAGCTTCAGTCCGCACTTTGGAGAAGAGGCCCCACTCGTAGGGCAGCACGGTTCAGGGACTATCTTTCTAACCCATTGCAATCTCCTTTGCGTCTTTTGCCAGAACTGGGAGATCAGTCATCTTGGCGAGGGTCAGGAGGTCACCCTGGAGGAATTTGCCCATATGATGCTCTATCTCCAGAAGCTGGGGTGCCACAACATCAACTTCGTCACCCCTACCCACGTTGTCCCGCAAATAATCGAGGCCCTGGCGATAGCCATTGAAGGTGGGCTCTCCGTGCCCCTGGTATATAATACTGGCGGCTATGATTCCCTGGAGACCATCAAACTCCTGGATGGCATCTTTGACATCTATATGCCCGATTTTAAATACTGGGATGATGCGGTGGCGAAAAGGCTTTCCAAGGCCCCCCACTATGCGGAAGTAGCCAAAGAGGCCATCAAAGAGATGCACCGCCAGGTAGGGGACCTGACTTTAGATGAACAGGGCGTGGCGCAACGGGGGCTTCTGGTACGGCATCTGGTTCTGCCCGAGGGTTTAGCCGGTACACGGGAAGTTATGCGTTTCCTGGCCCGGGAGATATCTACAAATACGTACGTGAATATAATGGATCAGTATCGGCCATGCGGCGAGGCCTATAAATATCCGCCCCTTGACCGGCATATCACTGTTGACGAGTACAAAGAGGCCCTCCGGATCGCTAAAGAGGAAGGGATAACCAGGCTGGATACGAGGGACCGGGCCTACTTTTTGCGTCTCTTCCGACTCTGGTCTGACGAAACCTGAGTGTATATGTATCAAGGAGGCACCTATCCATGCTTGAGAGGCTCGAAATCGCCAAGAACTGGCTTCCCCGTTACACCGGAATGCCCTTCGACCATTTCGGCGACTATATTCTTCTGACCAACTTCCGGTATTATCTCACAAAATTCGCCGAAAAGTTCGGGTGCGACGTATACGGGGACAACAAGCCGATGCAGGCCGCGACCAATGGCAGTGGCCTGACGATCGTCCACTTCGGCATCGGCACAGCCAATGTAGCGACGATCATGGATCTCCTCAGCGCGCGCCATCCCCGGGGCGCACTTTTCCTCGGCAAGTGTGGCGGGCTGAAAAAGTCCACCGAGCTTGGTCACTTCATCCTCCCCATCGCAGCCATAAGGGGTGAAGGTACCAGTAACGATTATTTCCCGCCCGAAGTGCCTGCGCTTCCGTCCTTCAAGCTGCATAAGTTCATCTCGCAAAAGATTGTGGAGCATGGGCTTGAATACCGTACCGGTGTAGTGTATACAACAAATCGTCGTTTATGGGAGCATGACCAGCGTTTCCACGACCGGCTTCGGCAAATGAGCTGCATAGCCATCGACATGGAGACCGCGACGTTCTTTATCGTCGGCCACTACAACGAGATAGCCCGGGGGGCGCTCCTGTTAGTATCCGACCTTCCACTCACACCTGAAGGGGTCAAAACAGAGGAATTGGATGAACGCGTGACCGCGCAATGGTCTGAAATACACCTTCAGATTGGTATTGAGGCGATGACGGAGATTGGAGAAAAGGGCGAACAGATCAAACACTTCAGATATTAGGGAAGTTCGCTTGACAAAGTTGCTGAACGGACCTAATTTGGTTTAGCTTTGGAGGCTGAAGGAGACCACCGTGAACACAAAATTTTATCCCCATGCGGAAATCAGCTTTGTCGATCATCCCAAATACGCCAGAGTAAAGATCGCTGCTCTAGTCACGAGCAAAGACACAGGCAGCATAAGTGTCTGCCTGTTGGAGATTGCGCCGAAGACCGAGATTCCGGTCCACACCCACGACCCGCAGGTCGATTCAATCTTTGTAATGGCAGGCCAGGGGGAGGCATATGTCAATGGAAGTTGGCAGAAAATTGCGACCGGAGACTACATCTTCGTGCCAGCCCTAGATGAGCACGGGGTCAGAAATACCGGGGACGCTTACTTAAAACTGTTTGTGCATCACAGTCCGCCCCTTCTCTAGCCAAAGATTATGTCTTCTTCATAATCAATTTTGGCGATTCCGCGTAGCATGTGTCGGCTTAATGTATGTGGGCACCAATGCCGAACCCGAAGGTGAACGCCGGGGGGCCGTAGAGCACTTCCCACAGATGGACGCCTCTGGCGGCAAGCAGCGGATACGTGTACTCTATTCCACCGATCTTTCCGGTTTTTGTCCCCGCAACACGCCCGACCACGGTTATAAGCCTGTCTTCGGCGAAAATGGCCGGATCAAGGTACTGGTCGAGGGTGACCAGGAAACGGCCCTCACTGGAACCCGAAGGGTCGGGCCTGTCCTGGTAATCCAAGGGGAATTGCAGCACCTCAATAATGGTTTGGTTTTTCTTGACCTGCGTGCCGATAATTCGCCCGCCCAGGAGCACCGTTTCGTCTTTGAACCTCTGGGCATCCTTCATGAGCCGGGCCAAGGTGATGGCCGGGTTCACCTCGCGTTTAAGCTGAGGGGATATGGGACTGCAAGCGCATAAAAAGAACACCAGGGCACTTGTAAGGCACCTGGCTCCAATTGTATGGAGATGTTTATGAAATCTGGTCATTTATTGTCTGCGAGTAATTACACCATTTATCAATTTTTATTATAAACGAGAATATGATAAGACTGCGAGGATTTTTTCTTTCAGGAGGTAAGGCGGACTAGAATAGGTTTTTTGAGCCACAAAATCCGCTGTTTTTCAGTTTAAAATTCTCTGCGGATGGTACCCAGTTTATCCGAAGGCTGGGCAAACAGGTATCCCTGACCATACCGGATATTCAAATCCTTCAACGTCTCGTATTCAGCCTTAGTCTCAATCCCTTCGGCCACGATCTCCGAATTAATACCCCTGGCCAAGGCCTCATATCCAATAATATCCAGAGTATTCAGTTCAACTATCGGCTGAAAAACGGTCCTGACATCCTCGTCAATGATCAGTTTCTGTAGCATGTACTTGCTGCTGTATTCTTTTTTAAGATACATAAAATTACCCATATTCAGGGAGTCTCTAATCAACCGGGTGATGAGCCGTAGATTTTGAATCATGGGGTTCTTTACGACGAGCGCATGCCCGATCTTGGGCTGGACATTTTCTTTAAGCAAGGGATAGAATGTCTTAAATATTTCCGGCCTGATATCGGACCAGACCCTAAACCAGGATGTGCGAGGCCAATAGCGGTCTTGACGTAGTTTGCCTTTCGGATAAAAAGTGATAAGATGCTTTTAAGGAGAAAAAGCGAAGATGGTTGTTACTAAGGCCGACGTATATGAACAGATGATATTTGCCGAAAGACCGGTATGTCCGTATTGTGGCCAGGAGATGAGCATCTGGGAATGTGAAGAGACGGGATTTTGCTGTGGTGTGGGGTGGGACACGCCATATCTTTTTGTGTGTTTCAATGACGAATGCCCGGCCTTTGTCGAGGGCTGGGAAAGTATGAAAAGGCTTTATGCCCGCAGGTGTTCCTATCGATGCATATACCTTCCCGGCGCACGAAACACAGAAATGATGCTAGTCTATTCATCTGTTTATGGCAAGTCGGAGATTATTGACGAGGCCGTCATAGCTGTGGACAGGGCCAGAGGGACACCTGAAGACCCTGCTGTGCAGGAGTTACTTCAATGCTTTGCGTCTAGAGATGTCAGTGGCCTTCTATCCAGTCTCTTTGATGATAGAGTTTATTATAAGGTTCGCTTGAAAGCAGCCGAACTGATAGGGGAGCTGGGTATGCTCGAAGCCATTGAGCCTTTACACAACCACAAGTTTTATGATGAGCGGGTTGTAATTCGGGTGCGTGCTGCCATAGAAAGAATCCACGAAATTAACCGTACCCAGGAGTGTCCCTATTGTACAGAGGTTATCGAGGCAGGAGCCGCCCTATGCAGCCAGTGTGGTCGCGAGATTTGTTGAATTAGGTCCCTTCCTGCTACTCACCGTTTTTTTCTATATAGCCCCCGGCGAAAGTGATCACACACATCTTCTTGTAAGAAGAATGGTCGCGAAATGAAACCCCCCCCATGACACGAAAATTCGGATTAAAGATGTTTTTTCGGTGTCTCCGGCTATGAACCCCATCATCTATGACCAGCCACATCACGACGGGAACCCGGGACTGGATTCACCATCAGAAGAATGAACACACCTTGACACTTTGTCTGTAAGCTGATAACAAGAGTCATCTTAACCACCGTCAGAGGTTCCACGTGTTACCCGACTTTGTAAAAGGCCTGCTAAGGCCAGGGGCATATCCCCACCCGGTAGTGGAGATAAAACTTGTCCAGACCCATATCTCCTACGTCTTTATTACCGGTGACTTTGTTTATAAGATAAAAAAACCCGTTAATTTCGGCTTTCTCGATTTTACCACCCTGGAAAAACGCAAATACTTTTGTGAGCGGGAAGTAGTCCTCAATAAAAGGCTCTCACCGGAGATATATCTCGGTGTGGAACCGGTTACCACAGACGGAGAATGCTTTTTTATAAACGCACCGGGGGAAACTATCGAATACGCAGTCAGGATGCGGCAGATGCCCCAGGACCGGATGATGGACGTCCTGATAAAAGAGAACAAGATAGATCAGAAGGTCATCGACCGTATCGTCCAAAAACTCGTCCCCTTCTATGCACAGGCCGCCACCGGCCCGGAGATAGACTTTTACGGCGAAATCCCGCAGATACGTTTCAATATCAAGGAAAACTTTGCCCAGACCGAAGGCTACATCGGCCGCGCCCTCGCCAGAGAGCGTTTTGAGACCATCAAGTCATACAGCCTCTCCTTCTTTGAAAAACAGGCTAATCTCTTTCAGGAACGCATAAAATCAGGAAAAATCCGGGACGGGCACGGCGACCTATATTCGGCCAACATCTGCATAGTTGATGATGTCTATATTTACGACTGCATAGAGTTCAACGAGCGTTTCCGCTATGGAGACGTGGCCTGTGATATAGCCTTCCTGGCCATGGACCTGGATTTTCACCGGTTGAGTGATCTCTCCGGATACCTTATCGATCGCTTCGTGGAACTCTCCGGTGATCGCTCGCTTATAGACGTATTGGATTTCTATAAATGTTACCGGGCCTATGTGCGCGGCAAAATCCACTCCTTCTCGGCGGACAGCAAGGAGATCGGCGAAGAAGACCGGAGCCGCTCCCTATCTACAGCCCGAAAATACTTTGCCCTTGCCTACCGCTATGCCGGCGGGAAAAGGAGGCCGGTTCTCCTGATATTCTTTGGCCTTATTGCCAGCGGGAAGAGCACTCTGGCCAGGGCTCTTGGTAAAAAACTAAACATCGTCCCTCTTAATTCTGATGAGATCAGGAAAAAATTGGCCGGTCTCGTGCCCACAGAAAGAAGGCTGGAGTCTTTCGGGCAGGGCATTTATAGCACAGACTTTTCCCGCTTGACCTATACCAGATTGCGCGAAGAGGCAGCGGTCCGGCTGGAGATGGGAGAATCCGTCATCCTCGACGCCTCATACAAGGATCGGGACGAAAGGACGGCTCTGATCCGGATGGCCGAAGAGCTGGATATCCCCTACTGCTTTGTCTATTGCCACTGCCCGGAAGAGGAAACCAGGGCCCGGCTGGAAAGACGCAGAAAAAATAAGAAGGCTGTCTCGGATGGCCGGTGGGAGATATACCTGAAACAGGTGGAGACCTTTGATCGGCCGGAGGAGATACCAGCCAGCCGCCTGCTTCAGGTAGATACAAGCCAGACCGTGGCCAAGACCACAGCCCATATCCTTCGAAGCTGCCCGAAAGATATACGCCGCGCTTTATCTCTCTAACGATTACGTGGTGGGTTAGCCTAGGAGTTTCTCATAATCTGGATGATTTCCAATCCAGAACCAAAGTATGCCACCGGGAGCGTCAACTCCAAGGGTACGATAGAACCGGCCGATTCGGACCGACCAAAAGCGACCGATTTTCTTCAAATGTAGTGAGGGATGCTGTGGATCGTCTTTGAGAAGCTTGAAATTCTTTTCGGCAAGCCTTTGGATAGGTCCCGGGAGGACCTTGTGACATTGCCAAAAAGCAGGGTGAGGTAAAGTGTCTCAAATTTCAGTACACTCGCCTGACTCTAAAGCCTTCAGTGCCTTATCGGCAAGAGCATCCAGTTTCCCGGCCTTTGCATCTTCTTCAATTTGCCGGTCCCAGGCCTCAGCATCGAATTGCACAAACCATTTGCGGAACCTTGCAAGTTCAGATGAAGATAGTTTTCGGATCTCACTTTCTATGTTCTCGACCTTGCTCATAAAAATGTTCCTCCTTATCAAATACTAGCTGGGCCAACAAAATTGCGCAAAGGGATAATCCAGTTACCGCAAAGGTGCCTTGGGATCTCGGCTAATCGGGATAGGAGACTCTCACTCCAATAGTCCTGTGCCATGCCCGGCACACACACTGAAATAACCCGCCAGGGCGACGACCTTAGACGAAAACCAAACCGGCGTTATCGCCAGTCGGGTTGACGCAATTGTTCGCTTCAGATTTTCTTTATGGTGCTATTCCGATTATGACTAATGGCACTGCCGGAACGCCACGCCCTTGCCTGACGACGTTGTAGAATTCGCCTTCATAGTAGGCAACGCCCGAACTCATTTGGGACTGAAGGAATTTCATGGGGAGAATTTCGATTCCTACGTCAATCTGATCACCTACATAAAAGGCGAGATGTTTAACAAAGAGATCATAGGCAACGAAAGCGTATTTGCCGAATTGAACTTCTATAGCCACTCTGTCTTTGACAAAATCGGTTTGATTGTAACTGAAAATGGGCTTCTCTCCCGCAGCCTCAATTTCCTTTTTCTGTTCTTCAGGAGTCATGGAAAGTGTTTTCCGAATGAGCTTCTCACTTCTCGTAACCCAGTAACTGACACGGCTTTCATGCCACTCTTTTACACGGAGCAATTTATTGAACGCCGCATTCATGTCAATAGGGCTGTAAAGCAGTTTGCCCTTCATCGTCTTTTCCTTAGATACCTTGCTTTTGCATTTCTCAGCATCAACCGCCGTGATAACAGACTGAATTTCTTGCCATAGCTGCGGCTTATGCACGAGAAGGAATTCGAGGCCGTTCAGATGGGAATATGTTTCAACTATTTTCATCGGCCTGCATATTTCCGTTTCTTTTCTTTAATTAAAAGAGGCTGATCAGAATGATCCGTTTTCGTCCATGGAGCGACAGTCAAACTGTTCCCCGCTTTTATCGGATCATATACGGGCTGATTCATGGGGCGAGTTCTTAACGTTCCAGCTATTTCTAGTTCTATTCTTTGTTTTGCAAGCCTGACGTATTGAGGAATAACCTCCGCGCCAACGCCTCGCCGATTGTGACGGATGGCTGCAATAATTGATGTGCCGGTTCCGAGAAAAGGATCAAAGACCCAGTCGGCTTCGTTGGTCATTGAAAGCACGAGCCGTTCAATAAGTTCAACAGGAAACTGGCATGGATGGTCTGTTTTCTCAATGTGATTACTTTTGACATTGGGAATGACCCACAAATCCCCTGGGTTTTTCCCAAGAGGATTGCATGAATGCTTTCCGGCATTCGGGCCTTTAAAATATTTTTTGCCGGGATATTTCTGAGGAACCCTGACGGGATCGAGGTTAAAAACGTAATTATCCGATTTAGTAAACCAAATTATTGCTTCATAGCGACCTGAAAAACGACGGCTGCAATGAAGGCCGTGCTCAAAGTGCCAAATTATTCGGTTTCGCATCTTTAACCCGAGCTTGGTGAATATAGGATACAAAACGGTGTCGAGCGGAATAATAGAGCCATTGTCAACGTAGTTTCCGACCTGCCAACAAATGCTTCCGCGAGGAGCAAGACCCCGCACGCATTCGCGTATGACCGCAGCCTGTTGCTCAAGGTATGTTTCCAGTTTAAGCCGTTTCTCATATTCCTTCCCTATATTGTAGGGTGGTGAGGTGACAATAAGTTGTAGTGATTCGTCTGGAATTGTCGATAGAAGTTTCAGACAGTCCCCATGATAGACGACTACGTGTTCGGAATTAGAGAAGTTTTCTGAGATATGCCTTTTATCGAACATGCATCGATATTACCTGTAAGGGGGGATTTGTGGTCAAGATGTCTTTTTATATTTCCTTTTTTATATTTTTGCAAGCGAATCGAGATAGGGAGGAGCCTCACGACTTCCCCCCTCCCAGACCATCCGTCCAGTCGGATCCTTCTCCTAGCCTTCGGCTCCGCTAAAACCTAGCTCGGGGACTTTCTCCCCGATAGTCCTGTGCCATGCCCGGCACACACGCAGAGCTAATCGGCGCGCCGCTTTTGGGCGCATCCGGTTTAGCGACGTGTTAGAACTCACCGCGAGCAATCTGTTTGAGCGCAGGGCTAGAACCCGTCTTAGTGTATCCACACTCGGTTTTTGCATAAGCGGTTTTAATGCGTTGTTCAGGATTTGAATCAGGTCTTTGACTGTAAATGGTCACAGACGACCTAGGCTCAAGACGTCTCGGCCAAGGACCGCCATCAATTAGAACAGGCCGTACAAAACTGCCGCGACGATTTGTGCCCCTATAAAAAACACCGACGTCACAAACAGTGACAGCGAAAGCACTCAAATTAGTTACCTCAACACCGATTTTCGCAGATTTTTAACCGTCATTTCGGTATAAAGTTTTATGCTTCCTTTACTGGAACTGGAGGTTCAGTTTAGCGCCATCGAGCCAGGAGATGGTCTGCGGCAGCCGTTGCCACGGGACGTTTCTCAGAATTGGATTATGGGCTTTACGAGGATAGGAAATGAGGATATCCCCGCCCCTGATTTTTACCGTTGCTTTACCCCTGACAAAGTGGCGGTAAATCTTCTGGGCGTCACATTGTTCAAACCCCCGGAGCTTCTGGGCAAACATACTGTAGAGGGTATCGGCGATCATGGTCATCAG
>JBFMAZ010000032.1:0-7061 GCA_040755415.1 Thermodesulfobacteriota bacterium | reverse complement strand
GCTATAAGGGCCAAAATCCCCCTCAATCCCCCTTTTCCAAAGGGGGAAGTGTTTCTCCTCCCTTTGGAAAAGGGAGGTTGGGAGGGATTTAAGAATACTTTTTCAAACAGCTAAACTGATACCAAAATTCTAAACAATTATGTTTCGGACATTTGAGCATTTTGATTTTGGATTTGTTTCGGGTTTCGATATTAGGATTTCGGGTTTATAACTTTGCGCCTTAGCGTGAGAAATTGCCTTTTTATGAGACCATCATACTTGCCACGTAAGATTTCAGTGAAATATAGGTATTGTAACTGGTCATTAGTCATTGGGTAATTTGAAAATTTAATCACTTTCACCAGTGATAAATGACCATTGACTAATGACATAATAAGGGGACACTCAACGTGTCCCCTTATACGTTTGATTCCTAACCCGGCCAATTCGCCAGATTTACCAAAGGTCGGATCATTTTTTTGATGGCCGCCAGTCTGGTGACACCAAAGGCGTCATCAGCCGCAGCGAACTTGTGATATTTTACAGGATCATCCACTACCAGGTAGATCGTCCGCACTGCATCGGCATTAAGAAGCTGGGCCTTGGGATACTTGGTCTTAAGTTCTTCCAACCTCTTATTGGCTAAAGCCAACATCTTGTCCCGATCCCCGAAATTCATGGCACCGGAAGGACAGGTCTTGACGCAGGCTGGCAAAAGCCCGTTAGTGATCCGGTCAAAACACATGGTACACTTGGCCATGGTCTTGGTCTTCTCATTCCAGCGTGGGATATCATAAGGACAAGCTGACCGGATCTCCTCGAAATCAGCCTTGTTGACTTTTATTTTAGAGTTGAACAAGACAGCGCCGGTAGCCGCATCCTGGGTAATAGCCTTAGACCCAAGCCCCCGGGCCATTTCCATACAGGGCACATCAATACAATGCCGGCACTGGTCAGGGAAGAAATACCACTTTACCGTGTTGCCCTCTTCCAACTCGTTGAACCGTACCAGTTTAAAGGTATTAGAGGTGAAATCTGGCGGGTTCTGATGATTACCCCAGTTACGCTGGGTAGTCAGTTCTGCATTGTTCTTGTTCCACTGTTTGCAGGCTACCTGGCACCCCCGGCAGGCCGAACAGATACTTGTATCTACGAAAAATGATTTACCAGCCATTTAGATCACCTCCTAGCCTTTCTTCCTACTTTGCGGACATTGGCCATAAAGGCCTTGGATTCCGGAATCATGGTATTGGGATCGCCTACCGTGGGAGTCAACAGGTTAGCGCTGTCTCCACCCCGGGAAAAGTTCTTGCTCTCCGGCCATCTCCAGCCAAAATGCCAGGGAATGCCTATCTGGTGTACAGTCTGGTCCGCGATCTGGAAGGGTTTAAGACGGCGGGTTACGATAGCTACCGCCTCTACACTGCCTCTCTGCGTCTCCACGACCACCGGTTCTCCATTTTTGATACCCTTAAGTTCCGCCAGTTCATAACTCATTTCGCAGAACATCTGCGGCTCGGCCTCAATAAGCCAGGGAAGCCACCGGGTCAGCACACCTGTCTGCCAGTGTTCCGTAACCCGGTAAGTGCTGCAGACCAATGGGTATTTTGGGTCGCAAGTGGCAAACTTATCTAAATCTCCTGCATAGATCTTAATGGCCGGGTTAATGCGCTGGCTGGACATCAGGTTCCGCTCAACCGGGCATTCCAGCGGCTCATAATGCTCAGGGAACGGCCCATCCTTTAATCCCGGTCCGAAGACAGAAGCCACTCCATCGGGTTTCATGATAAAGGGATAGACGCCGTTGGTACCCATAGGAGGCGCCGGACCATCCGGTACGTCGCCGAGCCACTTCTTGGCCTCCATATCCCACTTAAGTAACGGCCGTTTGGGATCACGCGGATTTCCCTCCAGATCCACGGAGGCGCGGTTGTATATGATCCTCCGGTTGACCGGCCAGGCCCAGCCCCACTCTGGATAGAGCCCCAGGCCAGTCGGATCGGCCTTTTTCCTGCGCGCGGCCATGTTGCCGGCCTCGGTGTAACTGGCCGCATAAATCCAGTTGCCGCTCGAGGTCCGGCCATCGTCCAGCAGATAGACAAAGCTCGGCACCAATGTCCCTTTCTTGTAAGCCTTTTTATCCACTGGGTGTTCCACTATATCTTCCAGGAAGTAGCCGTTGATCTCTTTGGCCACCTTATGGACATCGAAATGGCCATCAGTTTCATAGTCCCATTTCAGATTCAGAATGGGGTCCGGAAAAATCCCTTTCTCCTTTTCATAAAGGGCCCGAATCTCCTTAAAAAGCTCATAGATGATATCCCCATCCGGCTTCGCCTCCCCCGGCGGATCAATGGCCTTATAGCGCCACTGCATCCAGCGACCGCTGTTTGAGATACTGCCTTCCTTCTCCATAAAGGCCGCACAGGGGAGCTGAAAGACCTCGGTCTTGATTTTTTTGGGATTCATTCCTGGCCCCTGCCAGAAAGAGCCTGTCTCACTATCAAAGACGTTGACATTGACCATCCAGTCCAGTTTGGCCAGGGCCTGACGGACCTTGTTCGCATTGGCGCCTGAACAGGCCGGATTCATGCCCCAGGAAAGAAAGCCGCTAAAGACCCCCTTATACATCTCGTCAAAGAGATTTAGCCAGGAGGCATCCTGGGTGGGATCCAGTTTAGGTAGCCAAGCGTATCCAAAGTCATTTTCTTTGGTGGCGTTATCGCCATAATAGGCCTTTAAGAGGCTGGCTATATACTTCGGCCGGTTTTTCCACCAATTGACGCTTCGGGGATTCTTGGAAGAAGGCGTAGTCTTGTTATAATCAGCGAGCGTTGCCCACTGGGCCCGCGGGGCCGGCAAATATCCAGGTATGATGTGATAGAGCAGAGCCTGGTCGGTTGAACCCTGGACGTTAGATTCTCCGCGCAGGGCATTGACCCCGCCGCCGGCGATACCCATGTTGCCCAGGAGCATCTGAATGATGCTCATCGCCCGGATGTTCTGTACGCCCACCGTGTGTTGAGTCCAACCCATAGCGTATAATTCTGTACCCGCCTTGCCAGGAGCGCCGGTAGAACCATAGACCTTATAAACCTTTTCTAAGTCCTTAGCGGGGGTTCCTGTGATCTGAGAGACCTTCTCCAATGTATAACGGGAATAATGTTTCTTCAAAAGCTGGAAGACACATCTGGGATCTTGTAAGGTCATGTCTCTTTTCGGAATTCCACTTTCATCTTTTTCTAAGGCCCAGGTTGATGTATCATAGGTCCTTTTGTTTTGATCATAGCCTGAGAAAAGGCCGTCGTCGAAACCATACTTGGGGTTTACAATAAAAGAGGCATTGGTATAATTTTTGACGTAAAATTCATCGTAAAGATTATTGTCAAGGATGTACTTGATCATGCCGCCCAAAAAGGCGATGTCCGTTCCGGAACGGAGCCGGACATAGACATCGGCCTTGGTCGAGGTCCTAGTAAAGCGGGGGTCAACATGGATAAAGATTGCCCCTCTATCCTGGGCCGCCTTTATCCATTTGTAAGACACGGGGTGGTTTTCACAGACATTACTGCCCATGTTTAAGATGACATCGGCATTTCTGAAGTCTATATAGTGATTGGTCATAGCGCCGCGTCCAAACGACTCTGCCAGAGCCGCTACAGTGGCGCTGTGTCAGATACGGGCCTGGTGTTCAATATAGATAAGACCCAGTGACCTGAGGAATTTCGAATACAACCAACATTCCTCGTTGTCCAAGGCAGCGCTACCCACCGAGGCAATGTCGTTGGTTCGGTTGACCACCTTTCCTTCGGCATTTTTTTCCATGAAGCTTGCATCACGGGATTTTTTGATGTTCCTGGCTATCTTGTCCAAGGCCCATTCCCAGCTCACCTCTTTCCACTTGGCGCTGTAAGGGGCGCGATAGCGTACTTTCTTAAGACGATTCTCATTGACGGCAATTTGATAACTTGCCGCACCCTTGGCGCATAAAGCACCCTCGTTAATGGGATGGTCAGGGTCTCCCTCAAAATTGATCAACTTTCCATCTGATACGTGAGAAATCTGGCCGCAGCCCACCGAACAATAGCAGCAGACATGGGTAGTTTCCTTGGCATTCTTGATCCTGAGTTCAGCCGCATAACTCTCTATTGGAGACAAATCAAAACCTAGCTGACTAAGCCCTATCCCGGCTGCCGCCGCACCGGACATCTTAATAAAACTGCGCCGTGATATCTTCACTATGAAATCCCCCTTTCGTTAAAAGTTTCACATTAGATTTATCGGCAACATGCAAGCTAATCTTTAATCCAAATCCCCCTTTTCGCTCAAAAAAACAGCCTTTCAAAATTAATTTGTGATATATTTCACTCAACTTAGCACAAATTTCTTTTGGGCTCAACCAAAATTTATTTACTTTTTAATTGGAAGATTTTTAAGGAGAATCTTTTTGACAATGCCTTACTTTTAGGCTATGTTGCACGCCGTGAACGGTAACCATTTCTTATCCTTAGTAAAAGACGATCTCCAGCGTATCGAAGCGGCTATAGCCCATAATCTGTCCTCCCACGTGCCGTTTATCTCGCACGTCAGCCGGTACATACTATTTAGTGGAGGCAAGCGCATTCGTCCTCTTCTCATGATCCTCTCAGCCCGCATGTGCGACTATCACGGTGACCACAAGTTTGACCTGTCCACCGTTTTTGAATACCTCCATGCGGCTACGCTATTACACGATGACGTGGTAGATAATGCGGAAATCCGCCGGGGAAAGGCCCCGGCCAAAGATGTTTACGGAAATCAGGCGGTTATCCTGGTAGGAGATTTCCTTTATTCAAAATCCCTGTTCATTTCTGCCCTCCAGGGCAATATCCGCATCATGGAAGCCCTCTTAAAGGCCACCACCCTCATGGCCGAGGGAGAAGTCCTGCAATTACTCAATGCCGAAAACCTTGAAATTACCGAAGACGAATACATGCAGGTTATACATCGCAAGACCGCTGTTCTCATGGCCGCCGCCTGTGAGGTAGGCGCCATCCTGGGCAATGTGCCTGCTGCAAAAGAAGAGGCCATGCGCTACTATGGGGAAAATCTGGGGATAGCCTTCCAGTTGACCGACGATGTCCTGGACTATACGGCAGACATAAAGGAATTTGGCAAAAAAGTGGGAAATGACCTGTGTGAGGGCAAGGTCACCCTGCCTCTTATCCATGCCTTAGATAAGAGCACAAAGGCTGACTATGATAAGCTGAAAGAGATGTTTGTGCAGGAGCACATCAGTCAGGATGATTTCATCACTGCACAAGGACTGATTGAAAGATATGGTGGGTTTGGCTATACTTATGCCCGGGCCCAGAAATCAATCGAAAGGGCGAAGGAAAGCCTCTCTATCTTCCCTCCCTCCCCGACCAAAGATATACTTCTGGGGCTGGCTGATTACATAATTACCCGCCGTAAGTAAAATTAAGCCATGAGCCATGAGCCCTTAAATAATAAGCCTCATTAAGTCTTCAGCTATGATTAATTCACCATCATAATGGCGGCGGCAGGGTTCGATCAAGTTACTATCATCGCAGATCGGATAAAGATGCGTCAGCATCAGCCGCTTGCAACCAGCTTCCGCAGCCATCCGGCCGGCCAGAGAGGGGGTCAGATGCCCTTCTACCTTCATACCTTCAGGACAAGAGCACTCGCAGATAAAGAGATGCGCATCTTTAGCCAGTTCGACCAAGCCGGCTGAATAGTCCGTGTCCCCGGAATAGACTATCGACCGGCCATCTTCTGTATCGATACGGATAGCCAGGCTCTCAGGGGTGTGCGGCACTGGAGAAAAACTCAGTCTCAGGCCGCCCGGAGAAATAACCTTTTCTTTGTCTGCCTCCAATTCTTTAACCTGCATGAGGTCTGATGGCGGCTCCACCCAATGGCCAAAGGCGCTCTTCATGTCTTCATACAGGCTGGTAAACCGGCCGTGCGCCAGTATAGTAAACGGTGCGGTGCGCTGGTAGCCGAGGCTATATTTGGTCGCAAAAAGAAAGGGGATCAGGTCTCCCACATGGTCGGGATGAAAATGGCTTAAGAAAATAGCGTCGATCTGATCAGCGGTAATCCCGGCCTTTAATAGCTGGCGCAGCGTACCTGCGCCGCAATCGAGAAGCAAGGTATAATTGTTGTACCGAACACAGGCAGCAGGCGCCGCACGGCGCAGGGAGGGGACACCGGTACCGGAACCAACTACGATTACCTCGATCATTCCCGGCAAAACCTCTTTCCAGCTTCAAAGGCCTCGGTCATGGCCACGGGATGTTCCAGTATGGCCCCTTTGTGGTCAATCCGGTGATAACCAAGGTATCCCGCAAAGGCAATGCCGATGGATTCAAAAAAGACACGCACCGTGGTGACCGAACAATCAAAAAGATTTTTGCCCTTGGTGCCGCCCACAGACAGGAAAAAACCCTTACGGCCGCTCACCTCCGGCGCTGGAATCTGGTGGAGATAGGCCTTCTTACACCACAGGGCCTGACAGCGGTCGATCATGGCCTTAAGCTGGGCCGTAACACTGTAGAAAAATACCGGTGAAGCAATAATTACGCGGTCTGCCGATTCCAGCCCGGGATAGATCAACTGCATATCATCCTGGACCACGCATTCGCCGGTCTCGTTGCAGGAGCCGCATTCTACACAAGGATCAAAGTGGAACTCCCGGAGGAATATCTCTTCAATAAGGGCCCCGGTTTCGGCAGCCCCGCGCAGCATCTCCTTGAGAAGAAGATCTGAATTGCCGCCAGCCCGCGGGCTGGAATAGATGCCCATTACTTTCAAGCTGTCCTTACCGGGTCCTATCAAAGTCAACGGAACTAAGGTTCAAATGTCAAAATCAAAATGTCAAATGAAATCCAAATGATTCAATGCCAAATTTTGAGCGATCAGCATTCTTAATCTCAAATTTGAGATTTGAAATTTGGTAACACTTTAGCTGTTTGAAAAGAGCTAGTCGTCCAGAAAACGGCGCCTCGAAAATCCCCCTTAATCCCCCTTTTTCAAAGGGGGAATGTAGGGGGATCCCCTTTTTCAAAGGGGGAAAT
>JBFMAZ010000031.1:0-8562 GCA_040755415.1 Thermodesulfobacteriota bacterium | reverse complement strand
CACCCTGCCTTCCGAGACTACTGCCTCGGCCAGCGAGGAATTACCCCCGCCTTTGGATATAGCTCCCCTCATCTGAGAGCCAGAGGGACTTTAACCCTCCTGATCAGTGCGCTGCCCAGCGCACACTCATTACTTCTTCTGACTTCTGTCTCCTGATCGCTAATTGCCATGTCGCCAATGTTTATGTGATTTATACGCCTTTTTGTGGGCCTTTTCCCTTTCCTTCCAGTGCTTTTTTAATTGTCCGTAAGGAATCTTCTCATGGCCCGGGGGGATGTGCCTGTAGTCAGGTGGTAAGTTTACAACTACGCTTGGCACGGCACGGGGCGCAATGTAGCACCAGGGCCCGTTATAATGACTAGCCCGGTACCAGCGCTGCCGGTATGGCCTATACCAATAGCCTCGATAGAAGAAAATGTCCACTTCAATATCCGGAGCGAAATAGACGGGGGTTCCCGGAATCATGACCACGGCAGGCGGCGTCGAAACCACAATTGCCGGGAGAGGCAGGCCTATGTTGATGCTGACATCTACTTCAGCACGGCCTTTGACCGGATAAAAGAAAAAAAGGGACATAACGATGAAACCTGAAATAAGCATAAAACTTTTTTTAACTGTCATAATAGCTCTCCTTTTGGATTATAGTCTGTCTAAAATCAGCGGCTTGTTTTTTTAAAATTCGACGTTAAATTATTTAAAAAGTTTACCAGGTCAGGCAAAAATAAAAATGTTAAACTTTTTTCTTGCATTGGTCGTAAAAATCTTATAACAAAAAACGCTCTGGAATACATTAAAAACCACCCTGCAATAAGGGCAGATAATTGCACATTAAACAGACACATAAGGGAAAAGGGCCTATGCAGTGTGACCGCCTGAAAAAGCTGGCCAGGGATTGGAGTGACCAAATAGTGGAGGATGCCCTGGCACCGGCTAGAATGGTAGAGTTTGCAATTCGTCATATCAAAAGTTGTCCTGTATGCCAGGCAGACCCAACGGTTAGCACGGAACCGGCAAAGGTAACAAAGATGCTTGTACCTTTTATAAGCGCCAGGGATCCACAAAAGGCAGCGCGTTTTGAAGATATACTTGCCGCTTACGCTTATGCAGGTTATAAAGAAGAGCCGGAGCCTGAAGAGAAGGCACCTGAGGAAGAAGAAATAGAAGAGACAGAAGAGGAAGAAATTTGATTTGTAACTTTTGGTTAAAATCTTGCGCAGGAGGTTTATCTTAAATATGGTAAAGATTGCCGTCCCTTCCAATTTCCCCGGAGGACTTGAGGCCGGGCTTTCCGGACATTTCGGGCATTGTGATGTCTATACGGTAGCGACAATAGATGAGGCGAAGATCCATGATGTGAAAGTGATACCCAATCATGGGCATGAGCCTGGCGCCTGTCTGGCTCCGGTTATGCTTCTGGCCAGAAATGGTGTACAGGGGATTATCTCCGGTGGTATGGGCATGCGGCCACTCCTGGGATTTAGACAGGCAGGTATTCGGGTCTTTCTGTATCGTGAAGGCGGCCAGGTAAAGGATGCCCTGGCTGCCCTGCAGGCTAACAGGCTGCTTGAATTCACAGACCAGCATACCTGTGCCGGCCATGGACATGGTAACACCTGCGGTAACCATTGAGAGGCAGGAGTTGCATGATTGACAGCTTGCCATCATTAGCGCTATAAATCGGCATGGCCGAACGACCCACCTTATTATATCTTATTGATGCCCATTCCTACATCTACCGGGCCTATCACGCCATCTCGCACCTTTCTACATCTCGTGGCCTGCCTACAAACGCCATTTTTGGCGTAACCAACATGCTGCTCAAGGTGCTGCGGGAGAAGAGGCCCGAGTATCTGGCTATGGTCTTTGATGCCCGGGGGCCTACGTTCCGGCACAGTCTGTTGGAGACGTATAAGGCCAACCGTCCATCCATGCCGGATGATCTATCTATCCAGATACCTTATATAAAGGATATTATTCGGGCAGAAAATCTGCCAGCTCTTGAACTGGAAGGTTACGAGGCCGATGATCTCATAGCGACCATAGTCAACCGCCTGGCCTCTGATAAGCACAGGATTGTCATCATCTCCGGCGATAAGGACCTATTGCAGCTTGTTTCTCCGTATGTAACCATCTGGGATCCCATGAAGGATCGCTGGATAGACCTCGAGAGCCTGCGTAAAGAATATGACCTGGAGCCCGGGCAGATGGCCGACGTCTTCGCCCTGGCCGGTGACGCCATTGACAATGTCCCCGGTGTCCCCGGCATCGGCCCCAAGACGGCACTAAGCCTTATACAAAGATACCGGTCTGTAGAAAACCTCATCACCGCCCTGGAGACTATTGATAAGCCCAAATTACGGGAAAAGTTGACCACTTATAGAGAACAAGCCCTCCTTTCCAAAGAACTCGTAAAGCTGCATGTTGATGTCCCATTAGAGATTGATCTCTCCAGGCTGAGGATCGGCCCCCCGGATTCGGCTGCCCTGAGAAAGCTGTTTACCGGGTTGGAATTTACAAAGTTCCTGAAGGAACTGGAGCCGGTAGATGTAAAGGTCAACGCCGGCGGACAGCATCCGGTGGCCAAGGCCCGGTTGGTTGATACGGAAGACGCCCTAACCGGAATGCTTTCGGAGCTTAAAGGTGCTGAAAGTTTTAGTCTGACCGTTATAGGCACATCGCCTGATCCGATGCTGGCCGATATTTCTGGAATAGCCCTGTGCATAGAGCCGCCGGAGGTATTTTATATCCCTTTACTGGATAAAGATTTTAAGTCATCAGCTATCGAGGGACTTGCCGCCTACTTGCAGGATAGCAGGCGGGTTAAGGCCGGTTATAATCTGAAATATGATCTCATAGTCTTACAAAGAAATGGAGCCCATGTCTCAGGTCCTTATGTAGATGTGATGATTGCTGCCTACCTTCTGGACCCGCTGGGCCGCTCCCAGAAGGTAGATAGTTTAAAAATGCTGACGGAACATTATTTAGGCGCCCATCCGGGTGACTTCGGCGGCCGGGACATATCTTCGGCCTGTGCGGCCGCCGGGATTATAGCCAACCTGTCCAGCCGCTTGTTGCCGGATCTGGAGGATAAGGGGCTTTATAAACTTTTTTGTGAGGTAGAGATGCCCCTTCTCGAAGTCCTGGCGGGGATGGAGATGACAGGCGTCAGGATCGATCTCGCCTTTCTGGCCCGCATGTCTCAGGAGCTTGATACACAACTATATGATATTAAAAGCAAAATTTTTGCGGCGGCGGGTTGTGAATTCAATATAAATTCCCCCAAGCAGCTCGGAGAGATACTTTTTGAGAGATTAAACCTGCCCCGCCTGAAGAAGACCAGAAAAACCGGCTCTTATTCTACGGAAGCCGGCATACTGGAGGATCTCGCCCTTTATCACCCTTTGCCCGGGCAGATTTTAACCTATCGTAATCTGGCAAAGTTAAAATCGACATACGTGGATTCATTGCCTAACCTGGTTAATCCAGCTACCGGGAGGCTCCATACTTATTATAATCAGGCGGTTACGGCCACCGGCCGCCTGAGCAGCAGTGAACCCAACCTCCAGAATATACCCATCCGTTCCGAGGAAGGACGGCAGATACGCCGGGCCTTTATTACCGACCCTGACTGGGTATTGCTATCTTTTGATTATTCGCAGATAGAACTGCGCATCCTGGCCCACTTTGCCCGGGATGAGGCCCTTATAAAGGCGTTTAAAAGGGGGGAAGACGTGCACACCATGACCGCCGCTGAACTTTTCCACGTCTTCCCGCAGATGGTCACGGCCGAGATGCGCCGCGTGGCCAAGACGATCAATTTCGGCGTGGCTTACGGTATGAGCCCGTTTGGCCTCGCGCAGGAGCTTCGGATCGGACAAAAGGAGGCCCGGTCTTTTATCGATGCCTATTTCGCCAGGTATCAGGGTGTAGAGAACTTTATAAAGGAGGCTATCGCCTCCGCACGGGAGCAAGGTTATGTTCGTACCTTGCTGGGCCGTCGCCGGCCAATCCCGGACATCAACAGCCGGAATAACGCGGCCAGACAGTTTGCGGAGCGTACGGCCGTTAATACCCCGATTCAGGGCACAGCGGCAGATATAATTAAGGTGGCTATGAGCCAGGTGCACGACGCCTTAAGCGCGGGTGGTTATGAAGCACGTATGATTATGCAGGTCCATGACGAATTGATCCTGGAGGCCCCGGAGAAAGAGGCAGCCGGGGTAATCCCTCTCGTTAAGGAAAAGATGGAAAAGGCTGTGACCTTATCCGTACCGCTGGTGGCCAATGTCCGCTCCGGGCATAATTGGGCCGAACTGGAATGACATAGTCGGTAGTCAGTAGTCCGTGGTCCGTTGCTAATCTGTTGTAAATAGCAACTGACAACAGACAACGGACAACAGACTCTGGCTCTGCGTTCTCTGCGGTAGATAGCTGATATCCGAACGCTGTGTAATCATTAACCTTTCTCATTGACCGCCCGGAAAGCCCCTATTTTAGCGGCCTGTAACCCACTGTTTTTACTAAATATTGTATCATTAAAATTTTTTTATACAATATGTTGTTTTTTTCTTGACAAAGGGGTGTGCTTATCCTAAAAGGTTCCAACTCACTGTAAAGGCTGTTACTAATGGGTACGGGAACGATATTGATTGTCGATGATGACCTGGGTGTCTTAAGCACTCTAAGCGAGATATTGGAAATGGAAGGTTATTCTGCCGTTGCCCAGGCCGCTAACGGACTGGAGGGATTGGAAAAGTACAAAGAACTCCAGCCTGATGTGGTATTGATGGATATGGACATGCCGGTTATGGATGGGTATGAGTCCTCGCGGGAGATAAAGGCCTTTGATCCGGAGGCCAATATCCTGGTCTTAACCGGTAACCCCCATACCATCCTGGCCAAAAAGACCCTCGAAGAAGGCTATGCCGCCACCCTCTTAAAGAAACCGGTCAAATGGTCTGAGCTTGGCCGGATCATTCGAACCCACTGCACTATCGCTGCTTAAAATTATTGTCCGTGGTTCGTAGTCAGTTGTCAGTGGTCAAATTTTTCCCGATTGAATTAATATAGGCACTCAATTTGGGCGTCAGTTCTTTGATCAATCCCTGAAATGAAGCTACTTCTGTCTCGCTCAAAAGTTCTCTTTTGTAAGCCCTTCTAAGCCAGTGTTTTAGCTCAAACAAAGAACCACTTGCGATTTTGGCAAATCTTCGGTTGTCGGCGAAACTGCCACGCCCCGTCCCTTCAGCGATATTGGCACCGATACTGTCCGCAGAATTGATTAATTGTTTTCCAAGTGTATCCTGCGGCAATCGGTCCCATTTAGTGACCACTGACCATGCGATATCTGCTATTTCTTCCGCCAGGCGATAAACTCGAAGGTTCTCAAATCCCGTTTTCGCACTTAGATACTGTTCTGACATATTTTATCTGTCTATTGCAACGGACAACGGACTACGGACAACTGACACTTAAAATGGCAACACCAGCGTATGCGCCTTTCCGGTTTCGGCTTCTTTTAACTGTAAACGTAGCTCCTTAGCTGCCTTGGCCTCTCCCGGAAAGAAGATAAACCCATGCGCTATTTGCCCGGGCGGGATAGCGCTATTTTGCAGGGTCTTCTTTTCTAGGTCATCCATTATGCGGTAGCGGGTCTCCTGGGAGCCGTAGGCCTGCGCCCCACCCAGGGTGGCGCCGGCAGCCGCACCCACGGCTGCTCCTTTGCCTATAGCCTCGCCTACATTTTCACCGGTCACGATGCCTACCGCCGCCCCGATAATAGCGCCAGCCGCGCCGGCCAGGAAGGCATGTTTGGCCGCACCAGCGCCGATTTTCCCCATTTCTGTCTTCTGTTCCACCCTTTCATAAGCCAGCTTACTCTCCATGACCGGCCAGAGGTTATGCTCCTGGTCGATTAAATAAGTATGCGTAGGGTCTATGAGAAGGGATCTACTGCCCTGGTTGTCAAAGACAACCTGTACCGGCAAGAGTCCGGCCCCCCGGATGTCAAACCCGAAGGCTTCCTGCGCAGTATTAGAGTCATCGTAGGCCACGGCCGCCACTTTAGCGCCGTCTATGGCCTGGACATTGTGATATGCCTCCGGCATCTTAAAAGGAACGATACGGGTCTCGTACCGGGCACAGCCCGAGACCAGGATTACGGCCAAAATAACCATATATTATGCGATGTAAACGACCCATAATCAGTTACTCCTTAAATAACTTCCATACGGAAACCTTATATTCCCTCCCCCTTTGACGGGGGAGGGTTAGGGTGGGGGTGAAAAAGTGCGTAATTTCAAGTTCTTTTCCCCCTCCCCTTAATCCCCTCCCGCCAGGGGAGGGGAAGTTTAAGCTAGCCGCAGGTCATGCCTCCGGGCAAATCTGCCTTTGGTACAACTTTAGCCTGCGTACGTAAGCTGCCAGCCTGTTTGTAATCTTAGGGCACGATAACCTGCCTGTCAACGTAAATATGACAGGAAGTTTCCAGGGCTTTAGGGAATTTCTTTCTCTGTAAACCAAAAATTATATCTCTGTGTCCTCTGTGCGCTCTGTGGCTGACCTGTGGGCACCAAAATACCACATTGGAATCTTTTTTCCTCTATGGATGTGAAAAACACTTCCACATCAGCCAATAGCTACAAATAATATCTAAACTAAAATACTAATTATATCACCTAATTATATATTTGGGGGGCTGTTGGCACTGAACTTGCTAAAATGCAGGTCACAAACAGGCTTTAGGCTGAACGCTGAGTGCTGATAGCTGAACGGTTTTTTATTGACTTCGCCTTGTCTTCTGTTGTAGAAATACCTAATATCTTAAATAAGCCAGGCGTAAAAATTGCCTTACCTGGCTTATCGGCATAGTCAGTTAATAACTTTAATCTTTAAACTCTTAAATGCTGATGATCTCGTAAAAAATTGTCATTCCCGTGAAAACGGGAATCCAGTTCATTTATATAGTTCCCTGCCTCCGCAGGGACGGAGTCTGGATGCCGGAACCTGCCCCGTACTTGATACGGGATCAAGTCCGGCATGACGATTTCAGGCTTTTTACGAGATTATCAATGCTGATCGCTGATAGCCGAAAGTATGGAAGCAACTCTTGAAAATACCAAGCGGATAGCATCGGATTTGGTGCGGTATCTATCGCCTGTATCAGTGGTTTTATTTGGTTCTGTAGCAAAAGCCAACGTGGGCAATGATGTTGATCTGTTAATCGTTACGGAAGATGAACCAGATAATGAAACGCGCAGCTTAGTCAGCCACTCTTTGAAACCATATTATGAGAACTATTCGATTGATTATCTTTTGGCCTCGGCACAGCGGGTTAAGGAATTGCTCCGGGACGGGGAACCATTTCTAAGGGTAATACAAAGGGAAGGAAAGACCCTGTATATGAAAGACTTTATAGAGAAATGGCTTCAGGATGCGAAGGAGGACTACGGCTCTGCGATTGCCCTCTTTAAACTGGGATATTACAAAACTGCATGCTTCCATGCCCACCAGTCAATAGAAAAACATATTAAGGCCCAACTGTTAAAGGAAGGATGGGACCTGGAAAAAATATACAGCATAAGAAGACTGATAAATTGTGCCAGACAGTATGGCATCTCTTTCGACATAAAGGATGAGGATATCTCTTTTATGGATAGCATCTATATGGGCAGATACCCGGCGAGTTCCGGCTTATTGCCTTATGGAGACCCAACAGAGGAAGACGCTAAAAGGGCGGTAGAAATCGCCTCAGGCGTGACAGGCTATGGGACTGGGGTAAATACTAATCGCTAATCGCTTAACGCTATAGGCTGGCAAAAAGAGGAGTCGTACCTGAGATGACCGGGGCTGCAGAATTAAAGAGCGACATCTGGACGTATCAAGAATATCTTGAGCTCCCTCCGGATGGCAAGGTATATCAGATAATAAGGGGAGAATTATATATGGTCCCGGCGCCTACCACCTATCATCAGGAAGTAGGGATAAATCTGACTTTAATTATCTGGAACTATGTAAAAAAGACCGGCTGGGGAAAGATTTATAATGCCCCGATAGATGTAATTTTTACCTCTACTGATATCGTACAGCCGGATATTGTGGGCATTTCTAAAGATCGATTCGGTATAGTAAAGGAAAATGGCATAGTTGGAGCGCCGGATTTTGTAGTAGAGATTCTTTCGCCTTCCACCCTTTCTATAGACACGAAATTGAAAAAGGCCCTTTATGAGAGACACGGCGTCTTTGAATACTGGTTGGTCTATCCAGAGGAAAAAAAAGTAGAGTCCTTTCTCCTCCGGCAGGGGAGCTACACCGGGCCAAAGGCTTATCTTAGGGATGAGGAGGCCGAGGTGTCCTCTATCCCCGGCCTGACGGTAGATTTGAAGGAGGTATTCTAAGATACTAATCGCTACACGCTATAGGCAACGTCACTGGTCACTAGTGTAGTACGCTATAAATAGCGCAACATATATTCTGGTATTCTGGTAACAAAAACCGTCATTCCTGCGAAAGCAGGAATCCAGAAAGACAAAAAGACTAGATTCCGGGTCAAGCCCGGAATGA
>JBFMAZ010000030.1:0-36642 GCA_040755415.1 Thermodesulfobacteriota bacterium | reverse complement strand
CTGCCTTCCGAGACTACTGCCTCGGCCAGCGAGGAATTACCCCCGCCTTTGGATATAGCTCCCCTCATCTGAGAGCCAGAGGGACTTTAACCCTCCTGATCAGTGCGCTGCCCAGCGCACACTATGTCCCCGGCAGATTCAACGAGTTTTGCCCCCTGCTTAATGAGTTTATGTGTTCCACTGCTCCGGAGCGAGTTTATGCTCCCGGGCACGGCAAAGACCTCACGCCCCTGCTCAAGGGCGAAATTGGCGGTTATTAAAGAGCCGCTTTTCCCGGTGGCCTCCACGATAACCGTACCCAGGGCCAGGCCACTGATAATCCGGTTACGGATCGGGAAATTTTTGGGCTCAGGAGGCGTGCTCAGGGGATATTCGGATATAACCGCCCCGTTTTCAGTTATACGGTGGTATAGACCCTTGTTTTCCTCGGGATAGACGATGTCCAGTCCTGAACCCAGTACCGCTATGGTTCGGCCCTTACCCGCGAGGGCGCCCAGATGGGCAGCCGTGTCGATGCCGCGCGCCATGCCGCTCACGATGGTCAGGCCATGGCCGGCCAGAGAGCGGCAGAGCCCTTCCGCCGCCCTCTGACCATAATAGGTGGCATGACGTGATCCGACTACGGCCACGCTGAAATTGTCGGCCTCGTCCAAGTTCCCTTTAACGTAAAGTAAGGCCGGTGCATCATAGATATTTGCCAGATTTTGAGGATATACCTCATCCTGAAAGGTGATTATCTTTATCCCATATTTACGTAGTAATTTTAGTTCCTGGGCAGCACGTTCTTTAGAGGCGAATTTACGTATAGCCTCCATGGTCGCCGACCGAATTCCTTTTATTGCCGTAAGCTCAGTTTCTTTGGCCTTGAATACTTCTTCAGGTGTACCAAAAACCTTGATAAGCTGCCGGTAGGTGACACCTCCAATCCCCGGAATCAGGTGGAGGGCCATCCAGTAATACAAGTCATCCATCATGTAACATTTTTCAAAATAGCAGTCAAACGGGGCTGACTATAATAAATAGGACGGAAGTGTCAAGTCCTTTCTGGGAATGGGCAGGGGGTCACATCTTCATATGTCATTACGTCTATACCTGCGGCCTAAAAATTTCTGGAGATTGGAATGAGAAGAGTTGGGTGGGAAAGACTCTGAAAGGAGATATATTGACAGAGATCACGCCATCGTGGAAGTTATTAAACTTGTCGCCCGTAGCTGCTCCTTGATCGTTAATCTCCGGGTAGTCGTCGGCGTCTTCGCTCTTCAGGTAGCTCGCCGAGGCAGCAAGGTCCAGGGAGACAGCCTTGGTGATCTTAAAAGAATGGGAGATGCCAAGAAGAACATACCAGTGCATATAGCTGTTGATCTCCTTGTAGACAGTAAGCGAGGGGGACAGCAGCGTATTAATACCTAAACCCAGAAAAATCTCCTGAGAATCATCGGCGCCGTCCAGGCCATAATAGATGTAGCCTCCACTTATGTTCAAAGGACCAAAGCCCCTGCTATAGGAGAGTGTAAGGTCAGTCTCATTCCAGTTGGACGGACTATTCCCAGCCGCCACATAGGGATCGGTGTCCAGATTGCCCCATAGGTTGGCAAAAAAACCTTTGTAGCCAACGGTCATGGACGGCTGGATGACAATGCTATCCCGGCTCAATTCCTGCCCCCCGCCAGATATAATCGCTTAGAATGGAAACCGAGAGGTCGGCAGAGGGCCTGTCCTCTTCCGCCATAGCCGGTAGAATAATAACTGCACTCAAAACTAGACCTACAATAATCGCTGGAAAATGTTTCAGGTAACGCGAATCTTTCCCCATCGTCTTCCTCCTTAAGTTTTTTTGTTGGATACCAAATTATCTCTTAATCAAGATCTGGAAGTTCGGATAGGCCGTGGCACCGTGCTCACCGAAATCAAGGCCCCCCATCTCCTCCTCAGAGGTCACCCGGAGTCCGATGGTCTTCTCGATCACCTTGAACAGGATCAGGCCCGTACCAAAGGCCCAGATGAAGGCCGCGCCGATGCCCAGAAGCTGCACGCCGATTAACTTTGCCGACGTTCCGCCGATGTTGAAGATCCCTGCGGCGAGCGTCCCCCAGGCCCCGTTGACGCCGTGTACGGATATGGCACCGACCGGATCGTCTATCTTTATGCGGTCGAAAAACAGGACGGCAAATACCACCAGAACGCCGCCAACTGCTCCAATAATGATCGCACTCAAAGGAGTAACGATGGCGCAGGGGCTGGTAATGGCCACCAGCCCGGCCAGCACCCCGTTTAGACTCATGCCCACGTCAGGTTTACCAAACTTCATCCAGGCGGTTACCATAGCCAGGAGACCGCCGGCCGCAGCCGCAAGGTTGGTGTTGACGAAGATAAGGGCAATATCTGTATTAGCCGCCGTTGTCGAACCTGGACTGAACCCAAACCACCCCAGCCACAGGATAAAGACACCGAGGGCCGCCAGGGGAATGTTATGGCCGGGAATGGCATTGACCTTGCCCTCAGGGGTATATTTCCCGATACGCGGGCCAAGCACCATAGCCCCGGCGAGCGAAAGCCATCCACCCATGGAGTGCACTACCGTCGAACCGGCGAAGTCAATGAACCCCAGTTTTTCCAACCAGCCCCCCTCCGTGGAAAAGGCCGCCCCAGGCCCAACTCCCGAATATGGGATAGATAAATGCACTGACGATGACACTGTAAACCAGGTACGCCGAAAACTTGGTCCGTTCAGCCATGGCTCCCGAAACGATCGTGGCCGCAGTAGCCGCAAAAACGACCTGGAACATCCAGAAGGCTAAGACCCAGGGATCTTTGCCAGGTACGAAATCACTCAGCAAAAAACCCGAGGTGCCAAACCAGCCGGTCGTGGTTACCCCAAACATCAGGCCAAAACCAATGGCCCAATAAGCGATGGATCCCATACAAAAATCCATCAGATTCTTCATTAAAATATTTACGGCATTCTTAGCCCGGGTAAACCGGGTCTCCACCATGGCGAACCCGGCCTGCATAAAAAACACCAGGGCGGCGACTACCAGGGTCCACACATAATTTGCATTTGAACGGTAGGAAGGGGAGGTCGGACTTACAATATTGTAGCCGATAGACATAGCAGTAAAGGCAGTTACGAGGACAGGGGCTAATCGCGGCAGGAGCCGACATCCCGCCAGACCTTCAGTATGCAGCTACCGGCCTTTATATGGGGATGAAAAGTCAGACATTTACTTTCTTGATATTTCCGGCTGAAATCAGTATGCCGTCCAGACGATGGGGACGTCCCCTTCTTGCTCCACCCGCAAGCGTAGAGGTATTATCGTTTTCCTTTACAGAATATATGCGCGTCAAGGGCCTTGACGTAAAGGAAGAAACCGCCTTTTCCAGCACGAAAAGGGCATTTGCCAAGAAATATTTTAATGACTATGTGAGATGGGGGCGGTTTCCCGGAGGTCTCCTTTCTGGATACAGAATTGGAGAGAACAAGGCTCTTGAAAGAATATCTCGGCGCCATGTTTTTCAGAGACCTGGTAGAAAGATACAGCATTACGAACATACCACTTTTAGAGGCCCTCCTAGATAAGCTGTTCAGTTCCTTCTCTCTAAGATTTTCCCTGACCTTGTAGATAACGGATTAGGCAAAAGGGTAAGTTCGGCGGATTCCGGGAGGCAGCAACGGTATTTCTTGATCCAATGGCTATAACAATATATGATCCAGATCATAGTGAAGCCGAAGATAGGTGGATCACTATGGGCATTTCTAAAAATAGCAGGTTGCTGATCGTATGTCATACATTTCGTGAGGAAAATTTAGAGGCAGTAACTATACGTATTTTTTCAAGCCGTAAGGCAAACAAAAGAGAAACTCAAGAATACGGAGAAAGATAATGAGAGACGAATATGATTTTTCAAAGGGAGAAAGAGGTAAGTTTTATCGACCCGATGCTAAGCTGAATTTACCAATATATCTTGATGACGAGGTTATGGCCTTTGTTGAGAAGATTGCAGATAAAAAAGGGACAGATATAAGTTCGGTAGTAAATAAGCTTCTTCGCGGCGATATGCTTATTTCAGAGGTTATGGAATAAGAATTTATTCGGCGAACCTCTGCATGCACAAGGACGCTCGTAAACTCGCGCCTGTGATGCAGGCGTTCCCGTCGCGCTGCGCGCGTTGGTAACGTCCATAAAATTATAAATTCTAGGTAGTGCGTCAGCTTTCTCCCGGTATTTTTGAGGGGTGAAGCCGTATTTCTTTATTCTTAACCCCAGAATCCTTTCCGTAGTGCCGAGGAGCCGGGCGGCGGCAATGCTACCCCCTGGTGCTTTTCAGGGCATCTATAATAATTTCCTTTTCCACAAAGGCCCCTTTCTCATGCCCAAAGAGCTCGCTTTCCATGAGGGTTTCGGGCAAGGCCCCGCAATTGATCTTTATAAAAGGTCCATCCGCCCGGAGGCTATTATAGTGAATGGCGTTGGCCACGAGTTCCTTGCCCGTACCGCTCTCCCCCCGGATAAGCACTGTGGCGTCGCTCTTTGAGACGCGCTCTATCATTTCAAAGACTTCCCGCATCCGGTTGCTGGTGCCCACGATATTGTAAAGACTGTAACGTTCCTTTAATTTTTCCTTCAGGGTTATGTTTTCATCTCGCAGACGGTTCCTTTCCTCTTCCATCATCTGGCCGATGGTTATGGCCTGGGCCAACATAGAAGCGATGATAGTCAGGAGCCTGAGATCTTCCTCAAATGAGACCTCTTCACTGAAGAGACGATCTACACTTAACGCGCCATGGACAACGGCCCCTACTTTTATAGGCTCACAGATAAAAGAGATGTTGTCTTTGTGGATGTCCCCCCGCGCCTTGGTACGGTTTAAGAACAAGGGTTCTTTCCCGACGTGAGGAACGATGACCGGTTCCCCGGTTTGCACTACTTTTCCGGTAATGCCCTCTCCAATCCTATATCGTCCTCTTTCCCTCTCCTCGGTGAGTCCGTGCGCTACCTCGATAGTGATTTCATGGGTATCAGGGCTTAGCAGGGTTATGGTCCCGCGTGACATCCCCAGGCGCAGATGGAGGGTCTGCAGAATGAGTTCCAGGGCCTGCCTGGGATCTAAACTTGATACCAATGCCTGGCTGATCTCATAGAGAGCGGTTAATTCCTGGATATTTCTCTCTAGAATGGCAGGAGAGTTATTACGCTCTATGTCATTTTTAGTTGAGTTCATACCTGTGCGCAAGTGGATACCTCCGGCCGTAGCCAAAGGCCTTGGTTGTAATCTTCAGACCCGGTGGGGACTGATGTCTTTTGTGACTGTTGGGGATAGGTAGTGAGGTTAATCTGGGCTAGGGCAATGCGCATTAAACCTCCTTACCTATGTGACTGTGTCATAATCGTTATTTGTCATTGCGAGCGACCGAGGGGAGCGTGGCAATCTCTATGAGCACAATACGTTGTGAGATTGTCCGCCAAAGGCCGATCTGCCTTAGGCACGACTTCGGTCGTTTCACTCCCTCGCAATGACGTCGCGACATGGTCTCTGTTCAGAGGCGACGCCGTCTGAGAACGAAGAAAAGAACCGTCGGGCCAAACTATGGATTTGGGGTAAATAGCGCGGGGGTTTCGGAAAGAATCTTATCAGGAGAAAATGTCCCTTTAGTGAAGGCTGTATCCTCTTTACTCTCCTCCAGCCAGCTCTCAATCATACGGTTCGTTATCTCCAGATGAAACTGTAATCCATACGCCCGGTTGCCGATCCGGAATGCCTGGTTGGTGTAAGTCCTGGAGGAAACCAAGTGCAGGGCGTCAGGGGGAAGATCAAAGGTATCCCCATGCCACTGAAATACCGGAAATATGGGAGGGAAGCAGGATAAAAAGGGATCATCCCGGCCCTCTTCAGTCAACTCCACCTCATACCAGCCGATCTCATTTTCCGGTCCGTGGTACACGCGAGCCCCTCCCGCCTTAGCCATTAACTGGGCGCCCAGGCAGATTCCCAGCATGGGTAATCCATGCTGCAAAGCCGTCCGGATAAGGTCCACCTCAGTTTTTAAAAACGGAAAACTGTCTTCTTCATCCACGTTCATCGGGCCTCCCATGATCAGGAGTAGATCGAAGTCCGTGGGATTTTTCGGCAGGTTTTCGTCTTTGTAAAGGTGGACAGTCTCTTGGCCCCACCTCATTTCATTGAATGTACGTTCAAAGAGGCCTGCACCTTCAGGGGCCGCATGCTGCAGAATGAGAGCTCTTCTGTTCATATTAAGTTGCGGTTGTTCTATATGTTTATCCCTACAGCGACGTTTGTATCTTTATAGTTCCATATCCCTAATTGTAAGAGCGACTTCCGGCCTCGGCCGACCTGAAGGCCAACCGCGAGATTCTGTCGTCCGCCGGGGGCATACTCCTACGAGGAAATGGTATAATATTTTTATCTGGAGAGTATATAGCAACATCCGTGCCGAAATGAAACAATATAATGAAAGCAATTATCCTACTCCCGGTTATTCGGAAAATAGTCTTTGCTCACACTTACGTGATACAAAAAGATTATATTTTACAAAATTGTAAGCACCGGTTATTTTGCTGTACTCAAGCATGATGATTAAGGGGTAAACATTAAAAAATGATACGGGGTCAATTTTATTTGCATATTGGAAGTCAATTTTGTTAACTATCAATATGAATATCGCGCTTCGGTACGTTGCGGCTGTTTGCCGCAATGGGAGGCCCGACAAGGACAATTTTCCTTTGCGTCGCGGGACGGATTCATCTCACTATAGGTTGCTCATGTGAATGTGTCAATCATGACTAAGAAACGTAAACGAGAAATAAAACCGGTAGTCCTTACCCCGACCGAAGCCATCCTGGAAAGCATTTCTGACGGCGTGTTCACCGTGGATATGGAGTGGCGCGTTACCTCGTTCAACCGGGCTGCGGAGGAGATCACGGGTATTTCGCGCGGCGAAGCCATCGGCCGCTTGTGCTCTGAAGTGTTCCGTTCCAGTATGTGTGAGGTGGAATGTGCCCTGCGGCGCACCCTAAAAACCAGCAAACCGGTGATCGGCAAGTCCGGGTACATCGTCGACGCAGAAGGCGAACGAATCCCCGTCAGCGTTTCCACCGCCGTGCTCCGGGACGCTGATGGGCGCATCATCGGAGGGGCCGAGACGTTCAGAGACCTAAGCGAGGTCGAGGCATTGCGCCAGGAACTTCAGGGTCGGTTCCGGTTAGGCGATCTGGCCAGCCGAAGCCCTTTGATGCAGAAGGTATTTGAGGTCCTGCCCGCCGTGGCCGCCAGTTCCAGCACGGTGCTCATTCTCGGCGAAACCGGCACCGGCAAGGAACTGATGGCCCGGACCATCCACACTCTGAGCCCGCGCCGGAAGGGTCCGTTCGTCGCGGTCAACTGCGGCGCCCTGCCCGATACGCTCCTGGAGTCGGAACTCTTCGGCTACAAAGCAGGTGCGTTTACCGGAGCGACGAAGGATAAACCGGGGCGTTTCGCGCTGGCCAACGGAGGAACCCTCTTCCTGGACGAGATCGGCGACATGAGTCATGCCCTGCAGGTACGACTCCTCCGGGTGCTCCAGGAGCGTACCTATGAACCGCTTGGCGCGACCCGCGCCGAGACCGCCGATGTTCGGATCATCGTTGCCACCAACAAGGATCTGGCGGTACAGGTGCGCCGGGGCGCTTTCCGCGAGGACCTCTATTACCGCGTAAATATCATCCGCGTCGAATTGCCGCCGCTCCGCCAGCGCAAGGAGGACATCCCCATCTTGGTGGAGCAGTTCATCATCCGGTTCAATCGGCTACAGCAAAAATCCATCCAAGGGATCGCTCCCGAAGCGCTCTCCCTGCTCATGGCTCACGACTGGCCGGGAAACATCCGCGAGCTGGAAAACGTAATCGAGAGGGCCTTCATCCTGTGCAACGAAGGCGTCATCGGCATCAGGCACCTGCCGGAAGAGCTGACGGCGCACGGCGCGGCCCGGGTCCCCGATTCAGATGTGAGAACGGCCCGGGCACTCTTTGAAATACAAGCCATCCACAGCGCCCTGGAACGAAACGCATACAATCGCCAGGCGACGGCAAAGGAACTCGGCATCCACAAGAGCACTCTCTTCCGGAAGACGAAGAAGCTGGGAATCTCCCTGCCGGAGAAAAGCGCCGTTCGCGCCATCCGCAGCAGTAGCGTTGATGCGACCAGAATCTTGAAATAGGGTTGCCCCAATGCGACTCTCCCGCTTCGTCCCCCCTCTCCTTTCCGATTTAACTTCCATTATATCAAACACCTGCGAATAATTAACCGGATTGTACCCACATTGGCACTGTGATTGCTGGTGCACGGAAACAGAGACGTTACGCAGAACTTTGGATGATGAAAACGGCATTTGCAGTCTGGAACCACCGAATCGCGCCGGTCTTTGATGTCACCCGGCAGATCCACCTTGTGGAGGCCGAGTCCGGGCGTATCGTCAGCGAGGCCGAAGAGTCCCTGCCGGACGATCCGGGAACAGGAAGGGGGCTTCGCCTGGCCGAGCTGGGTGTCGATACGCTCGTCTGCGGCGCCATTTCCCGTCCCATGCAGGCTATGGTTACGGCCTACGGTATCCGGGTGATCCCGTTCTTGGCCGGCGACCTCCGGGAAGTCATCCAGGCCTGGCTCTCCGGCGTGCTTGAGAAGGAAGTCTTCGCCATGCCCGGTTGCTGCCGGGAGGGGCGCCGCCGGCGCTTTCAAGGTGTATGCAATCTTACCCAGGAGGAATACCTCATGAAAGGAAGAAACCAGGGCAAAATGAACCCTCGCGGAGGGCAAGGAAGGGGCCGCATGGGCGAACGGCCCGGCGGAGGTCCCGGTGGAAAGAGAATCTCAAATCTGCCCTTCAGGTGTTAGAGAGAAAGGGCAACATGGTATATGTGGGAACAAAAAAGCCTTCTGAGGAGGGACGGCTCCTCAGAAGGCCATTGACGGATGCAACTCGCATCATTATCAAATTTGGCGGGGCCGACGAGACTCGAACTCGCGACCTCCGGCGTGACAGGCCGGCGTTCTAACCAAGCTGAACTACGACCCCGCAGTCAATTCAGGAGAAAAAATGGTAGGCGGAACAGGACTTGAACCTGTGACCCCCGGCTTGTAAGGCCGATGCTCTCCCAACTGAGCTATCCGCCCCTGGTCAGGCTAGTACTATTAACAACTCCATTTTGGCAAGTCAAGCAAAATGTACATAAAGTTATAAGAAGCAAAACATCAATGGGCGGTGATTTCTGGAAGAACTCCTTCCTTAGGAAAAACACCTACCGAAGAGGATGCCGTATCCTTGAACAGAGACTCCGGATCATCTAATACCAGCGCCTTCTTGAGCACCTCATCCATGCTTTCCACCAGTTCCACTCGAACAGACTTAATAAGCTTCGGTGGAATGTCCTTGAGATCTTTTTCATTCTCACAGGGAATAAGCACAGCGCTTACATTACCCCGTCGGGCCGCCAGTATCTTTTCTTTAAGCCCTCCGATAGGGAGTACCCGGCCTCGTAATGTAATTTCGCCGGTCATGGCCACATCCTTATGCGCCGGGATCTTAAGCAGGGCCGATGTCAGGGCCGTTGCCATCGTAATGCCGGCTGACGGTCCATCTTTGGGGATAGCGCCTTCAGGCACATGGATATGGATATCGAGTTTCTGGTAAAAATCGGTCTCCAGTCCAAATCTTTCCGCTCTGGAACGGACATAGCTCAAGGCAGCCCGCGCCGATTCCTGCATGACATCGCCTAACTTGCCGGTTATAGTCAGATTGCCTTTCCCAGGCATAGTAACCACTTCAATTTGCAGTATCTCCCCGCCAAACTCTGTCCACGCCAAACCGGTGGCCACGCCAACCTCGTCCTTCTCTTCAGCCAGGCCATAGCGGTAACGAGGAACGCCGAGATACTTTTCCAGGGACTGGGCATTAACCACCGCCTTTCGCCTCTCTTCTTTGTTTTTGGCAATTTCCTTGGCCACCTTACGGCATATAGTGGAAATCTCTCTCTCCAAATTACGGACGCCGGCTTCCCGGGTATAACGACGGCTAATCCCTAAAATAGCATTATCCGTAATATCCAGATCATCCTTCTGAAGACCATTGGCCCGAATCTGCTTTGGAATTAAGAATTTCTTGGCAATATTTAATTTCTCTTCTTCCGTATATCCGGAAAGTTGAATAACCTCCATCCTATCCTGTAAAGGCGGCGGGATAGCATGGAGAGTATTAGCTGTAGTTATAAACAGGACTTCCGATAAATCATAATCGACATCAAGATAATGGTCATTAAAGCTATAATTTTGCTCCGGATCAAGCACCTCCAGGAGGGCAGCGGAGGGATCGCCACGAAAATCCATACTCATCTTGTCCACTTCGTCCAGACAGAAGACCGGGTTATTGGTTTTGGCCTTACGCAAGGATTGTATTATCTTCCCGGGCATAGCCCCTATATATGTCCGCCGGTGGCCGCGGATTTCCGCCTCATCCCTTACTCCCCCCAGAGATAGGCGGATAAAGTTCCGCCTGGTAGCCCGCGCTATGGACTTGGCCAGAGAAGTCTTTCCTACTCCAGGCGGACCTACCAGACAGAGAATCGGCCCCTTCATCTTCTTAACAAGACTCTGGACGGCCAAGTACTCAAGAATCCTTTCCTTCGGCTTCTTAAGACCATAATGATCTTCTTCCAGTATCCTCTCTGCCTCGTTAATATCTATCTGATCCCTGCTCTTTTCATACCAGGGAAGAGAAATCAACCAGTCTATATAATTACGGACAACGGTGGCCTCAGCAGACATAGGCGACATCATCTTCAGTTTCTTGAACTCGTTACGCACCTTGGTTGCAGCCTCTTTTGACATCCGCTTCCGTTTAATCTTCTGCTCGAGTTCATTCAACTCACTCTTAAAGTCATCTTTAGCGCCCATCTCCTTCTGGATGGCACGCATCTGTTCGCTGAGATAATACTCCTTCTGGGTCTTTTCCATCTGTTTTTTGACCCGGTCTTTTATGCGATGCTCGATCTGAGCGACCTCTACCTCGGCGCACATCAGATGATAAATCTTCTCCAGACGCTTGGCCAGATTCAAGGTCTCCAGGATGGCCTGTTTGTCTGCGAGACGCAAGGTCAAATGGGAAGCCATAGTGTCGGCTAACTTAGAGATATCATCAATAGAAGCAACAGATAAAAGTACTTCTGAAGGTATCTTTTTGTTAAATTTTGCATACTCCTCAAAGGTAGACCGTACGGTGCGTACCAATGCTTCTATTTCCAGACCATGCTCGCCCGTATCAGCCATCTCCTTAACTTCAACCAGGAAGAAATTTTTATGGGGCAGGAATTGCATTATCTTTCCGCGTTTCTTACCCTCGACTAGGAGCTTTACCGTTCCGTCCGGCAGACGCAGGAGTTGCAATATACTACCTATGGTTCCAACGCTTTCTATATCTCTTTCGCCGGGTTCGTCTCTCTTGGCATCCTTTTGAGCTGCAAGAAAAAGGTCTGCCTTTCGACCCATGGCATCCTCTAATGCCTGAATGGACTTCTCCCTTCCCACAAAAAGCGGCGCTACCATGTGCGGGAAAATCACCATATCCCGCAGCGGTAAAAGCGGGATAATGATCTTCCCCCTTTCCAAGGCATCCTCTTTTCCCTTTGCATTGAGACTAAACATAGATATACCCCTTATGCACTACGCGCCTTTGTTGTCTCATACAGGATAATGGGTTCCTCTTTATTGAGTACCACCTCTTCGCTGATCACACATTCCCTTACATCTCCCTTGGAGGGAAGTTCATACATTATATCCAGCATGGCATTCTCAAGAATAGATCTTAAGCCTCTGGCGCCAGACTTCCTTTTCATGCTTTCACGGGCCACAGCCACCAGCGCCCCTTCGGTGAAACGTAACTTGATATTATCGAGCTCAAAAAGCTTCTTATACTGTTTGACCAGGGCATTTTTAGGCTCTTTCAATATCTTGATAAGCGCCTCTTCATCTAGTTCTTCCAGTGTGGCCACGACCGGCAATCTTCCCACAAATTCCGGTATAAGACCAAAACGCAACAGGTCTTCCGGCTTGACCTCGGCCAGGACATCGCTAAGCCTCGACTGGGAGGCCCCGCGAATATCAGCGCCAAAGCCCATGGACTTGACCCCGATCCTGTTTCTGATGATGTTTTCCAGGCCAACAAACGCCCCACCGCAGATGAAAAGGATATTAGTAGTATCCACCTTGACAAATTCCTGCTGAGGGTGTTTGCGACCGCCCTTGGGGGGGACGTTGGCCGTGGTCCCTTCGATAATCTTAAGTAATGCCTGCTGTACGCCCTCGCCGGAGACGTCACGGGTGATGGACGGATTGTCTGATTTCCGGGCAATCTTATCAATCTCATCAATGTAAACTATACCCCGCGAGGCCAGGGCCACATCATAGTCAGCCGCCTGCAGCAGGCTTAAGATAATATTTTCAACATCCTCACCCACATACCCGGCCTCGGTGAGGGAAGTAGCATCGGCAATAGTAAAAGGGACGTTCAGTATCTTGGCCAGGGTTTGGGCCAAAAGAGTCTTACCGCAACCCGTTGGGCCGATGAGAAGAATGTTACTTTTTTGCAGTTCTATGCCTTGTGTATCGATCCGGCTATCAATTCTTTTATAGTGGTTGTGAACCGCTACGGCCAATATCTTTTTTGCCCTTTCCTGGCCGATTACATATTCATCCATGATCTTCTTGATCTCTCGAGGCTTTGGTATTGAGCCGCTTCTCTTGGCCACCTCTTCCTTCTCATACTCCTCAGCCATAATATCATTACAGAGCTCGATACACTCATCACAGATATAGACAGCCGGACCTGCGATCAGCTTCTTGACCTCATCCTGGCTTTTACCGCAAAAAGAACAGAGTAAATCGCTTCCTTTTCTATCAACCTTTTTTGACATTAAACTTCCTCCTTCTTAGGCACGGGCCTTTTAGCTATAACCTCATCAATAAGGCCGTATTCCATGGCCTGCCCGCCACTCATGAAGAAATCGCGGTCCGTATCCCTGCTAATCCGCTCAATGGATTGGCCGGTGTGGTCCGCCAAAACCCTGTTTAGCTCTTCACGCAACCGTAGAATCTCCCGCGCCTGAATATCTACGTCTGTGGCCTGCCCCTGGGCGCCACCCAGGGGCTGATGGATCAAAATACGCGAATGCGGCAGCGCATAGCGCTTGCCCTTAGTCCCCGCGGCCAGGAGCAGAGCGGCCATACTGGAAGCCTGCCCCATACACAAAGTCACAATATTTGGTTTTATGTACTGCATGGTATCATAGATGGCCAGTCCAGCGGTCACCATCCCCCCGGGGGAATTAATGTACAGGGTGATATCCTTATCCGGGTCTTCAGCTTCCAAAAAAAGCATCTGTGCAATTACCAGATTAGCCAGATCATCGTCTATTGGAGACCCCAGAAAGATTATCCTCTCCTTCAAAAGGCGCGAATAGATATCATAAGCCCGTTCACCGCGTGTGCTTTGTTCTATAACAATAGGTATTAATGTCATCCTTTAATCTCCATCTAATTTTATATACTTATCCCCCCAGCAGTCTGATTCAATTTTATCTTCGCATGTTCTATAAGATAATCTAATGTCTTCTGAGGTAATATATAATCCGGCAATGATTGCATGAGGCTAGGGTTGGCGCGCAGGTGCTTAGCCTCTTCCGGCCTCATATTAAGCGTGCGGGCGACCTTAGCAAATTCTTCGTCGATATCCTTCTCTTCTACCTTTAGATTTTCCCGGCGTGCTATCTCCTCCAGGATGAGCGAACCCCGGGCCCGCTTCCCCGCCTCTTCTCTAAATTTGTCACGCAGATCTTTATCGGAAATACCCGTAGATTCAACGGGTATGCCCATTCTTGCCAGCTTACGCCGGGACTCATCCACCATAGCGTCTATTTCTTCTTCCAGGAGACTCTCCGGCAATTCAAAATCACATTTTGCTATCAGCAGATCAATAATCTGGTTTCGCATATCGGCCTCAGACTGCTTTTTTCGAGCCTCCACCAGGGTCTCTTTGACCTTATTGCGCAGGTCTTCGAGGTTCTTAAAGTCAGCGCCCAGGTCCATAGCAAATGCATCATCTAAGGTCGGAATAACCCTTTCTTTTATGTCTCTTACAATAACCTGGAAGTCCATGGGCTTCCCGGCCATTTTTTTGTTTGCAAAATCCTCTGAGAAGGTCACTTTTATCTCTGTTTCGGCATTTTTCGACAAACCGATTAATTGCCTTTCAAAATCCGGGTTAAAAAGCCCGGATCCGACCTCCAGATGATAATTCTGTCCATTACTTCCCTCCAGGGAGCTGCCATCCCAAAATCCCTTATAATCAATAACCGCTACATCTCCCTCTCTGATCGGCCGGTCTTCAGCAATGGATTTAAAATGCGCATTCATCTGCCGGATCTCATCCAGTTTTTTCTCCACGTCCTGGTCGGTAACCGGCGTCTCCTTCTTCTCAATCTCCATCTCTAGGTAATCCTTCACTTCTATAAGCGGCTTCACCTCTACCGTAGCTGTGTATTTAAGATCCTCCCCGGACTTGAATTTTTCATCATCAATCACGGGCCTGGCCACCGGAGAAAGCCCTGCCTCTTGAACGGCCTTGGGGTAGGAATCATTGAGAAGTTTATCCAGGACATCCATTTCCACATTCTGACGGTAGTAACGTTCTAAAATCTCCCTGGGGACCTTGCCTGGACGGAAACCTTTTATTCTCACCTTGTTGCTCAAGGCCTTGTAAGCGTTTTCAATCTCCTCAGCCACAAGTTCTCGGGGAATCTCAACATAGATCTTTTTGCGGACGGCGCTTATATCCTCAACTCTGCATTTCACGTTTCCTGTACTCCTGCCCTCTTGGATTAGTAATGGTGCGAGAGGGGGGATTTGAACCCCCACCCACGGTAGCGGACTGGATCCTAAGTCCAGCGCGTCTGCCAATTCCGCCACTCTCGCTTACGCATTAAATCTAATGCAGATAATGACTTAAGTCAAGAAGAGAAAAATTCCTGCCAGGCCAGATGATCTCCAAAGATTCAAATTTACCGCAGAGGTCGCGGAGAACGCCGAGATAATATATTAAACAGTTTAAAGTTTTCCTCTGCGGGCTCTGCGTACTCAGCGGTGAAAAGGCTTTTTATGAATTGCTCTTTTTTTATTGATAGAGGATATGTTATATTGATCTATAATTGCAATCATTTTACATACCATTACATTTTGTAATCCGGCATAAGGTCCAGCGATGTACTCTGTACAACCGCCCATAACAGAATTTGCCCCGGGGCTTGGCCATTTCATGGAGCGTCTGAAGACTATCTACCAGGCCATGGACCAGGCTTACGACGAGATAGCGGCATACTATGGCTGTTCCTGTGCCGGCTGTGACGGCAATTGTTGTACGAGTTACTTTTTCCATTATACGGTGGCAGAATATCTCTACCTTAAGAAAGGGTTCCAGACCCTCAGCCCGGAAAGGCAAAATGAGGTGCGGCGTCTCGCCCGTGAATTTGTAAAAGAACGCCACCGGCTGCAGGCTGAGGGGAAAAAGATCGACCTAATGTGTCCGCTCAATGATAGAGGCCTCTGCGGCCTCTATGCCTTCCGTCCGATGATCTGCCGGCTGCACGGTATCCCGCACTCATACCGCAGGCCCGATATGGTCTTGGTGAGAGGCGCAGGGTGTCCCAGGCTGGTTCCGCCGGATACAGACAAGGACGCCTACAAAGAGCTTGACCGTACCCGATTTTACCGGGATATGGCTATATTGGAACAGGAACTTCGCCAGGAGATCGTCTTTAGCGAACGTATTAAAATGACCATTGCTGATATGATCACGTCCATGCAGACACAGGGCGGCGTAGCCGCGACCAAATCCGAAACAAAATGTCAGTAGTCCGTGGTCCGTTGCTAACCTGTACCTTCCAACTGACAACTGACAACCGGCAACGGACAACGGACTCCGGATTTCGTGCTTCGGATTTCGAATTTGTTTAACAAAATTTCGAAAATTAGGCATTAGTAGTATAGGAGAACCCTTAGGTGAAGGAACTTATCTGCATTTTCTGTGGTGGAAAAGCCGTTCTTCAGGGAAGATGATACAATGCCCGGGTAGTCTGCAAGGATTGTGGACAAGAGACGAAAAAAGAAGCCTATCAGGACCAGATAGAAAAGTGGTATCAGTTTAGCTGTTTGAAAAAGTATTTTAAAATCCCTCCCAACCTCCCTTTTCCAAAGGGAGGAGAAACATTTCCCCCTTTGAAAAAGGGGGATTAAGGGGGATTTTCGAGGCGCCGTTTTCTGGACGACTAGCTCTTTTCAAACAGCTAAAGTGTTACGAAAAGTGGATAGAATCTGTCTGTCTGGATACTTCCCCCATCAAGAGGTAAATTCCGGGGGCTTCCGGCCTATGGTCGGTCGTAGACCGGATGAATTTCAGGTAGAAAAATGAAAGGCATTCTCATCCGTTGGATCATAAATGCCGGTGCCCTTTTTCTCGCTGCCCATGTAGTAGAGGGGATAGAGATCACCGGATTTCTACCGGCCCTGGCCGGTGCCTTGATCCTTGGAATACTGAACACTTTTATTCGTCCGGTTATACTGATCTTAACCCTCCCTCTAAACGTCCTTACCTTAGGGCTCCTGACTTTTATCATAAACGGCCTTATGCTCAAAATCGTAGCCTCCATCCTTAAGGGTTTTGAGGTCCAGGGCTTTTGGCCGGCGGTCTGGGGAGCTCTCCTTATCAGTATCATAAGCTGGCTGGCTAACCTGTTCATTAATTCCCGGGGAAGGATTGAATATATCGAGATGAGACAAGGTCGTAACGGACGATGGGAGTAAATGTGAATTAGATAACAAACTTGTTGACAAAATTGTATATTGCGGTAATGGTATCTATATCTGGGGTACGGGGTGGTACTTCAGAGGTAGACAAAGGCGTCCACTGGACTTATTATTTATACGCGTATATCCAGCGGACGTTTTTTTATTTCCCCGAGAAGAAATCCTGGTGGCATTAATGTATGCACAAAAATCGCATATCCTAAACATAGCCAGTTTCTAAGGAGCACATAAAAGTGTTACACCAGCCTATAAGCAAAAACTATCACGACTTCATCATCGAGCGTGATCCGGAAAAGTGCATCCAGTGCCAGGTCTGCGTCCGCCAGTGCTCTTACAGCGCACATATCTACAATGAAAAAGAGGAACGGGTTACCGAGGATGAGACCAGATGTGTCGGCTGTCACCGTTGCGAGGCCCTCTGCCCCACCGGCGCCTTGACGATCAGGAGAAACCCGTCCGAATTCAGGGAAAACGCCCTCTGGGCGCCGCAGTTTATCAAAAATATCTATAAGCAGGCGGATACCGGCGGCGTCCTTTTGACCGGCATGGGGAACCCCTATCCTTATCCCATCTATTGGGATCGCATAGTCCTGGATGCCAGTCAGGTGACCAACCCCTCCATTGACCCCCTCCGGGAACCGATGGAACTCAGGACCTGGCTCGGCTCTAAACCAGATGCTATTGAAGTAGAAATAAAGAAGGGCAAGCCTAAACTTACAACTAATTTTTCGCCACAGATACAGATCAACTACCCCATCCTGTTCTCAGCTATGTCCTACGGATCTATCAATCTGAATGTTCATGTTGGTCTGGCCCGGACGGCGGAAGAATTAGGGATTCTTTACAATACCGGTGAGGGTGGTCTGCATCAAAGCCTCTATAAATACGGTAAAAATACCATTGTACAGTGTGCTTCCGGTCGTTTCGGTGTGGACAGCAAGTACCTCAATGCCGGCGTGGCTATCGAAATCAAAATCGGCCAGGGTGCAAAACCCGGCATCGGCGGCCACTTACCCGGCGAAAAAATAGGAAAGGAAATCTCTATCACCAGAATGATCCCGGAGGGAAGCGATGCCATCTCACCCGCACCTCATCATGATATCTACTCCATCGAAGATCTCAGGCAACTCATTTACGCCCTTAAAGAGGCCACCAACTATGAAAAGCCGGTCTTTGTAAAGATTGCCGCTGTGCATAACTCCGCGGCCATCGCCAGCGGTATAGCCAGGGCCGGAGCAGATGTCATCGCCATAGATGGATTCCGGGGAGGCACCGGAGCCGCCCCCACCATGATCCGTGACAATGTAGGCATACCCATTGAACTGGCCCTGGCCTCTGTGGATGAAAGACTAAGGCAGGAAGGGATACGAAACCGCGTCTCCCTGCTGGCGGCAGGCGGCATCCGTTGCAGCGCCGATGTAGTAAAAGCCATTGCACTCGGTGCTGACGCGGTATATATTGGAACGGCGGCCTTGATTGCGGTTGGCTGCACGCTCTGCCAACGTTGCTATACCGGTAAATGCCCCTGGGGTATCGCTACGAATGATCCATATCTCGCCAAACGGATCAACCCAGATATCGCCCACCGGAGACTGGCCAATCTGGTCCGCGCCTGGGGGCATGAAATCCAGGAGATGCTGGGCGGCATGGGTCTCAATGCCATCGAAAGCCTGCGGGGCAACCGCGAGAAGCTTCGCGGCGTAGGGCTGAATGAAGTGGAATTAAATATCCTCGGCATTAAACATGCCGGGGCATAGGTGCATGCGAAGATGAAAAAGGTCTATGCAAAAGAAGATGTGTGTATCGGTTGCCGGCTCTGCGAAATCGCCTGTATTGTTGAACATTCCGCATCCAAAGATATTGTAACCGCCTTTAAACGGGAAGAAAAAAGGCCGGCGCGCAATGTCGTGGAAGAATGCGGCCCGGTCTCGTTCTCTGTCCACTGCCGTCACTGTGATGAACCGCCGTGTGTTCAGGTCTGTATTTCCGGGGCTATGGTCAAGGATCCTAAAACCGGAAGGGTCAGAAATATACTAGAAAAGTGCGTGGGCTGCTGGTCATGCGTCATGGCCTGCCCGTATGGAGTTATCAAAAGGGACACAAGACAGGGGAAGGTGATAAAATGCGACCTTTGCCCGGACCGCGACCTGCCGGCCTGTGTTTCCGCCTGCCCCAACGAGGCCCTGCTTTACGAGGAGAAATAGGCTTATGAAATATGTCATTATTGGAAATGGTGTGGCGGCCATAGGGGCAGTAGAGGGAATTCGGCAGACAGACCCGCAAAATCCGATTACCATCATTGCCGCTGAGCCCTATGCCACATACGGCCGCCCTCTTATCGCCAACCTCTTACGTGGAAAGATACGTGAGGCAGACCTGGCCTACCGCCCGGAGGCATTCTACCGCGATAATAAGGTAACTCTCTTGCTGGGACGTACCGTCACAAAAGTCGATGTCGCAGTGCACCAGGTGCTATTGGAAGATGGAGACAAAGTCCCCTACGGCAAACTCCTCATCGCCACGGGCGGCAAGCCTTTTATCCCGCCCATCCAGGGCAAGGATGGACCTGATGTCTATACCTTCACCACCCTTGATGATGCCAGGAAACTGGACGCATTGGTCGGTAAAATAAAACAAATCGTGGTTATCGGAGGGGGTCTTATCGGCCTTAAGGCCGCAGAAAGCCTCAACGATCGGAATCTTGATGTCACCGTGGTCGAACTGGCCGATCGCATATTGAGTACTGCCTTTGACCAGGTAGCCGGAAACATCATCGGCAACCGTTTGGCTGAAGCGGGCATAGAGGTCATAACTGAAAATTCAGTTAAAGAGATTGTACGTGAAAATGACCGGGTAAAAGGCATTATACTAAACGATGGTCAAAACCGGGGTTGTGAGGCTGTAGTAATAGCCATTGGGGTTATCCCCAATAAGGATATCATCGAGGGAACCGGCATAGAGACAAATCGTGGCATAGTGGTCAATGACTATCTGGAGACCTCTGTCGCCGATATTTATGCAGCCGGAGACGTGGCCGAGGCCCTTGATCTTCTCTCCGGTGAAAGGCGTGTAGTACCAATCTGGCCCAATGCCTATACCCAGGGGCAGTATGCCGGCCGGAATATGGCCGGGGCCAGGGTGACCTATAAGGGCGGGCTTCCCATGAATTCCATTGAGTTTTATGGTATTCCCACCATGTCCATAGGTATTACCAATCCAAACAACGATGGCTACGAGATCCTGACCAAGGTTCTTCCTGAAAAAAATGTCTACCGGAAGATCGTCCTTAAGGATAACATTCTCGTGGGCGCCGTACTGGTCGGAGAGGTGGAAAGGGCCGGAGTGCTGACCGGGCTCATCAGAAAAAGGGTTGATGTGGGCGGTTTTAAGGGGGAACTATTGAAAGATATACCCAGTTTCACCTTTTTGCCCAAAGAATTACGCGCAGAGTGGCTGGGTGCCTGATAACAAAATTATATGTACGATAGTGAGCCATAACATACTTGTAATCCGCACGGAGTCAACAAACATGGGTAGTTGGAATTATCAAAAGGATATTTCCGGGTGCGGGCTTTCCGGAATCATAAATAAAAACGGCGAGCGGATCAAGGGTGACAGCATAATCTGCTCCATAGCCTGCCAGCATGACCGGGGGAACGGGCTCGGCGGCGGCTTCGCCGCTTATGGTATCTATCCTGATTTTAAGGACTATTATGCCATCCACATCATGGCTGACAACCTGAATGCCCTCCATGCTGCGGAAGATTTTTTAACCCAGACCGTCTCTATCGTGCATCAGGAGAAGATTCCGACGCGTCCCAATAAGTATATTACCGACCCCCCTATACTGCGCCGCTACTTTGTCGAACCATCAAAAGACAGCGGCACGGCGTGTCGCTGGCCCGGCTTGAGCGATGATGATTACATAGTTCGGGTAGTAATGAGCGTAAACCGGGAGGTCAGCGGGGCGTATATCTTTTCCAGCGGCAAGAATATGGGGGCCTTTAAGGGCGTGGGGTTCCCGGAGGATGTCGCCGACTTTTACCGCCTCGACGAATACGCCGGCTATATCTGGACGGCCCACAACCGGTTCCCGACCAATACCCCGGGATGGTGGGGAGGAGCCCACCCCTTTACTATCCTGGACTGGTCAATCGTGCATAACGGAGAGATTTCTTCCTACGGCATCAATAAGCGGTATCTGGAGATGTTCGGCTACCATTGTACCCTGCTTACAGATACCGAGGTGGTGGCTTATCTCCTTGACCTCCTCATTCGCAAACAGGGATTGCCTATTGAAATAGCCTGCAAGGTCTTTGCCCCGCCCTTCTGGCAGGAAATCGACCGCATGGATGAAGAAACAAAGAAACTCCTCACCGCTATTCGTATGGTTTACGGCAGCGCCATGCTCAACGGCCCGTTTGCCGTCCTCTTTGCGTATAACGGCGGCCTCGTAGGACTTAACGATCGTATAAAACTTAGACCCCTGGTCGCCGCTACAAAAGGGGACACCGTCTATATGGCCAGCGAAGAATCGGCTATCCGGGCTATCTGCCCTGATCCGGAAAAGGTCTGGGCACCCAAGGCCGGAGAGCCAGTTATCGCAACCATGAATAAAAGTACTTCCACGGCAAAAAAGCAGGCCAGGTTAGGCCCGGCCTGTGCCAGGGCATGGTAATTTTTTATGAGAGATAAGGCAGAGAACCCTATGGAAATCAATGCGCAAGGAATTTACTATAAAGATTTAAACAATATAATAAGAAAGGCTGTAGGGAATGGAGAGAAAAAATTTATCCTGAGAAATGTCAACGGCCAGCGTTACATCGCAGATGGCATAAGTAAAAAAATCAGCATGGAGGTCTATGGTGTTCCAGGACAGGACCTGGGGGCCTTCATGAAGGGACCACACGTCGTTCTTCACGGCAATGCCCAGGACGGCGTGGGCAACACCATGGACGACGGCAAAATTGTCGTTGAAGGTATGGCTGGAGATGTTGTAGGCTACGGTATGAGGGGCGGGAGGATTCACATCAAAGGCGACGTTGGCTACCGCGTCGGTATTCACATGAAGTCCTATCAGGATAAAATCCCCGTGATCGTTATCGGCGGAAAGGCCGGCGATTTTCTGGGTGAATACATGGCCGGAGGAGTAATCATCCTCCTGGGCATGTTCAGCCTGGATGCAACTAAACCCATAGCGGGTATCTTTATGGGCACCGGTATGCACGGCGGAGTTATATATGTACGGGGGGAGGTGGATCCTCATCAATTGGGATTTGGGCTAATTCCCAGAGAGTTAGACAGCAAGGACCAAAAAAATCTTAAAATGTGTCTTAAAGAATACTGCGACGACCTGAATATCGATCTCCGAAAGGTGTTATCTGTACCGTTCAAGAAAGTAGTCCCTTTCTCACATCGACCCTATGGGAACATGTACGCATACTAAGCGGTCGGCGCTCAGTTGTCAGCTCTCAGCAGGATAGGAGCGCGGGTCTAAACGTGCTGATAGCAAAAGGCTGAACGCTTAGCGAGTCCGGCGCAAACGATGGTCTACCGCAAAGAAAAAAGTCGTGAGATAGGGGAGCTTACCTGCCTCTACGAGATTGCCAAGGCCTTAGGCACCTCTCTGGACCTGAGGGCCTCTCTGCATAAGACCCTCGACATACTGGCAAAAAAATTGGGTATGACCAGGAGTACCATTACCATTCTCAATCCTGTGGCCTCCGAACTTCAGATTGAAGTAGCACATGGCTTGACTGCCGAGGCCCGGAAGAGGGGCAGATACAAACTAGGGGAAGGGATTACCGGCAAGGTGGTAGAATCCGGCCAACCCATGGTTGTCCCCAGGATCAGCAAAGAGCCTTTATTTCTCAATCGAACCCGCTCCCGCGGCGATCTGGCCAAACAGGACATCTCCTTTATTTGTGTACCAATAAAAGCCGCCCAGAAAACGGTAGGGGCCCTAAGTGTGGACAGGCTCTTCCAGACAGACGTCTCGTTAGATGAAGACCTGAGGCTTCTAACCATCATTTCCTCCCTGATTGCCCAGACAGTAATCAAAATACAGACGATGGAGAAAGAAAAGGAGCTCCTGATCAATGAAAATCTGGAGTTAAGGCAGCGGCTTACCGACAAATACAGTATCTCTCATATCATAGGGAACAGCAGCCGGATGAAAGAGGTCTACGAGATGATCTCCCGGGTAGCCGGAAGTAATGTCACCGTTCTCATCCGGGGAGAAAGCGGCACCGGCAAGGAACTGGTGGCCCATGCCATCCACTATAACAGCCGCCGGGCCCATAAGCCGTTTATTAAGGTCAATTGCTCTGCCCTGCCTGAAACCCTTGTGGAGAGTGAACTGTTTGGCCATGAAAAAGGGGCCTTTACCGGCGCAATCCAGCAAAAGAAGGGCCGTTTCGAGCTGGCCGAAGGCGGTACCCTGTTTCTGGACGAGGTAGGCGAACTCAGCCAGAATGTTCAGGTCAAGCTGCTGCGCGTCATCCAGGAGCATGAATTCGAGCGGTTAGGGAGTACTGAAACCGTCCGCTGTGATGTCCGTATAATTGCCGCCACCAATAAGGATCTCGAACAGGCCCTTAGAAACGGGACCTTCCGGGAAGATCTTTATTATCGCCTGAATGTATTTCCGATTCACATGCCGCCCTTAAGGGAACGCAGGACTGATATCCTACTGCTCGCCGAACATTTCCTGGAAAGGTTCTGCCGCGAAAATGATAAAAAGATACGCCGTATTTCCACCCCGGCTATTGACATGCTCATGCAATACCACTGGCCGGGTAACGTTCGGGAGCTCCAGAACTGCATCGAAAGGGCTGTCCTGGTCTGTGACGAAGAGGCCATAAAAAGTTATCATCTCCCCCCCACTCTGCAGACGCCAGGCAGTTCCAGGACCCGCATTCGCCTATCCCTGGCCGAAGCAGTGGAAAATACCGAGAAAGAGATGATCATAGAGGCATTGAAAGAGACCAAAGGGAACCAGTCCAAGGCGGCGCAGTATCTGGATACGAGCCTGCGTATTCTCAATTACAAGATTCACAAGTATGAGCTGGACCCCGGACAATATAAGATCGGCTGAACCGCCGTTAACATGCCGCTGTGCCTGAGGACTTTTATCCAAAAACTGCAAAGGGCGGCCCTCTTAGGCCGCCCTTTGCTACGAATGTACCGTAACTAACGTATAATTAGAGTATTGGCAGATACCTGTCTATCTCATACTGACTGACATGGGTGCGGTACATATCCCACTCGATCTTCTTATTATCTATGAACTTGTTAAAGATATGATCCCCCAAGGCCTTACGGGCCACCTCGCTCTTTTCCATCTCCTGGACAGCTTCGAAGAGATTGTCGGGCAGGGATTTAATGCCCAGCTCAGCCCTTCTGGCCGGCGTCATATGATAGACATCCTCTTCTACTGGATCCGGCAGAGGATACTTTTTATCTATACCCTCCAGGCCGGCCATCAGCATTACCGCAAAGGCCAGGTATGGATTGCAGCCCGGGTCAGGGGCGCGGAACTCAATCCTGGTGGCCTGCTCCTTACCAGGCTTGTACATGGGCACACGCACCATGGTGGAACGATTGCGACGGGCCCAGGCGATATAAACCGGGGCCTCATAACCGGGCACCAGCCGCTTATAAGAATTCACCCACTGATTGGTCACGGCGATAATCTCCCGGGCGTGCGTCAGTATCCCCGCAATATAATGCTTGGCGGTATCAGATAAGTGGTATTTGTCGCTGGCATCATGGAAGGCATTCTTGGACCCCATGAAAAGGGACTGATGGCAATGCATCCCGCTGCCATTTATACCAAAAATAGGCTTAGGCATAAAAGTAGCATAATATCCCATGGAACGGGCCGTTTCCTTCACTGCAATGCGGTAGGTCATGGTCTTGTCGGCCATACGCAGGCCTTCATCGTAACGGAGGTCGATCTCATGCTGGCTCGGGGCTACCTCATGGTGGCTGTATTCAACCTGGATACCCATCTTCTGCAATGTAAATATGGTTGCCCGACGGAGGTCGTTTGCCAGGTCAAGCGGTGGTGCATCAAAATACCCGCCCTGATCGATTATCTTTGGCTCTTTACTGGACTCGAAGTAAAAAAATTCCAGCTCCGGCCCGGCATAAAAGGTATACCCTTTGTCCGCGGCCTGTTTGAGGGCCCGCTTTAGCGCGTATCGCGGGTCGCCTGTATACGGGCTGCCATCCGGCTCCAGTATGTCGCAGAACATCCGGGCCGTAGGTCTATCCTGTGGTCTCCAGGGAAGAAACTCGAACGTGGCGGGATCCGGCTTGGCAATCATATCGCTTTCTTCAATCCGGGCAAAACCTTCGATGGACGAACCATCAAAGCCCATGCCTTCGGTCATGGCCTCTTCGAGCTCCGACGGTGTGATAGAAAAACTCTTAAGTACACCGATTACATCAGTAAACCAAATCTGGATGAAACTGACGTCCTTGTCTTTTACGATGCGCAAGACGTCTTCTGCAGTTTGACATGTTTGACAAGACATTACTAATCCTCCTTAGTTTCAAAATCAAATTTATTACAGGCTAATGAGCAAGGATAATGCCACAATAAGGCGGTGGCAAAATAACCAGCAATTTCAAAAGATTAGAAAAATAACCGGGCGGGCTGGCACACATATATTATTTACATTTTTGTAAAAATAGGCCCTATTGTTCGACAAAATTGTAAATCTTAAACCCATGAGGCCGCCTCAAAAACTATGTCTTTAAGCCTCTTCGGCCAGGAGAATGGCTTCAGCGATCTCCCGCATGGTCTTCCGTGTATTCATGCTCCGTCTCTGTATCCAGCGGTAAGCGTCTTCACCGGACAGGCCCCGCTTCTTTATCAATATATCTTTAGCCCTTTCGATAAGTTTTCTAGCCTCCAGCTCCTCCTGAATCACCCTAGTCCGGACCATCAATTCAGTATTTTCAATGGCAATAGCCGCTTCATTAGCCACGGCGATCAAGACCTTCTTCTCGATCTCGGAAAAATGATGGGGATAGGGCGTATAGCAGTTGATAACCCCGATAACGCGGCCTTTGACGGTCATGGGGACACTCAGCATAGATACCAGATTTTCGCTTCTGGCCAGTTCTTTCTCTTTAAAATCCTCTTCTTCCTGGACGTTATAGACAGCGCGGGGGGCGTTTGTCGCTGCCACCTTTCCCACAATCCCTTCACCAAGCTTCAGGCTGCGCTCTTTCAGATATTCCTGGCTAATACTCTGGGTGGCACGCAGCCTTAACGTCTTATCCTTTTCATCGAGGAGCCAGAGCGAACAGATCTTGGAGTGCATAGCTTCAGCGGTTACCGTAACAATCAGACGCAAGATATCCTCTATGTATCTATCAGAGGTAATGGCGTTACTGATCTCGGTAAGGGCTTCGATCTGCTTTTCAAAAGAGGACCTGGATTGATCACCTGACATAAAATGGAATATAGCTGCCAGGACCGAAATCCGTCAAGAAAAAATGGGGCCTATACTTCAAAAGGCTCAAAGCTCAAGATTGAAGGCTGAAAGTTCAAATCTGCCATTTATTCATTTGGATTTTATTTGAACTTTGGATTTTGGCATTTGAAATTATTGATGGTCCCTGGTAGCGGAATTAGATGAACTTACTTTAAAAGAGGGTAAACTTATAGAGTAACTTACACAGAAATAAGCGACCCCCAGGTCTCCCTTATTACGTCCTTAAGGGAGCAGAGTCCTTCTTCTACACCTGCAACATAATCCTGGGTTAATTCCAGATCCTTAAGCAACGAAGCGGAACATGTCCAGCCATCATCGGGTTCTTCTCCTATGCCGGCCCGGTGTACCAGAATGTCTGCCAGTTGCACTATACCGGCAGCCGGGAGGAAGGTCTTTTGTTCATACGGATGGTGATGGCAGGAAATAGCCTGGATAAAAGCCTCCGGGAACTGCCACTTTTCCGCTAACCATCGGCCCACAAGGGTATGCTTAAGGCCATGCCTTTCTTCAGCTTCCAGCATGGAGCAATCTTCCTCATTTTTGACGTCCAGTATGGACCTGAAGTCCTCCGGAAAATAGGCACAAAGCGCTACCCTGCCTATATCATGCACAATGCCGCAGGTAAATAAAGACTCGGCGTCAATATTAGCGGTAATACGGGCAATCATGCGCGATACGATGCCCACTCCAATGGAATGTAACCAGAACCCATCCACACTAAACCCCGGAAACTTAACTTTGGTCTTAAAAAAATTCATTAAGGCCACACTCATAGCCAGATTCTTAACCTCGGTAAATCCGATGGCTACTACCGCCCGGCTGATTGTGGTGACCTGCATACGCAGACCATAAAAGGCCGAATTGGCCACAGTGATGATCTTGGCGCTCAGTGACTGGTCATATTTAATAATATTTTCCAAGTCCCGCGCCGACTTATTCTCATCCTCCAGGATAGAAAAAATCTTCTCAAGGGTAACCGGAATAGTAGGCAGGGTGTCGATCGCCCTTACACCCTCGCGAATCTTTTTTATTTTAGCATAATCCGTAACGTTGCCCGATTGCATACCATATTGTCCCCCGTTCCTTCGGTTTCTTTTATAATCGGCTCCTTTGACAAAGGGGTTTAAGCGTAAGGAGGCATAAATACACGCCATACAGGCCCTTCGAGATCATGGATATATTTAAGGCAGGCTTACGGCAGAGGCCGGGTTGGGATGCAGAGAACCAGGACGAATACCCTCGTTCCCGGCAGATCTTGCCGCAGTCTCCCTTAGAATCTCATAAGCTATTTGATATATTGATAAGGCCGCCTGACTCTTACTGTTATCTAAAAGAAATGGAACCATTCTGTTTACCGACCTCTCGACCTCAGGATCATATTGCACAAAGCCAAGATCGGTTAGATGAATATCCAGATACTTTTCTGTGACCGTTCGCACCACTTTGGAGGCCTCGCGGTCTTTGTCCCTTTTTACCATATTGGCCACGATCTTGATATCAAAGCTATCTGTTACCCGGCAGAGTCTTAGATAATCTTCTTCGCTGAACTCCCGGACGATACGCTTTAACTCACTCATGGAGCTTATCTTTTCCTCTCCGGAGCCACTGGCAAACCTGGTTATCAGGGACGAAAGCGTTTCGTTTTGGGAGAATTCCCGCGATAACCGCCTTAGAAGGCTGCTTTTGATGAAACCATAAACGTTCTGAAGAGAAGTAGCCTGGGGGGTAAATACAGCAATCTTTCCTGTCGCATAGAGGAAGAAATCCAGGACGTTATACGAAGTACCTGCCCCCAGATCAAGAATAACAAAATCAGTGGGCAGGTTATTTAGCTGGTTAAGCAGTCTTATCTTCTGTGTATATTTAGGATTGGCAAGGCTCAGCATGTCATCAGCCCCACAGATCAGTTTCAGATTTTCGTGGGGCGTATCAATGAGGACGTCATCCAATTTATCCGCTTTCTTGCTGATAAAATCCTGGAGGGTTACGCTTGGATAACGTATGCCGAGTAAAATGTGGAGATTCGCCCCTCCCAGGTCAGCGTCAACCACTATTACCTTCCTGCCCAGCTTGGCCAGCCAGATGCTCAGGGCCAGAGTCAGGACGCTTTTGCCCACCCCGCCCTTTCCTCCTCCTATAGCCCACATTTTATGCTGCACCATATTTAACAACTCCCGTTATTCACCGATCCCGAGACTATCCCAGAGATCCCAGAGCATATTATGGTCTCTGGCATCGACCGCCAGGAGTTTTTCTATGTTCTGTAAGTGGAAGCGCGTCATCTCTACGAATTGCATGCCCAGCATGATTACATGCCTGGACTGTCCTGCACGTGTCCCCCACCGGACTTCTCCCAGCAAAAAAATTCGCTGACTCATGGAGGGGATGCTTATCTCTACCTTGATCCGTCTTCCCAGGAGATCTTCTATGTTCAAAGGATTATAACCCTCCTGGAGATATACGCACATACCACCCATAGACAGGTTGTTGACAAACCCATCATACCTGGCCGGGAGGCCATACTGCACCCACTCAGGATCAACTATAAAAATTCTTATTGGATGATAGATCTCGTGACGCTTCTCGCGACGGCGTTCGGAAGGATCCACCAATTCCTCCAGTTATGGTTGTACCGTTCATATTTGTTATCTTTGTTATTCATCGGATTCCCACGGCATTAACTTTAATCATCTTGGCTTTGATTTTTCCATGAGTTCATTAACTTTGGAAAAACCCAAAAATCGATCTGTTGATTACAAAAAATCGAACGGCTGTAAACAAACGGCACATTAAAGTGTCTAATTATTAGATGTCATTGGTCAATAGTCATTTGTCACTACTTAAAGAAGTTGTAAATTGTGACTATACTATGACTGATGGCCAATGACCGGTGACTTCACTTGTAATTTCCTGGAAGGCCTTGTGGGGCGAAAATCGTCACTTCAGTGGTACTTTTTTGACACAAGAAAACATATAGCTGGGCTGATCAACTTGATCCTAAATTATAAATATAATAAAATCAAATAGTTATTAGATTAGGCAGTTTATGATAAATATTGGCACATATTTTGCTTATTCAATAGCTTGACAGCAATTCTGCATAATGTTATCTTTTTGACACAGTGGGAGTATTACCTGGTTCGTTAACAGTATAACTTACATTTTATATAAGGAGGTGAAGACATGAACTGCCTGAAAAAACCATATAAGCCAACACAGCGGGCAATATGCATGAATTGTAAGCGAAGATGCGAGCGGGCGGGCCGCCAGATGAAGAAGTAGATTTATGGTAACGCTGGACTAAGGCTTACATAGCCATGCCTTAGTCTTTCAGGCCGATGTTATCCAAGGTGCCAGCGGCGGTTTATTTGAAATTACCCTGAGGTGTTCATGCAGCGGCTGAATCCTGCCGAATATAAATATAATAGTAAAGAGGTCAGTAATTCAGCAATGGGGTATAACCTATGAACAAACGGGAGATTGTCAGGATACTGCTTTTGAGCCCACTATATCTACAGATGCCGGTAAAGGAACGGATGAGGCTGGTCATGGAGATGGTGCGTCGATACGCGCCTTCGGAGCGCTAAAATCCATAAAAGGTTTCTTCCTTCCTTTCCCTCCTTATATTATTGTCTTCCATCCGAATATCGTTTGAATATCCTAATCCCTTGGCACCGCGAGCATCCGATCTACTGCTCTTTTAGCCCGGATACGGACTTCTTCCGGTATGCGAACCACATTCTTAAGCCCAGAGAGTACCACAATAACATCTCCAAGACGGGTAAGCTTCATGTGTTCACAGACCATCTTATCTGAGGCTGGATAAAATCTCTTCCCAGGATTTTGTCTCTGTAAGGGATAAAGAATCCCAACTTCGGTGCCGATAATGAACTTTTCAGCCTTTGACTCGCGCACAAAAGCAAGCATACCCGTTGTACTGCGTACGGCATCGGCCAGGTCAATTACCTCTGGGCGGCACTCGGGATGGGCCAGGAATAATGCCCCCGGATGCTCTGCCTTAGCCTTCAAGACATCCTCCACGCCTAAAATTTCATGTATCGGGCAGTACCCCTCCCAATATATTATCTTTTTATCGGTATGCCGCTGGGTATATTGAGCCAGGTTTCGATCCGGGGTCATTAAGACCACGCCGGCATCCGTCAAAGAATTGACTACTTTTATGGCATTAGCCGAGGTACAGCAAATGTCACTCTCGGCCTTGACCTCGGCCGTGGAGTTTACATAGGTAACCACCGGAACTCCGGGAAGAGACGCCTTCCTGGCGCGTAGCGCATCCGCATCGATCATATCTGCCATCTCACATCCCGCGTCCCGCCGGGGCAAAATAACAGTCTTATCCGGGCAAAGGACGGCCGCGGTCTCGGCCATGAAGCGTACCCCACAAAAGACGATCACTTTGGCGTCAGTCTTGGATGCTCTAACACTCAGATCCAAAGAATCTCCGGTCAGATCGGCAACATCCTGGATTTCAGGGAGCTGGTAATTATGCGCCAGAAGTATGGCGTTTTTTTCTTTAAGGAGTCTGCGGACTTCCGGCTGTAGTTTTTCCAGAGACATTTAAACACCTTTCTCAGTACGTTTACACCTCATTGTGACCTCTGACTATGGGGATATTATCTATCTATAACCTCTGTCCCCTTTGGAGGGGAAAAGGCAAAAATGTGGTCATCCAGGGGGCCGTTTATGCGCTGCCTTTTTAAATGAAGGAGGGTAGTGTTGCTTAAATGGTCCTTGGAAAGCATGCTGTCTATAAGGAATGTATCTTTTTTTATCCATAACTTTATCTCGCTTACCTGCGGGTGGGTATAACGCGGCAGGAGCGTCAGGATATAAAATTCCCCCCGGGCCTTCTTACTCTCTGGAGCCATAACACTAACAAAATCTTTCTTAAAATCCCCCCGCCCTAAAAAGAAATCCATGGTTAGCTGCGATTGCAGGTACGCCTGGGCATCACACCTATAGGCACGTTTTTCGGCGGCGATATAAATCCACAGCGTCTTTCCATCGGTCACTATCTCCTGTTTATCAGGGCTTAAGTAATCCCATCGCATACGCCCCGGTTTTTTAAAGTAAACTCTGCCTTCCGCCAAACGCCGCTGATGGAGCGACGGCAGCGTGGTCTCCTGATCAAAATCAGCCTCTATGCTCTTAACGGTATTATAGCGCTCCTGTAAGCGGGCCACGATGTTATCAACGGTCATGGGCTTCGCAAATGCCTCGTCGGCGGCGCTAAGGGCAAGAACAAAGAATGAGATAAGGGCCAGGCGTGCCCTCCGGCTGTGTGTCTTCCTGTAAAACCAGAAGGAATACATGCTAACCCAAATTATGTACAAGGACCTCACGGGGTTTGCTCCCATCTGCCGGGCCGACAAGGCCCTCTCTTTCCATGGTCTCGATCATGCGCGCCGCCCGGTTATAACCCACCCGCAGGCGCCGCTGGATCATGGAGATAGAGGCCTGCCTGGTCTCCAGTACCAACTGCACCGCCTCTTCATATTTCTCATCGTAGTCGGCGCCGTCTTCCGTTTCCCCTTCCATTTCTCCCGACTCCAATATCGTTTCGTCATAGGATGGCTCCTTCTGCCCCTTCAGGAAGTCAACCACCCGCATGATCTCCGCCTCGGATATATAGGCCCCGTGAATACGCTGCAATTTGGCCGTACCCGGAGGGAGAAAGAGCATATCACCGGCGCCTAACAGATTTTCAGCCCCGCCGGTATCCAGAATAGTCCGCGAATCTGTCTTGGATGATACCTGGAAGGAAATGCGTGTCGGGAAATTGGCCTTGATCACACCGGTCAGGACATCCACCGAAGGACGTTGAGTGGCCACCAGCAGGTGAATGCCCGCGGCCCGGGCCATCTGGGCCAGACGGGTTATATGCTCCTCGACCTCGTGGGAGGAAACGAGCATGAGGTCGGCCAATTCATCGATTACAATAATGATGTAAGGAAGGGGGCCATCATTGTTCTGGTTGTACTTATCAATATTCTTGGCCCTTTTCTCTTCAAGCAGTATGTAGCGGCGTTCCATCTCTCCTACTGCCCAGCCCAAGGCCTTTGTGGCCTTCTTCGGTTCGGTGACTACCGGATGCAGGAGGTGCGGTATGTCCTCGTAGGCCGAAAGCTCAATCCGCTTGGGATCAATCATCAGAAGACGCACCTGGTTTGGAGTGGCTTTAAAAAGGATGCTGCAGATGGTGGCGTTGAGAAATACGCTCTTGCCCGCACCGGTAGCCCCGGCGATCAGAAGGTGGGGCATCTTGGCCAGGTCGGTCACTACCGGCTGGCCGACGATATCCTTGCCCAGGGCCATAGTCAATCTCGATGAGGCGCCGGAAAAGGCCTCGCTTTCCAGGATTTCCCTCAGGTAAACCGATTCCCGATAGGTATTGGGTATCTCGATCCCTATAACTGATTTCCCCGGTATCGGGGCGACAATCCGTATATTCCCGGCCCTGAGGGCCAGGGCCAGATCATCGGCTAATGATGTGACCCGGTTGATCTTCACGCCGGCGGCCGGCTCGAATTCATACATGGTGATGACCGGCCCCGGGCATATCTCCGTCACCTTGCCGGCAACGCCAAAATCGGCCAGCCTGTTCTCGAGAAGGCGGGCATTGGCCAGGAGGCTCTCCTTGTTTCTTTCCCGCTCTTCTTTTAGCGGGACATCGAGCAGGGAAAGCGGCGGAAGCTTGAAATCACCAATCGAGCGCATAAACGGCAACTCTTCCTGGACCGGAGGCAAGACTATCTCAGTCTTCTCACTGTGTACAGGCTCGGCAATGCGCGGCACCTCTTTTTTTTCACCGGGTTTAGAGGGTTCTACCCTTTTGGCCCTGTTTGCTGATTTCAGTTTCCCGGTCAATATTTCCATTTTATCCCTTGTCCTGTGCCATAAAAGATAGACGGAAAGACCGGTAGCCATCATAAGTGACAATATAAAAAAGGTGACCGATACCAGGTATGCCCCAAACTTGTTTAATTTCATGGTAAAGGCCCGGGCCATCACCTCGCCTACAATACCACCGGCTACATATGACGTTGAAAAAATAGTTACCCGGCCCGGCCCCCAGATAAGGGAAAAGAGGTTGCATGTGGCGACCATCAAGAAAAACCATCCCAACACCAGATAAGCGACTTTCTTGGCTACGACCTCCGGCTTCAGGAGGCGCAAGGCGATGATAACCGGAAGGACCGGCAGCCAGAAAACGGCCAGCCCGAATACATCGAACAACAGGGCCGCCACATGAGCCCCAACCGTACCAACCCAGTTGCGGGCCTCCCCTGTGTTATATTGGCCGAATGAGGGGTCTTCCGGGGTATAAGATAACAGGCCGGCTAGAAGGAACAACGCCAGGGCAAAGCCGATGACCGCCATGGCTTCCTGCTTTAAAGATGGCTTAGGGGATGATTCTCCAGGCATATTAATCAGATATTACATCCGGTATTCTTTTGCTAAAACTAAATTTTTCAAGGAGTATTGTCAATACAATTCAACGCAGAAGCTGACTATCCGGCCACCAAGACACGAAGGCACAAAGAGATCAGATTAATTTCGAATTTCGAAATTCGAATTTCGAATTTTTTAACGCTGTGGCTTGGTGTCTTAGTGCCTTTGTGGCAATCCGAGTCAAAGCAGATAATCCGGACGCACATTGGACAGGGCATGGAAAATATTGCCTTTCACCTTCTTGTTTTGCCGGTAAAGCGTCTTCAGCATCTCCCTTATTTCTTTTCTGCGGGAAGACCCCGCGCTCGGACAGGAATTTTTAATTTCCGGCATGGATAGTCTGGCGGCAAAGCGCTCCAATTTTCCTGCATCCACCATGGCCAGGGGGCGTATGACCGTAATCAGTCCGTTAAAAAACGGCTGGCGCGGCACCATGGTGCTTATCTCTCCACTATAGAGTATATTGAGAAAGAGTGTCTCAATGAGGTCGTCTTTGTTGTGCCCAAGGGCGACTTTATTGGCGCCTAATGTATGGGCTATCTCAAAAAGGCGCTTGCGGCGTAACCGGGAACACAAAAAGCAGGGATTCTCCCGATTTTCCCCGCTGTGGGCCATAGGCCCGAAATTTGTCCTTTCCACATAACAGGGCACGCTTAGCTGCCGACAATAATCTTCGATAGCCCCTGTATCTGTGCCGTCAAAACCAAGGTCTATATGCGCAGCCGAAAGTTTATATGGGAAGGGTGTTTTTTTCTTCCACTCATTCAGGATATAAAGCAAAGAGAGGCTGTCTTTGCCGCCGGACAGACCAACCAGGATATGATCTCCATCGGCTAAAAGATTGTACTGATGTAAGGCCCTCCCCACAAACCGGTTAATTTCCTTATCGATATTCGGCACCGGGACACCGCTAAGAATGATGGGAATGATGGGGACGTTGATTCTCATGGGAATGATGGGGACGTTGATTCTCACGTTGCATAATCTATTTGTTCCTTTCCATTTTCTCAATGGCACGGGTTATGCTGGAGGTGCTTACGCCAAGGTGCCTGGCTATCTCGGCTGCCGAAAGACCAAGTTCTTCTTTGCCCCGATACGCAACCACAGCCCGAACCTGGCTTACCTTTCTCCGGCGACTACCACTGTTTAATTCTTTCAGGCTTATCCGCCTGCTTTTGCATTCTTCTTCCATAATCCCGGCTATGGTTATGCCGGATTGCCGGAATCTTAATTGTCTTTTTTCCCTTTCTTCCGCCTCTTTTAAAATCGCACTAACAAAATCTCCGCTCCCCAGAACCCTCTCGTCTGATGCCTCCCTATGTCCTTTCCGGTGCATGGATACGACCTGAGACCATCCGCCCAGACTGCGAATAAGTCCACCTCCGGTTAGTTCCGGCCTATGGCCCATATCCAAGCCTTCTTCTATAAATTTCCGGTAGGCCGTTTTTGCGGCCCTTCTAGTCCGGCTGAACTGAGATAACACATAATTCGTACCCATCCACGGATATTTGCTGTTTTCCATAATGACGCTGTGACCGCTCCAAGGGTAGCGATCTAATTCGGGAAGGGTCTTAACAATCCCTACCCGGATAGGATTTAGGTGGATGTATCTGACCAGGGCCAAGAGGTAGTTTTCTTCCTCGCAAAGGATGGATTTGTATCGGTTCTCAAAGAGGTGGCCGCTGCGGCGGTGTCTGCGATTATAGTAGATGGCATACCAGGTTAAAAGCTTTCTCATGACCCCTGATATGCCTTTGGGGCCGCTTTTAAATAGGATGTGGGCGTGGTTGTCCATCAAGACCCAGGCGAAAACGGCGCACCCGGCCTCGAGGATAATCTCGCCTAACCGTTCCAGGAATCTGGTTTTATCCTGGTTGTCTTTGAATATGGCGGATTTATTGATCCCCCGTATCATAATATGATGAAGGGCGCCGGGGGCATCTAGGCGGGCTTGGCGAGGCATGAGGTATGCTATAGAATTTATTCCTTCCTGTCAAGCTTTTTGCAACGTAAGAAACAACGTCCCTATCGGTCCTGCGTCTTAAATGGTGGCTCCCATGAGAAACCTGGATCAGAATACAATTGATCGAAGGTGTTTTTCAATTCGTCGATATTGTGATGAAGCTTTGCGTGTGCGGAACGAGAAAAGATGGCTCCTTTTAGAAACAATTCCACTGCATGGTGGGCCAGATACAATATAACGAAGGCCCGGGGATAAGCTTGAATTTTACTGCCATTATCAAAGTATCCACACAGTATCAAGCTGGCATCAGCATAGGCCCGTGCCAAAGTGAAAAACTGCTCTGGTTTGGATATGTTATTATTCATCCAGGATCCAACTACCACAATTAACCTGGCCCTCCCCTCCATTGCCCTAACATTATAGATTATATCGACTCGACTTTTTTCATCGAGATCTGTATTTAGGGGTAATCGTATAAGAATTTGCGGAATAACACAATAAGAAAAAATCTATTTAAATATCAGGTGGACGGCTTTCCAGGCAGAAAAGGCGCATGTTTTTCGTAGCATTATTGTCCCGTATCATGTAACTTAATCCGTCAAATCGCAGATGCGCCGGGGCGCAAACTTGATGAATTCGTAAAAAAGTCTCCTAAACTTCCTCTCCCTCGACGGGAGAGGGTTGGGGTGAGGGTGAAACTGGCTATGTTTTTAAGTGGTTACGTTCCCCCTCCCCTACATCCCCTCCCGCCAGGGGAGGAGAATTTTTGACTTTTTACGAGACCATCAAACCTGG
>JBFMAZ010000029.1:0-19866 GCA_040755415.1 Thermodesulfobacteriota bacterium | reverse complement strand
TGGTATTCTGGTAACAAAAACCGTCATTCCTGCGAAAGCAGGAATCCAGAAAGACAAAAAGACTAGATTCCGGGTCAAGCCCGGAATGACAATTAAAGTAACGGAACTTATAGCGCACTACACTAGTGTCCATCCGAAAATCCCCCTGTGTCCCCCTTTTCCAAAGGGGGATTTCAATATTCCCCCCCTTTTAGAAAAGGGGGGATGGGGGGATTTGGCAAGTTTATGCATTTAAATTCTGTTGTAATAAAATACAAGGGTTTTTGCGATTGATGGGTATGGCTATTATGCCGGAGAAGGCATCAACGTGCATAGTGGAAAAAAAGTGGAACAAAACAGGGAAAGTATATTCCCTGGCACGGAGAGAAAAATTTTACATACTCCAACCGGTTTTATACGCCCGTCCAATTTGGAATCCCTTATTTTACTGCGAAGAAAGACATGAAAGATAGAAGCTGGGGTTGATCTGGTTTGTAGTGTTGCTTAGTGAAATTAGAAAAAGCGGGAAAAACATCGGATTCAATATACTTCGTCATGGCTGCCGATATCTATCAATAATACTTCCTCTTTGTTCATGAATCGAAAGACCACTCGGTAATCATAAGAAACACTGAATGCCCAAAGCCCATCCAGCTTGCCGGTCAGCTTGTGTGTCCGTAGCTGCGGATCAGATGGATTTTCTGAGAAGGACTCCATTGCCTCCCAAAATTTATCTTTGAGCCTTTCGTTATTCTTCAGCTTCTTCTTGTAGCTCTTTTTAAATCCATCGTCCCAGACGACCTTAAGCACTTTCCAGATCCTCGCGTAAGTCCTTGACCGTCCCCTTCTTTATAAGGCCTTTTTTAAAATTCCCCATTGCTTCTTTGGCCCTTTGGGCCATGCGTTCTCTTTTTGCTTCAATAAGCTGCTTTTCCATAATTTCAATAAGGTATTCCTTATCCTCTAAAGGTAAAATGCTGAATTCTTCAATCACCTTACTTATAGTTGTTTCACTCATTATAATTCACCTCACCTTTTGTTATACGCTACCCGCTACTTTCACGCCGCTTTCTCATACTCCACAAAACCCATGGTTATGCCATCGCGCTCGGCTCTAGCGATGACCTCCTCAACCTTCCTCAAGATATCGATCTCTACAAATGCGTCCCCACACTGGTCACAAACCAAGGCCGGTACATTTCTTACCACTATGATTTTTTCTCCATCAAGTTCATACGGTAGATTGGTCTTTCCTGTCACCATGTTACCCTTACACAAGGGACATCTCATCTTTCCTTCCTCCTCTTTTCGAAGCCTTCCTCCCATTCCAAAATAGTCGGCTCATACACAGTAATTATCCATAACATCTCTTCGGTTTCGCTCACTGCAACTACTGCATGAACGGCCCGGTTGTTTTCCGTGTATCCCAAAACCAGTCCGCTAGGTAAAGGACGATCTTGTGGATAGCACTCGATTATCTTACAGCCCTGTAATGCCTCTTTTACTTCATCCGCCGTAATCCTTCGCTGACGCATACGTAAAACCGTATGCTTCTTAAAGGCCAATTTGTCTTTAAATGCCAGTTCTCGAATTCTATTCGCGTCTAATTTTGCCATATTTTATTCATCATCTCTATACGCTATCCGCTACTCCCTATACGCTAACCGCTACCCGCTATTCGCTATATATTCTCCGCAAAAGCAAACTCCGCTCTATGAAAAATGCTCCAGGCCACAAGGAGCCCGCCGATGGCCCATACAGCGCTATAGCCCAGCCAGAACGCATCCGGGGCGCGATGGAGGACTACTACATCGTTAATAGATTCGAGGATCGCTCCGACAGGATTCAAGAGCAATACCGGCGCCCATTTGCCGAACATCGAAGCCTCATAGAACACAGGAGTAAAGAAGATGCCGAAGGTCAGGATTACCTCTACGATATACTTCACATCCCGGAAGAATAAATTGGCACAGGCCAGGAGCATCCCCATACCAGCAGCCAGGAAAATAAGGAGTATCAAAAGTACCGGCAGCCACAATAAATAGATACTCGCCCCTATACCAGCAATGGCTAGGATCACGATGAGAACCGCCGCTGCTACTCCAAAATCGAAGAGATTGGAAAGGACAAGGGCTCCAGGTAGTATTGAAATAGATCTCAGACCTGAGACACGAAACCATAGCCCAGGGGGGAATAGTTCCGTTAATTCCGTGTCACGGCATGGTGCTATTACACAACCGTGCTTCTTCAGCTTTGGCAGCAGAGCGTGTTTCGATGATCTCGCCCATTTCGTACAATCGCTCCGGAGCGATATCTGCTCCATTCGGCCAACATAATGTATTGAGATCTATAAAAAATTTCCGAAAATAGTCCTTATCCTTCAATTGCTCAAAAACCCCTCCGCGTGCCGCATACGATTCCAAATTCACCATTCTTACAGTTTCATCATTGAAACGAAGTCTGATCTTGTATTCATTCATATATTCTGCGCCAATCACATGGGGTATAAAAGTCATATCCAGCCCTCCTATTTTAGCGGCTCTATCCAGAGCAACGGTTTATTCTGTTTCGCCAATTCCCCTTTGGCCAATAATTCCAATATCATCTCAACAGATATCCGCAGGCCGCGGATAATAGGTTTCCCACAAAGAACATTCTTGTCAAAGGTGATTCGGTTTAATAGATCCCGCATAATTGTTCTCCCCAGGAATCAACAAAGCTGAAAGCTCAAAGGAAACCTGTCTTTTTAACCCGCCGCCGTCATCACCAGTCCGTCCGGGACGTCCGTGCACAGCGTGCATAGCGTTTTCCCCGAGCCATTTCAGGAGCATGCTATAAATACCCAGGCCACGAATGCGGGCTTCTTGTTGTCTTCATCAAAGCCGTTCGGGATGCCTCAGACTAGTTCGCCGTTTAATCGGTTAGGAGAGATTCGATCTCGGTGTCCGTAAATCGCAGCTGCCGCAATACTCTCTTGGTATCAGTTTAGCTGTTTGAAAAAGTATTCTTAAATCCCTCCCAACCTCCCTTTTCCAAAGGGAGGAGAACCGCTTCCCCCTTTGGAAAAGGGGGATTGAGGGGGATTTTGGCCTTTATAGCGCCTTGCTTAGGCATATTTTTCAAAAACCTAAAGTGTTACCTCTCTTGCAATACACTGGGTCCAGAGTCTTCTTGCCCATCTGAACAGGAGCAGAAAACCTCTTGCCTTCGACAGTTCTGGAATATATTGCGTGATCAGTACTTCCTTACCGGAGAAAAATGGCGCCGCCTTTTTCCAGCAATTTGATTAGTTCCTTACTGGAGAAAGAAGGCACTTTAAGCATATGAAGGTACCTCGTGAACTTCGAGAGGGCGCAAAACGAGACCTTCTTCCGGTTCCCTGTACCACTCGGGCTCTGTATCCCTGAGGAATTCAATAAACTCTTCGGTTGAAATCGGTCCGGCAATGGTTTCGGGATGTTCTTTCAAGTCTTCAAGATAGAGCTCGATTGCACTCCGTAAGTTTTTTTCGACAGATGCCAGATCTTCACCTCTAGCTGAAACATTTAAATCCAAGCATATTGCAACGTATTCAAGTTTGCTTTTTCGTAACACTTTAGCTGCTTGAAAAAAGCTGGTCGTCCAGAAAACGGCGCCTCAAAAATCCCCCTTAATCCCCCTTTTTCAAAGGGGGAAACGTCTCTCCTCCCTTTGGAAAAGGGAGGTTGGGAGGGATTTTAAAATGCTTTTTCAAACAGCTAAACTGTTACGCTTTTTCTAACAATCGCCGTGTATTTCCTTTGCATACGCATCTCTCCTTTGGTTCATTTGGTGGGCTCAGTCAGAAACTCTCTCGAATCTTTCCTAATCTCGTCTTCAAGTTCAAACATTTTTTATCACCTACGTTTGGGGTTTGTTTTTCATAGAACTTTTGACATTACCACGTGGATATTTTAACCAGGTTGCGCGTCCAGACGCAAGAATAATCAAATTACCCCTGAAGTCAGTCTCAGTATAGCCCGATCTTCTCATCTTCCTATCTCCCACCACTCAATAAACCCATGACACATCTCACTCCGCTCACCCCGGGGACGTTGACGAAAATTGCTACTTTCCTTAAGCAAGACGGCTCACGGCAAAGGCACCGGAAAGCGCTCCAAGGCAAATTAGCCACGAATTGAGAAGTCTTTTGCCTACGGTCCGCCGGAGCGAAGCCATATCCCAAATCCACCGCCTATTTTCGTATGAGTTATTACTACGGCAATTAAATATATAAACTTGCCAAATCCCCCCATCCCCCCTTTCCAAAAGGGGGGTGAGGGGGGATTTAAGTTTTTAATTGCCGTAGTAATAGCTCCTGACCGTAAACACATCATGGTTGCTGTGCAGCGTTATTTCAAATCCGAAATCCGAAGCACGAATCCCGAAACAATACAGAATCACCAAAATTCAAATCCAAAATAATCGGCGTCGCTATCGTTTGGAACATTGGAAATTTGGACATTTGAATTTGTTTCGGATTTCGATATTCGATATTCGGATTTGAACCCGGCTGCCTGGTAATTAGAGATCACCCATCGCTCTCTGTCAACAGTTTGATGGTGGATCAAGGATATTTATCGAACTTGACATCTTAGCCGTGACCTAGTAATGTATACACCATATAATTCTTGATTGCACCAAAGTGGCGATCAGCAGGTAGATTCCGGCCTATCACATATAATGGAGGATTGTCATGGATACCCTTAAACGAAAACAAATTTATATCGATGAAGAAAGCGATCGGGCATTGAAAAGCCTGGCCTCTTCCACCAAGACTTCTGAATCCGAACACATACGGAAGGCTATTAAGGATTATCTGGCCAAGAAGGGAGTGACACGACCACAAAAAGACCCCCTTCTAAAAGTCATAGGCCTGTGTGATAACCCGGTTGGTCCAAACGATGCATCTATTCACCATGACAAGTACCTCTATGGGAAAGAGAATTAGTCATGACGCCGATCTTCGTGGACACCGGTGGCTGGATTGCCCTGACCGTAGCCAGGGATAAATTTCATAAACAGGCTGCCTCTTATTACCGCAAGATATCAAAAAAGAAAATTCCATTGACTACATCCAATTATGTCCTGACTGAGACCTATACACGCATACGTTATGACGACGGTCACATCAAGGCCCTGCAATTTCATGCTTTAATCCAGGAAGCCGTAACAACAGGAAGACTTCGTTTAGAGTGGGTTACCCCTCCCATCCACCAGGAAGCCTGGAAAATATTTGAAAATTATTCTGACCAATTGTTTTCTTTGGTCGATTGCGCCACTTTTGCAATAGCACGACATACCGGAGTTAAGGAAATCTTCGGCTTCGACCAAAATTTCAGCACAATGGGTTTCATACTCAGGCCGTAACGAGTTACGTTCATAGCGCCTGTCCAGTCTTAAAATGGCTGTTTGCATTTTTAACCAACATGGATTATCAACGCAATGAAGAAATAGGTTAGGGTTTTGACTAGTGTAGTCTGCAATATGGAAAATGAAAATTTATTCTATTCACCTGACAGGATAATTTCAGGCCGATCTTCCATTAGCAGGTTTAGAACTTACTCTTAATTAAGGTTCTTATATTTTCGGCGGCCTGTGAAGCCTTTTGTGCTTCTCCCCGGGTAAAATGGGTAGGCCAGTGGACAGGATAACGCGTTTCTACATAAAAGGTGTTTAAATAATCACAATCGTCACGGAGTTGCGCAAAGGAGACATCATTCGCCAGACAGATTTTTAACAGCAGTATCAGGTCGTGAACCTTCCGAAAGTCGAGTTCGTGGGCTATGATGTATGCCTTTAAGTATTTCTCGGCTGCCTGGTGGAAGTGGAAACAAATTTGCGCAAAAAACGGCTTTTCTTCCTCTAAATTGACCTGGGCAAAAGCAAAATCTTCGTCTGCTTTTGTGAGCCACTCACGAACAACCTCAATGTCAACCATACAAGACCTTGCCTTCTTTCAAAACAGCTTTCAGGAAAGGGTCTCCCATTTTTAGCCTGTGCTTGAATTCTTCAGGACGGTAGACAAGAAAATCAACAGGGATGTTTCTCTCAATTATACGGCTTAGTTCCCTGATCCTGTCTGCTCCATAGAGCGGGGTATCGCTTTTAATGATAAGGAAATCCGCATCACTATCAAGGCCATGCTCGCCACGGGCTATACTACCAAAAAGGATTATTTTCTCCGGCTTATATTTCTCGACAATCTGTATAACGATGGCCTCGACTTCTTTTCTAAAAACATCTTCCATTGACTATGTCCATGTGCCGGGTTAATAACTGCCAATATAGACCCCCACGGGTAAATCCGTAGGGTTCCATGATTAAATTCTCTGTTTCAAAAGGGATAAATCAAGATCATTTTAACCAACATGGATTATCAACGCAATGAAGAAATAGATTAGGGTTTTGACTAGTACGCTCGATAAACCCATAACATCTCACCCTGTGGCCGTTAAAAACTTCAGCGTTTCCCCAAAGCCCTGGCATAGACCTGGTCATAAACAGCGGTGGTGATTTCCCAGGTGTGATGTTGGCGCACCCATATAGCCTCCTGCTCTTGAATTCGTTCTCGTAGCGTATAGTCTACAAGAAGACGTTCGAGCGATTCCGACAAAGCTGAAACATTGCCAGCCGGGAAGAGAAGCCCTGTCTCACTGTGGCGGATGAGTTCCCGGTGTCCCCCGACGTCGCTGGCTACCAGGGCCTTACCCATGGCCATGGCCTCCAGAGGTTTCAGCGGCGTCACCAGTTCGGTAAGACGCATGGAATACCTAGGATAAGCCAGGACATCAACCAAGGCATAGACTCCGGGGATGCGATCATGGGGGATGCGGCCCGGCATAATAACCTTTTCCTCAAGCTGCAGCCGCTTTATTTGCGCCTTTAGCTCGTCTTCCATCTCACCCCTGCCCACCAAAAGCAAGACAATATTTGGAGACTTGGAGGCTTGGAGGCGAGGAGTCAAATGTGAGAAGGCTTGGACGAGAAGATCGAGGCCCTCGTAGCGGTAAAAGGAACCGATAAAGCCAATAACCGTTTTCCCTTCAAGCTTCCACGCTTTTTGATACTCTGTATCAGGTTCACAGCGTTTGAAGTCACCTGGATTGATGCCGTTGTATATGACAGAGAGCTTTTCAGCCGGAATACCCCTTTTTATAAGGTCCTCTTTAAGACCCCTGCAAAGAACGCTAATCTGATCGGCCTTACGGCATACCCAGGTCTCCATAAATTTTACCAACTTGTATTTCCAGGAGTCCTGACTATATGTACCATGATCGACGGCAGCGTCTTCCCAAAAGGCACGGATTTCATAGACCACCGGTATTCCAAGTTTACGTCCCACCCGCAATGCAGGGATTGCGTTGAGCACCGGCGAATGGGCATGCAGGATATCCGGCTTCTCACGCCCGGCCACCTCCTGAATACGTCTGCCAAGGGCCGTCATAAGCCGAACCTCTGCTTCAAAGGGGATGCCGTTGCGAGATACTGGCCCTGTCCGGTAATAGCAAAACCCACCGATTTCTTCCTCTCTTGCCCAGGGGCCTTTCCAGCTTTCCTCATGTTTGGGCGAGATAACAATGAGCGGATGCCAGCCTCTCTTTCGCTGCGCCTCAAAAATACTCTGGCTACGAAAAGTGTATCCGCTGTGGAGAGGGAGGCTATGGTCGAGGATGTGGAGGATTTTCATAGTAAAAACTAATCACGAAAACACGAAGGTACGAAGACACGAAATCAGTTGACAACTCTTTTTACCTCTAAAACGGGGGTTGAAAAGTTTAGTAACAAGCCCACCTTTAGGCCGGTAGCCTTAAGATAGGATCTAAGTTGAGCAAAATGGATATCTGCCAACTCTTTCACTGCCTTCAATTCTACAATAATTTTATTTTCAATAAGTAGATCAAGTCGGTGCAGACCGACTTCCACACCGCAATACTGTATTCTTATTTCTTTTTGACAATCAAAATGCACTTTTTGTTGAGATAATTGAACTTTTAGCGCCTCTTCATAAATCCCTTCCAAAAATCCCGGTCCAAGTTCTCTGTGGACTTTAATCGCAGCCCCAATTATGTTTTTACTCAACTCTTCAAACTGGTGCTTGTTCCCTTTCGCGGTTTCATCCTTTCGTGGTTTCGTGATCATCTTTGCAAATTCCATGAGCTATGAGCTTCCTAACTTCCTAGCTTTCTAGCAGATGCCCCACAATCCTTTCCGCGGTATGTCCATCCCATAAGGCAGGGATTCTGCCCTTTCGCGGGGAGCCATTTAGCAGGTCTTCGATATCCGGCCACAACCTATTTAGATCGGTTAATTTATTGCTTCCCTCAGTAACGGTTACGGGCCGTTCTGTGTTCGGGCGGAGGGTAAGACAGGGGGTCTGAAAAAAGGTCGTTTCTTCCTGAAGTCCTCCCGAATCCGTCAGTACAAACCGGGCATGTTCGGCCAGACATATAGAGTCATGATAACCTATGGGATCGATTAACCGGAGATGCTGGTTACTCTCGCACGCAATCCCGTGGGCGGCGAGCATTTTCTTCGTCCTCGGGTGAACGGGAAAGCATACCGGTATTAAGGACGCCAACCTCTGGAGGTAACCCATGACGGCGCCGAGGGCCTTTTTATCATCCACATTGGAAGGCCGGTGGAGCGTAACATATACAAATTCCTTCTCCCTCAGTCCCAATTGAACGTGGGTTTTCTTGTTCCGCGCCTTTTCCAGGTTGGCAATCAGGGTATCGATCATTATATTCCCGACCAATTTTATCTTTGACTCCGGGTTCCCTTCCCTCCTGAGGTTTTCATCGGCATCGCTCGATGGTGTAAAGAGAAGGTCTGCAAGCGAATCAGTAACTATCCTATTGATCTCCTCCGGCATAGTCCGGTCAAAGCTTCTAAGGCCGGCTTCCACGTGCGCAACCTTTATCCCCATCTTGGCGGCCACCAGCGTGCAGGCCATAGTGGAGTTGACATCGCCCACCACTACTATATAGTGCGGCCTCTCTTCGAGGCATACCTGTTCAAATCGTATCATGATATTGGCGGTCTGGACGGCATGGGAGGCAGAACCGACCTCCAGGTTGATGTCCGGCGCCGGTATTCCCAGTTCCTTAAAGAAAATCTCGGACATCCTGATGTCGTAATGCTGCCCGGTATGCAGCAGGATCCGGCTGAGTTCAGGAGAAGCGTTAGCCTGATTATGTTTGTCGATCGCCCGCATAAGAGGGGCAATCTTCATAAAATTAGGCCGTGCGCCGGCTATAAGCAGAATTTTCATTATAAAAACTTCGTATCAGTTTAGCTGTTTGAAAAAGTATTTTAAAATCCCTCCCAACCTCCCTTTTCCAAAGGGAGGAGAAACATTTCCCCCTTTGAAAAAGGGGATCCCCCTACATTCCCCCTTTGAAAAAGGGGGATTAAGGGGGATTTTCGAGGCGCCGTTTTCTGGACGACTAGCTCTTTTCAAACAGCTAAAGTGTTACAAAACTTCAAGAAGTTTAAAAGTTGCAGGTTAAAAAGTTCAAAAGTTGCAAGTTACCTTGAAGACCGGAGGTACTTATTACTACGGCAATTAAATATATAAACTTGCCAAATCCCCCCATCCCCCCTTTTCCCAAGGGGGGGGTGAGGGGGGATTTAAGTCTTTAGTTGCCGGAGTAATAAAACCTTTGGCATTGCCTATAGCAACTTTATCACTTTTATTTTCTTTGTCTTTTCATAAAGCCTGTGGTCGGTAGTTATAAAATTGCAGTCAAGCTTTCTGGCCAGTTCAATGTAGGCGGCATCATATAAAGATATCTTAAACCGTTTAGATAAGGTAATCCCTTCCAAAAACTCTTCTATCCCAAGGCTAAATACTTCAAAATCAAAATCCCACAATAACGAAAATGCTCTGGATGCAGCTTCTACACCTAACTTTGTTTTTGTTGCCAGGACATTAGCAGCCTCATAAAAAAACAATTCGGGAACAGCGATTGTTTCTTCTCCTGAAACATGTCTGTCTCTATAATATATCGCGCTGTTTCCTCCCGCCTCATCCCCAAAAATCCACTTAAGTATCACAGAGGCATCGAGAACTATCATCTGCCTTCCCTAATCTCCCTTACGGCCTTTACTACATCAACATGGGCGATCTCTTTTTTGTGCTTTTTTTTCCACTCATCCATTTTAGCCAAAATCTGCTTCAATTTTTGTTCTCTGCCTTTTTTCAGGATTTTCTCTTCGTATTCGTCAATGGAAATCAGCGCCGCCAGGGGTTTATTCGCTCGCGAGATAATCACCTGTTCTTTTTTCCTTGATACATCATTCAGGATACCGCCTAGTTTTTTCCTTAAGTCAAGAGCTGTTACGGTCTTCATTACCTTAACCTCCCGGTTGAATATCAAAATATAATATGAACTATAATAGTTAGTATGTCAATTTCATTAGTTCAGTTAAAAAGTCCAAAATTGGAAAGTTGCAGATTATGTTATTGCTTCGGCGAGTAAATATACAAAAATGTCATGCCGGACTTGATCCGGCATCCAGTTCATTTCTGGATTCCGGCTTTCGCCGGAATGACGGTATTTGAGTATTTAATTGCCGGAGTAATAACTTGTAACTGGTTCACATATAAGTCTCTCCAACATTTCCACGCTACGTTCCCAGGAATAATTTTTCTCTACAGTTCGGCGGGCGGAAGTTGCTACGGACTGACGCCCTTGTTCGTCCTCTAAAAGCAGGCTTATTTTTTCGATGAATTCTGTCCTAGAATCGGCTATGAGCAGATCCCGTCCCGGCACGGCCTCGATGCCTTCAAAGGCCCTGGAGGTGGCTATAACCGGCCTGGCCATGGACATGGCCTCCAACACCTTGTTCTGGATACCCCTGGCTATGCGCAATGGGGCCACATAAACCGTGGCCCGTTCGTAAAAGGGGCGAATGTCTTCCACATAGCCAGTCACCTTAATATGATCGTTTTCCAATGCCCTTACCTCAGGGGCTGGATTCCGGCCCACGATATGAAACATTAGAGACGGGAACCGCTCAGTAAGGTGCGGCAGGACTTCCTTTGAAAACCAGACCACGCCGTCAATGTTGGCGTAATAATCCATGGCGCCGGTGAAGAGTAGAATAGGCTTGTTCGAATCGTCAGAAATGTTCGAGTCGCTGAAAGTGTTCGAGTTGTTCGAGACGTTCGAATCGTTAGAAGCGTTCGAGGTGTTAGAGACATTGGAGCTGCCAGGACTGAAATAGGTAAAGTCAACGCCATTGGGCACGGCTGAGACACCCATCACGCCCGGGTTCTGGCTACGGAAAAGCTCGGTCTCCTTTTTTGAAACAAAGATTGAATGATGAAAAAGTTCAGCTACCTTTTTCTCATAAGCGGCTAATCTCCGGCTTTCTAATTTATAAATCCAGGAAAAGGGCCATCTGGCATGCCGGGAATATTGCTGCCATTTATCGGAGTCCACATCGACAAAATCCATAATGAGTTGAGGAGTGAGGAGTGAGGGGTGAGGGGGGATTATGGATGGATGTTTAGTTTTAAAAACATATTCAGCCATGGAAGAGGAGAAGCATATGATGGCATCATAGCTCATAGTTGATAATCGATGGTCGATAATTTGTTGTAACTTTTTTGAATAAAAATAGGCTACAGATAAGGGTTTACTCACAGGTAAACAGAAAAGGCTCTTCAATTTTGCTTTTGGGGGGTCGATTAAAACCACATCCACGGTTTTGCAAAACCTTTCCAGTTCCCTTGCATAAGAGAGGTCTGCCGGGTCATCAGCGAGACATGCCAGGTAAATATCATGATGCGTGGAAAGATATTTTATTTCATGAAATGACCTAATTTTGTCCCCTTTGTTAGGGGGATAAGGGATGCGATGGGCGAGGTAGAGGATGTTCATTTTTATTTTTCACCGCAGAGAAATGGCAATATATCGTTCCGCATAAGCAGCGGGCAATGTAGCGCAGCGGAATTGCCAGGCCGAGTTGATGCGGTTGTTAGGTGCCGATATTCCACCGAATATCACTTTTTGATTCCCTCGACTATTAGAAAATGTGACCGTTCCACCTTATGTATTTCGGGAATTCTACTTTTATGAAAAATCATTCGTTCAACATTAGAAAAACCGTTAAGTTCAAACATTTCAATTAATTGTATTTCATCGAAATTCCACTTATGTGTGTGTCCCATTGAACCCAGATATATTTTTCTCGTGGCGATGTCTTTGAAAAACATATGAACATGGTCTCTTAGTCTTTGGGCATTTCGCGCATTACGAGGTTTTGACAATTCTTCCTGGTAGATTTGCAAATATTTCCCCCAAAACCTTGGCCCATCTGGGACACATACTCGCAGAACGCCATTGGGCTTAAGAACTCTGTAGCAATCTTTTGTAAGTTTAAAAGCGTCCTGATATTCAAAGTGCTCCCAAAGTTCGCCCGCATATATACATGCAACCGAATTGTCCGGATACGGAAGCCCCTTTAAGAGGTCATGGTATTTTATTTGCTTGTTGAATTCGGTCTGAGGGATTATCCCCATTTTAACCAATATGTTATCCAACCAATTTAGTCTGCTCGCCAAATATGCACGGTTGCTTCCATCTATGTTTATCCATCCTTCAGGTTGAACTGGGCCACAACCGAGGTTTAATTTTGGCCCTTTGGGCAAATCGAAGGAAATTGTATCCATTCTTTAACTCTCTATCTCCTGCACCACACAATAAGTTGAGATTACAAACACGTCATTGATTGAACTTTCCTTACAAAAGTGTATGTCATGATCCCGGATAGGACACCCACTGTGTCAAAAACGAGATCTCCGGCTGAGGCATAGCGTCCGGGGATAAGCAACTGGTACAACTCATTTAAGAGGCCATAACTGACCGAGATCAGCACGGTCCACAACCCTGCTTTCCAAAAAGACGCTCCTTTTTTCTCAAAGACCCGCATCCATAAAAAGGCAAGGAGGCCAAACGCAGGTATGTGGAGCAGATTTTGCCAGGTGGGAGAGATCCAATATAGAAAATTAAATGAAGTCTGTTTCCCATAGTCAGGGATGGAAGATAGCCCGAAAATAAGCACCATATATCCGATAGGAAGGAATAGGGGCCGATGGTATTTCATATTGTACTTTTTCACCACTGGGGAGCATAACTTCTAAATTCGAAGCACGAAGCACGAAATCCGAAACAATACCAAATGCCCAAGGTTCAAAATTCAAAACAATTATCTTTTGGTCATTTGAACATTTTTATTTTGAATTTATTTCGAAATTCGAATTTCGAATTTTCGTAACACTTTAGCTGCTTGAAAAAAGCTGGTCGTCCAGAAAGCGGCGCCTCAAAAATCCCCCTTAATCCCCCTTTTTCAAAGGGGGAATGTAAGGGGATCCCCTTTTTCAAAGGGGGAATGTAGGGGGATCCCCTTTTTCAAAGGGGGAAACGTCTCTCCTCCCTTTGGAAAAGGGAGGTTGGGAGGGATTTTAAAATACTTTTTCAAACAGCTAAATTGATATGAATTTTCTTTATTCGTTGTGTCTTTGCGGTGAGCACTAAGGGATATATTTGACAATCATCGGCCCCAGGAACTTGGTAACCGGCAGAGGCAATCTCTTCCACAATTCAATACGTCTCTGGTACCTGGGGTTAACCGGACTGATATTCGGGATATCCTTTAGATTATAAAGGTAATACTGATAATGGAGCGGCTCAGGCTCAAATCCCCAGTGGCGTTTAAAAGCAAAAGAACCGGTATCTTTTTTGCTCCGGCCAAAGTCAAAAACCTTGTAGCCGTTTTCGCAGCCGTATTTCATGAGCTCCCAGTACATGAAATCATTGGCCGCCACCTCTTTTCCCTCTGGCAAAGAGCCGGCATAATAAGGAAGGACTTCACCTTTATAAAAAAAACTCATCACCCCGGCTATAGCCTTTCCCTCCGGTGTCCTTACCAATAAGATCTCGCAATCCTTTTTAAACTCCCGAAGAAAATTCCTGAACAAGGCCTTTGGATAAACCGGGCTGCCCAGGTGACGGACGCTGCGGGCATAGATTTCGTAAAACTCCTGGAGCAGATCGTCTCTGCCGGTTTCTGATCTCAATTTGTACTTATCCGCCCCTACCCTGACCATCCGCCTGGCTTTACGAGGGATGGCTTTAAGGTTATCTTCAACGTCCGGCAGAATTTCACGCCGAAAGGTATAGTATAAGTCTTTAACCGGCAAATCTGGATCTTGCCGATATAAATTTCTCGTCTCAAAATAGTCTAGATTTTCCTTCCGGGTTATTTCCTGGGCCTTGTTTAGCAAAGCAGACGTAATATCTTCATTCAGGGCCAGAACACCGCCATAGGCCCCAAAGGCTACGGAGACCAGGCTCTTACCAAACAAGGGGCTTTTGACCACAAAAGATGGGAGAATTCCAACGATCTTATTCTGTTTTTCCGCAATAATGTAATAGCTTTTATGCCGAAATGTCCTTTCGATTACCTTTTTCCAGCCGATTAGATGAAAAAAGGTCCCTTCCGGATGGTTCAGTGCAAATTCATCCCATGCAGGTTGATCGGTCTGGGTAAACAATCTTATGTTCATCTCTTTTTCACCGCAGAGACACGGGGTTTACAGATATCACCTTATCCTTTTAGTTAGTTAGTTTCTATCCGGAAAGCCCCCCAAAAAATCCCCCTCCCTTGACGGGAGGGGGTAAGGGGGAGGGTGAACTGAGGCAAAATCATCAGGTTATCCCCCTCACCCTAACCCTCTCCCGCCAGGGGAGAGGGGACTATCAATTATCCCCCTCCCTTGACGGGAGGGGATGAAGAGGAGGGTGAATATGTAAATTTACTTAGTGCCTTTACTATAGTTAGGACGTCCGCCTGAGGCGGACCGATACACGCAGCACAGTAAATTCGAAATTTAAAAAGTAAAATCTGCGTCCATCTGCGTCCAACACATAGGAATTTTAGGCAGGCTCCGCCCGTCCGGCTATGGGGATAGCCGCTTTAAGTATGTGATTTTACTACATAAAATCAACTTCTGAATGCGGTCAATTCAACCACTTAACTACTCAACCGGCCTTCTCGATCAACGAATGATGCAATTCCAGCCGGGCCTGATAATTAATGAGGTCAAGCAGGATTCTAACCCTCCCCTGGTCTGAAACCCAGTTTTCAAAAATACCCATAACGTCCCGCATCGGACCCCGGATGACCCGGATCCGGTCGTTTTTCTTGAAGTTTCGCTTTCGAACGACATTATCTTTACCGGCCAGACTCTTTATGGATTCCATTACTGCCTCATCCAGAGGGATGGGCCTGGGGCTTTCAGGCAATACCTTCTGGACACCCTTTGTCCAGCTCACCTTGAACAGGTCTTTTCCGGCATCGAGATGGGCAAAAATATAGTTTGGGAATAGAGGCTTCCGGGCCATGGTTGCTTTAGTCCCGGCCTGCCCGTGCGTCGCACGCAGACGGGTCATAATACAGACTTCCATTTTAGGAAAATAGATTTCTATGCCCACTTGGCGGAGGAAAAAAGCTGCCCTGTCTTCCTCCCGCGGCTTAGTCTGGATGACGTACCATTTTTTCATAAAATGAAATAAACCCCGCTTCCGAATCCTTTGGACACTATCGTAGATATAGCAACTACTATGCCATTAGTAAGACACAGCGTATAGTGTGCAGGGGATAGGGTTTGGCGGGTAGAGATTAGCATATAACATACAGCATTCACAGGAAAAATATAAACTTGGAAATAAACAACACACCCCGTCTCCGCCTATGGCGGATCCACCCCTCTCATTAGAGGGAGAAGGGATTTTCCAAAGCAAGCACCGGTGCAAGGGAAAAGTTTTTCACATATTGGATGAAAAGGCAGGGAAAAAGTTTTCTATAGAAAGTGGAAAGGGAATTCCACTCTAATTTCGCAATCCGAAATTCTTTTTTACCTTTTCTGCAAAGATAGTAATGCATTCACGCCCATCAACAAGGCCAGACCCAGGAGGAATATCAGCCAGCCCGAAAACTCATGCAAAAATCCCTGAGCAACCTTCTCGCCGTATTTGCTGGCCAGGCCGGCAGTCACTGTAAGCCTGATAATATTGGTCAGGATGGCTATGGGAACGGCAGAAAGGAATAAGAGCCATTTCTTAAGGCGTGAATGGTCAGTAAAGAATACGAAGGCCGCGCTCAGGGCCAGGAGGGAAGTAAGCGACCTCAATCCGGAGCAGGCATCCGCCACCTCCAGAGTAGTGTTGGCGAGGTGGAGGATATTACCTTCCCGGAAGATGGGTATGCCGAGTAAGCCGATGACCTTAACCGCCAGATAGGAGGCAAAGAGTTTCATGGGAAAGGCGATCTTGTCCCAGATAATAGCCGGGAAGGGGATCATAAAAAATAAGTAGGCTACAGGAAAGGAAATTTTCCGGGTAAACTTCTTACCCGCTAAAAACAATGATAGACCAAATAAAACCAATATCATCGAGGTCCGCTGCAGGAAATACTCGGAACCGATCCTGGCCACCAGGAGCTGGCATAGTCCAGGGATTAACAGGACAAGGCCAAGGTTGCTGGGCGCTGGTTGGATTTCTTTTAAATCTTTCCTGGTGGTCCAGATCATATACCCTGTTATGACCGGTATCAAATAACCATGCGAGTAGTTGTCATCGATCCCCCAGTGGGCTATCAGCTTTGCGATGACCGGGTAGTAAAGGAGCAGAAAAAGGCCAAGGATCAGGCCTAGCTGCAAGTAGGTCATGTTTCGGTGTTTGGTAAGGATGGCTTCCATTATATTTTCACCGCACTTTTTTACACACCCCGCCTGCTACGCAGGCACCCCTCTTGCTAGAGGGGAATTTTACGGTCTGCTACGCATCAAAAGTCCCATCTAATAAGAGGGGATTCAGGGGTGTGTCGCCGTCAGGCCCCTGGCAGATGTTCCTCCAGCGCCGGGATCACCTGCTTCGTAAAATCCTTCAGATATTCGGCTGCCTTCTTCTCCTGGCCATCCTGCACCGGCGCCATAATGCGGATGAAGGCGCCGTCAGAGCGACGTTTGAACATGGAATCCAGTACCAAATAAATCTTATCCATATATTCAGAGTGTATTATCCGTCCCCGGCACTGATACCAATAAAATACGACCTCTTTTTCGGCGCCCTTCTGCATTACCATCTTGTTAATCTCAACGGCAACCGGCCTGGAATGGCTAACCGTCAATTTTAATGGCTCTGAATGTATGACGTTCCAGCCGCCTCCAGGCATGCAGTTTTTCGGGGAGTGATAACCCTTCCCACCGCTACCGACACGCGAAAAATAGCTTACATAGAGATTTACCGGCGTGCCGTCTGCGGATACGTAATCATACTGGATGTAGTCATCAACCCCCAACACCTTCCTTACCTCGTCGCCCATGGGTGTATGATTAACCCATTTCCATGTGCCAATCTGTGTGGGAAATACGCTGAGTGGTTTTTTTATGGGTACCTCAATTATTTTACCCACGCAGCAATAGGAAACAATTGCCGCAACGGCCAGGAGAATAGATACAATAGTTATACGGGCGTTTGATAACATAACCTTATACTCACCGCAAAGACGCAAAGGGCGCAGAGGGTTTTTTATCCATCAGATCCCGGATGGGGACAAAATTAAAATCACTTAGCAACTTGCGAAACCTATTCTCAACTTTATCGAGATTCAAATAATGACGAAGTCTTGACCTCAAGGGCGCACCATTAATCTTCGGCTGATCCGGGTCAAACTCCCAGGGGTGTATGTAAAATATAAACGGGCTTTGTTCGTGTTCGTTGATTTGCTCAAGTGACTTTCTTGCAAACCAATAGGGAAGTAAGCGAAAATAGCCACCTCCAGCAATAGGAATATTTTGTCCGAGAAGGCGACCAGTGGAGATAGGAAACTCCCAGAAATCCTCCCCCACTCCCTTAACCCCCCCCATATTCCCTTGAATCCCCTCATAACCCCTTGAATCCCCCCGTACCCCCCTTTTGAAAAGGGGGGCAGCGGGGATTTTGAAGGGGGGCAGGGGGGATTTTGAAGGGGGGCAGGGGGGATTTTGAAGGAGGCTTTTGGGGGATGGCTGCCCATTTAGACTAACTTTGAACGGAAATCGTGGGGCCTCAGGGAAGCCGTAGACATCATGATGCACAGGAAAGATACTGGAGTCGTATTTATATCCTTCTTCCGCCAAAATCTTAAGCGCCCATAAAGTCTTTCTGGTGATGGAATAGGTGGAGGCGCGGTAACCAAAAACCTCTTTACCGGTAATGTCCTCAAGGATCTTCTTCGTCCTGGATACATCCGACCGAAATTCACCCGGCGTCTGTTTGCTCACCAGTTCATGGCGATAACCGTGCGATGCCACCTCATGACCCTGTGCGGCTATGTCTCTGACCAATCCCGGATACCTTTCGGCTATCCAGCCCAGGATGAAAAAGGTGGCCTTTATTAAGTGATGAGTGATGAGTGATGAGTGATGAGCCGGGGTAACGAAACCGTATGGATTGCTCAATATCTCCAGAATCCTGTAAGTGTTGCGCTCTATGCGACACTCATAGTTCGCCCAGTCTTGATACCGGATGACACTTGAGAAGGCGTGCACCTGGAAGTAGTCTTCTACGTCTATGGTTAAGGCATTATCGATCGAAATTGACATATCATATAAAAGGCATAAAAGGCTGAAGCCTTAACTCCGGTTTAACCCTTCGGGTCTTATAGACTAACCACGATACTTATAGCTCCGGTAATACTCATATTCACGCGAAAAATGACTAAAACCGTTGAATACCACACCTATAATCTTATCCTTGCCAAGTACCGAAACCGCTCTTTCGATCACATTACGATCAGTCCGCCCTCGCCTTATAACGAAAACAATACCATCTACATGTTTGGCCAGGACAGGCGTTTCTGCCGTTATCTGGACCGGGGTGGCATCAAAAACTACGAAACGGTCATGATAACGATTTTTGACCTCCTCTATAAAACGGCCCATTTTCTCTGAGGAAAGGAGTTCGGACGGATTGGGCGGCGGCATACCGCCAGGCAACAGAGTCAATTTATTAATGCCCGTCTTGATAAAGAGATTTTCTAAGGGGGCATCGTGAGCCAGATGATCGCTCAGGCCATGCTCACCGGATACATTGAATAAAAGGTGTTGCCCTGGCCTGCGGATGTCACAATCAACCAACAAGACATGCTCCTGAATGCCCTGCGCGATGCTAATGGCCAGATTGGCAGCAATAAGTGATTTACCTTCCTCCTCCATAGCACTTGCGACCATTATAGTCCTGGGGATAGAGCCATTGCGGGGGTACAGGATGCGGGAACGTAATATCTTGAATTGTTCAGTAGCCAGGGACTGTGGATCGGTCACGGCCACCAACCGCTCGTCAAGGCCATTACCCGCATACTGATCTCCATCACGCCCCGGCGCATCTGCGAGAGGCAAACCCTCGATCTCAATATCGCGCCCCGGCGTATCTGCGACAGGCGTCTCTCTGGCCGCCTCTGGCTCAGATGAAGCCTCCGGTACAATACGCCCCGCCGCATCTGCGACCGGTCTTTTCACCTTCTCCCGGTTGAATTTCTCCAAGGCGTCATATATCTTGCCCATAAATTCTCCCTTTTATGTTACTCACCGCAAAGGCGCAAAGAACGCTATTCTGAAAAATCCGAAATCCGTATCAGTTTAGCTGTTTGAAAAAGTATTTTAAAATCCCTCCCAACCTCCCTTTGGAAAAGGGAGGAGAAACATTTCCCCCTTTGAAAAAGGGGATCCCCCTACATTCCCCCTTTGAAAAAGGGGGATTAAGGGGGATTTTCGAGGCGCCGTTTTCTGGACGACTAGCTCTTTTCAAACAGCTA
>JBFMAZ010000028.1:0-2792 GCA_040755415.1 Thermodesulfobacteriota bacterium | reverse complement strand
ACTAAGGCTCTAGGGCACTGGTCGCACATCAGGGCGCATCTGATGGAACGCCCAAGAAAAAGAACGTTACAACTGGATATGTTACATGCGCTTATTTAGAGCTTCTTATTTTAGCGCTTATGGGGCTCAGCCCACCAAACCTACGCTACGCCGCCAAAGATGGTGGGCAAAGCCCACCCTACGGCTGGAAAAGGCCAAATAGGGCTGGCTATCAGGTAAGATAAATAAAAACAAAGTTCAAAGCTCAAAGGTCAAATGAATGACAAAGCCCAAAGCTCAAAACGTCACTGGTCACTGGCCATTAGTCATTGGTTAAGTTGGGAGAAAGATAGACCCCTTTTACCAGTGACAAATGACTATTGACTAATGACATTCACTTAGTGAAGCCGTATCATATTTTTAGAGCCCAGGCGATACCTTATTATGTGGCCGGCCAGGTCAAAGACCCTGGCCGCGTCTTCAATAATTGCCGAGTCGCTGGTGGCCACCGCTCCGGGAAAACCGGACAATATCTTTTCAGGCACGGGTACGGCCTGAACGCTCCCCTTCAAACCATATTCCGACAAAAAGCGCCGGGCTTTGGCTGCCAGTTCCCCGCTCCTGGAGACAGGGGAATCCAGGAGAAAGATAATATCTGATGGCTGATGCCGCCTGAGCGTATCGCAGATCAGATTCAGGGCCTCCATAGTAAAGGCGCCGGGGGCATATCCGCGGCCGGCCCGGGCAATATCTCTGATAAAACCGTCGTCCGCCAGGATCAAGGGCAGCCCCTTTAAGGCGCTCTCCAGGGTTATGAGGACGTTATGACCGTCGATGGCCAGGGGGACTTGATACAAGGCAGAGGCGGGGATTTTCTTGTTTTTTCGCCCGGAGTCTTTCCGGGCAAAGACACCCCGCTGGAGAAGGTCCCGTTCAGCCACAGTAAGTTGATATTGGTTACCTACCAGGGTGAGGGCGGCCCGGCGAGGGTAATTGCGGTTCAAAAGATAGCGAAAATCATGGGCCGCTGTCTTTAATACGGCGATATCCACCGATCAAAAACTGACCCTTGGTGCTTGCGTTGCCGTCTGTGGAGCCTGAAAGAATTCTGCCCTGGTAAATCCGAACAGCCCCGCCAGGATGTTTTCTGGAAAACTTCTGGTCCTCGTATTGTATGTCTGCACCGCCTGGTTATAGCGTCTCCTTTCCGTGGCGATCCTGTTTTCCGTCCCTGCCAATTCATCCTGAAGACGAATGAAATTCTGATTGGCCTTGAGGTCAGGATATCTCTCCACAACTACCAGGAGACGGCTCAACGCAGAAGAAAGGGAATTATTGGCCTCAATCTTCTCTGCTACGGTCCTGGCCTGTCCTACCCTGGTTCTGGCCTCGGTTACCGTGACCAGTACCTCCTTTTCATGGGCCGCATAGCCCTTTACCACATTGACATAATTGGGTATCAGGTCATAGCGGCGCTGCAACTGGTTTTCCACCTGGGCCCAGGCGGCCTTTACGCCCTCATCCAGGGCCACCAACTGATTGTAGGTCCCTTTTACAAAGGAATAGCCTATCAGCAGGACAACGGCAATGATCGCTACGATAATCAGCGACTTTCGACCCTTAGCCTCAGCCATGTAGCCTCCTTAACCCCTTGGCTCTAACTTTCGTGTTTTTTGTTGCATAACATCTCGATCTCATAACGCAAGGACTCTGGTTGGTAAGTTCAAAGTTCAAAGCTCAAAGGTCAAATGAATGTCCAAGCCCGAAGCTCAAAACGTCACTGGTCACAGGAAGAAGTCATCGGTCAATAGTCACTTGTCACTGGTAGAAGGTATCGATCTCTCTGCTTAACCAATGACTAATGACCAATGACCAATGGCCAATGACTATTAGCTAATGACATTCACTTTTGGTTTTCTGCCTTCGGCGGTCCTGGTTAAGACAAACTGTCAACCACCTGCGCCAGCCGGTTGACTGCATCCAGGTATCCTTCTAACAGATGCGATAACTCACCTTCAGAAGGTTTTTTCTTTCCCTCTTTCACCCGCAGTAAGGTCATAAAAAGTTCCCTATCCAATTTCAGGGCATCTGTCAATTGTGAAATTATCTCATCCTCGGCAAACGGTACTTCCCGGCCGAGGACATAAAGCAACCCATAAAACACCATAATAAAGCTGGGCAGGGAAATGGCTATAAGCTGCCGGATGTCCTTACCCTTGCCCCGTGTCTCCAGGTATCTCCTGCGGAGGAGAAGGAGTTTCCCCTTTATTTCCCTTTCGCATTGCAGGCGCACATTAGCCTTATCAAAGGTAAGGGATTGAAGGACGTCCTCACCATATTCGACGTGATAGCTCTTTTGAAAGGCCATGAACTCCAGGGGAAAGGTGTCCAGAGAAGCGCCTATATATGATTTGCTGAGAAGCAGCGGCGTAGGCAATCCCTTTTTATGCCACTTATGGACCACGTCAAAGGCCCTGGCCGGCCGGCCTATGCCCCGGTCGGTAAGGACAACCAGGATAGTATGCTCCGGCCAGGTTACCCTGGTGATGGAAAGCAACTCAGCGTCGTAAATAGCCTTGTAATCTTCAACCAATCCGGTTAATTGCATGATCTATTTCCATTCTTAAAAAATAACCACAGGGGACACAGCGCGGCATAGCCCCAACCAAATCCGAATATCGAAATACGAAATCCGAAACAAATCCGAAATTCAAATATCGGTATCAGTTTAGCTGTTTGAAAAAGTATTTTAAAATCCCTCCCAACCTCCCTTTTCCAAAGGGAGGAGAAACATTTCCCCCTTTGAAAAAGGG
>JBFMAZ010000027.1:0-50138 GCA_040755415.1 Thermodesulfobacteriota bacterium | reverse complement strand
TCCCAACCTCCCTTTTCCAAAGGGAGGAGAAACACTTCCCCCTTTGGAAAAGGGGGATTGAGGGGGATTTTGGCCCTTATAGCGCCTTGCTTAGGTATATTTTTCAAAAACCTAAAATGTTACAATTTAAGTAAAGGGAGTTATGATGCACTACACTAGGAGGTATTTTTTACTGGAGCCGCCCGTCGGAATCGAACCGACAACCTGCGCATTACGAATGCGCTGCTCTACCGTTGAGCCAGGGCGGCCCTGACAGTGATGGCAAACGGATATAACACGAATTCAAAGGCTTGTCAATTTGTGCCCACCCCCAAATCCACCGCCCATTTCCGTACGAATTAGCTCCTGACCGTAAACACACCATAGTTACTGTGCAGCGTTATTTCAAATCCAAAATCCAAAGCACGAATCTCGAAACAATATCAAATCACCAAAATTCAAACCCAAAACAATCGGCGTCGCTGCTGTTTGGAACATTGGGAATTTGGACATTTGAATTTGTTTCGGATTTCGATATTCGGATTTGAACCCGGCTGCCTAGTGATCGGAGATCACCCGACGCTCTTTTCTTCACATACCTACCCCATGAACCGCCGCATGGCACTTTGGGCACTTGGCATCAATTACATTGTACTGCAGGATAGTGAAGCCAAGGCGCTCAATTAACAAGGCGCCGCATTTATGACAGTGAGTGTTTTCCCCGCCTTGGCCCGGGATATTACCGGAATACACATAATAGAGACCGGCCTTCAGACCGATGTCCCGGGCCCTGAGCACGGTTTGCACCGGTGTGGAAGGGACACTGGTCAACCTGTACATGGGATGGAACCGGCTGACGTGCCAGGGGGTTTCAGGCCCTAATTCTGTCCGGATAAACTCGGCGATCCCCTGTAATTCCCTTTCAGAATCGTTCAGTGTGGGGATGATAAGGGTCGTAACCTCCACCCAGATGCCGAGCTTTTTCATGAGCTTAAGGTTTTCCAGGACCGGTCTTAGCTTAGCCCCGCAGATCTCTTTGTAAAATTTCTCGCTATAAGATTTAACGTCAATATTAGCTGCATGAAGGTAAGGCTGAATGGTTTTAATAGCGTCCTGGCTCATATAGCCATTAGAGACAAAGACATTTTTTATCCCCCGGTCATTAGCCAGCCGCGCCGAATCATAGGCGTATTCAAAAAAGATAGTAGGCTCAGTATAAGTATAAGAAACGGATTGGCATCTCAGCTTCCCGGTGGCGGCTACTACTTCCTCCGGCGGAAAAGGCTCTCCCATGATCCTTTTTTCATCCTTTGGCATCTGAGAAATCTCATAATTCTGGCAAAAGAGGCAGTGAAAATTACATCCCACCGTGGCTATAGAGTAGGATTTTGAACCGGGATGGAAGTGAAAAAGGGGCTTTTTTTCTATAGGGTCTATGTGGCGGGCAATGACCTGCCCGTAAACCAGGGAATACAGCACCCCGTCTCTATTTTCCCGCACACCGCAAATGCCGTGTTTGCCGGGCATAATAAGGCAGTGGTGGTTACAAAGGTTGCACCTTACCTTCTGTTCCTCTTCCTTTACATAAAACATGGCCTCTTTCATGGCTTCTCCTTAAAGACCGCCCCGGTGCTGCCGGAGGTCACCCACTGGGCATACCGATAGGCATAGCCCTCCTTGATCTTTGGCTCTGGCGCCTTCCAGCCCTTTTTGCGCCTGGCCAGTTCTTTTTCATCGACCTTCAGGGTTATCGTCTTTCCAGGAATGTCGATACTGATGCGATCGCCCTCCTGAACAAAGGCAATGGTTCCGCCTTCCGCAGCTTCCGGAGAGACGTGACCAATGGCTGCACCCTGCGTGCCACCGCTGAAGCGTCCATCCGTAATCAGGGCCACGTCTTTTCCCAGGCCCATGCCTACTATAGCTGAGGTCGGGGTGAGCATCTCACGCATGCCGGGACCTCCCTTCGGTCCTTCATACCGGATGACTACAACGTCAGCTTTTTTTATCTTGCCACCTAAAATGGCAGCAACCGCCTCCTCTTCTGAATCAAAGACCCGGGCCGGCCCCTCATGCACTAACATTTCCGGGGCCACAGCCGATTGTTTCACTACTGCCCCGTCCGGTGCCAGGTCGCCATACAGTATGGCGATGCCCCCTTCTGCATGGTAGGGCTCTTTAACTGAGCGGATGATATCTTTATTAAGGATGCGCTTACCTTTTAGATTATCCGCGAGTTTTTTACCGGTTACCGTCATAACCGCGGTGTCTATCAAACCTGCCCCGGCCAACTCAGCCAGGATAGCCGGTATACCACCACCAGCGTCAAGATCCTGAAGATGATGGGGACCGGCTGGGCTGAGGCTACAGAGATGAGGCGTCTTTTTACTCACTTCATTAAATAGCGAAAGGGATAGGCTTAACCTGGCCTCATGGGCGACGGCCGGCACATGAAGAACGGTGTTGGTTGAACACCCCAGTGCCATATCTACGGCAATGGCGTTCTTAAAGGCAGAGAGTGTGGCAATATCCCGCGGCCGCAGATTCTTTTTCACCAAATCCATGACCTTAATGCCGGCTGCTTTGGCCAGGCGCTGACGGGCAGCCGAGACGGCCGGGATAGTGCCGTTACCAGGCAAGCCCAGACCCAGGGCCTCTGTAAGGCAATTCATGGAGTTAGCCGTGAACATACCGGCGCAGGAACCACATCCCGGGCACGCGGCGTCCTCAAGAGCTTGCAGCATTTTTCCTGACATCTTGCCGGCCTTGACCTTGCCTACGCCTTCAAATACCGTGATCAGGTCTATCTCCTTTCCCTGGAAGAATCCGGTTAGCATCGGGCCACCGCTGATCATTATGGCCGGTATATTAAGGCGCAACATGGCCATTAACATGCCGGGGATGATCTTGTCACAATTCGGGATCAATACTAATCCATCAAAAGGATGGGCTCTGGCCATGACCTCGACAGCGTCGGCTATCAACTCCCGGCTGGCCAGAGAATACTTCATCCCTTCGTGGTTCATGGCAATCCCATCACAGACGCCGATGGTGGAAAACTCAATAGGCGTTCCTCCGGCCATACGTACACCGGCTTTTACCGCTGCGGCTATCTGATTGAGATGGATATGGCCGGGGATTATCTCATTATAGGAATTGGCTATGCCGATCAAAGGACGCTTAATCTCCTCGTCGGTGTACCCCATAGCCTTAAAAAGGGCGCGGTGCGGTGATTTTTCCAGCCCCTTTTTCATTGCATCACTTCGCATATCAGTCTCCTCGTAGATTCAAATAGTGATGAGCTGGTAAAAAGTAAAAAATTACCGCAGAGATCGCTGAGAACGCTGAGATAACTATTGAATAGTTCAAGATTTTTCTCTGCACCCTCTGCGTACTCTGTGGTGATTTACGAATTGATCAAATAGTGACTATATCATACGGAAAAAGGGCGCGATTGACAAGGCTAAAGAGGGATAATTTTTATATCATCATCTTTGTTTTATTGTGTTAACATATCCAGGCATCAATTTATAGGTATCCTGAAAACCATACCCCACGGAGGTCGCCATTTGAAGGTTATATTCAATGAACTCACTCTTCCAGTGCCTACCCGGGTGCTTTACGGGAGAAATCTCATTGATGAGCTGCGGACGTTTTTTCCTGCTACAGTCAGAAGAGTAACCATAGTCATTGGGAAGGGAAGTGTAAGGAGAAGCGGCCTGCTTGACCGCATTTTAACTCCCCTGCAGAAACACGGCCTGGAAACGACTGTATTTGAAGGCGTGGAAGAAAATCCATCCTGGGCTACCTGCCTGCGTGGCAGGGATCACCTCTTAAGGCAGGGAGCAGAATTAATCATCGCCCTGGGCGGCGGCTCTGTCCTGGACGCGGCCAAGGCCATGGCCCTGGCCGCTACAAACCCGGGATCGCTGGCCGGGATGATAGAACGAAAGGATTATTTACGGGAGCCCCTTCCCACTATGGCTATCCCGACCACGGCGGGGACCGGGAGCGAAGTAACCCAGTATTGCATCATTACGGATGAAGCTACCCATGATAAATTAAACCTGCACACCCCGCACTCCTTTCCCAAGACCGCTATTCTCGATCCTGTTTGTACGCTATCCATGCCGCGAACCATTACCATAGGGACTGGAATGGATGCCCTGAGCCATGCCGTGGAGGGCTATCTCTCCCGTAGGGCGGGCAGCGAATCCGACCGGTTGGCCCTGGAGGGCATAGAAATGATCGGAAAGTTCCTGGAGGCTAGTGTAAGGGAGCCACATAATCTGAACCTACGTGAAAACATGCTCCTGGCCGCTGCTAAGGCCGGGGCGGTTATCTCCCGGACCGGCACTATCCTGCTGCACGCCCTGGGCTACCGCCTTACGCTCGACCACAGCGTGCACCATGGCCTAGCCAATGCGGTCCTCCTTTATCCTTTCCTGCTGGTTACTCAAAGGTATCAGCCTCAAAAAGTGCAAGAAATCCTGGACGCACTTCTCGGAACCCACTCTACGCTGGAGGATCTCAAGGGTTACCTGATGCGATTCGGCATTAAACCAGACATCGGCCGCTTCGGCGTTAAGTCCGGGGAATTCGAGGCCATAGCCCGCTATGTCCTGGCTAAAAAGAACCTTCCAGATACCCCTTTCTCTGTAACCTCCAGGGATATTTTTGAAATACTCACCCTGGCTATGAACTAAAGAGGCCCTTCGATCGTCAAAGAGACCATACGCTTTCCGGCATTTTTAAGTTTACTTTTCGACTCACCTTTTTATAATGAGGCCGTTCTCGCGAGCGATGAACAGTCGGCACATAACAGCGAGAAGGGTATTTATGCTTATAGCATAGGGCTAATAAGGAATTGATGGTCTCGTCAAAAGGCTCCTAAACTCCCTCTCCCTCGACGGGAGAGGGTTGGGGTGAGGGTGAAAATGGCGATATTATAGCTAGTTACGTTCCCCCTCCCCTTAATCCCCTCCCGCCGGGGGAGGGGAAATACGATTTTCACAAGTTCATCAGGACTTAGCTTATGAACGAGTTCTATGCCATATTTCTGGGCGTCATCCAGGGGTTGACCGAGTTCCTGCCCATCTCCAGCTCCGGACACCTGGCCCTGCTGGAGCATTTTTTCGGCCTAAAGGAGGCCGGCCTCGGCTTTGACATAATGCTCCACATGGGCACGCTCCTGGCCATCCTTGTCTATTTCCGTGAAGACTGGTGGGCCATGGCCACGTCCATCTTACCCGGGCAAAAGGATGATTTTACCAAAAACAATCGCCGCCTGCTCCTCTATCTCGCCATAGCCACTGTCCCAGGCGGCGTCTTTGGCTACCTCCTGGAAAAAAAGGCAGAGACCGTCTTTCGGGAACCTTCTTTGATCGCCTCTACATTGGCGGCAGCCGGGATACTTCTCATCCTTGCCGAACTTTTCTCCAGCCGCTACAGGGAATTTGATGATATATCCCTCAAGGACGCCGTACTCATCGGCCTTGCCCAGGCCCTGGCGGTCATTCCCGGTATATCGAGAAGTGGCATTACTATCGCCATGGGACTTTTTCTGGGAATGAAGCGCCAGGCGGCGGCCCGGTTTTCCTTTCTCCTGTCTGCGCCGATTATCTTTGGCGCCGGCCTGAACCACCTGGTGGATTCATATAAGTACGGTCCTGACGGGAATAACGGCGCGTATTATTACATTATTGGCCTTGCCTCCGCGGGTATAAGCGGTTATCTGGTGATCAAATATCTCCTTGCTTATCTGCGCCGGCATAGCCTTTACGTCTTTGCCTATTATCGCCTTTTGATAGCTGGCGGCGTTTATCTGGCGGTACAGTATCCCTGGTTTAACGTTACTACCTGAACACATATGGAGGGGCTAATTGAACAGGAAGTATATTTCTCAAAAATGGATGATGACAATCAGCCTGGTATTGACTTACATCCTTTTCCTGAACCAGGCCTGGGCGGCCTTAACCGAGGACGAACAGAATAATATTTCTGTCTACAATCAGGCCGCCCCGAGCGTAGTCAACGTCTCCAGTGTGGTCATGGAGTTGGATTTCTTTCTCAACCCGGTGCCCAAACAGGGTTCCGGTTCAGGAATCATTATTGATGACCGGGGCTACATCCTTACTAACCATCACGTGATTACCGAGGCACAATCTGTACATGTTACCTTATCGGATGGGAGCGCTTATCCGGCCAAATTCATTGGTTCAGATCCAGATAGTGATCTGGCGGTCATCAAGATTGAGGCGCCAAGGAATAAACTGAAGCCGATTCGTCTGGGTGATTCAGACCAGCTCCAGGTGGGACAGAAGGTCCTGGCTATTGGAAATCCCTTTGGGCTGAAAGAGACATTGACAACCGGCGTTATCAGTTCGGTGGGGCGGTCTATAAGGGCCCCGAGTGGTCTATTAATTGAGGATATGATCCAGACCGATGCCTCTATCAATCCTGGAAATTCCGGAGGGCCGCTTCTGAACTCGCGCGGCGAGCTTATCGGCATAAATAGCGCTATATTTACCCCGTCTGGGGGAAGTGTAGGTATTGGTTTTGCCATTCCGGTCAATACGGCGAAGAAGGTCTTCCCTCAACTTATTGCCAGGGGCTATGTAGATTACCCCTGGCTGGGCGCCGGCCTCCAGACACTGCGGCCCTCTCTGGCCGAGGCCCTCAGATTGCCGGTGCGCGAGGGCGTGATTGTTGCGGAAGTGGTCAAGAATGGTCCGGCCGATAGAGCTGGCCTCCGGGGCGGGACAAAGCAAGTCCGCCTCGGCAATATGATTGTCGCGGTGGGTGGGGACATTATACTCCAGATTGATGGGAAAAAAGTGGCTTCAGGCGATGAACTAATTCGCTATCTACGCGAGAAAAGTCCCGGGGATAGGGTAGTTCTCACCGTCTTGCGTGGCAATAAGACCATCAATGTCCCGCTCATCCTTGGCAAGAGGCCGCGCCGGGGATAGGGAGACCAGCATGCACAGAAGCATAAAGATAGCCTCACTGCTCACGGGAAAATACCGTGACCAGGAGGTCTGCGTAAGGGGCTGGGTAAGGACCAGGCGTGACTCCAAGGGGCTTTCTTTCATCAACCTGAACGATGGCTCTAATCAGGCCGGGATACAGATCGTTGCGGAGGCCGGGCTGGAAAACTACGAGGAAGCGCTGAAACTCAATGCCGGGGCCTCCATCGAAGTCCTCGGAAGACTTGTGCCCTCCCCCGCCAAGGGGCAACCCTACGAGATCCAGGCCAGGGCCATCCGGATCTTCGGAAACGCATCAGGAGAAGAATACCCCCTCCAGAAAAAAGGCCATACGCTGGAATTCCTCCGAGAGATTGCCCACCTGCGCCCGCGCACGAACACTTTTGGCAGCGTATTCCGGGTCCGCAACACCCTGTCACATGCCGTCCACACGTTTTTCCAGGAACGCGGATTCATGTATGTCCACACCCCGATAATCACCGCCAGTGATGCGGAAGGGGCCGGGGAAATGTTCCGCGTAACTACCCTGAGCATGGACAACCTTCCCAGGACGGATACGGGAACGGTGGACTTTTCCCATGATTTCTTCGGTAGAGAAGTGAGCCTGACCGTTTCAGGCCAACTTGAGGGGGAAATCTTTGCCACGGCCTTCAGCGAGGTCTATACCTTCGGTCCCACCTTCCGTGCCGAAAACTCAAATACCTCCCGCCACCTGGCCGAGTTCTGGATGGTGGAGCCGGAGATGGCGTTTTATGACTTGGGTGACACCATAGACCTGGCCGAGGCCTTCCTGAAGTATCTCATCCGCCGGTGTCTGGAGGACCGCGCCGAAGACCTCGCCTTCCTGCAAAAATACTACAATAAGGAACTGATCAATACCCTGGAGCATATCATCCATTCTCCATTCCAAAGGATTTCGTACACGGATGCGGTTGAGATTCTCGAAAAATCCGGTCAACCATTCGAGCTTCCGGTGAGCTGGGGAACTGACCTGCATTCGGAACACGAACGGTTTCTGACCGACCAGTACTTCAAGGCGCCGGTTGTCGTCGTGGACTATCCCAAGGATATCAAGGCCTTCTACATGCGGCAAAATGACGACGGCAGAACGGTGGCGGCCATGGACGTACTTTTCCCGAAGCTGGGCGAGGTGATCGGCGGGTCACAGAGAGAGGAACGCTATGATCGCCTGCTGGCGAGGCTGAGGGAGCTGAACCTGAATGAAAAGAACTACTGGTGGTATCTCGACCTGCGACGCTTTGGAACCGTTCCCCATTCCGGCTTTGGTCTCGGATTGGAGAGATTTGTGCAGTTCGTAACCGGCATGAGCAACATTCGCGACGTGATTCCGTTCCCGCGTGTCCCGAAAAATGCATCCTTTTAGGGTTCAGCCGCCGCTTTCTCAAAACTTACGCCGTGTTTATCTGGGTTGGCCTGCACCTTCTTGATATCCCATTCGAAATTGTAACTTACGGCCAGCATCACCCGCTTGATTTTGTGGTATTGTGGACCTATGGGGTGAATGGCCGAACTAAGCAGCATGGTGGCTTTATGCCACGTCCGTCTTGAGCACATTATTGGGTGTCATTCCATCTGTTTTTTGTATTAGATGGAATAGGTCGAGCCTCTCTTGTTTACGCTCTTCTATTGCCATTTTGAGTGCTCGCTTTGCTAACTTAACAGATGAAGGAGAAACATCGACTCCGATAAAGCGACGGTTCTCACGAATCGCTGCAGTTGCTGATGTGCCGCTTCCAACGAAACAATCGATTACCAAATCGTTAGGATCAGTAAATAGCTGTATTATTCGTCGTGGCAGTTCAAGCGGAAACTTGGCTTCATGGTCATCGTTTGCACGCACAGAAGGAATAAACCATACCCCTCTTGAACCCCATGCTGTCCATTCATCTCGTGTCAATCGATTTTTATCTACCTTTGTATGACCTGGTTTCCAGAAGATATATATATATTCGAACTCATCAACTGCTCTATAACTCATTGTATGCCACCGAGAGTTTTCCCACGCCGCGTCTTTGACCCAAACACGTCGATCATACAGGTACAGGCCGCAGTCTAAGGCGTACTGTTCCATCAAACCGCCGACTAATTTGACGCGGGTTTGCGTTTCGTACTTTCCGCCCCGGATGTTGTTGCCTTTCATTCGCCGGTCAATAGTTTGTTCGCTACAGCCAAGCATTGCGGCAATTTGCTTTCGATTGTAATCGGGGTACTTTGCCCATACCTCGAGTACCTTTTCGCGTGTTATATCGTTTCGTTTTCTGCGGGATATATTCTCGGCCATTATTCGAGGCATGTCAGGGTCTTTAAAACAAAGAATGTCAGCGATATTAATAGCGAGAAACGCACCTGGCTTCAAGATAATTGCATGTGCTTCTATCGTACGACGCAATAGGTTTTTCCAATCGAAGAAAGACATGCCATGCTCGTAAGCCTTACCCACATGATAAGGAGGCGACCATACACTGAGCGCAACAGTATCGGGATCAATGTGTTGTGCAAGATTCTTGGAATCACCCTCGTAAATGTTATCCGGTTCATATTTCATATGCACCTCACCCATCCCATTTTGAGCGAATAGCTCCCTTCTCGGGATTATACTCAATTGTCTGAACTCGCCATACAGCTTTCAATTTGAGACGATGAAAGCTTAGTCGTACACGGAACTCCTCACCACGCGAAGGAGCATTACGTCCTGCGATCCATATCGTATCGTGAGCATCGGGATTGTAGCGTTCTTGTAAAATGCCATTTGGAATTGCAGCTAATGTGAGTTGTTTTAGCCTATATTTATTACGTTGGTCTTCATAATGATAATGGGACAGAAGTGTTGTTGTAATAAATGGTTGGCCACCATGAACAGATACATAAGGCAAATCTCCATCTTGTTTTACCTCTTCGCCGCTTCTGACTTGCCGAATAGCTAATGCCAATTGAGACATCTGCATGGTAGCACTACTGCTATTTTTTTCGGCTTTGCTATCAACAAAAAGAGCTTGGCGAACGGAGAAATCCGGTAAAATAATATATCTTGCCTTACGATAATCGACATTTCCAAGAATCCGCTGTTGAACTTGATAGCCTCCAAGCCTGTCCAGCATTTCTCTTGTAATGTCTTCAGCAATATCTTTTGGATCATCCGAGCTTTGATTAAAAATGTCGAAGGCATCAAAGCCGAAATCGAAGGCGGCGGTATAGAGTGACCGCAGACTCTGTTTCTCTATAGCCTCTATCTCATCTGGCGTTAAATTGTTCGGGTCTCGTAGATGTTTCATGCCGTTATTATAATATACTTTAATAACTCATTAAATAAATACTTCTAAGTGCAATGGGTGATATTATTCATGACCAACAAGTTATTTTACGGTTTCTGTATCTCTCCGCGAGGTGGAAGAAACCCCTCCGGGGTCTCTACACGGCAAGAAGCTCTCAGCCATTCAGATCTCAGAATTTAGCTTTCACCCGATTTGTCGCCCCCACCCTAACCCTCCCCCGTCAAAGGGGGAGGGAATATACGGAGTTTCCAGATGGACACTATTCAGCTTCCTCGCTTGGCGCAACATATTTATATTCCATTTAAAATATCCTTGACAAGCTTTTTCTAAACGCTTACTTCTTTTCTGTGTAGCGTGCTACTTGTGATGTTATCACGCTTCTGAATAACTCTGGATGCTCAAAATCCCTTCAGCTTTGCAGGCACAAATTGAGGCGTATTTACGCGGAATATGACCGGGACCTCAAGAAGATCGAAAAGGAAATCGCCGATATGCCCGCGGCGGTGACGAGGAAGATTGATGTGAAGGGGGAGTGCATGACAGAACGGGAACTGCGCGAATATCTCTTGCGGCTCTACCCGAAAGAAAATGAGGCCTGTGAATGGAAGGAGTTCACAAATCTGAAGCATGCTGTCAGCGGAGATAAGGGCGGAGACATTATTTCCTATATTTCTGCCATTGCAAACATGGAAGGGGGACACCTGGTAATAGGTGTCCGTGACGAGACTTTAGAAATTGTCGGAATCCAGGACTTCCATACGTATACAACTGAAAATATAAGGTCACGGGTACTGGGTAAATGCAGCAACCTTGATTCCGAAGGCTTCAGGCTGGAAGCATTCACAACAGCGGATACAGATAAGACTGTCTGGGTCTTGCAGATTCCTAAGCATAAGCCTCGATTGCCGGTCTATGCTTATGACACGGCATGGCAGCGTATCGGCGACAACTTAAAGGAAATTACCCCAGAGCGTCGGGATTCCATCCTTAAGGAGCCGCTGTCTGAAACCGATTGGTCGGCTGAGGTGGCGGAAGGGGTGACACTCGATGATCTTGACCCCGAGGCAGTAGCTCTTGCCCGGGAAAAGTTTAAGGAAAAACACCAAAGAGAATCTTACGCAGATGATATTGATCTTTGGCATGAGGAGACATTCCTTGACAAGGCTAAGATCACCATCCATGGGAAAATAACGAATGCTGCGATTGTCCTTTTAGGCAAACCGGAATCAAGCCATTTTATTTTACCCGCCGTGGCAGAGATTACCTGGAAGCTCGATAACGAAGAAAAGGCCTATGAGCATTTCGGACCACCATTCCTGCTCAATACAACAAAGGTATTGCATCGCATTAGGAATGTCCGCTACAAGATTTTTCCTAATAATCAACTACTTGCAACAGAAGTGAATAAGTACGAAACACGGGTTATTTTGGAGGCGCTACACAATTGCATTGCTCATCAGGATTATTCTTTGAAATCAAGAGTCATTGTTACCGAGAAGCGGGATCGATTGATTTTTGAAAATGCGGGAAGCTTCTATGATGGGAAGGCAGAAGATTACTTTGCTGGTGAAAAGACACCGCAGAAATATCGTAATACATGGTTGGCCAAGGCTATGGTAAATTTCGGGATGATAGATACAATGGGCTACGGTATTCATTCTATGATTATGGCTCAACGCCAGCGCTTTTTCCCGCTGCCAGATTACAGTAAGTCTGAGCCGCAAAAGGTCGTGCTGGAGATATTCGGCCATACCATTGATGAAAACTATACAAAGCTGCTCATGGAGAAAAAAGACCTTCCCCTGAACACAATAATTCTGCTTGACCGCGTGCAGAAGAAGCAGCCCATTACAGATGAGGCAGCAACAATGCTAAGAAGAGAAGGTCTCATGGAAGGCAGAAAACCACGCTTTTTTGTTGCTGCAAAGATTGCTGCAATAACAGAAAAAAAGGCAGCTTATACTAGGAATCGCGGTTTGGACAAAAGATTTTACAAGGAATTAGTTATTCAACATCTCCGTAAGTTTGGCCCTACTTCTCGTGAACAAGTAGAGGAGTTACTGTTTTCTAAGTTGGCGGATTTATTAAGTATTGAGCAAAAACGTAATAAGGTAAAGAACTTGCTGACAGAAATGCGTTCTAAGGACCGGTCGATTCGATGCGCTCGTAAAGGACCGGCGTCTTTTTGGGAATTAATTGATGCGAAAATGGGGAAATAGAATCCTTATGTGAAGTTAAACGATTTTTAAACGATTTTTAAACGATTTTTAAACGATCTAAATAGAATATGGCTATGAAATCAATTGGTTGCATTTGTTAAAATGAGGAGCAATCAGCCAAAGTAAAAATGCCTCAAGACCACACAGAAAAGGCTTTTTACGAGACCGTCTTCTATGATGACCTCGTAAAAAGCCTGAAAAGGCTATTTTCTGGCATTCCTGCGGACGCCGACCCTGCCTATGGTCCGCTGCAGGCGGGCAGGAATCCAGTCTTTTTAGATAGTTTAACATTAGCTGGATTCCTGTTCTCCGATCCCTGGCCCCGACCACGATCGGGGAGTGGTCGAGGACAAGTTCATGAGAATGTCAATTTGTTACGATTGCATCATTATTTTCAAAAAGAAATTCCTTTTGTAGATCTTTAACTTCCCTCAGGTCCTGGAAAAATCCAACACTCCCTATGGGCTTATCGGCCTCATAGAGTATTGCACCTGAAATTCGTACTGGTACTAGTTCACCGTTCTTCCCTACTACAGATGTATGTTCTTCGATAAAGATATCGTCTCCTCTGTTCTTTTTACCTGAAAAGACATCGGCGATCTTTTGCATTATCTTTTCAGGATAGATGTCATGGGCCTTCTTTGTATTTTTGGCTTCATCCTGATTATAACCAAATATCTTTTCCGCGGTAGGATTAAATACTACGATATTCCCTTCGTTATCCGTGGCAATAATTCCCTCAATCCAGCGCTGTATAAGTTTACTCTCAAATTCATATCTCCTTCTTATTTCCCCGGCAACTTCCTTTACCATGGCCTCCAGGTTTTGGGTACAGTCCCGCAACATCCGGTCCATTTCCAGCCGTTGTTCGGCCCTTTTTAAAGCCGCAGAAAGGATCTGATCATTCACCGGCTTAGTGACAAAATTAGACGCGCCTAAATAAAGCGATTGCACTGCAGCTTCCATATCCCCGTGACCGGTAATAATAATTACCTCAGAGGTAGGATTAATCTCTTTTATCCTCTTTAAGACCTCTATGCCGTCTAATTCAGGCATCTTTAGATCGGTCAGCACTATCGGAAAGCGTCCTTCTTGAAACAGGTCTAGGCCCTTCCGCCCATCCTCCGCAGTTACCACTTCATATCCATCACTTCTAAGTGACATGCCCAGGATCTTTCTAATACCTTCTTCATCATCAATTAGCAGAAGTCTCGGCATAGCACATACCTCCTTTAATGGATATGAACTCGCTTTTAAGTAAATTAAGTATAAGGCAAAGATAGTTTGGGTTCAAGACAAAATTGGATTGTATAGGGAGGGACCGGACATTGCTGCGCTATCCGTCCAAGGTCCTGCTGAAAGAAACATTTACTTTTTCCGCTCCAGTCGTTATAAAAACAGTAGAGTTGTAATCTCTGTCGTGAAGGAGCCGGGAGTTCAAGGCCCCTTTGGACTGCATAAGGCTGAACCGGTTATCCTATGAAGAATCAGGAAGTCGCCGCGGTATTTAATGGTATAGCCGATATCCTGGAGATACAGGGTGCGAATCCCTTCCGCATTCGCGCCTACCGCAAGGCCGCGCAGAACATAGAAAATCTCACCGAAGACATCTCTGTAGTTGCGGTCCGAAGCGGCCTGGAGGCCATTCCGGGTATCGGCAAGGACCTGGCTGGAAAAATCCAGGAGATTATAACCTCCGGTACTCTTAAGGACTACGAGGACTTGAAAAAAGAGGTCCCGTCCGGCATCGTTACTCTCCTGGCCATCCCTGGCGTGGGGCCGCGGACGGCCAAGCTCCTCTTTGACCATTTTGGCGTATCCTCGATAGAGGAAGTAGAGAAACTGGCGGTAGAGCACAAGATCCAGGGCTTGCCCGGAATCAAGGCCAGGACGGAAGAGAACATCCTTAAGGGCATCGCCATCCTCAAAAAAGGCCGGGAGCGTCTTCCTGTCGGCATAGTGCTTCCGGTGGCCGAAGAGATCATGGCCATGATGCGTAAAAAATGTCCCCGCCTGGGGCGGGTGCACCTAGCCGGGAGTCTCCGGCGCAGAAGGGAAACGGCCAAGGATATCGACCTGTTGGTAGCCTCGGATGAGCCGGCAAAGGTCATGGAGGTCTTTACCGCCCTGCCTTTAGTGAGCGAGATCACGGCCTGCGGTGAAACAAAATCCAGCATCCGCACCAGAGAAGGCATCTCGGTCGATCTCCGGGTAGTGGAGCCAAAGAGTCTGGGCGCGGCCCTTTGTTACTTTACGGGTTCCAAGGCGCACAATATACGCATCCGGGATCTGGCCGTGCGGCAAGGGCTAAAGATCAACGAGTATGGCATATTCAAGGGTGAAAAATGGCTGGGGGGCCGGACCGAGGAGGAGGTCTTCCGGGCTGTCGGGCTGCCCTATATTCCGCCGGAATTGAGAGAAGACCGGGGCGAGATAGAAGCGGCTCAGGCTGGGGGACTGCCGCTTCTAGTGGAGACGAACGATATTCGAGGTGATCTGCACGTCCACTCCAAATACAGTGACGGGACCGCCTCTCTGGCTGACATAGCCCGAAAGGCCGCTTCCCTGGGTCTTTCTTGGGTGGCCATCTGCGACCATTCCGCCTCGCTTAAGGTAGCCGGAGGAATGTCCATCTCGGACTTACAGAAAAAGATAAGCGATATCCGGGCGTTTAACCAAAAAGGGGGTCCGGTAAAGCTCCTCTGCGGCACGGAAGTAGATATTGACAGCAGCGGCAAACTGGACTATCCGGATGAAATCTTACGTCAGTTAGACATAGTCGTAGCGGCCATCCACACCGGCTTTAAACAGGATGCGAAGACCCTGACTAACCGGATAACTTCGGCCATGCGCAATCCACATGTGGATATTATTGCCCATCCCACCGGCCGCCTCATAGGCGAAAGGGAGCCCTACGCCGTGGATATCGAAGAAATCATCAAGTTGGCCACCGAAACCGGCACGGCGCTGGAAATCAACGCCTACTTCAAGCGGCTGGATTTAAATGATATTCAGGCCAGGGCAGCTAAGGAAAAGGGCGGCAAGCTGGCCATCGGTACGGATGCACACATCATGGAGCAGATGGACTTTATGGCTCTTGGCGTCTCGGTGGCCCGCCGCGCCTGGCTGACAAGGGAAGACCTTTTGAATACCATGACCTATACCGAGCTCATGTCCTATTTGCGCAGACATGGAGAATAGAGGTGTGGTTAATCTTTTGACAATGCGCGCCTGTCAGAAAGGAAATCTCACATGAACGGCTTAGCTCCAAAAGACAAATTAAGAGAGATTGATAAGCGATTCGGGATCGAGACCGCACCGGTCACCATACGCGGCAAGACCCTGCTGATAGCCCAGGTAAGGGATATCAATCGGCTGGTGGAGAAACAGTTTTCCCAGGATGATCCCCTGGCCGAATTTCCTTTCTGGGCCAGAATCTGGGAGGCCTCCATTATCTTAGCCGATCAACTGGCACAGCTTGAACCGGATGACGGCAAGGAGATGCTGGAGATCGGCGCGGGTATAGGGCTTTCCGGCCTGTTTGCCGCGGCCTTCGGCCATAAGGTAACGATTACCGATTATGATCAGGATGCCCTTTGTTTTGCCATGTTCAGCGCGGAGATCAACGGGCTTGATAAGGTGCGCTTTCAGACCTTGGACTGGTGTGCCCCCACCATTTATAAGAAGTACCACTACATTATAGGGTCCGAGGTGCTTTTCAATGAAAATCTCTTATTACCGCTTTACAAATTCATAAAAAGGGCATTAGCTTCGTATGGCATTGTTTATTTGGCCCATGACAAGAGCCGCATGTCTCCATGCAAATTCTTTGAGCTGGCCCAGAAGGACTTTAAGATTGAATGCCGGGCCAGGGTGATGCGGGCAGATGATGAAGAGTTCCATATAGTGCTCCATCGGCTAACGCGTAAGTAACTCTGCGAAACGCCGTTCTACTTATATACTTTTCCGCAGCAGCTACCCGGCCCAGCACAGCCGGCCACCATTCCGGGTAAAGAGCCGCAGCAGGCTGTATCTCCCTTACCGGGCAACTTCTTGCCGGGGCTGCCGGTAAGGGAAGATGTGGCAGAAACAAGTCTGGAGAGGCCTTTCGAACCACAGTGGGGACAGGTTGCCGCATCGGTAGATTTAAAGACTATGATTTCGGACTTTTGCTTGCATTCATTACAGATGTACTCAAAAATAGGCACATGATCCTCCTTCTATTCTGTTATGGCCTTGCGCAGGGTCTGGATTGTCTTGGCATAATCATCACTGCCGAATATGGCAGACCCGGCTACAAAGATGTCTGCACCGGCCCTGGCCACCATTCGGGCCGTGTCCAAGTTTATCCCTCCGTCCACTTCAATCTGCACCGGAAGGCCGCGGGCGTCAATGATCTTCCGAAGATCGGCTATCTTATAGGCCACATTAGGGATAAAAAATTGTCCTCCGAAGCCAGGGTTAACACTCATGAGTAATACCATATCCACCTCTTCCAGCACATAATCCAGGGCAGAAAGGGGCGTGGCCGGGTTTAGTACCACACCGGCCTTGACCCCCTGCTTTTTGATAAGATTTATGGTCCGATTTAAGTGCACACCGGCCTCCACATGTACCGTAATGATATCGCTTCCCGCGCGGGCAAAATCCTCTATATATTGATCCGGATTGGAAATCATCAGGTGTACGTCCAATGGCAGGGCGGTCACTTTACGGACCGCCTGGACCACCAGGGGTCCTATGGTAATATTGGGGACGAAATGGCCGTCCATGACATCAATGTGTATAAGATCGGCCCCGGCCCTCTCTACTGCCTGAACCTCTTCTCCCAGGCGGCTGAAATCAGCGGAAAGTATGGATGGCGCTATTTTCTTCATAAAAGATACCTCGTTTTCATATTCGGATTGTCAAAAACTGAACCAGGACACAGAGAAAATATAACGTACTATTACTCCGGCAATTAAAAACTTAAATCCCCCCTCACCCCCCCTTTGGTAAAGGGGGGATGGGGGGATTTGGCGAGTTTATATATTTAATTGCCGGAGTAATAATAAGCTCAAAGTTTAAATGAATGTCAAATGTCAAAATCCAAAGTTCAAATGAAATCCAAATGACTAAAGTAGAAGTCATTAGTCAATAGTCATTTGTCACTGGTAAAAGGGGTCTATCTTTCTCCCGACTTAACCAATGACTAATGACCAGTGACCAGTGACGTTTTGGGCTTTGTTATTTGTCATTGATTTGATCCGCCTCCGGCGGAGATTTTGTCATTTGGAATTCCGGCAAAAAGTGCTCTGTGGTTAAGCAATCAGCTTTCAGCCCTTTTTCATCCTTACCGCCGTAAATCCATCAGTCCCATGCCGGTGGGGATAGGTGCGCAAAAAATTGTCTTCTACCAGCTCGCCGGCCTTTTGGGGCAGTACCGATCCAGGGTCTTCTATCTCAAACTCCGGATGACGAACCAGGAAGCTTTTTATAACCTCCTCGTTCTCCTCCGGCTCCAGGCTGCAGGTGGCATAGGCCAGGATCCCCCCGGGCTTAAGGAGCAGTGCCACCTCGTCCAGAAGGCGTCCCTGCCGTTCGGCCATAATGGGAAGGTCTTCCGGCTGGCGGCGCCATTTGATGTCGGGGTTGCGGCGGATGACACCCAGGCCCGAACAGGGGGCATCGACCAGGATACGGTCAAATTTTTTCCCGCCCAAGTCTGCCAGTGACCGCGTGACATCCTTTTTGATGACCTCGATATTCTGGATGCCAAGGCGGGTTGCGTTTTCTCTCAGCCGTTCCAGGCGTCCGCCGTGGATGTCCAGGGCCAGGATGCGCCCGAGGTTGCGCATCATCTGGCCCAGATGCGTGGTCTTTCCACCCAGACCAGCGCAGGCATCGAGTATTAACTCACCGGGCTGGGGCGAGACGAGATGGGAGACAAGCTGTGAGGATTCATCCTGCACCAGGAACCAGCCGGTTTTATAGCCGGTAAGGCCCGAGACATTTCCGGAAAAGCCCTTCAGTGTCAGTCCTTCTGGAGAATAAGGGGTGGGCTCAATACCCGGGACTTCTTTGCGCAAGAACTGGAGGAGCTGATCGCGCTTTAACCGCAGGGTATTGGTGCGGATAGTCAAGACCGGCATCCTGTTGTTGCTTTCGCATAAGTCACGGGCCTCATCCGCTCCATAGCGTCGTATCCAGCGTTCCACCAGCCAGAGCGGATGGGAGGTCTCTACGGCCAGCCAGGAGGGAAAATTTTCCTTTGGATCAGGCCACCTGATCTCCTCTCTTCCCCGTTCCACGGCCCTCAGCACACCGTTTACAAAACGGGTAATCCATTCCGGCTGGCCGGCCTTGACCAGATTCACAGATTCATTGACTGCGGCCGAAGGCGGGATGCGATCCATGTAAAGTAGCTGATATATCCCCAGCCGCAAGACGTTCTGAACCAGCGGCTCGATCTTCTCCCGCGGGGTCCTGGAAAATTGGTCTATGGTCCAATCAAGCCGGGCCCGCTGCCTTAGTACGCCATAAACGAGTTCCATGGTCAAGGCCCGATCCCGCCTTTCCAGGGTGAAGTGCTTGCGGAAGGCCTTTTCCATGAGCGCATCCAGGGTCTCTTGTCCCTTTTCCAGTTCATCCAGAACCAAAAGAGCCACTTCCCGGGGATTGGCAAACATCATGTCCCTCCCTGCAGAAAATGGAGCATGGCCTCTTCCACCTTTTTCAGGTCCACCTGGGTATTAAAGCACGGGCCATAAGGCCGAATATTAAATATTCCGTAAACCGGCACCGGATAGCTGTCCTGAATGCCGCTGGTCAGATCCCTTTCACAGGCCACGGCGATTATAATCCGGGGTTTTTTCTCTACCACAATGCGCCGGGCAATAGTGCCGCCGGTAGCTACAGAAAGACCAACATGGTAAGTCTCTGCCATTTCCACCAGATCTTTGATCTTGCACTGCCCGCACCTCTTGCAGTTATCCACATTGCCGGTGATCTTTACCGTACAGTCATAGTTCTGGAGGCAGTGGGGCATAAGGAGGAGCAGGCGCTCGGGCCTGGTACGGCCAGCCTGGGCCATTACCAGGTCGTTATTGACCTCTACAAAGGCATGTTGGATTTTTTCCTTCGAGATGCCCAAGAGCTTGCCGACTAATATCAAGACAGGAAAGATAACCTTGATTACCGCACCGCGCAGACGTTTGGAGAGCAAAAGGTCCTTCTTGAAAATCAGGGTTAGTACGATGGAAAAGATGCCCACTACTGCTAATAAAAGCAGGAGGCCAAAAAAAACGGCCAGCAGAGCAGGAAGGGCACGATGGATATTGGCTAATCCCACGTATGGTATCCACCAAAGGAGGACAGCGACCAGAAAAAATAAAGTGCAGGTTACGAGGAGCAGACCAACAAATAAAATCTTATGTGACTTTTCTTCAGACATTAACCTAGTTTCTCGCCTATATCGATCACATGGCCCCGGCGGAAATCCGCTACGGCCATGCGACGGCCTCCTTCCATCTTGATCTCGGTAATAAGGATATAATCCCCGCCCGTGGCCACCAGGAGCCCGGAATCATCCGCCTGGATTATCTCTCCCGGCCCCCTTTTTTTCTCTGTTCCCTCAATAATACGCGGCCTATAAAGATGACAGAGCTTACCTCGCCAGTATGAATAGGAACCGGGCCAGGGATCGAGGCCCCGGATAAGATTAAAAATCTTTCCGGCCGGCTGCTGCCAATCGATCCGCCCATCCTCCTTTTTTAACATCGGGGCGTAAGAAACCCCGGTGTTTGGCTGCGGCCTTGCTATAATAGTGCCTTTCTGGAGGCCGTCAAGGGTTTTGATAAGGGCCCTGGCTCCAAGGCTCGCCAGGCGGTCATGTAATGTACCCGCCGTATCCGTCGGTTCAATTTTAATCTCCTCCATGAGAAAAATCGGGCCGGTATCCGTACCTTCATCCAGTTGCATAATGGTTACACCGGTGGTTTCTTCTCCGTTTATTAAGGCCCACTGAATAGGGGCAGCCCCCCGGTATTTGGGCAGGAGAGAGGCATGGACGTTGATGGCGCCGCGCCGCGGTATGGCCAGTAGTTCCGCAGGCAGGATCTTACCGTAAGCCACCACGATTATGACCTCCGGGGCCAATTTTCGCATCCCGCCAAGAAAATTTTCTGTGCGTATCTTCTCTGGTTGGAGGACAGGAATCTTTGCCTGTTCGGCCAGGACCTTGACCGGGGGAGGGGCGACGGCCAGACCCCGTCCTTTGGGGCGGTCTGGCTGAGTGACCACGGCTACAAGTTCTACTCCGCCATAATGGATGAGGGCCTCCAGGGAGGGCACAGCGAATGCCGGTGTCCCCATGAAGACTACCGGCCAGCACGGCCGATTCATAATGCCTCTACCTTAAGGATTTTTTTGAGGCGACGTTTGTAGAGCGTCCTTTTGAGGCTGCTGATGCGGTCGATATAAAGGATGCCGTTCAGGTGGTCGATTTCGTGCTGAAGACAGACGGACAGGAGCCCTTCGCCCTCAACCTCCACCGGCTCTCCTTCGAGATTCAAGGCCTTTACCTTAACCTGGGTACTGCGCCTGACCTCAGCAGCATAGTCAATAACACTCAAACAGGCCTCTTCATGGGTAGTCTCGCCTTCTGCTCGGATGATCTCCGGGTTGATCAGGGCCGTTAATTTCTTGTTTTCGCCTTCCCTGGATAAATCAAAGACAAGGACCCTTTTTAAGACACCGATCTGGTTGGCGGCCAGTCCAATTCCCGGAGCCGCATACATGGTGTCCGCCATGTCAGCAACTAATTCTTGAATCTCGGGCGTTATCTTCTTCACCGGCTCCGCCACTTCTTTCAGAACCGGATGCGGGTAGGTGATAATCTTGCGTATAGCCATATTGTAATAATAGTTCACCGCCAAGACGCAGAGGACGCAGAGAAAATAAACTTAAAAGCAATTTTGATGGTAACACTTTAGCTGTGTTAGAAGAGCTAGTCGTCCAGAAAACGGCGACTCAAAAATCCCCCTTAATGCCCCTTTTTCAAAGGGGGAAGTTTTTCCCCTCCCTTTGGAAAAGGGAGGTTGGGAGGGATTTTAAAATACTTTTTCAAACAGCTAAACTGATACTTTTACGAGCCCAGCAATTTTAGTCTCAGCCATCCCCGCGGTAAATTGAAAGATGGTAAACGGTTACAAAAATTATTTATAACATGCTTTCGGGGTCAACGTCTATAATCAATTTGACCCCTGAGACGGGAGGTTTTGCTTTAAGATATTCGAGAAGACAATTGGTGTAGGTATGTAGCGGCCCAACCTTGAGACCCTTCAAAAACATCTGATACCGGAATTTTCCCCTTATCTTGAAGAGCGGCGCCGGGGCCGGACCAAGGATTTCCATGGTATCCCGCCAATCCCTGTTTTTCTTCAAGAGTGCATGGGCCCGCCGGCTCATCTCCTGGGCATAATCCTTGACCTGGATTTGGCTGTTACCTTCCAGCAGGAGGTTGATCAGGCGCACAAAAGGTGGATACCTGAGCGCCCGGCGAAGGGCGATCTCTTCTTCGTAATATCCCGGAACATCGTGCCTTTTGGCCTTAACAATACTGTAATGGTCCGGATTGTAGGTCTGGATTATGACCTTTCCCGGCCGTTCCCCGCGGCCGGCCCGGCCTGCCACCTGGGCTAAAAGTTGAAAGGTCTTTTCCGCCGCCCGAAAGTCCGGTAGGTTCAAAGATAGATCGGCTGAGATCACGCCAACCAGGGTGATATAAGGAAAATCATGCCCCTTGGTCACCATCTGTGTGCCCACCAGCATATCTATTTCCCTTTTTTGAACGGCCTGTAAGATAGCATGGTGCGCTCTTTTCCGGGTAGTTGTATCCCGGTCCAGGCGGGCTATACGTGCCTCCGGGAAAAGCGTTTTTAGTTCCGCCTCAATACGTTCCGTTCCCCAGCCAATCGCTCTGACATTAATACCACCGCAGGCCGGGCAGGCCGGAAGTGCCGGGACTGAATAGCCGCAATAATGGCAAAGGAGTATCTGTTCAGACAGATGATGAGTCAGAGAAACACTACAATTAGGGCAAATCAAGACCTGACCGCAGGAGGTACATTGCATAGAAGGTGAATAGCCCCGGCGGTTAAGAAAAATAAGGGTTTGCTCCCTTTCCTGCAGGTTATCTTCAATGGCGTTAAGGAGTTCCGGGGAAAAAATATCCCTTCTGGCTCCGGTCTGTGACCCGGGTTTGCGCATATCGATAACGGACACCTCGGGCAATGCCCTCTCCTCAATCCGCCTGGTCAGCGCCAGGTAGCCATAACGCCCGGATCTTACATTAAACATACTTTGTATGGAGGGAGTGGCCGAACCCAGAATAACCACCGCCTTCTCCAGACGGGCACGCATTACGGCCACATCCCGGCCGTGATAACGGAGCTTATCCTCCTGCTTAAAGGAGCTGTCATGCTCCTCATCCACCACGATCAGGCCCGGGGAGGAAAGAGGTGCAAATACAGCCGAACGGGCGCCGATGACTATGCGAGCCTTTCCTTCCAGTATGCGCATCCATTGGTCAAACTTTTCGCCGGGGGACAGGCCGCTGTGCAGGACGGCTACCTTATCCCCGAAGCATGAGATGAAGGCCGCCTCTAAATAGGCCGTCAAAGCGATCTCGGGGACAAGGACTATGCAGTCCTTTCCTTGGGCCAGGGCAGCCTCGGTGGCCCTCAGGTACACCTCTGTCTTTCCGCTTGCCGTGACCCCGTGGAGGACATGGGCAGAAAATCCATGGCCGGAGAGGGCCCTGGTGATATTTTCAACGGCCCGTTCCTGTTCGGCCGTCAGGGCTGCCGGGCGTCTATACCAGAAGTCCCCGGTATTAAATGGATCCCTGTATATAATAGCTTTGGAGAAGGAGATAAGGCCGGACTTCTCCAGTTTTTTCAATCTCTTTGTCAGGTGGGGTATGGAGGCCCTTAGTCTCTTTACAGGGACCTCTCCTTGCTCCCGCAGATAGGTCAGGATGACCTCTTCATCGCCGGATAAGGGCCTTTCGGACCTTTTTCCCGTGAGCATTACCAGGCGCTCCTCTTTAAGCCCGGTGCGCGGCCGTTCCACGACCTCTTTCCAGGCGAGGAGGCCTTTATCAACGAGACTGGTGATTAAATTACGGCCAGTACCAGGAAAAATTTTTTCAATAGCCGGGACCGAGACCGGTTTTTCTCCCCGAAAAAGCCTTAAAACGGAGAGTATCTCCGGGGAGGCGTCTTCTTCATTACGTTCCGGCATATCTGTGGCCAGAGCATGCTGTCCGGTCCCGGTAAGAATCAACAACCGCCGGCTGGAGACATTCAGTCCAGCCGGCAGGGCCGACTCGATCACCTTACCCAAGGGATAATGATAATAGCGCGCCATCCACTCAAAAAGGCGAAGGAGGCCAGGAGGAAAGAGGGGGCGCTCATCCAGTATATCCAAGACCTCTTTCAGTTCCGGCACATCCTGTTGCAACTGCGATTTGTCTGAAGGAGCGACCGGACCGAGGACATAACCGGTAACAGTACGTAACCCTACGGGTATAAGTACACGCAGGCCAGGTCGTATGTCTTTCTCCAGTTCAGCCGGGACAAGATAATGGAAGGTCTTAAAAATAGGTAAGGCCGGGGCTGCTTCAATGATCAGGGCCATTTTAGCCGAGGCATAGTTCCTTTTGCAGGTATTCTCTGACTTTTGGGCCGATCTCCGGGTGTTTCAGGGCATAGGCCAGCGTAGCCTGGACATAGCCAAATTTGTCCCCGGCATCATACCGCTGGCCAACAAAACGATAGGCGTATATCTGATTTTGACGCGCCAGTTGCATGAGGGCATCAGTAAGTTGGATCTCTCCACCATGTCCGGTTGGCGTGTTTTCCAGGATAGTAAATATATCCGGCGTCAGGATATACCGTCCGATAATAGCCAGGTTTGAATCTGTTGTTCCCGGGGCTGGTTTTTCCATCATCCTTGTCACCCTATAGGTCTGTTCTTTGATCTTCTCCCCTTCGACTATACCATAGCTGTGGGTCTCTTCTCTCGGCACGGGATAGACGGCCACCACCGGCTTCTGAAACTCGTTAAAGACATTTAATAACTGCTGGGTACAGGGGATGGAGGCATCCACCAGGTCGTCACCTAAGACCACCACAAAGGGTTCATGGCCCACCAGGTCTTTGGTACATAGTACCGCATGACCCAGCCCCAGAGGGCGCTTTTGCCTGACAGAGGTAATCTCGATCAAATTAGATATCTTTTTGACTTCTTCCAGAAGCGTCCACTTTTTTCTCTGTTCCAGGATCGTCTCCAGTTCATAGGAATAATCAAAATGGTCTTCGATCGCCGACTTGCCGCTGCCGGTGACCATAATGACCTGTTCGATACCAGAGGCCACCACCTCTTCCACAATGTATTGAATAGTAGGGCGGTCGACAATGGTCAACATCTCTTTGGGGATCGCCTTCGTAGCCGGCAGAAACCGGGTACCCAGTCCGGCCACCGGAATAACAGCCTTTCTTATCCTCATAAGATCTCCCGAGTTACATATACGTATCGTCAAAAGATTAACTACAAGCACACAGCGCGGTGACGCCGCAACCAAAAGAAGTTCTGGGTTCCACGTTCACGGTTTTTTAACCCTGAACCTTGAACTTTAAACCATGAACTTATTAACCATTTATTTTTTCTTCGTGTCTTCTGTGGTTAATTTATACAAGGAGGATAAAACAAAGTCAAATGGACACTAAAGAAAAGAAATAAACAGCCGAAAAAGATATTATTACTCCGGCAATTAAATATATAAACTTGCCAAATCCCCCCATCCCCCCTTTTCCAAAGGGGGGGGGTGAGGGGGGATTTAAGTCTTTAGTTGCCGGAGTAATAATAATCTGTCTAACATCCCGGAGGAAGAAATATGTCCAGAGACAGTGTAAAACTTTATTATGCGCTCTCTGTGCTTTTCCCAAAAGAACAATTGGAATCGCCGGCCTTTCTTGCATCTCTTGACCCCGAAACTCTCAAAAAGGCATTTCGGACGAAGGTCATGCAATGCCACCCCGATCTTATCCATAACCTGCCCGAGAGCTTTCGCCGCAGCAGGCACGAGCGCTTTATACGCATCCAGCAGGCCTACGAGTTTTTGAACGTCTGTTTAGAAACGGCGCGGGAAAGGGGAGAAAGTATCCTGTGGCCCCAATTTAAAAAGAAGGCTACATCCGATATCGCAAGGCAACACGCACCACAACGTAAGCTGATATTCGCCGTGGGCGGCGCTAAAGGCGGCATAGGGAAGACCATTCTTTCCGCAAACCTGAGCGCCGGCCTGGCCTCGCTGGGTAAAAGGGTTATTGCCCTGGACCTGGACTTAGGCGGCGCCAACCTGCATCTCCATCTGGGCGTAAAATTCCCGCCGCTTACCCTGCAACACTATTTTAAAGACGGAAAGCCGTTAAACGAACTCTGCCTGGACACGGCGGTTAAGAATCTGAGAATCATAGCCGGGGATAGTTCCAGCCTGGGCATGGCCAATATCCTAACGGCCCAAAAGAAAAAGCTCATTAAAGACCTGCAGGCGCTGCCGGCTGATTACGTAGTCATTGATTTGGGGGGTGATACTTCTTACAACGTGGTGGACTTCTTTTTAGCCGCAGATGAGCAAATAGCCGTAACCTCACCGGAACCGAGCTCTGTCCTGGATGTTTATAATTTTATAAAGGTCAGCCTGCTCCGCTACCTCAATAAGAATATCTTTGATACTATGAAACCGGACGAAGCAAGGATGTTTCAGGGGCATATTAACGGGCTTAAGGGGCTGGTCTTTGAGGCCACTTCTTCCTCCGGCAACCGCCGCATTAAACGCATCGATGAGCTGTTATCTTACGTCCGCGAAAGGAATGCGGATTGGGGGCTTTTCCTGCAGGAGAGAATGGATAAGTTTTGCCCCTATCTGGTTGTCAACATGACAGAAGCAGGGGCTAATGACAACATTTCAACCCGCATAGCCGAAATCGCCAGGCAAAATCTCTCCATAAATATTCTGACCCTGCCCAGCATCTCCTTTGACCGGGAAGTTAAAAACATCGTGCATTACCTTGTGCCCGTACTGCTGGAAAGGCCAAAAAGTCAGGCCGCCCGGTGTGTCTTCAATATATTGCGGACCATACTGCAGAGGCATGTTGGAGATAGCGGCCTGTGTCAGCTCCTGGAAAATGCGACTGACGAAAAAATTGCCCCGGCATTTTTACAGGTTATCAAAGGAGAAACGGGTACCACGTTTGGCAGCAAAGAAAGAAAGGTTGACGGTATCTATGCTCGCGGGTCTTAGGCGTAGAGATGGATTATGATATAAAATGCACTTTAGGTAAAAAATACTTAAGGAAATTGTTTTTATTACCGATAAACATGCATCACACAAAAACAGTCTATCCTTGTAAGGTATATTTTGGGAAAATTTAACGTTTGGATCTGGGTTAATGGAGTGTGGCGATGGGAAAATATGGAAACATATTAGTGGTAGACGATGAATTAGGACCCCGGGCATCTCTTAAGGCGATCTTAGAATCAAATTATAATGTCTACACTGCGGAAAGTGGCCGTGCGGCGGTCGAGACGATTAAGGAACATCCCATAGATATAGTTACTCTGGATTTATGGATGCCGGATATGGATGGCCTGGAAACGTTAAAGAACATCAAGGCATATAAGCCTGACATCGAAGTCATCCTCATTACTGGATTCAGAGATACAGAATCAGAGGCTAAGGCAACCGACTATGGGGTATATGAGTACATTACCAAGCCTTTTGATATCAAAAAATTACTCTTTACAGTAAAAAACGCCATTCTGTCCAGGCAAGGTAAATCCTTGAGCCATAGAATCTGCTAATACATATCATATCTATCTCTTTTCTAAAATGCTGTTCAAGTTACTCCAATGTATTGCCGATAACAGTTGCAACAGCCCACCCTTTAAATACTTATCAAGGGAGAGAAAGAATGAAAAGATTATTATGGTGTGTAGAGTGTAATGAACTTTTTCAGATGACAGACTATGATTCCAGTCCGGAATACCAGGTAACTGAAAATGGAGAGATCCATGAAATCCCGCGGGATGAGAGGCGATCTTTCCTTGCTTTCCATAAGGGCCATAAGATAGAAAGATTAAAGGTCAAAAAAGGTTCATCAGTAAGTGACCAGCCCTATATGGAGCCTATCAAGACGACGTACTTCCAGGCGACCAATGGTAAAGAAAGCTTTGTCGTAAAAAGGTGGCGCGAATCTATTGATTCTCCCATGAGGTACGAGTTAATCAAGGGGGATATCGTCCTTGTGAATGAAGAATTAGGAGTTCAGGTCGAAGAGATTCGCCAGCAACTTGCTTATGACTTCAAGGACGAGCCCTTATCGGAGAAGAAAATCAAGCTTTTTATAGAATCCCTACAGAAAATAGTGGCCCGGTTAAATCCCGGCAAGTTAAAAGTCACCCTCTGGGATAACAGCGCTCCTTTAGTTGCCTATTGTCGGCTTGATAAAAATAGCGTTCGAAGACTTATAGAATCAAGTAAAAAAGTATTTAGTGAAAGTGAATTCAAGAGAATAAGGAAGTTTATCCAGGAAAATAACCATTACAATGACGCCATTACGCTCCGCCGCCAAAGCCACTTTGCCATTAAGACGATAGACAAAAGAAGAAAGAGCGATGACTCCCTATATCTCGTCCCGAAAGAACAGGTGCTGCAGGTTTAAGAGGGTAAGAATAACCCTTTTACTGATCATATTGTTTCTGCCTGCTACGTATGCCTACGGTGGTGGATTCCTCATCTATTCCCACGATGCTAGTGCGGCCGCCCAGGGTCTGGCGGTTACGGCCCGGGCTGAGAATCCATCGGTGGTGTTCTACAACCCGGCGGCTATGAATCAATTGGTAGATACAGAGGCTTCCATTGGACTTTCTACCATCTTCACCTACGCAAGTTACGAAAACACAAGTGGTACCAAGACCGATAAAGAAGACCAGGTTTTTTACGTACCGAACCTGTTTATAACGCACAAAATGGATGACAGGATCAGTGTAGGGCTTGGTATATTCAGCCCTTACGGTCTTTCCACGGATTGGCCGGAAGGATGGGAGGGCCGGTTTGTCTCAAAGTTTGCCGAGATTACAACCGTGGTTGTAAACCCTGTTGTCTCCTGGCAGATAACTCCAAGGATCTCGGTGGCCGCAGGATTCGATTACCTTAAATCTGATTTTTGCATGGAAAAATCCTTTGACACCTCCGCTTACGGTGACCCCGAGGTAAAATGTAAACTTGATGCGCCGGGTAAGGGAAAGGGGTACAACCTGGCCCTCTTTGCGCATCTTACGGATAATGTTGATTTTGGAGTCTCTTATCGGAGTGCCATAAAGGTGAAATATGCAGGAGATGTATATTTTACGGATGTTGCGTCATTTCTTACAGCCTTTTTCCCGGATGGTAGTACAAGATGTAGTATCGATCTACCAGCCACGGCGGCCGCTGGACTTTCCGCCCGTATGGGGAAATGGACGTTTGAATTTGATCTCCTTTGGACCGGATGGTCTAATTTAGATGAATTAAAGGCCACTTTTGAGCAGGGACTGCCGACTCCGGGTTATTATCTGGTAGAACGGCACTGGAAAGACACCTATCGATATTGTTTTGGTGTGAATTATATGATAAATAAAGATATTAACATCAGGGCCGGGTACATTTTTGATGAATCGCCCGTACCCGATAACACCCTTGACCCCATGGTGCCGGATGCTGACTCCAATGCTTTCTCATTAGGATTTGGCTATAATAAAGGCAATCTCTCTTGTAATGTTGGTTACATGGCGGTGTTTTTTGAAGACAGGTCGACGAACTCCCAGGTGGTGGGGTTTAACGGGCGTTACGAAACATTCATGCAGATGGCAGCCATTAATTTGAGCTACGCTTTTTAGTCTATCTATTCGAACTTCCCTGATGCAATCTTCCATCTTTATATTAGCGTTTTTCGCTATAGCAATTAGCCAGAGGTTCCTGGAGACCTTTGCCCGCCGGGAAAAAGACATCGGCACAGTGGAAAAGGGCTGGACGTTTACGCTCCTCTTTATACTCCATGCCCTGATGTTTTTTGGCGCCCTGGCGGAATTTTTTGTTTATAACCCCCGGTTAAACCTGTTTGTGAGTGGGTTGGGATTGCTTCTGTACATATCAGGATTAGCAGGCCGGAACTGGGCGATAAGGACTCTAGGCAGGTATTGGAGCCTGCATATCGAGATAAGGGAAAGACATAAATTAGTCATAGAGGGGCCATACAAATACCTCCGCCATCCAGCCTACTTGAGTATTATCTTTGAGGTAGTCGGTATCCCTCTGGTGGCCAATGCCTATCTGACGTTGCTCTTCGTCTTAATAAGTTACATTCCGGTTCTATTAATCAGGATGTACTATGAAGAGGAAAAACTCATCAACAAATTTGGCCAGGAGTATATGGACTACAAGGCCCGTACCTGGGCACTTTTCCCGACAAAAAAGCTCACTAAGTAAAAAGGTAAGTAAATGAGAAAACGGGTGGTCGTAACCGGATTGGGTGTGGTCGCGCCCAATGGAATAGGAAAAGAGGCCTTCTGGGAGACCATTAGAACCGGGAAGTCAGCGGTGAAAAGAATAACCAGATTTGATGCATCTTCTTATCCCTGCCAGATAGCGGCGGAGGTTTCGGGTTTTGATCCGGCGGATTTTATGGATCCAAAAATAGCACGAAGATCGGATGGTTCAACCCAGTTTTTTTTAGCCTCTGCAAGAATGGCCGTTGAGGACAGTGGCCTAAATTTCCAGAAAGAAAACAGAGAGATGATCGGCGTCTTTGAAGGTACCTCGTTGGGGTCCTTGAGCTGGTGTCTTAATCAAGAGGACATACTGATAGAAAAAGGGTTTCGGCGTATGAACCCACTTACTGTGATTGGTGGCATGACCGGGGCAGCCGCTGGGTATGCATCCCTTGAATATAGGCTAAATGGCCCATGCTTAACATTCTGCACAGGAAGTGCCGCGGCCTCCAAGGCCATTGGCTATGCATTCCGGGCTATAGCTAGTGGTGAGATCTCGATATCCCTGGCGGGTGGCTCAGAGTATCCGATAGTTCCAGCAATATTTGCCTCTTTTTGTCTGGCTAAGAGCACGAGTACTAATAATCAGTTCCCGGAAAAAGCTTGTAAGCCGTTTGATAAAAATCGAGATGGACTTGTTCTTGGAGAAGGTGGGGCGGTACTAATTTTAGAAGAACTTACCCATGCTGTATCCAGAGATGCAAAAATCTATGCGGAGATCATAGGCTTTGGCACTACGTGTGATGCATATCACATTACTAGCCCTGAGGTTGGGGGCGGACAAATTGCCCGGGCAATTCGCCTAGCCCTGGAAGAAGCGAGGATTAAACCGGAAGATGTCGACTATGTCAACGCGCATGGCACCGGAACGTTGGTGAATGATAAGGTGGAAACAGCAGCATTCAAGAGGGCTTTTGGTGCACATGCCTATAAGATACCCATAAGTTCGACCAAGCCAGTAACAGGGCACCTATTAGGGGCCTCTGGTGCGGTTGAGATGGTGGTCTCTGTCCTAGCTCTTCAAGATCAGTTTGTTCCTCCAACCATTAATTATGGAGTTCCTGATCCGGATTGCGATTTAGACTACGTTCCTAATAATGGCAAACCTAGCGAGCTTAAAGTTATTTTATCCAGTAATTACAGTTTCGGTGGGAAGAATAGTATCCTCTTAATAAAGAATTTCTTTGGTACGTAAAAACGATGGCGATTCCCGCATACGTTTACTACAGTTTTTTCCCCTTTACAGGTGCAATTTTTGCTCTACTACTGGGAATAACCGTATGCTCAAAAAATATCCGTTCCAAATTAAACAAAAGCTTCGCATTCTTCTGTTTGACATTAGCAATCTGGAATTTTGGCGTAGGTATGCTATTTAGGCCTAACTTGAACACAGGAATGGCTTTATTTTGGGTCCAATTCGTTCATTATGGTGTCATCTTCATACCAGCGATTTATTTGCATTTTGTTTTTATCTTCTTAGGGAAAAAATCAACAGAACCTATTTTTGTATATTTTTTAAGCGTCATATTTGCAATGCTTAATGCCGAAGGATTTCTAATAAAAGATGTAATCAGAATTGGCTATGCTTTTTGGGCCCAGGGATCAACCATATATTTCATCATGGCCACTTCTTTAGCAGCTGTTTTGGTACATGCTATTCGAGCACTTTATGTTGCCGCCCCAAAAGCATCTGGCATTAAACGCACTCAGATAAATTATCTTATTCTGGCTATATCGATTGCCCTTGCCGGAGGAATACATGACTTTATTCCCATCGTTTTTGGTTATACCAAATATCCCTTTTCAAACGTTAACGTATATCCCTGTGGAAGTGTTACCATAATCATTTGGGCTTCTGTTACCGCTTATGCGATCGTAAAACACCGCCTTCTTGACATCGAATTTGTTGTTAGAAAAAGTGTAACCTATACTATCATCACATTTTTGCTGCTTATTCCGTGTCTGGGTTTGGTGATTGCAGCGCAAAAGTTTTTATTCGGTCACATAAATCGTGCCTTCACATTTGTTATTTTCTTGCTATTCCTCGTCATTGCCTATGCGTTTCCAAGGCTGAGACCCGGTACAGAAGCAGCCGTGACAAAGGCATTTTTCAGGGAAAGATATGATTATACAAGGACCTTAAATAGATTAAGTTCAGCCATGATATCCATATTGGATAAAAAACAATTATTGAAAAAGCTGGTTGAGACTACCGCTACGGCGTTAAAGTCAGAAAATGCCTCCATCTTTCTCTGGGATGATGAGACGAATTTATATCGTATGGAGGCCTCCTGGGGACTGTCTAAGCCTTCTCATAAGGTAGGCTCTCCAAAAACCTCCTTTTTCATGTGGTTGGAGAAAAATAAAACTTATATCCTGAAAGATACGCTGGAAAGTGGGGCATCCACAAATCCGAAGAATTTTATCGCTAACGGTTTTGAATTTCTTATTGAACATATGAATTCGATGGAGGCAGATCTGTCTATCCCTATAACTTTTAAAAACAAACTTTATGGAGTCTTGAATTTGGGCAGAAAAAAAAAGAAAGGTTTTTACACGCATGAAGATATAGATCTTTTGACAGGCCTGGCCAATCAAACCGCTATAGCCCTTGAAAATGCCCGGATGTATACAGACCTGCAAAAGTCCATGGAATCTATGCAGCGTGCCGACCGATTAGCGGCCCTGGGAACCCTGGCTGCGGGGATGGCTCATGAGATAAGAAATCCCTTAGTATCTATTAAAACATTTCTCCAGCTCGTTCCCGAAAGACATAATGACAAAGAGTTTATGGGCGAATTCCATTCCCTGGCGTCAAGTGAGGCCGATAGAATCTCCAACCTTGTAGGCCAATTGCTCAGTTTTGCGCGCCCGGCACCGGCCAAGCTTGAAGAAAAATACATGACTGAAATTATCGACAGCTTGTTGCCCTTGATTGACAATCGGGCCAGGAAAAAGGGTATAACTCTGAAAAAGATGTATTCTGAGAATCTGCCTTCGATCAACGTGGATGCCGACCAGATGAAACAGGTATTCTTGAATATTCTATTGAATGCCCTTGATGCCACAAATTCAGGTGGAGAGATCACGATAGCAACACGTTACATACTGAGAGAGGACGGGACAGCATATGTACAGATACAGATAAGCGATACAGGTGAAGGAATCTCTAAGGAAAAGCTTAAAAAGCTCTTTACACCATTTTTCACTACCAAGGCCCAGGGCACTGGTTTGGGTTTGGCTATCTCCCACCGTATCATTGAGGAACACCAAGGCACGATATCGGTTGAAAGCCGTGAAGATCAGGGCGCTACATTTTACATCAACTTACCGGTTGCCTTTATGCCGCCCCAGATAACATCATCCCATCCCGAAAAAATTTAAAAGAATTGTAACACGTTAGCTGTTTGAAAAGAGCTAGTCGTCCAGAAAACGGCGCCTCGAAAATCCCCCTTAATCCCCCTTTTTCAAAGGGGGAAATGTTTCTCCTCCCTTTGGAAAAGGGAGGTTGGGAGGGATTTTAAAATACTTTTTCAAACAGCTAAACTGATACAAAGAATTTATGGCATAGCAAGGCAATACCATTCCTAAAGTTTTATTACCGTTTGCCGATCAATGGATTGGAAAGGAATTATCGTCCGTGCAGACCATCCCGTTATCTCTGGCTACTTCCAGCATGACCCTGGCCCGGGACATCCTCCGCGAAGACGGCATCATCCTTTGCGGGAAAGGAACCGGGCTGTCCGAGGCCTTGATCGAACGATTAAAGAGATTGGGGGTTCAGACCATAACCGTAGAGGGACACCCCGTTGCCGAGGAAGGTGAAAAGACGCTGGAGGAAGAATTGGCCGACCTGGAGGAAAGATTTAGCCCCAGGACAGGCGACCCCCTCCTCATGCGCTTAAAGGAAATAATAAAGGATCTGATCGTAACTTCATGGCAATAGAGTGGGACGAGGAAAAAACCGCCGGTTTCAGGGAAAAACTTAGACAGGCGAAGGCCCTGCCAACCCTGCCGGGCATTGTCTCTAAGCTAACCCAGATGGTCGAAGACCCTACGGTCTCTGCCGACCGGATCGGACGCGTTATTGCCAAGGATCAGATCCTGGCGGCAAAACTCCTTAAACTGGTCAATTCAGCATTTTACGGGTTTCCCGGGCGCATCTCTACGGTCAGCAGCGCCGTCATCCTTTTAGGTTTTAACGTGGTGCGGAGCCTGGTGTTGAGCGCCTCTATTTTCGAGACCATGGAAAAGACAGTGGTTGGTCTGTGGGAACATTCCCTGGGATGTGCGGCCATCGCCAATGTAATCGCCCGGCGGCTGGGTATTAACGATCCTGAGGAGGTATCCACCGCAGCGCTTTTGCATGATATCGGCAAGGTAGTGATCAGGAAAAACCTGGCCGAAGAGTCCGCCGTCTTGGACGAGGCCATACGGGGCAAAAACCTCTCTCTTTATGAGGCAGAGCGTCAGATACTTAAGATTGATCATGCCCAGGTAGGACAAAGGCTCTGCCGGCACTGGAACCTTCCGGACAGGCTGGCTGAACCCATCGCCTATCACCACGAACCCCCCAAAAGCGCCAATCATTATGTGAGCACGGCTATCGTCCATGTAGCCGATGTCCTGGTCCGGGCCCGGGGTTTTGGTTTTGGCGGCGATAAATGGGTCCCGCCCCTGGATCATGCCGCCTGGGCGGCCTTGACCCTCCGGGAAGATGATCTGCCCGGCCTCATAGCCGAGGCCGAGGAGATTCTTGTGGGGTTAAAGGGATTTAGCTTTGAGATCCAGAGCTTAGGTGAAAAATGCCCAACCGCCGTCGAGTCCTGATAATAGGCAAGGGTGATAAACCCGGTAACGAACAGGAATACCTTTTTGAAGCCAAGGGTTATCAGATAATTTCCTGCCCCACCTTCAAGAAGGCCGTGGATACCATCTTCAATGATCCGCCGAATCTAGTTCTAGTCATGGCTGATATACAGGATAAGGTAGAATTGGAGATGCTTCAGGCTATAAAAGGCGGCATACACTGTGCCCATATACCGTTTATTATTGCCTTTTCCAGAGAGGCTATATCCACGGGGATCGAATGGGAACAATATCCGGCCGATGATTTTATCAGCAAGCCCATTGATTATACAGAACTTTTTGCCAGGATGTCGCTGTGCTTTGAAAGGATGCAACGGGTCTTTGACAATAACCCTCTAACCAGATTGCCCGGCAATACCTCCATCTTAAAGACTATACAGGCCGCTCTGGATGCGAGCGAGGAAGTGGCCATAGGCTATGTGGATATTGATAATTTCAAGCCGTATAATGACCGGTACGGCTTTTCGCGCGGGGATGAAGTGATACGTATGGTAGCCATGCTGCTTACCAACATCCTGCGCGAGACAGATACCCGCAAGGTCTTTGCGGGACATGTGGGCGGAGATGATTTTACCTTTATGGTGCCTTCAACCCGGGCACCACAGGTCTGTGAAAAGATCATATCCAGCTTTGATGCCCTGGTAAAAAATTTGGTGGATAAGGACGATCTCAAGAGGAATTATTTTGTGTCCAGGGACAGGCAGGGGAATGAACAGCATTTCCCGCTCCCCAGCCTTTCTATAGCCGTTATTTCCAATCATAACAGCCGGTTTCGCCATTATGGTGAGGTGGCGGAGGCCGCCACACAGATCAAAAAGCACCTCAAGTCCATGGAAGGCAGCAACTACCTCATCGACCGCCGCAATCCGCCCGAATAGACATTTTTTGCTTACCGCAACATTTGATTTGAAAAAGGATGTAAAAGGAGTAAACTCCGTCGGTATTCTACAGGCGATTAGATAGAAAACCGATGGGTGTTATGCAATGCAAGAAACAACGCCCCGTCAATGCGTGAATGAGAAGCCATGAACAACTATACCACGACACTGATCTTGCTCTGTTTCAGTAATGTCTTTATGACCCTTGCCTGGTACGGCCACCTCAAAAGCCTGAATCAAAGATCCTGGCTTATTGCCGTATTTGTGAGTTGGGGGATCGCCTTTTTTGAATATCTAATTCAGGTTCCCGCAAACCGAATTGGGCACCAGGTCATGACGGTCGGGCAGCTCAAGATTATGCAGGAGGTGGTTACGCTGACGGTTTTTGCGCCATTTTCTGTTCTTTATATGAGAGAGAAGCTGTCCATGGACTACTTCTGGGCGGGGCTCTGTCTGATGGGAGCGGTATTCTTTATCTTTCGAAGCAAGATCATGGGCGCATAACTGGCGAGGTGAAAGTCCCCGAGCCAGGTTTATTATTGACATAGGCGCTCGATGTACGTATAATATACGTATAAGGGAGGGCTTTGATGCAAAAAAAGTTGACCATCACCGTAGATGAGGAGGTTTACGAAGGTCTTTATAAGACCATCGGGCCTCGCAAGATCAGCAAATTTGTAGAGGAATTGGTTCGCCCGCATGTAGTCCGCCCGAATCTCGAATTGGCATACTCCCAAATGTCAAAAGATAAAAAAAGAGAGGCAGAGGCCTTGGATTGGGCAGAAATGACATTTAAGGACATAGCGCATGAAAAGAGGTGAGGTCTGGTGGGTTAATTTTGACCCCTCTGTTGGCGGCGAAATTAAGAAAAAACGGCCTGCCGTGATCGTCAGCAATGATGCATCAAACAAGTTCCTCAATCGAGTTCAGGTGGTCCCTCTAACCAGCAAGACAGATCGTCTTTATCCAAGTGAGGCGCTGGTTTTATTTGACGGCAAAGAGAGTAAGGCCATGGCCGATCAGTTAGCAACTGTAAGCAAGTCGCGACTATTTAAACAGGCAGGTCTTATTTCAGAAGAAGATCTGCTTCGGATAAGCGAGGCGATTAAAATCCAACTGAATATTTACTGAAGGCGGGCTAAAATGTAAATCCAGTGGACACGGTAAATCTGTGAGCTGATTTAGGTCGTTTAGCCTGCTACGAATTCACCTTTATCATCCATACGCTTCCTACAGTTTTCCACAATTGACTTGACAGGCAGGGAACGTAAAGCGTAAATTTATAGCTATTAAAACCATTTTGTGGAGTAAAAAGAAGCGCTCATGAAAACAGGAGAGTTGAAAGACAAGATACGCGCCGCCGCAGTAAACAACCGTATAGCCTGTGCGGTGGCCTGTAAATTGGCTGAAGAGGCCGGCGTGTCGCCCAAAGAAGTGGGCAGGCTCATAGATGAACTCAATATAAAGATTGTACAATGTCAACTGGGGTGTTTCTAGGTCATGGCCTTTCTGTTCGGCCCGGTTTCCTCCCGCCGCCTGGGTCTTTCCCTGGGTGTTGACTTACTTCCGCCCAAGATATGCACCTTTGATTGCATCTATTGCGAGATCGGCCGGACTACGCTCCGTACCGCCAGGCGGAAGGAGTATGTCCCAACTTCCGGGGTGTTAAAAGAGGCTGAAAACTACTTACGGTCCGAAGCAGCAAAGATAGACTATGTGACGGTTACGGCCTCCGGGGAGCCGACCCTACATAGTAAGATAGGAGACATTGTCTCCAGGCTGAAAGATGTATCGCCTAAACCGGTGGCGGTGATAACCAATAGCTCTCTTCTCCATCTCCCGGAGGTAAGACAGGCGCTCCTTAAGGCAGACGTTATCCTGCCTTCGCTTGATGCGGTAAGACCGGATACTTTTCGTCGTATCAACCGGCCTATTCGCTCTATCCGCATAGAACAGATTATCAGCGGACTTAAAGACCTCCGCCAGGAATATACGGGGCAGATCTGGCTGGAAATACTCTTTGTGCAGGGCATCAATGACCGCCCGGAAGAGGTGGAGGAACTGCGGAAGGCCCTCCAGGCCATTCAACCGGACCGCATCCAATTGAACACTGTGGATAGACCGCCGGCGGAGGCGTATGCCTCACCCTTAAGCAGCGCCCGGCTGGAGACAATCAGGGAGGTTTTGGGAGAAAAAGCGGAGGTTATTGTTGACTTTAAGCGCCGTATTCAACAGGGATTCCGCCCTCTTGTGGAAAGCGAAATCCTGTCCATGCTGGCCCGCAGGCCCTGTACGGCAGAGGATATTTCCGGTCTGCTGAATGTCCCACAGGATGAGGTCTCCGCCGTTATGAATTCATTAATAAAAAGACATCGGGCAGAATGTAAGACATATGATCAGCGCGTCTTTTATATCATCCCTGAGCTTAACCTCGATTTAGGGAGGAAACGCTTATGAGTGATAAAAAACTACATTTGGGAGTAGATGTCGGGTCAGCCAGCGCAAATACGGTTATCATGAATGACGATAAAGAGGTTCTCCTGGAGGAATATACCCGGACCAAGGGACAACCTCTGGAAACGGTGGCCCGGGTATTAACCGGCGTGTTTTCCCGCTTTCCTGTGGAGGGCATAAAGACCGTTTCGTTTACCGGATCAGGCGGCGGCCTCATGGCCAAACTGTTAGGAGCTAACTTTACCAATGAAATTATCGCCCAGGCCCGGGCCATATCCTTTTACCATCCGGAGGTACGAACGGTAATCGAGATGGGCGGCGAGGATTCCAAGCTGATTCTCCTGAAGAACTCGACTGCCGGCATGGAAATAGAAGACTTTGCCATGAACACCCTTTGTGCGGCGGGGACAGGGTCTTTCCTGGATCAACAGGCCTCACGGCTTGGCCTGTCTATTGAGGAGTTCAGCCGCCTCGCCCTGGAATCAAAGGCCCCTCCACGCATTGCCGGCCGGTGCAGCGTCTTTGCCAAATCCGACATGATACATCTGCAGCAGGAGGCCACGCCGGTGTATGACATTGTCGCCGGCCTCTGCTACGCTATGGCCCGCAACCTGAAGGGCAACATCGGCAAGGGCAAGAAATTCCATAAGCCTATCTCCTTTCAGGGCGGGGTAGCCGCAAATCTGGGCGTACGCCGGGCCTTTACAGACATCCTGGGCCTTGAAGAAGGAGAGCTGATCATACCCCGGCACTTCCTCTCCATGGGCGCTGTAGGCGCCATCCTCCTGACGCTGGAAGATCCGGCTTATGTGCATAAATTCCAAGGGCTTGAACCGCTTCTCCAGTTTATAAAGGAGAGAAAAACGGATATCCGGTATCATAATCCGTTGCACCTGGCCGACCCGGAGCATAAGGTGCCCGCAGGACACGTCCATAAGCACCCGGAAACACAAAGAGTCAAGGCCTTCCTGGGGATAGATGTAGGCTCCATAAGCACCAATGTGGTGTTAATCAATGAAGAAAGGCGGGTTCTGGCCAAACGCTACCTTATGACGGCCGGCCGGCCGCTCGATGCCGTCAAACAGGGCCTGAAGGAGATAGGAGAGGAGATCGGCGACCGGGTGGAGATTATCGGGGCCGGGACCACGGGATCCGGGCGCTATCTCACCGGCGACTTCATCGGGGCGGACATCGTCGTCAATGAAATCACTGCCCAGGCCACGGCGGCCGCCGATATTGATCCGCAGGTGGATACCATCTTTGAAATAGGCGGGCAGGATTCAAAATATATAAGCCTGCAAAACGGGGCCATAGTTGACTTCCAGATGAACAAGGTCTGCGCGGCCGGAACCGGCTCTTTTCTGGAAGAGCAGGCCGAGCAGTTGGGCATCTCCATCCGGAATGACTTCGGCAGACTTGCCCTCGAATCCTCAACGCCTGTCCCCCTGGGGGAACGATGTACCGTCTTTATGAAATCGGATATAGTGCATTATCAACAGGGGGGCGCCTCCAGGGCTGATCTGGTATCCGGGCTTTCCTACGCCATAGTACAAAACTATCTGAATAAGGTCGTGGAAGACAGGAAGATCGGCCAGCGCATCTTTTACCAGGGCGGAACCGCGGCCAACCTGGGCATCGTGGCCGCCTTTGAAAGTGTCCTGGGCCGGGAGATTACCGTTCCCGAACACCACGAGGTAACCGGGGCTATAGGCGTAGCTATCCTGGCCCAGAGGGAACGAACCTGGGAGAAAAGCCGTTTCAAGGGCTTTATGCTGAGCGAACGAAACTATGCCACGGAATCCTTTGAATGTAACGGTTGCCCGAACCACTGCGAGATTAAAAAGGTGTCAATCGAAGGTGAAAAGCCGCTATTCTACGGCAGCCGGTGCGAAAAATACGACGTGGACCATCGGAGCGATAAAGGCGCTCACCTCCCGGACCTGTTTAAAGAAAGGGATGAATGGCTCTTTGAATCTGCCACGGGAATATCCAAAGGGGGTAAGCGAGGCCGGGTAGGTATCCCGCGTACCCTCTATATGTATGAACTCTTTCCGTACTGGCAGGCCTTTTTCTCGGCCCTGGGCTTTACCGTAGTCCTGTCCGAACCCACGCACAAACAGATGATACACAAGGGCCTGGAGCAGATTGTGTCTGAGACCTGCTACCCTATAAAGGTAGCCCACGGGCATGTCCTCAACCTTATCGAAAAAGGCGTTGATTTCCTCTTCTTGCCCAGCATTATAGAGATGAAACCGAAAGAAGACCCCTTTGACTATGGGTTTGTCTGCCCGTACAACCAGGCCCTGCCCTATATTATGCAATCGGCCATTGACTTTGGCAGGCAAAATATACGGGTTTTACAGCCGGTGTTGCGCTTCGGGAGGGAGAGTAAGGATGTTCGCCGGATATTGCGCAAGATGGCTGCCGACCTGGGGATTTCTCCTTTCGCAGTATCCCGGGCCTGTAGTGCGGCAGAGGAGGCCCAGGCCGAGTTCTACCGCCGCCTTGAAACCCGCGGGCGGGAAGTCCTTAATTCCCTTGCCCCGGGTGAAAAGGCCGTAGTCATAATCGGGCGTCCTTATACGGCATACGATCCGGGGGTTAACCTCAATATCGCGCGTAAACTGAAAAAGCTGGGCGTCCTGGCCATCCCCATGGATTTTCTCCCTACAGACGATATAGATGTGGAATCAGCCCGGTTTATGTACTGGCGATACGGACAAAGGATCATTACGGCCGCAGAGTTAATTCGGGAAAACCCCAACCTTTTTGCCGTATGCCTGACCTATTTTGCCTGTGGCCCGGACTCCTTTATCCTTCCCTTCTTCAGGGAAAGACTGCGCGGCAAGCCTTATCTGGAAATAGAGATAGACGAACATAGCGCCGATGCCGGCGCATTGACCCGCCTGGAGGCTTATCTGGACAGCCTGAAGTGTGTAACCCACGAACCTGCTAAAGAAGCGCCCTCCATAATGCGAAAGGCCGGGCTGGAACGGCGGAAGATTTATCTTCCGCCGATGGCCGACCATGCCCATGCCATAGCCGCTGCATTTGAGGCCTGCGGAGTAGAATCCGAGGTTTTGCCGGAGTCTGACGAGGAGACCTTGCAGTTGGGACGCAAGTTAACCTCCAGCAAGGAATGTTATCCCTTCATCCTCACCACCGGGGACATGGCAAAGATGGTGCAGCGCCCGGATTTTGATCCGGAACATTCGGCCTTTTTCATGCCCTCCGGAAATGGCCCTTGCCGTTTTGGCCAGTATCATCGGTTTCACCGTATGATTTTGGACTCTCTGGGGTTTCCTCAGGTGCCCATTTTTGCGCCCAATCAAGACGAGAGCTTTTATGACCGGCTGGGCATGGTCGGCGGCAATTTCACCCGCCTGGGATGGCAAGGCATGGTAGCCGTTGACCTTTTGGAAAAAAAGCTGCGGGAAAGCCGGCCATACGAAAAGCGAAGGGGACAGGCCGAGGCGGTCTATCGGCATGCGTTGGGTCAGATCTGCCGGGCTATAAAGGAAAGAAAGAATCTCACCCCGGTCCTGCATCAGGCGCGGAAGGATTTTGAGGGCGTGGCCTTAAACGGCTACAGAGAAAAGCCGGTCTTAGGCATTGTCGGCGAGATATACATACGTTCTAATAAATTTTCCAACGAAAACCTTGTGCAGCAGATCGAGGCCCTGGGCGGTGAGGCCTGGCTGCCGACCATAAGTGAATGGATTCTTTATATTAATTTCACGGCCAAGAGAAAGAGCCGCCGTGAACAGGGGCTTAAGCAATTTTTACGGTTGGCCATGGAAGAACGCTTCCAGCTCAAGGATGAACATACCCTTTGCGAGGTGTTTGCCGGGGACCTGCGGAATTCTCCAGAACCGAGCATACCGGATATCCTGTCTTACGCCCAGCCCTATATTGATTCCTCCTTTGAAGGCGAGGCTGTACTCAGTGTGGGCAAGGCCCATGACTATTTGAAGAAAAATGTCAGCGGAATAGTAAACGTCATGCCCTTTACCTGCATGCCGGGCACTATAGTCAGCACCATCTTAAAACGGTTCCGGGAGCAGAATAACAACATTCCCTTCTTAAGTATCTCTTACGACGGACAGGAGGCGACCAATACCCGCACCCGGTTGGAGGCCTTTATGTACCAGGTCAACCATTACAAAGCCAGGACCATGGCCTCATAATAAAGGGAAGGCTTAAAAGGCGTACGCATGTCAAGGAAACCAGGAAAAAAGCTGATTATAAACGCAGAGGCCACTGAGGAATGCCGGATAGCCTTAGTAGAAGATGGTAAGCTGGAGGCCTTACATATCGAGACCATCGGCCATGAGGTTACCAGGGGCAACATATATAAGAGCAAGGTGGTATCCATTGAGCCCGGCCTCCAGGCGGCCTTTGTAGATTACGGCGGAGAAAAAAACGGATTCTTGTCCCTATCGGAGATCCATCCCGAATATTACGGGGTAGAGACGCCGGGTGAAAAGGGTGAAAAACTACGCATTCAAGACCTGATCGAAAAAGGGCAGGAGATGCTGGTACAGGTGGTCAAGGAAGCGGCCGGGCAAAAAGGGGCGGCATTGACAACTTACCTGTCTCTTCCCGGACGGTATCTGGTGCTCTTGCCTGGCAGCAGCAGCGCCGGGATATCCCGTAAGATAGAAGACGAAGAACAGCGCAAAAAACTTAAGGAAATGATGCAGGGTTTTGAGCTGCCGGAAGGCATCGGTTTTATCGTACGTACGGCGAGTCTGGAAACCACCAAGAGGGAGCTTTCTAAAGACCTGCAATATCTCTTGCGCTTATGGAAAGATATAAAGGCCAAAGGACAAACCCTGCCTGCCCCTGCCCTTATTTACAAGGAAGCAGACCTTATTATACGGTCTTTACGCGATTATTTTTCTTCCGATACACGCGAGATACTGGTCGATGATAAGGAAACATTTGACCGGATACGTGATTTTATGCGCATTATTTCGCCAAGGCATTACCGGCTAGTAAAACTCTATAAAGATCCCAAGCCCATCTTCTCCCGTTATAATCTGGAGGCCCAGATTGAGAAGATATATGAATCCAGGGTCAACCTTCCTTCCGGCGGCTCGATAGTCGTAAATCCCACCGAGGCCCTGGTGGCCATTGATGTAAACTCGAGTCGCTCCATGCGGGAAAAGGAACCGGAAGAAACGGCCTTCAAGACTAATATGGAAGCGGCAGAAGAGATTGCCAGGCAGCTCCGCCTAAGGGATCTGGGCGGTTTAATAGTTGTTGATTTTATAGATATGCGGCAGGCGGCGCATCAACGCGCCTTAGAAAAAAGATTTCGTGATAGCCTGAAGAAGGATAAGGCCAAAATCGAGATCGGCAAGATATCCAAATTCGGCCTCCTGGAATTAACGCGCCAGAAACTTCGCTCACCAATAATCATGGGCACCTACAAAACATGCACCCACTGCCGGGGGCGCGGTATAGTGCGTTCTGTTGAGGCCCAGGCCGTAGCCGTGCTGCGCCATATTCAGGCCGGCCTAAGCCGGGGCGATGTAAGTGGAGTTCAGGTCCGCGTCCCTGTAGATGTGGCCACCTATCTGTTAAATAGAAAGCGCGGAGAACTTTTTCATCTGGAAACCCATCGTGGCCTGGGCATCCACATTGATGGTCAGGCCGATCTCTTGCCCGGGGAAGCCCATATAGAATTCAGCAAAACACCCGCTTAGTCATACAATAATTGTTCTCTTTACAACATCCACAACCTCTTCGGCTGTGTCCACGACCTTGAAAACCTTCAGGTCTTCGGGTGAGATCATGCAATCAACGCACATACGCTTATCCAGCCAACCCACGAGGCCCTTCCAATAAGAACTGCCCACCAAAATCACCGGAAACGGCCTGATGCGATTGGTCTGAATCAGGGTCAAGGCCTCAAAGAACTCATCCAGGGTACCAAATCCACCTGGCAAACAGACGAAAGCCACTGCATATTTTACAAACATGACCTTACGAATGAAGAAATATTTGAAGTTTAACCTTATGTTGGCATAGGAGTTCGGTTTCTGCTCATAAGGGAGCTGTATATTTAGCCCAACCGATTTGCCTCCAGCCTCTGCAGCTCCCTTGTTAGCCGCTTCCATTACTCCAGGCCCTCCACCTGTAAGCACGGAAAAACCGTTTTCAACCAGAAGACGGGCTATACTTTCGGCCATATTATAAATCTGACTACCTGGATTTGCGCGGGCTGAACCAAAAACAGAAACGCCAGGATAGGTCTCGGCCAGGGTTTCAAACCCGTCCACGAACTCAGCCATAATGCGAAACATTCGCCATGAGTCTTTAATCGTGAAAGAATCAATAACATACTGTTTCTCGCTAAGACTTATTTTCATACCTTACTTCCACCCGAGTATATATTGCAAAAATAAGGACCTGATGCCGCTTCTTATTTATGCTTTTTTGTGGCTTATGTCAATTTTTACAACATGGTCACACTGTTGTTTTACTCCGTCTCTACAATCGGATATTAGGCGATGGATTAATTTGCTATAATACGTTTCGCTAAAATCAAATCTTTTCTTGAATATATTCATCGTAGCAAATACTCCCAAAAGTAAGTATGATATAATTAGTGCTCATCCGAATGTAATCTGAACTAAATGCCAAAAGATAAGTCTTTTCTCATATGTGAAAACCGCCGAAATCACCCCAGGCTGGCTGTAGAAGTCTGCCAGAGATGCCATAAGGCGGGGAAGTGCTCTATATATCAAGGGTGGATCCAGCCGGGTCTTTTTCAGGGTTGGACAAGAAAGAAGAAGTAACCCAAATCCACTTCTAATTTGGCTATCAAGATTAACATCAGCAGGTTATGGAGTATTCCTGATCACCAGCAAGATATTAGATGCAAGGCGCCGAGGAGCGACGACTGAGGCGTATGGAGTAATACGCCGCAAGGAGGAGCGATCGAAGGCAACGCCGCAGATGATGTCTTGATGGTGATCAGGGGTAAGGAAAAAACTTGTTTTTATACAAGGCATAGTTTAAAATAGTCAAAATTTTGCGGCATGGAGTAATCAGCCTATGGCCAAAGTAGTAAGCATCAAAAATAAAAGAGTAGTTAAAAGGGGGCGGGGCAGGCGGCTTGCGGCCATTAAAGAAGAACTCCTGCGTTTTCACGGTATTGATCTTGACCATCTCCTGGCCTCCGAACCGGCAAAGGTTCTTACGGTCGATGAGTATGAAGACTTTGCAGAGCGCATCCTGGAAGTTATTGACGAATTTTGTGAGGAGCATCCCCACCTGACCATACATGATATTTTCTATACCCTGGAAAATGTCAAAGATATCATTAAAGACAATTGCGAAGAAAATGAAGCACAATAACCACCCTTAACCTCTCCGGATATATTCCTTTATCCCCGCCTCAAAAGGAGTAGATGTAATGCCGAACTCCTTATAGAAGGTGCTGTCGTTTCCGACATTCCCTTCCAGCAACATAGCAACCTGATCCCGTGTCAAGGGGAAGGCCCGCAGACCTTCCAGGAAGTAGGCTGTGGCTTTTACCAGCCAGACCGGCAGGTGCACCTTTATAATCTTCTTACCCAAGCTCCGGGCCATCATATCCAGCAGGTCATTAAATTTCATGGGGTTACGGCCTGGCAGTTGAAACGTCCGGCCGACAGTCTTTTCTTCCCTAAGGGAAAGGGCGAAGGCCCGGGATACAGTATGGATATCCACCGGCTGTAGGGCATAAGAACCATCACCCACCACGGGAATAAAGGGTGACTTAAGCATCAGTTCCTTGAATAGATTGACGAAATTGTCCCGCGGGCCGAAGATGACGGAGGGTTGAAATATAGTAAAATCAAGGCCGCTCCGGCGGACATATTCCTCTGCCTTGTATTTTGTCTGATGGTAACGTGAGCGCGCATTTGGACGCGTGCCCAGGGAACTCATGTGGATATAGCGCTTGATGCCGCTGGCCCGCGTAGCGTTCACAATTTGAACAGTAGCCTGATAATGCAACCGCTCAAAGGTAATACCCTTACGGGGGAACTCACGGATAATCCCTATTAAATGGATTACCGCCTGGCAGCCCTCTATCCCCTCAGCCAGCCGGTCTTCTGCATCAAATATGTCGCCCGGCCATAACTCAACCACCTCTCTTCTGATTAATTTCTTTTCTGAACCCGGCCGAACCAGACAGCGTACCTGGTATCCATTATCCAGCAGGGTATTCACCAGATGATTGCCCACGAAGCCCGTTCCCCCGGTAACAAATACCCTCATTTTTTCCTCTTCTTTTTAGGAGGATTTTATGCAAATATAGCATAAAAACGGCGGTAAGACTAACAAAAGGGAGTGGACATCCTTTGGACGCAGGTAAGCTGATAGAAAAGATCAGGTCTCATCCGAAGATCGCTGCTGCCGGGATGATTCTGTGCCATAATGGCCTGGTGCGCGCGACCGCGCGGGATGGACGGAAGGTTCTGGCCGTGGAAGTAAAGGTGGATCGCCAAAGGCTGATAGAAGTCATACGGCGGATAAAGGAACGACCCGGCATAGTTGAGTTTTTGGCAGAAGTAAAGGATGGCCAATTTTCTGTCGGCGATGATTTGATGATCCTGGTCATTGCCGGTGATTTTCGGGAAAACGTGATCGCAGCTATGACGGAGGCGATAGATTTTATAAAAAAGAATGTGGTGACGAAAAAGGAGATATTCGAATAAAGTTCAATGCAAAGTTCAAGTCAACTTCAAACAATTAATAAAGAACATGAACCTTCCGATTAAGGAGCTAAGACAGCTTTTCGTTGATTAGGGCGGCCACTTTCTCCCCAGAAAGAAGCATCCCGCCAAAAATAGGACCCATGCGGTAGGAGCCAAAGGTGGCATTGGCAGCCATGCCCGCCACAAATACCCCCGGAAAGGCCTCCTTTGTATTTTTCAGTGTATTTTCTTCGGCCAGGTCCGCCCACATCGATTTTTCCCCAACAACACGGCCGGTTTCCGTAAACAGATTAGCCCCCACCTTTCGCTCGATAACCTTCATAACCTCCGTAGCATGCCCGGTGCTATCTAGTACGTACCTTGCCCGTATGGCTAAAGGATCAACGTGCAGACCGGCCATATCCACGGCCGTCCAATTTATTACCAGTCCGCAGACCCTATTTTCGCGTACCATAACGTCTTCCACGGTTATACAGTTAAAGACCCGGACTCCGGCCTGGCAGGCGCGAGAGCAGAGCGTAGTGACCGCTTCCACGGCATCTGCCGTGTAATAGCCGTCTCCATACTCTGCTGTTCCAATTCCCAGCTCGTCTAAAATGCGCTTTCCTTCCTTCTGCACGACTATCTCGTTAAACAGCATGCCGCCACCCCACATGCCCCCGCCTATACTCAATTTGCGCTCGAACATGGCTACCTTCCTTCCGGCTTTGGCCAGGCGATAAGCCGCAAACATCCCGGACGGCCCGGCGCCCACTATGGCTACATCTAGTTCCAGGCACGAAGAGAGCTTTTCAAAGTACCGGTTTAATATAGCCTTACTGATAACTATTTCATCTAACGGCATGTTAATCCCTCCAAAAAAGCAAAATCAATCCCAGAAGAAGTCGGCTAGCCTGTCTACCCGTCGGACAGCTTCTTTTATTAAAGAGATAGCAGGGTTACTTAACAGGATTCATCGGTCGTGTCAAATTTAATTTGGCAATATTCCCCGGATTTAGGTATAGATATAGTTATCAGTTAGGTTAGAGAGGGAGGAGGAATAGATGTCGGAAAACCAAAAACTATTTAAAAAGCACTCTGGTCGCTCAAGGAGCGGCTCAGAAGATATCGGCAATCCCATACCCCAGTGGCAGTTTGTTAAGGACCGAATCAAGATTATGCTATGGCCATTAGCAGCAGCGCTTTTTATTGTAGCCGGCTGGGCCGGGTGGACAGCTTATACCGGTCACAGCAATGCCGAGGCCCAGGCTATGTATGAAAAGGCTATGAAGCAAAGACCAGATCAAATGACCCCGGCATTGGAGAAGTTGGTGAAAGAATACCCGGATACGAAAGCCGGTCGGCTGGCGTGGCTAGAAATAGGTAATATTTACTACAGAGAAGGTAATTTAGACCAGGCAATAAGGGCTTATGAAAGCTCTCTGGAAGGGTTACCGGAAGACCACGCACTGCGTCCCGTTATCTTGCTCTCCCTTGGCTACTGCTTTAAAATGAAAAGAGATTACTCCTCCGCCCTTCGATATTTTGGCATGGCCGCCACGCCTGATGGAGATCTGGCGGGATTAGCCTACCTTTGTTTGGCTCGTACTTACAGGGTGATGGGCGACTCAGCCAAGGCTGTTGATGCTTATAAAAAGGTCTTGTCCATGGATGGCTTTAAAAATCCCTATCAGTCGCTGGCGGAATGGGAGACAGCCCAATTGACCGGGCTGAAAGTATCGCCTGATAGCTAAGGAAATACCTTGACTTTTCAAAGTTAGAACGATTATATTTCAATCGAAAGGGTTGGCAAAAGAAAGGTTCAAATATGGGCGCAGAGGAATTTGGCCAGTTAGAAGAGCGGGTTGAAAGACTGCTCGCTGCCTATAATGAGTTAAAAAGAGAGAAGGCAGAATTAGAGAGTGTTCAAGGGAGACTGGAAGAGGAACTGAAGAGGCTTCGAAGTGAATCGGAGAGAATGCAGTCTGAACGGGACGAGGTATGTGCGAGGATAAACTCGTTACTAGGTAAGCTAGAGGAGATCGACGTTTCTGTATAGATTTGTACTTGCCCTGTGGTGGGTTGAGTGACCAGGATAATCACTGTTGAGATACTTGGCCAGGAGTTTCAGTTTAAAGTTGCCCCTCAGCGTGAGGATGCACAGGACATCGTTAATTATTTAAAGACCAAGGTTGAGGAAGTGCAGGCTAGGGTTAAAAATATATCTGACCATAAGATAATCATGCTGGCCGCTCTGGATATAGCCAGTGATTATTATGAACTTAAGAAGGAGTTCGAGACTTATCGTGGCCTCATGACCGAGAAGTCAAAGAGGCTAATAGAGGTAATTGATACACAAAGTTAAATGAAGTTTCCCCCTGCGATGTTGGTGACTGGTAGTATTTTTGAGCCAACATTATCGGCCTAGGGGGTCGCCGGGGCTCTGGTGAGCATGGCTCTGCCTATGGCGGAGAAAGCCTGAAAGAGTAATGAGCGACACCCATTTAAGAGATCAGGTTCGATAAATCTACTAGCACGGCATTTGGGGCGGGGGGAGTTAGCAATATCCCGAAAAAGGGTTTATATATAAATTAATTTAAAACATGATTACGGGTGACTGTACAAGGAAAGAAGGCTGGGTCTTGTCAAGAAATGTTTGATGGTATCCAGTATTGTTTTTTTGGTTAATGGTTTTGAGTTTTAAAGGGCAGCACGAGTATGGCTAACAATAGTGGTTGAGATTAGATTAATAAGACACACTCTCAAAACTTTAAGCCTTGACCCTGTGCTTTCTTGATCTGAAACATTAACGACCTATCTATCTGGTTTTTATTTTCTCTCCCTTACACCCCGTCATCATGCTTATCTTTGTATAATAATTAATTTTTTGGTAACAGTTTAGCTGTTTGAAAAAGCATTTTAAAATCCCTCCCAACCTCCCTTTTCCAAAGGGAGGAGAAACACTTCCCCCTTTGAAAAAGGGGGATGAAGGGGGATTTTGCACTCTGTGCTACTAACGTTAGAATTCTTAAAATTCTATTAAGAAAATTCGGATACGCTTAATGAAAACGAGCCATTACAAGTTTAAAGTTCAAAGTTTAGTATCAATTTAGCTGTTTGAAAAAGCATT